>CAYVQJ010000063.1:0-61694 GCA_964454165.1 uncultured Myxococcales bacterium | reverse complement strand
CCGACCCGCTTCGCGTCCCCGAAGTTCCCCAGGCGAAGCCGTCCGATGCGAGCCCGGATCCTGGCTCGCGCCGTCCGGTCCCCGAGCCCCGTCTCCCACAGGGTGTAGGGCTCGCTGCCGTCCGGCCTGGCGTAGATCCGGCTCTCGTGCTCTTTCGGCACCGACGCATCATAGCTTTAAAGCGACAGTCATCCGACAGGGGGTACCTGTTCGCATCGGGGACAGCTCCAAACTCAGGATCTCACGCGCACTCGTCCCGTCCGGAGACGTCGGATTGACACGCGTCGCGGACGTGGCGTAGAAGTCGGCTGTGGGTGACCAGCTGAAGAACCCATGACCCGAGCGGCCGCGCGCATGGCTTTCGCTGCGCTCTGCCTGGCGATCTCGGCAGAAGTCAGGGCCGCGGCCCGCGCCGACTGCGATCCCGCAGAACGGGGTCAAACATGCGTGACCGTGCTCGGTCCGCAGGACGCGGTGCGGACGCGAGGGAAGAGCTGGGTCTGGACCCGCTTCAGCGTCCCGGACCGGTCCGCTCCTCACACGCTGCGGATCCGGAACGGCGGGGCGAACGGCGAGATGCGGCGTGTCACGAGCGCGATGGTGTGGCTCAACGGCCACCTGGTCGTGAGCCCGAAGCGCTTTCGGCACAAGCATGCTGTGATCGAGGTGCCCGTTCGCGTGCGGAGCCACAACGTGCTCTGGATCCGCCTCCACGGGAAGCCGGGCTCGGGGTTCACCTTCCAGATCGACGCGAAGGACGAGAAGCCGCCGGTGATCTCGGCGGTCGAGCCGGGCGACGGCACGGTCGTCTCCGATCCCGAGGTCACGCTCACGGTGACGGCGAGCGACACGCTCTCCGGGGTGGCCTCGGTCACCTGCAACGGGCTCGAGAGTACGTTCGTCGATCCGGACTACGCATGCACGGTCCCGCTCCTGCCGGGGAGCAATGCGATCGAGGTCGTGGCGACGGACCGCTGCGGCAACTCGAGCGTGCGCGTCGTGCAGGTGACGTTCGATCCGCCGCCGGTCGTGACCATCACGTCACCCGTTGCGGGCAGCGTGCTGTTCGCGAATCCCGTGATCGTGACGGGGACGGTCGACGATCCCGCCGCGGAGGTGACGGTCAACGGAGTTCCTGCGACTGGCGGCGCGAGCTTCATCGCTTCGCTCGTGCTCCCGGCCGGAGAGAACACGATCACCGCGATCGCGCGCGATGCGGTCGGAGGCCTTGGCACGGACAGTGTCGAGGTGACGTTGATCCTCGGCCCGGGTCCCACGGTGAAGATCTCCTCCCCGAAGGACGGCTTCGTGACCGGCGGACGCGGCGATCGCTTCACGGCGGGGACCTTCCGGGTGCCCGTGAGCGGAGAGGTCTCGGGCACGGTCTCGGGCGGCGAGCCCGAGGTGAGCGTGAACGGCATCCCCGTGCAGGCCCAACTGCACTCCTGCTCGTCGAGTCGGTGCCGCTGGAGGTTCGCCACCGCCGATCTCGGGCTCCCCGTGGGTCCTCAGATCGTCACCGCCATCGGAAGCGACCTGACGGGACTCGGGGCGGCGGAGGCATCGGGTATCGTCGACGCGTGCTTCGACGGCGACGAGGCCACCGGTAACGCGCTCGCCGACCCCGACGACGCGCAGAGCAACCGCTGCCACGTGATCGACGGCTGCTCGACCCCGGACTGGGTCGTCGATGACGTTCAGGATCCGACGGCGGGCGAGCTCGGCCAATCGAGCACCGCCTTCGGCAAGGACACCGACACGGGATCGACGCCGGAGCGCTTCCCGTTCGGCGCGCCGGTTCGCGACAAGCTGCCCTGCAACCTCCACGACGTCTGCTACCAGACCTGCGTCGACAATCCTGGCGACAGAGCGGAGTGGAAGACCTCGTGCGACGACGAGATGAAGGTCGACATGGACGCGGTGTGCAAGAAGGCCTATCCGGAGTCGAGCTGTCCCTTCACTCCCAACTTCCTGAAGTGCGAAAGTTGGCGCGGGGAGAAGAGCCGCTGCTACACCTGGGCGCGGCGCTATCGCGCCGGCCTGCGCAGCCCGCAGGCGCAGGACCGCTTCGAGCTGCGGCAGGGCGAGTACTGCGCACAGTAGACCAGAACCACGGCCGCTGAGATCGCGGGTATGCTGGGCGGCCTCGTGACGGATTTGCCGCGCACGCCGGATCTCGCTCGCACGACCCTCGCCGTGCTCTGCATCGGCGTATTGATCGCGGCGAACTTCTGGATCCTGAGTCCGTTCCTGCCCGCTCTCGTGTGGGGCGGGACGATCGTGGTCGCCACGTGGCCGGTGATGCTGCGCGTGCAGGCGGGGCTCGGCGGGAGGCGCGGCCTCGCCGTGGCGGTCATGACGGCCGCGCTCGTGCTCTTGTTCGTCGTGCCGTTCGCGCTCGCGCTGGTCACGATCCTCGAGAACTCCGAGCGGATCCTGGCCTGGGCGACCTCGCTGGGAGCGCAGGGCCTGCCGCCGCCGCCCGAGTGGCTCTCGCGGATTCCGCTGGTCGGCGCGCGAGCGGCCGCGAGGTGGCAGCAGCTCGTCGATGCCGGCCCCGAAGGTTTGTCGGCGCGGCTGACGCCGTACGCGGGCGCGCTGGTGAGCTGGTTCGCGGCTCAGGCGGGGAGCGTCGGCAGGCTGCTGCTCGAGTTCCTGCTGACGGTCGTCGTCGCCGCGATCCTGTACGCGAACGGCGAGGCCACGGCCGGCGCGCTCCGTCGCTTCGTGCGCCGGCTGGCAGGGGAGGAGGGCGACGCGGCAGCCGTACTCGCCGCGCAAGCCGTGCGCGGAGTCGCGCTGGGCGTGGTGGTCACCGCGCTCGTGCAGTCGCTGCTCGGCGGCCTCGGACTCGTCGTCGCCGGTGCACCGGCCATCTCGATCCTGATCGCGCTGATGTTCATGCTGTGCATCGCGCAGATCGGTCCTCTGCTGGTGCTGCTCCCTGTCGTGGTCTGGCTCTACTGGAGCGACCAGAACCTCTGGGGGACCGCGCTGCTGGTCTGGACGATCCTGGTCGGGGCCATGGACAACTTCCTGCGGCCGGTGTTGATCCGCAGGGGCGCGGACCTCCCGCTGCTGCTGATCTTCGCCGGCGTGATCGGCGGCCTGCTCGCGTTCGGCGTGATCGGGCTCTTCATCGGCCCGGTGGTGCTCGCGGTGACGTACACCCTGCTCGGCGCGTGGGTGAACGGGGAGAACGCCTCGGTCTGAAGCTGTCACTCCGGCACGCCGGCCTTGCGCAGGGCGGCGGCGTAGCGCGACGCGAAGGCGGGATCCGCGACCGATATGATCTCGCCCAGCACGGCGAGCCGGAGGTCGGGAAGCAGGTCTCGCAGGCGCTCCACCGCGGCCGACGCCTCGGAGGTGCGTCCGTTCTCGGCCAGACTCGCGGCGAACACGCAGAGCGCGCCGATGTGACGGGGCGCGGCCTGGCTCGCGCGCTCGGCCCACGGAGCTGCATCCGCGTAGCGACCGGCTCCGAAGCATGCGAACGCCATCGCGTAGGCGTGGTAGAAGACCTCGCGCGTCGTCGGGTCGAGACGACGAGCGGTCTCGAGCAGTGCGAGCGCCTCCTCGGGACGGTCCTTCCAGGCCAAGGTTGTCGCGAGGAACAGGCGCGCCTCGTTGGCGCTCGGATTGAGCTCGAGCGCGCGGCGCAGGGCTTGGATGGCCGAGTCGAGGTCGCCGTTCTCCCGAAGGGTACGGCCGAGCGCGAGCCATCCGCCCCAGCCCTCACCCGAGAGCCGCATCGCGAGTCGCGCGCGCTCGACGAGAGCGCTCCCGTCGCGCTCGAAGAGGTCTTCCCAGAGGTGCTGGCGCGCGAACGCCGCGATCCGGGCGAGCTCCACGACGGCGTCGACGCAGCCGGGGTCGAGCTCGAGCGCGCGAAGTACGAGCGCACGCGCATCCGTGGCCCCCTCGCGTGTCCACAGCACCGAGCGCTCGCGCGCGCGAAGCACGAGCTCCCACGCGGTCAGCCGCGCCGGATCCTGTCGCCCGGCGCGCTCGCGCTCTGCACGCATCACCTCGGGGTACACGCGCGCGACGATCGCGTCGACGATCTCGTCCTGGATCGCGAAGACGTCGGCGAGCTCGCGATCGAAGCGCTCGGCCCACAGGTGGTGACCGCTTTTCGCCTCGACGAGCTGCGCGGTGATCCGCACGCGCCCGGCGGCGCGCCGCACGCTCCCCTCGACCAGATAGGCGACGCCGAGCGCGGATCCCAGCTGCTTCACGTCGACCGCGCGACCCTTGTACGCGAACGACGAGTTGCGCGCGATCACCGGGAAGTCGCGGAGCGTCGCCAGCCGCGTGATCAGATCCTCTGCGATTCCGTCGCAGAAGTACGCCTGCTCGGGATCGCCGGAGAGGTTGTCGAAGGGCAGCACCGCGATCGCCGGGCGACCCGAGAAGCCCGGAATCGGCGCGGGCGCGGCGTCGCTGCCGCCGTCTGCGGAGACCGCGAACGCCTGCACCGGCCGCGCGAGGTTCTTGAGCGACTGCGGGCCGAGGTCGCGCAGTCGCACGGAGAGCTTCCCTGTGAGCTGCTCCTGCACCGTGGAAGAGAGGCACACACCGCCGGGAGCCGCGAGCGTCTGCAGCCGCGCCGCCACGTGGATCGCGTCGCCGTAGATCGCGTCACCCTCCACCCGCACCTCCCCCGCGTGGACGCCGATCCGCAGCAGGAAGCGCCGGTCCTCCGACTGCGCCGCGGCGAGCAGCCCGCTCTCGCGCTGGATCGACAGAGCGGCGCTCACGGCATCGACGGCGCTCGGGAACTCGGCGAGGAAGGCATCGCCGGTGAAGTCCGCGAGTCGGCCGCGGTGCTGCCGCACTACGCCCTCGACGATCCCGCGCTGCGCGCGCACCGCGCGCACGGTCGCCTCCTCGTCGCTTCCCATGAGCCGGCTGTAGCCCGCCACGTCGGCGTGCAACACGGCCGCGAGCCGACGCTCCACGGACTTCTCTTCCACCACCGCTCCTCCGGACGCGGTTACGCTACACCAGCCCCAACGCGAAGCGGAGAGCGCGCTCGACGGCGCCGAGCTTCTCGGGCGACAGAGCCGTGAGGCGCTGCGTTAGCGTGCGCTTCGGGATCGTCGTGATCGTGTCGAGGTTCACGACGCAGCGTCGCGGCAGACCGTCGGCGCGCCCGAGCGCAACCTCAGTGGGAATGCCTCGGATCCGCGACGTGAGCGGGGCCACGATCGCAAGCTCGCGCACGCTGTAAGCCTCGTTCCGGGAGAGGAGCAGCACCGGACGCCGGCCGGCAGGCGAAGGAAGCTCGGCCCACCAGACCTCGCCTCGCCGCATCACCAGTCCTCCTCGTCGCGGAGAAGGGCTGCGGCCGTGGCGAGAGCGGCTTCGACGTCGCGCGCGCCCTCCGGCCGTGCGCGATACCCGGCTTCGTATTCGCGGACCCGCTCGGCCTGGACGCCGCGGCGCAGCCAGTCGCGCAGCGCCTCCTGAAGGACCGCGCTCCGGCTCTTGCGCGCGCGCCGGCGCTCGCGTTCGAGGGCCTTGTAGAGGGCGTCCGGGATGCTCACGGCAACCTTCGTCGCAGTTTTCGCCACGCGGCGCTCCTACTCCGGTATGACCGTCTTCATACCGGCGCCCGAGTCGCTTGGCAAGCCGACGCGGGGGCGTACGTCGATCGAGCCCGGCGGAATTCGCGCGGGCGCGGTCCGACACGTGCTCGGCCTCGTGGCTCGTGACGACATCCCGGTCGTCGCCGGAGCCGAGGCGACGCTCACATCTTCTATGCGCTACGGCCCGACCTGCGGCGATCGCCGGCACTGGCCCGACCCCGTGCGCGCGGCGCCGGCTCCCGCGGGCGCGGCGCTAGAGCTACTCGAGCGCAGCATCGAGCGCGGGGCGACGCTCGTCTCGATCGGGCCGTACACCAACCTCGCGCTGCTCGAGATCGCGCGGCGCGGGAGCCTGTCGCGCGCGAACGTCGTCGTGATGGGCGGCTGGGTCCACGCGCCCGCCGACGGGCTCCCGCCGTGGGGCCCGGAGATGGACTGGAACGTCCAGTGCGACACGCGCGCTGCTCAGATCGTCGCGGGAGCGGCCGCGTCGCTCACCCTCGCGACCCTGCCCGCGACGCTGCGGGCGCCCCTCCGCGCCGCGCACCTGCCGCGACTGCGCGCGGCCGGAGCGCTCGGCGCGTTGCTCGCGCGCCAATCCGAAGCGCACGCCGAGGACATGGGGATGCCCGCGCTCGGCCGCGCGCACGCAGCACTGCCCGATGACCTCCTGAACTTCCTTTACGACCCCGTCGCATGCGCGCTCGCAGTCGGCTGGTCGGCCGCCGTCGTCGAAGAGATGCGCCTCGAGCCTGCGGTCGAGACGGGCGTGCTGCGCTTTCGCCCCTCCGCGGAGGGACGGGCGATGCGCGTGCTGATCGACCTGGATCCGGATGCGTTTCGCGAGGCCTGGCTAGCGAGCGTCGAACGCGCGGGATGCGGGCGCTGATCCGCGCGGGGGCGCCGGCCCGGCAGCTCACGAGCGGAGCTCCCCGGCGATTCGCTCCACGTAGCCGGTCGCGCCCATCGCGGTGTAGATCCGGAGCGCCTCGCGCAGCTCGCGCTCCCATCCGGCGTTGTCGCCGAGCGTCATCCACTGCGATCAGCACCTCCGAGAGCGTCACGAGAGCTCTCACTCGAGCCCCTGACCGTGTTGCGGGCGGGCGGACCAGGCGCTCGGCCAGCTCCCGCGCGTCTCGCTCGCAATCGCGATGCTGGCGTCGATCGCATCGAGGGCCGCATCGGGGCGGCCAGCGAAGAGGTGAGCCCGCGCCAGGAGAGCGCGCGAGGTGACGCGGGCGAGGTTGGCCCCGGCGCCATCGGCGCGCGCCACGAAGAGCGCGATGCGTTCGAGCGAACCTTCCGGAAAGCCGCGCACCTCGAGCTCCGCGGCGCGAAGTAGTGCAGCTCGGGCGGCGAAGTCCGGCGCGTCCATGGCGGGCGCGCGGGATGCGGCGATCCAGCGCTTCGAGTACAGCGTCGAGGCGACCAGGAAGGCGCGCAGCGCTTCCTCTACGCCACAACGAGGCGCTCGCAAAGCTGATCTTCTCGCGCCTCCCGGGCCATCTCGCGTCGCTGGAGCGCTGGCAGTCGGAGATGTCCCGCCGCGCGCGCGCCTAGCGCACGCTCCTTCACCTCATCCTCTTGCCGCGCCTCGCGCCGCTGCGTAGGCTGTGTGTATGAAACGTACGAATCTTGTGCTTCGTGAGGACCTGTTGAAGGAGGCCACGCGCCTCTCCGGCGAGAAGACCTACTCGCGGGCTGTAGAGCGGGCGCTCGAGGAGTTCGTGCGGCGCATCAAGGCTCGTCGCGTGCTGGATCTGCGCGGATCGGGTCTCTGGGAGGGCGACCTCTCCGAGATGCGCCGCGACCGTCCAGCGCCCAAGCGGCGCCGCCGCGCGTGATCCTCGTCGACACGTCCGTGTGGATCGAGGTCTTCCGCCGCGTGCGGCCGTTCGATCTCGAGGCCACAGTAGACTTCGACGACGTCGTCACCTGTCTGCCGGTGATCCAGGAAGTCCTGCAGGGCTTCGGCAGCGAGCCGGCCTTCCGCGTGGCTCGCGAGTCGATGCTTGCGCTTCCTTGCGTGGAATCGCCGCTGTCCGAGTCGCTGTTTCTGGAAGCCGTGGCGCTCTACCGCGGTGCGCGACGCGTCGGACTCACTGTCCGATCGTCGGTGGACTGCCTCGTGGCGGCGTGCGCCCTGCGCCACGATCTAGAGGTACTGCACCGCGACCGCGACTACACGGCGCTCACGCAGATCTGCGCGCTCCGGCAGCGCGCGCTCTGAAGCTTCACTCGCCGAGCTCGCGGGCGATCGCGGCGACGCGCTTGCTCACGCCGAGCTCCGCGAAGATCCGCCGCTCCTCGCGCAGGTGGAGCGCTGCGAAGCATGCAAGCATGCCGCTTCTCTTGACCTCCCCGCTCGAGCCGGTCCACGGCGACCCGCGCTTCGCCGATCTCGCGCGGCGCATGAACCTACCCGTGCCGTCCGAGCGCTCGCCTCCGTGATCGGAGGGCGAGGGCCATGCTCGCGACGAGCAGCGCCAGGCCGCGGAGCGTGAGCGCCGGGACGGCAGTCGCGCCGCAGGGGAACGCAGCGTACGCGAGCAGGTTGGGCGAGCCGCCGTCCTGTGTGAGAAAGAGCGTGCGCTCGGAAGGACCGGAGCCGAACTCACGGCAGGAAGCCTGCGAGACCAGCGCGAATCCCTCGAGGTTTCCGCTGGGCGCGCCGGTGTCATGGATCTCGAACGGGTCGAGCACGCTCGCGGTCGCGTTCGAAGTGAGCCGCGAGATCTCGAGCGAGTTACCCGCGGCGGGGTTGTGCCACAGATACAGGCGGCCGTCGCCGCGGTCGAACTCGAGGCCGGCGGTCTCGGTCGCCGCGGTCTGGAACGAGCCGCGATTGACGAAGTCGTCCGAGACGTCGGGGTTCAGGTCGAAGACGTGCAAGCGGCCCTGCACCTGATGGCCCACGAAGAAGAGGCCTCCCATGCCGCGCGTGCTCCCCGCGAAGGCGGAGCCGTCCGGGTAGCGGAAGCCAGCGGCCATCAGGCCCGCGTCGGGCACGAAGACGAGTCCCTCGGGACCGGCTCCCGCTGCCGTTTCGGTGGGAAGCGTGTAGCCGTTGCTCGGCGTCTCGAGGTTCCAGACGCGCGCCACGCTCGGCGTGCCGGACAGGTTCACCACGCGCGCGATGCGCCCCTGGTCCTCGGCGAGCGTGTAGAGCTCGTCCTGCGCGAAGTCGACCTGCGTGCAGGCCTCGATGTCGCTGCCGATCCCCGAGGGCAGCAGCAGCACGCGGAGCACCGCGAACGCGCCCGCGCCGGTGTCGTAGCCGACCTCCCAGGCTCTGCGGTCCTGACGCACCACCCAGAGCGTTCGCGTCGCGGGATTCCAGGTCGCGCTGGAGAGGTCGAGCTCGCCACCCGGAATCGCGATGCCGACGCCGCTACCCGCCAGCCACGGCGAAGCCGGGGCATTCGCCGCAATGAAAACGAGGCACAGCAGCAGCAGCAGCGCGAGGGGGCGGGGCATCTGGCTCTCGGGCATCCTACTCTGAATTCGAGTCCGAGCTGGCCCGTGCCTGCGCGGAATCCCGATCCGACGGAAGGAGCGCTGTGAAGCTCGGGGTATTCGCGCTGTCGCAGCAGAGCGGCAACTCGCCCCCGTGACGTCCCGCATTCTCAACCTGGTCTTCACGGACCTCGCAGATTCGACCGCATTCAAGGCGGCACGCGGCGACGAGGCGGCGGGCGAGATCCTGGGAGAGCAGCGGCGACGCTTGATCGACCTCGCGCGCGAGTGCGGCGGGAAGATCGTCGACTTCGCGGGCGACGGCTGCTTCCTCACGTTCGAGACATCGAGCGCAGCCGTGCTCTTCGCGCTCGAGCTCCAGCAGGCTCACGCGAAGCAAGCGGAGCTGCCGCGCGTGCGCGTCGGCATTCACGTAGGGGAGGTGACGGAGCACGCGGAGGGCTCGAGCGGCGATCGCACACCGCGCGTCGAAGGGCTGGCGGTCGATCTCGCCTCGCGCATCGCGGGGCTCGCGCGTCCGGGTCAGGTGCTGCTCTCGTCCGCCGTCGCCGCGTCGGCGCAGCAGCGGATGCGGCACGACGTCGGGGGGAGGGCGATCCGCTTCGAGAGTCACGGCCTCCACGCCCTGAAGGGGTCGGCCGCTCCGCTCGAGATCTTCGAGGTCGGCCTCGAAGGGATCGCCGAGTTCTCCGCGCCCCAGGCGGGGGAGAAAGGCGCGTCCGCTGGCTCCGCCCCGACGGATCCCGCTCGTGGCGATGGGTGCCGTCGGGCTGCTGCTCTGCAGCGCGGGGCTCGGGTACTTCGTGCTTCGGAGCCGATCGACTCCCGAACTCGCACCGATCCGCGCGATCGCGGTGCTCCCGCTCGAGAACCTCTCGGGCGATCCGGAGCAGGAGTACTTCGCCGACGGCATGACCGACGCGATGATCGGCGAGCTCGCGAAGATCGGCGCGCTGAAGGTGATTTCGCGCACGTCGGTGATGCAGTACAAGGGCGCGCATCGACCGCTGCGCGAGATCGCGCGCGAGCTCGACGTCGATGCGGTGATCGAGGGCACGGTGCTGCGCGCGGGCGGGCAGGTGCGGATCACCGCGCAGCTGATCGACGCGCGCGACGACCATCACCTCTGGGCGCAAAGCTACGAGCGCGAGCTCGCGGCCGTGCTGCAGATCCAGAGTGAAGTCGCGCGCGCGGTGGCGAGCCAGATCGAGGCCGAGCTCGCCCCGCACGAAGCGGCGCGCCTCGCGGCGCCGAAGCCCGTCGACGTACGCGCGCAGGACGCGTACCTGAAGGGCGCCCACCGCCTCGGCCTGAGGAACCCCGTCGCCGCCAAGCAGGCGATCGCCGACTTCGAGGAGGCGATCCGCATCGCACCCGACTATGCGCCGGCGCACGCCGCGCTCTCGCAGGCGACCCTCTTCCTGGGATTCGCGGCGACCTCGATCATGGACCGGGCGCTGATGGCGCGAGCGAGGGCCCCGGCGCTGCGCGCGCTCGAGCTCGACAGCGACCTGGCAGCGGCGCACGTAGCCCTCGCCCAGGTTCTCTCCAACCTCGACTGGAACTGGGCGGAAGCAGAGCGGGAGTACCTGCGCGCCCTCGAGCTCAATCCGAGCGAGGTCTACGGCCGCGCCAATTTTGCCATCTTCCTCGCTGCGATGGGCCGGCGCGAAGAGGCGGTTGCAGTCGCTGACGAGGCGGTGAAGCTCGCGCCGCTCGATCTCACCGTCCGCAGCCAGCGGGCGATAGTGGAGGGACTGGTCGGTCTGTACGAACGCGCACTCGCGGACGCCGCGTGGATTCTCGAGGTCGAACCCGACTACATGCTCGCCCTGCGCGCGGATGCGCTCGCCAAGCAAGCGCTGGGTCGATACGAGGATGCGGCGATTGCCTTTGACCGGCTCGAGGAGAGCCTGCCGCCAGGTGTGCAGCGGTTCACCGGACTGGAGCGGGCGTGGCGCGAGGGCGGTCTCGGCGGCTACTGGAGCTACGGAAGGCAGGTGTTGGCATCGCGCGGAAGCCTCTTTCCCCTTGCGGCGACCTGTGCCGCGAGCGGTGACACCGACGCGGCCTTCGAGGTGCTCGAGGAAGCCTACGCAGCCAGAGACATCGCGATGGTATTTCTCCTGACCGCGCAGCTCGAGCCCCTCCGCAAGGACCCGCGCTTCGCCGATCTCGCGCGGCGCATGAACCTTCCCCGAGAGGCGTGGGCGGACTGAGGCATGTTGCTGCGATGATTCCTGCGCGCCTGCGCTCGCATCTGTTCGACGAGCTGCTGCCGCTCTGGCACGCGCGCGGCGTCGACCGGGCGCGCGGCGGCTTCCACAACCGGTTGCTCGCGGGCTCGCTGCTGCCCGCGCCCGATCCGATGAAGCGGCTGCTGGTGCAGGCGCGGATGACGTGGGCGTTCGCGCACGCCGCCCAGATTGGTGGCCCGTCGTTCTGCATCGAGGCGGCGCACCACGGCTACGAGTTCCTGATCGACAAGTATGGGGATCGGCGTCACGGCGGCTGGTGCTTCACGACGACGGCGGAGGGCGAGCCTCTCGACCGACACAAGGACCTGTACGCGCACGCGTTCGTCCTGCTGGCGCTCGCGGCCTACGCCCAAGCGACCGGTGAGCGCGCGCCGCTCGCGCTCGCGAACGAGACGATGGACCTGCTCGAGGCGCGGCTCGTGGACCCCAAGCACGGCGGGTTCTTCGACGAGGCCGAGGAGTCGTGGACGCCGCGTCGCGAGCCGCGCCGTCAGAATCCGCACATGCACCTGCTCGAGGCGTGTCTGGCGCTCGACGCGCTCGGCGACGGCTCGCGCTGGCGCGAGGCTGCGCGCGGGATCTTCGAGCTGTTCGTGCGGCGCTTCCGCGACTCCGCGACCGCCACGCTCGGCGAGCACTTTGCGCGGGACTGGTCGCCTGCACCCGGCGACGCCGGGCAGATCGTGGAGCCCGGCCATCACTACGAGTGGACCTGGCTCCTGTGCGCGCTCGGCGAGCGCCGCGACGTGGAGGCGCTCTTCGCGTTCGCCGAGCGACACGGAGTGGCGCCGGACGGCGGTGTGGTCGACGAGGTTGATCGGCAAGGCCGGGTGCGGCGCGCGACGAGACGACTCTGGCCGCAGCTGGAACGGATTCAGGCGCTCGCGGCGCTGGGACGACGGCAGGAGCTCGAGGACGCGCTGGAGCGGACCTTCCAGCGCTATCTCACCCCGGGCCGGCGCGTCTGGCGCGAGCATCTCGACCCCGAAGGTCGCGATGTCGTGGACTTCCACCCGGCGACCAGCGTGTACCACATCGTCCAGGCGCTCTCGGACGCGATCCGCGCGCTCGAGTCGTCCCCCCGGTCGCCCGATTCACGAGCAAGCTAGACTGCTTGCGATGACCCAGCCCAAGGCCGCCGCTGCGCCCGCCGCCTCCCGGCGCGATCCCGTTCGGGTCGTGACGGCGGCTGCGCTGTTCGACGGCCACGACGCCGCGATCAACATCATGCGGCGGCTGTTGCAGGCACAGGGCGCCGAGGTGATCCACCTCGGCCACGATCGCTCGGTCGAGGACGTGCTCACCGCCGCGCTGCAGGAAGACGCCGACGCTGTCGCGGTGTCCTCCTATCAGGGTGGGCACGTCGAGTTCTTCGAGTACCTGGTCGATCGGCTGCGCGCGGCCGGCGCACGACACGTTCGTGTGTACGGCGGCGGCGGCGGCGTGATCGTCGAGGAAGAGGTAGCCCGGCTGCACGCCCACGGCGTGGCGCGCATCTTCAGCCCCGAGGACGGCCAACGCCTCGGTCTCGACGGCATGATCCGGCAGATCCTCGACGAGTGCGCCACGCCCTTCGCGATCGATCCCGAGGCGGAGCTCGCGAGGCTTGGCGTCGACGAGCCGGTCGCGATTGCGCGACTCGTTAGCTGGCTGGAGCGCAACGGCGAGGCAGGCGGACGCGAGGTCGATGCGCTGCGCCGCCGGCTCGCGGAGCGGCGCGGGGCGGCGCGCGCCCCGGTGCTCGGCTTCACCGGACCCGGCGGCGCGGGCAAGTCGAGCCTGGTCGACGACCTGCTGCGCCGCTTCCGGCGCGAGTTTCGCGAGCGCTCGGTCGGCGTGCTTCTGGTCGATCCGACTCGGCGCCGCTCCGGCGGTGCACTCCTCGGCGACCGCATGCGCATGAACGCGATCGAGTCGCCGCAGGTCTTCGCGCGCTCGCTCGCCACGCGCCAGCAGCACCTGGCGCTCTCGCGCGCCGTACGCGACGCCGTCGCGGTGCTCCAGGCCGCCGGGTTCGACCTGGTGATCGTGGAGACGGCCGGGATCGGGCAGGGCGACTCCGAGATCGTCGATCTGGTCGACGTCTCCACGTACGTGATGACTCCCGAGTACGGCGCGCCATCGCAGCTCGAGAAGATCGACATGCTCGATCTCGCCGAGCTCGTGGCGCTGAACAAGTTCGATGCGCGCGGCGGCGAGGACGCGCTCCGCGACGTCGGGCGCCAGTGGCGCCGCACGCACGGCGGCGCCGGGGACGCCGAGGTTCCGGTGTTCCCGACGATCGCCAGCCGCTGGGACGATCCCGGCACCGACCGCCTGTACCAGGCGCTGCTCGCGCGTGTCGCCGAGAAGGGCTTCAGCGCATTCCCGCGCCGGCTGGTGCCGAAGCCCGTCGCCTACGAGCGCAAGCCGCTGATCCCGGCCGCGCGCGTGGGATACCTCGGCGAGATCGCGGCGACGCTGCGTGCCTATCGCAGCGATGCCGAGGCGCGCGCAGAGTCTGCGGCGGAGGCGGGAGCGCTGGCGCGTGCACTCATAGCACTCGGAGACGCGGTACCGTCCGACTGGCAGCCCTTTGCGCGCGAGACCCTCGCGGATGGCGCGGCGAGCGCCGACCGGGTCACGCTGCGGCGGGCCTACAACGCCGCGCTCGCGACCGTCGGGCCGGAGCTCAGCGAACGCCTCGCGCACTGGCCCGAGGAACGTGAGCGCTACCGCGCCCCGGCGCAGTCGTACGAGGTGCGCGAGCGCGCGATCCCGGTCGCGAACTACACCGAGTCGCTGTCGGGCTCACCGATCCCGAAGGTGGCGCTGCCGCGCGCCGAGTCGCCGCGCGAGCTGGCGCGCTACTTCGCGCTCGAGAACCTGCCCGGCTACTTCCCGTTCACCGCGGGTGTGTTCCCGTTCAAGCGCGAGGCCGAGGACCCCACGCGCATGTTCGCGGGCGAAGGCACGCCCGAGGCGACCAATCGGCGCTTCCACCTGCTGTCGCACGGCATGCCGGCGGTGCGCCTCTCCACGGCATTCGACAGCGTGACGCTCTACGGTCGCGATCCGCACGAGCGCCCCGACATCTGGGGCAAGGTCGGAACCTCGGGCGTCTCGGTGTGCACCGTGGACGACGCCAAGAAGCTCTACTCCGGCTTCGACCTGGTCGCCCCGTCCACCAGCGTGTCGATGACGATCAACGGCCCGGCGCCGATCGTGCTCGCGTTCTTCCTGAACGCTGCCATCGACCAGAGCGTCGAGCGCCACCTGCGCGAGACCGGCGGCCTCGACGCCGCGCGCGCGCGCTTCCGCGACCTGCCGCACTATGGCGGCGCGCTCCCCGAGGGTCATGGCGGGCTCGGCCTCGGGCTGCTCGGCCTGTCGGGCGAGCAGGTCGTCCCGAGCGAGACCTACGCGCGCATCAAGGCCGACGTGCTCTCACGCGTTCGCGGCACGGTGCAGGCCGACATCCTGAAGGAGGATCAGGCCCAGAACACCTGCATCTTCTCGACCGAGTTCTCGCTGCGCATGATGGGAGACGTGCAGGAGCACTTCACGCAGAACGCGGTGCGAAACTTCTACTCGGTGTCGATCTCGGGCTACCACATGGCGGAGGCGGGAGCGAATCCGCTCTCCCAGCTCGCCTTCACGCTCGCCGACGGCTTCACCTACGCGGAGTACTACCTGGCGCGCGGCATGGCGGTCGACGAGTTCGCGCCGAACTTCTCGTTCTTCTTCTCCAACGGGCTCGATCCCGAGTACTCGGTGATCGGGCGCGTGGCGCGGCGGATCTGGGCGGTGGCGATGCGCGAGCGCTACGGCGCCAGCGAGCGCAGCCAGAAGCTCAAGTACCACGTGCAGACGTCGGGCCGCTCGCTGCACGCGCAGGAGATGTCGTTCAACGACATCCGCACCACGGTGCAGGCGTTGCTCGGCCTCGCGGATCATTGCAACAGCCTGCACACCAATGCTTACGACGAGGCCGTGACCACGCCGACGGAGGAGTCGGTGCGGCGCGCGCTGGCGATCCAGCTGATCCTCTATCGCGAGTACGGTGTGCTCAAGAACGAGAACCCGATCCAGGGCGCGTATCTCACAGAGGAGCTGACCGACCTGGTCGAAGAGGCCGTGCTGCGCGAGTTCGAGCGCCTGTCCGAGCGCGGGGGCGTGTTCGGCGCGATGGAGCGCATGTACCAGCGCGGCCGGATCCAGGACGAAAGCCTGCACTACGAGTCGAAGAAGCACTCGGGCGAGCTGCCGATCATCGGCGTGAACACCTTCCGCAATCCCAACGCGGCGCAGGTGGTGCAGTCGGTGGCGCTGCGCCGCTCGAGCGACGACGAGAAGCGCGCCCAGCTCGACAATCTGCGCGCGTTCCAGGCGCGCCACGCCGCGCGTGCGCCCGAGGCCTTGCGGCGGTTGCAGGACGTGGCGTTGCGCGGCGGCAATGGATTCGCCGAGCTGCTCGAGACGGTCAAGGTCGCGAGCCTCGGCCAGATCGTGGACGCGCTGTTCGAGGTCGGCGGCCAGTACCGCCGCGCGATGTGAAGACCTGAGTCGCGATCTGGTATCGTCGCGGAGTGAGACGTAGCGCGGCGGTTCTCGTCTGGACGCTGTGCGTGCTGGCGTTCCTTGGGATGGGTACCGGCGCGCTTGCGCAGAGCGATCTCGATGGGGATGGGGTCGTCGACGGGCTGGACAACTGCCGGTTCCGGCTGAACGCCGACCAGCTCGACCAGGGCGGGCTGGCGTCGGGGGACGAAGACGGGATCGGGGATGTCTGCCAGTGCGGTGAGGTGAGCGGCGACGGGAGCATCGACGTCGTCGATCTCGTCGCGTTGCGCGATGCCCTGGCTGCGCTCGGCACCTTGGCGGCGCCATCGCGCTGCAGCGTACGCGGCACCACCGACGCGATCGACGGGGACCAGGACGGTCTGCCGGACGACTGTCGCATCGACGACGTCGCGACGCTGACCCGGGCCCTGACCGGCACCGTGCCGCCGGGCCTCGATCCCGGCATCGCGCAGGTATGCCGCCCGGCCACCCTCTCGGACCTGGATCCGACGATGCCCGTGATCACGATCCTGTCGCCTGCGGATCAGGCGACGATCGCCGGGCCCACGGTGCTCGTGACCGGCACCGTCTCCGACGCGAGCCCGATCGTCGCGCTGATCGCGGACGTCAGATTCGACGCCCCGCCCGCTGCGCTGCTGCCCGGGAGCACGTTTGCGTTCACCTACACGCTGAACCCGGCCCCGAGCCAGCTGAGCGTGATCGGGATGCAGGCGGTGGACGCGGCAGGGAACGTGGGCGTGACGGGTATCTCGGTAAGCGCTGGCACCAACGCCACTCCGGTCCTCGACCCGATCAACCCCGACGCCCCGGACCCTGTGGAGGTCGCGCTGGGCACAACCCTCCTGCTCGACCTCCGCGCAACGGACGCCAACCCGCTCACGTTCAGCGCAACACCGCTTCCGCTCCCCTCGGGTGCGGCGCTCGTTCCCGTGGGAAGCCAGGTGCCCGGGGAACACCGGGCGCGCTTCACGTTCACGCCGGGCCTCGCGCAGGTTGGGACGATTCCGCTCACGTTCCGCGTCACCGACGGGGCGCTGAGCGACGAGGAGACCGTGCAGATCCAGGTGAACGGGCCATCGGGGGGTGCCACAGCACTCCAGGGCCGCGTGCTCGACGCCAACTCGATGGCGATCGGGCAGGTGGTCCCGCTCCAGGGGATCACGGTCCGCTCGCTTCCCTCCGGCCCGTCGACCACCACCGATGCCTCGGGAGACTTCTTACTGACCGGTCTGACGCCCGGAGCGCAGACGATCAACTACGAGCAAGAGACGCCTTCTCCCGCCTACGGAGGCTACCGCGCGACCGAGGTCGCGGTCTCGGGCGTCACGCGCGTGCTTGCGCGAGACATCCTCTTGCCTCGCATGGCGGGGGCTGCGAGCACGAACATCGTCGCGAACATGGACACGAACCTGACGCACGCGGGAATCGGCGTGAGCCTGTTCATCCCGATGAATGCCGTGCAGAGAGACGGACAGGGCTACGTGGGCCCGATCAGCATCGCGGAGGTTCCTGCCGGCTTCACGCCTGGCGCGCTGCCCGACACCCTCGAGCCGAGCCTGGTGATCACGATTCAGCCGATGGGGCTCACGTTCAGCGCTCCCGTCCCTGTGACGTTCCCGAACGTCGACGGTCTAACGGACGGCAGCGAGGTCGACATCTGGTCGCTGCGCCACGCCGACGGCGTGTTCTTCGTGGCCGGGACCGGCGAGGTGATCGGCGGGCAGATCACGACCCTCGCCGGCGGCGTCCGGGAGAGCTCGTGGCACTTCGTGCTCCCGCCTGCGACGACGAGCGCCGCCGTTCCGCGTGCGGATGGCGATGTCCACGATCCAGAGCGCTGTTCCGGGTGCACCGGCTTCGGGTCCGACCTTGTGGTCCCGTCGGGCGCCATCTCGTCGAGCTTCGAGCTACCGGCATATGTCGCGCAGTCTCGCGCGAGGAGTCTCCGCTTCGTCTACCGCTCCGACCGCGCGCACCCTGAGCCGATCCTCCCGTTCGAGCCGACGATCCCCGGCCGCGCCGCGGTCCCGGAGCGGGTGGCCTGGCAGGCGACGCTGGCCGGCGTCCTGCAGGGCGCGCCCGCCTTCGTGAACACGAGCGGGCTGTCCGGGAGCCAGGACCAGCCGCTACGCGGAGCGGTCAAGCTCTCTGCCTCGGATCTCGCGACCGGGTCGTATCCGGTCTCGGTCCGCGTGACGAGCGAGTACGTCGGCGCGCGAACCGCGCGTGTGTCGAGCCGCATCGAGGAGCGCGCGATCGTCGTGAACGAATCGCAGAGCCCATTCGGCGCGGGCTGGAGCCTGGCCGGTTTGCAGCGCGTGTACATGCAGCCCGATCAGAGCGTGGTCATCACTGACGGCGACGGCTCCCACGTGCGCTTCGGGCCGCCTGCCGAGACGAGCGGCGTCGCGACCGCCGGCAACCTGATCGACGTGGCCGCGATGCCGAACGTGGTGGGGGGAGGCGGCACGGCGAGCGGGAGTGAGTGTGACACGCGCATCCGCCTGTTCGCGGAACAGACGGGCGTGGTCCTGGCGGAGCCGCTGGGCGTCGACCTCTCCGAGCCGCGCTCCGTGACGGCCGAGGCTCAGCTCGTCGAAACGATGCTGGCCGCGGGAAGGACCGTCTCGAGCTACTTCCTTCACTTCGACCCGCGTGACGGGCTGGCGCGCCGCCTGGGCGGCACGGTCACGTTTGACCGACCCATCCTCGGGGTGATCGCGCTCTCGACCTCGCTCACCGCCAGCGACGCTGTTCTCGGCAATCCCGGCACCATCTACCCGGCGAGCGCTGAGCGCGGAGCCGAGTTCATGCCCCAGACGGGTGGACCGGATTCGATCACCCTCAGCAGCGACCGACGCACCTTCAGCGTCGATCTCGGTGTCACCGCGGGCGTCGACGGCACGAACGTGGATCAGGTGCGCGTCGTCGTGGATGGCGCACCCGCCGAGCCTCCGAGCGACGTGCTGCTCCTCGACCGCTTCGATTGCGAGAATCGGGGGCAGGGGCGGGCGGACCACCGGGACTTCGCGAACTGGGGTGTCGGCGCCAACGGGCAGGTGGACCTTCTCGCGCTCGGCTTCTTCGGTTCCTCGGACGCGCGGGTGGAGCTGGTGGGCGGAACCGCGCAGGAGGGGACACTGACGTCGACCACCAGCTTCGCCCTCGCTCCCGGCGATTATCTCCTGTCGTTCATGCTGCGGACCGGTGGCGTGGACCAGAACTCGATGACCGTGTCGCTCGGGGGTGCCTTCTCGGAGCAGTTCGTGCGAACGCTCGCACCCCCCACGCCCACGAATCCCGATCAAGACGTGATGGAGCCGATCGCACGCCAGGTCCGGGTGACGTCGCCCACCAGCGCGGCGCTCGTCTTCGCACACGCGATGGACAGCGCCAACGACAACCAAGGCCTGCGCATCGATGACGTCGTGCTGCGGCGCAGCTCCGGGTACAGCCGCCCTCCGGGTGAGTTCTCGACTCTGCGCCGAAACAACGACGGCACGTTCGAGCGCATCCTCGTCGACGGGACGCGGCTTGAGTTCAGTGCCGCGGGACTTCAGACCGCGCGGGTGGAGCCGAACGGCAGCCGGACGACCTACGGCTACAGCGGTGGCCTGCTCACCTCGATCGTCGATCCGCTGGGCTCGATCGCGTCTCCGACGAGCGGCGTCACGACGCTGTTGCACGTCGGCGGGATGGTGGCCATCACCGATCCCGCGGGTCGCCAGACCGTGCTCATGCGAAGCGGGACTGGGGACCTGCGCGACGTGGAGCTGCCGGACGACTCGAGGCTGTTCTTCGAGTACGACGCGCAGCATCGGCTGCTCGCCGAGACCGACGCCCGCGGCTACACGACGCTGCACGACTTCGACGCCGCCGGCCGCCTGGAGCGCGCGGATCGGCCGACCGGGGCGACGCGCCTTGCATCGAACGCTCAGGGTGTCGGGCTCGTGGACCCCTCGACCGGGGTTGGCACCGAAGCGAACCCGGCGCCGGTCCGTCGCCCGTCGGACGGCATCAGCCAGATCACGGACGCAGAGAACCGGATGACTCGCATCGACAGCGGCCCGCTCGGCGCGGCCGAGAGCGTGATCGACGTCGCGACGGGCCTCGAGACGACGATCACGCGTGACGCCGCGGGCAATCCCGAGGTGACGCAGCTTCCCAGCGGCCACAGCGTCACGCGCACCTTCGACGCCAAGGGCAACGTTGAAGACGTCGACGACAGCGCGCTCGCCTCCACGTTGGCGTTCACCTACCACCCGATCTGGAACGGCGTCGAGATGATCACCGACTCCCGCGGCACCTGGAATCCGGAGTACGACGCCGCCAACGGGAACCTGCTGGCAGTGAACAGCCCCGAGTTGCGCTCGACGACCTTCACCTACTACCTGGCCGACGCCGACCCGCAGACAGGGAGCGACCGGCTGCTCCAGACGATCACCGACCGGCTCGGCACCGAGACGACGCTGCGCTACGACGCGCGGGGGAACCTCGAGGAGATCGAGCAGGGCTCGAACCTCTCGCCGGGCGAGGAGCGGCTGACGAGCTTCACCTACACCCCGGCGGGCTACGTCGACACGATCATGGATGCCGCGGGCCGCGTGACCAACCTCGACTACGACCTGATAGGCCGCGTGACCCGCCAGACGCTCCCGGGCAGCCGCGTGGTCGACTTCGCCTACGACGACGCGGGGAACCTGACGTCGCTGCTCCCGCCGGGTCAGCCGTGGCACTACTTCGGGTACGACGCGGGGGACCGCGAGACGCGCTACGACCCGCCGAATGCGTTCTCGGGTTTGCGCGCGACGACGTACCGCTACAACCGGGAGGACCAGCTCCTGGAGATCGCGCGGCCGGATCACCGGGACGTAGGTCTCGTGTACGACGCGTCGGGTCGGCTGGACTCGTTCACCAGCGTGGAGGGAAGCACGGCGCGGCTGCACGACCTGGTGTACGCGCCGGCGACGGGGCTGCTCACGAGCCTGTCGGTGGCGGGCGGACCGACACTCGGGTTCGGATATGCGGCGCAGAGCTCGCTTCTGAACTCGACGAGCTGGAGTGGAAGCGGCACCGTGACGGGCACAGTGAGCTGGACGTACGACCCCGACGGCCGGCTGGGGACGCAGACGGTGGGGACGACGCCCGCGGTGGCCTTCGACTACGACAACGATGGCTTGCTGACCGACGCGGGCGCGCTGCTCCTGACGCGCGACCCGGCGGAGTTCCCCGACAGCGGAATGCTGGCGGGGACAACGCTCGCCCTCGTGACCACGGCCCTGGACCACAACGCGTTCGGGGAGCTGGAGGAAGAGGAAGCTCTCTTCGGAGCGTCCCCGCTGTACCTCCTGGAGATCCTGTCGCGCGACGCGCTGGGCCGGATCGCGACCAAGCGCGAGACGATCGGGACGGATCCCGCGGTGACGACGGACTACACGTACGACCCCGCGGGCCGGCTCGACACGGTGACGATCGACGGCGTGCCCGCGCGCGACTACGCCTACGACCTGAACGGAAACCGCCTGGCGGAGCAGGCCGCCCCGGCGATCGCGACCTACGACAGTCAAGACCGGCTGCAGAGCTACGGCGCGACGAGCTACGCCTACACGCCCGGCGGGGACCTGAAGACGAAGACGGACGCATCGGGGACGACGAGCTACGCCTACGACGGCCTGTCGAACCTGCGCCGCGTCGACCGCCCGGGCGGCCTGCCGGTGATCGAGTACGAGATCGACGGCGCGAACCGGCGCGTGGGCAAGCTCGTGAACGGCACGCGGACGAAGGGCTGGCTGTACCAGGACGGCCTGCGCGTGGTCGCCGAGCTGGACGGCGCGAACGCCGTGGTGTCGCGCTTCGTGTACGGCTCGAAGCCGAACGTCCCGGACTACATGGTGCGGCAGGGCGTGACCTACCGGATCCTGAGCGACCACCTCGGCAGCGTGCGCCTCGTCGTCAACGCGGCGACAGGCGCGATCGCCCAGCGCATCGACTACGACGAGTGGGGCACGCCGACATATGTGACCGGCACCGGCACCGCGGACTTCCAGCCGTTCGGCTTCGCGGGCGGCCTGCAGGATCCCGACACAGGCCTGGTCCGCTTCGGCGCCCGCGACTACGACTCCTCTGTCGGCCGATGGACGACCAAAGACCCGATCCGTTTCGCTAGCCAAGAGTGGGGCTTGTACGCCTACGTGCTCAGCGACCCCGTCAACCGTGCCGATCCGACGGGGCTCGCGATGGCCTGCGTTCAGCGACGCAGTGGGACGCGGTCGCTTCTGGTCTGCCATGACAGTATGGACGACTCGATCTCCAGCTATCCGCTGCTCGAGCCCGCCGCGAACTACGCGTCGGATGCGCCATACGGGCCCGGCGGTCAGCTCCCCCCAGGTCTGTACGAGCTTCTTCCGCGGGCAAGCCAAGGACGTGTCCTTCCACGGGGAGCACCGCTGTACACGACCCCCGGACAGGAAGCTGGCGTCGTACTCGATCCTGACGGGCGGCGGCGGGACTTCATCGGGGCGCACCTCGGGACGTCTTCGCTGGGGTGTCCGCTCTTCGGCGCGGCGATCGATCCGCTGGCTCGCGGGAGGCGCGATGAGTTCGATCGTCGGTTCACGGCGAACCTCTCGTCTGGCGGCACTTCGGTGTTGGTTGTCGATGTCGAGTGAGATCGCGCGGGCGACCGTTCTATCTCTCCTGCTGTCATGTACGTCACCTTCGACGAACCTAGAACCAGAGCGTGTGAGCGATGCAGCCAGTCAGGAGCCAGCCGGCGTTGGAAATCCTTCGCCGCTCGAGCTGAACGAGCCGCTCTTCGAGACGATGTTGGGTGGCCCTCAGGAGTTCCGAGCGTTCGTTGCCCGAATGAAGACTCGGGAAGCGCAGTTGCTTGCTCAACTTCGCTCCGAGGAGGATCAGTCGAAGAGGGGAGACATCGAGATCGTTTTGGCGCTTCTCTGCGTCGAGGTACCTTCCTCCGAGTTCTTCTACCTACGAGAATATCGTTGCGGGAATCGTCCGTTTTCCTCCCTCGCTGGGCACGCTGCCTCGGTATTTTTCAATCTACCGGTCGTTGCATTGGCGAAGCAGGAAGACCAACGCGCAGCACGCGCCTTTCTACTGAGATACCTGGAGTTCTGGACGAGCGAGCCGGCAGATGGCGCTGTTATAGGTGAGGCAAATCTCGAGGAAATCCTCGAGCTGGTTCTCTTCCTCGAGCAGGGCGGCTTCCCATGAACCGGCGAAGGCACGCGCCGGAATTCAGTATCTCCGATGTTTTGCAGTCGTCGCTCCTTGGCGCGGCTACGGGCCCGCTCGCTGCGGGGATCGCCGCCAGACCCGGGCTGACCGGCGCCACGAGCGCCCTTGCGGAAGGTCTATTCGGGGTCGATGTGGCGATTCTCTCCGGGATCGGGAACGCATCGCAATGACGCCGCAAGAGGTTCGCGAGCTGGGGCGCAGATTGACCAGGATCTACCTGCGAGCGGCGGTAGGAGTCTTCGCGGTTTTCCTGCTGTCGCTCATCTATGCTTGGGCGACTGACAATACGCTACCTGTGGGCGTCGTGAGTTTCACGGCCGTGGTGGCGGGGTTGATAGGCCATGGTTGATCGACCGACGTTTGCGAAGAGCGAGTGAGAACCATGCGCTCCGTCCGGAGTAAGAAGACGGGTCGAACGCGACTCTGCCAACGACCCGAAGGGGAGCGTTGGCGGCGATCGACTCAGGGGAGCGGCCGTCAGGCGCTGAAGGCCGCAGTGCTATTGGGAGAACGACGGTGACGACGAAGGACCCCCACGCGAAGGCGGAGCTCGAGGCCTGGCGAAAGGCCGCGCGCAAGGACATCGGCGGCGGGGATCCCGCCTCGCTCGAGTGGGACACGCCCGAGGGCATCCGGGTGAAGCCGCTCTACACCGCGGCGGATCTCGAGAAGCTCGAGCACCTCGATACGCTGCCCGGCTTCTGGCCGTTCGTGCGCGGCCCGCGCGCGACCATGTACGCGAATCGGCCGTGGACGATCCGCCAGTACGGCGGCTTCTCGACCGCGGAGGAGACCAACGCTTTCTACCGCCAGAACCTGGCGAGCGGGCAGCAGGGGCTCTCGGTCGCCTTCGACCTGCCCACGCACCGCGGTTACGACTCCGATCACCCGCGCGTGGCGGGCGACGTGGGCAAGGCCGGCGTGGCGATCGATTCCGTCGAGGACATGAAGCGCCTGTTCGACGGGATCCCGCTCGGCGAGGTCTCCGTCTCCATGACCATGAACGGCGCCGTGATCCCGACGCTCGCGAGCTTCATCGTGGCGGCGGAGGAGCAGGGCGTCCCCGCGGCCAAGCTCTCCGGGACCATCCAGAACGACATCCTGAAGGAGTTCATGGTCCGCAACACCTACATCTACCCGCCGGCGCCCAGCATGCGGATCGTGGCGGACATCATCGCGCACAGCACGCGGACCATGCCGAAGTTCAACTCGATCTCGATCTCCGGCTATCACATGATGGAGGCCGGGGCGACGGCGGTGCAGGAGCTCGCCTTCACCATCGCCGACGGCGTCGAGTACGTGCGCGCCGCGCTCACGCGCGGCCTGTCGGTGGACGACTTCGCGCCGCGGCTCTCCTTCTTCTTCGCGATCGGCATGAACTTCTTCATGGAGGTCGCGAAGCTGCGCGCCGCGCGGCTGCTGTGGGCGAAGCACATGAAGCAGTTCGGGGCGAAGAAGGAGACGTCCTACTCGCTGCGCACGCACTGCCAGACCTCGGGCGCGTCGCTGGCGCAGCAGGATCCGTACAACAACGTGGTGCGCACCACGATCGAGGCGCTGGCCGCGGTGCTCGGCGGCACGCAGTCTCTCCACACCAACGCGCTCGACGAGGCGCTGGCTCTGCCCACGCCGTTCTCGGCGCGCATCGCCCGCAACACCCAGCTCGTGCTGCAGGAAGAGTCGGGCATCCCGCACGTGATCGACCCGCTCGGCGGCAGCTACTACGTGGAGAGCCTGACCCACGCGCTGGTGCGCGAGGCCGACCGTCTGATCGACGAGGTCGAGGGGATGGGCGGGATGACCAAGGCGATCGAGCAGGGGATTCCCAAACTTCGGATCGAGGAGTCGGCGGCGCGCCGGCAGGCGGCGCTCGACCGCGGCATCGAGGTCGTGGTCGGCGTGAACAAGTACGCCGCGCCGGACGACGCCACCGTCGAGATCCTGGACATCGACAACAGCAAGGTGCGCGACGCCCAGATCGCGCGGCTCCGCGAGGTGCGCGCACGCCGCGACGCGGGTCGCGTGAAGCAGGCGCTCGAGGCGCTCACGCGTGCAGCGGGCGACGAGCGCGCGAACGTGCTCGAGGTAGCACTCGACGCCGTGCGCGCGCGCGCGACCGTCGGCGAAGTCACCGAGGCGATGGAGAAGGTCTACGGCCGCTATCGCGCCGAGACGCGGATCATCTCGGGCGTGTACGCCGGCGCGTGGTCGGGCGACGCAGCGCTCGAGGAGATCCGCGCCGACGTGCGCCGCTTCGAGGAAGAGGAGGGCCGCCGGCCGCGCATCCTGGTGGTCAAGCTCGGCCAAGACGGCCACGATCGCGGCATGAAGGTGATCGCGACCGCGTTCGCGGACCTGGGCTTCGACGTCGACATCGGCCCGCTGTTCCAGACGCCCGAGGAGGCCGCGCGCCAGGCGATCGAGAACGACGTGCACGTGGTCGGCGTCTCCACGCAGGCCGGCGGGCACACCACGCTGGTGCCGGAGCTCTTGCGCGCGCTCGTCGCGCAGGGCGCGGACGATGTCGTCGTGGTCGTGGGTGGGATCATCCCGCCGCAGCACTACCCCGCGCTTCACGCCGCGGGCGTGGCCAAGGTGTTCGGGCCCGGCACGCACGTGCCCAAGGCGGCGCAGGAAGTGCTCGCGGCGGTGCGCCGGAGGCGCGCGGCTTGAGCCGAGCCCCGCGCTCGCTCGAGGACTACCGCGACGGTGTCATAGGCGGCGATCGGCGCGCGCTCTCCAAGGCGATCACGCTGCTCGAGAGCCGTCGCGCCGATCACGTGGAGCTCGGCCGGCGCGTGCTCGAAGCGGTCGTGCCGCGCGCGGGTCAGGCGATCCGCGTCGGCATCACCGGTCCGCCGGGCGTCGGCAAGAGCACGTTCATCGAGGCGCTCGGCCTGGCACTGATCGAGAAGGCCCACCGCCTCGCGGTGCTCGCCGTCGACCCGACCAGTCCCGTGAGCGGCGGCTCGATCCTCGGTGACAAGACGCGCATGGTCGAGCTGTCGCAGCGCACCGAGGCGTTCATCCGCCCGTCGCCGTCCGGCGGCATGCTCGGCGGCGTTGCGCACCGCACGCGCGAGGCGCGCATCCTGTGCGAGGCGGCGGGCTTCGACGTCGTGATCGTCGAGACCGTCGGCGTCGGCCAGAGCGAGTTCGAAGTCGCCTCGATGGTCGACTGCTTCCTCGTCTTGTTGCAGCCCGGCGCCGGCGACGAGCTGCAGGGGATCAAGAAGGGCGTGCTCGAGCTCGCCGACCTGCTCGTGGTGCACAAAGCCGACGGCGAGCAGCTCGAGTCCGCGCGCCGCGCGCAGGCCGAGTACGCGCAGGCGATGAAGCTGCTGCGCGCCGCGCACGAGCCATGGCAGCCGCCGGTGCTCATCGCGAGCTCCCATACAGGTCAGGGAGTCCTGGAAGTATGGGACCGCATCCTGGCGCACCGCCGCACACTGCAGGAGTCCGGCGAGCTCGAGCGCCGCCGCCATCGCCAGGACCGCGCCTGGCTCTGGTCGCTGCTCGAGGACGGCCTGCGCGCGGGATTCCGCGCGCATCCCGGCGTGGCGGCTCGTCTCCCCGATCTCGAACGCGCCGTCCTGGCCAGCGAGATCACCGCCCCGCGCGCGGCGCGGGAGCTGCTCGAGGCGTTCTTGCATCGCTAGTCTCGAGACTCGCGAGGGGGTGAGTCTGCGCGTGTCGCGCTCGAACGTGAGGATGGCGAAGACTGCGCTATTCGCCTTGATCACCTGGGCGGTGAGCCTGCTGGCGGCCGAGGGCATCACGCGCGCGCTCTACGCGTGGCGCGGCGGTCTTCCGCCGACGCGTGATCCCTCGCTTGCCGAGGAGTGGCAGTGGGCCGAGCGGCACCTGGAAGCAGGCGCGGCCGTGCTCCCCGGCATCGGCGTCTTCGATCCGCTGCTCGGCTGGCGGACGCCGCCCAATCAGCAACTGGACGTGCGCACGAACGCGGCTGGCATGCGTGCGAACCGCGAGGTCGCGCGCGAGCGGGAGCCGGGGCGCCGGCGCCTGCTCCTGGTCGGGGACAGCTACACCTTCGGCGCGGGCGTGCGTTCTGAGGAGACGTTCGCGCGACTGCTCGAAGACGTGCATCTGGCCGATTGGGACGTGCTCAACCTGGGCGTCTCGGGCTACGGCACGGACCAGCAGGTGCTCTCGTTCGAATACGAGGGTCGGCGCTACCACCCAGACGTGGTCGCGCTCGGCTTGTTCGTGCGCGACTACTCCCGGAACCTGATGCGCTTTCGCGGCTACGCAAAGCCGCGTTTCGTGCTCGACGGCGCCGGGGGCCTGCGCCTCGAGGGCAGCCCGGTCGAGCCGCCGGCGGCGTTGCTGGCGGCCTACCGCTCGGGGGAGCGCGAAATCCGTACGGAGAGCCCCTCGTACCTGCTCGAGCTCTTGCTCGAACGCTTCCACGCGCTTCGCCTGAGCCAAATCAACTCGGGCTCCGAGGGCTGGCGCCTGCTCGCGGCGCTGATGGAGCGCTTCGCCCGCGCGGTGCGCGAGAGCGGGGCGAAGCCTCTGCTGGTGCTGATTCCTTCGCGCGATGCCCTGGAGGAGGGCGGCGGTCGCTTCGCCCCGCTCGAGGCGTTGGTAGAGGAGCACGCCGCCGAGATCGGGCTTCCATACCTGAGCCTGACCGAGCCGCTCCGGGCGCACGCTCGGCCCGACGACCTCGTGTACCAGACGAAAGACCGAGGCGGTCATTTCACCGCGACGGGCCACCGCCTCGCTGCGGAGGCGATCCACGCGTTCATGCGCGCGCGCGGCTGGACGCAGGAGAAGAAGGCGACACCGCGCGCGTCGCCCGAGGACTCGTAGCGCTCGTGCCGCGGCGGCCGGGGTAGAGTGCGTCGGAGGCGGCCGGAGGGACTGTGAACTGCCGGAATTGCGGACGCGAGAACCCAGCCGACGCCGCCTTCTGCGGCGCGTGCGCGGCATCGCTTGCGCCCGAGATCCGCTGCCCGCGCTGCACGCGGCAGAATCCGGCCGGCCAGAAGTTCTGTCACGGCTGCGGCGGCCCGCTCTCGGGCGCGGCTGCACCCAGCGCAGGCGAGCGCGATCGCCATGCTTACACACCGAAGCACCTCGCCGAGCGGATCCTGACCCAGCGCTCCGCGCTCGAGGGTGAGCGCAAGCAGGTGACTGTGCTCTTCGCCGACGTGAAGGGCTCGACGGAGTTGGCGGAGGCGCTCGATCCCGAGGAGTGGCACGGGCTGCTCGATCGCTTCTTCGCGATCGCGGCCGAAGGCGTGCACCGTTTCGAGGGGACCGTCAACCAGTACACGGGCGACGGAATCATGGCGCTGTTCGGCGCTCCGATCGCGCACGAGGACCACGCGCAGCGCGCCTGCTACGCGTCCCTTCACCTGCGCGATGCGCTGCGCCGCTACGCGGACGAGCTGCGGCTCGAGCGCGGGCTGGCGCTGGCGGTACGCATGGGGCTGAACAGCGGCGAGGTCGTGGTCGGCAAGATCGGCGACGACCTGCGCATGGACTACACCGCGCAGGGTCAGGTGGTGAACGTGGCGCAGCGCATGGAGCAGCTCGCCGAGTCCGGGCGGGTCTACCTGGCGCAGCAGACCGCCGATCGCGTGTCGGGCTACTTCCGACTGCGCGAGGTCGGCCCGACACGGATCAAGGGGCTGCAGGACGCAGTGCGCGTCTACGAACTGGAAGACGTGGGTGAGTTCCAGGGCCGCTTCGAGGTCTCTCTCGCGCGCGGGCTCTCGAAGTTCGTCGGTCGCGAGCGCGAGATGGCCCAGCTCGAGGCAGCGCTCGAGCGCGCACTCCGGGGTGGGTGCCAGTTCGTCGGAATCGTCGCCGAGCCCGGCACCGGCAAGAGCCGGCTGGTGTACGAGTTCTCCGAACGCTGCCGGCGACGCGGACTGCGTTTGATCACCGCGAGCTGTCCACCGCACGGCAAGAACATTCCGCTCGGCTTGGCGATGGCGGCATCGCGCAGTCAGTACGATCTGCTGGAGACGGACGACCGCGAGACCGCGCGGCGCAAGGTCGCGGAGGTCCTGTCGCGCGCGGATCCGGCGCTGACGCAGGACGTCCCCTTCATGCTCGACTTCCTCGGGCTGGCTGAGCCAGGGTCCGAACGCGCTGCGATGGATCCGGAGACGCGGCTACGGGAGTACCTGCGCATCAATGCGATTCTCGTTCCAAGGACGGACTATCAGGTGCTCGTCTTCGAAGATCTCCACTGGATCGACGCGGCGAGCGAGACGATCACGGTTCAGATCAGCCGAATCGATCTGCCCAACCGGAGGCTGAAGCTGTTCACCTACCGGCCCGAGTACCGGCCCGCGGAGGCGGACTGGCCGGAGTACGAGGAGATCCGCCTGAGGCCGTTCTCGGTGGAGTCGACCACGGAGCTCTTGCGGGACCTGCTCGGTGAGGATCCCAGCGTGAAGGGGCTCGAGCTCCTGATCCAGCAGCGCGCGGCCGGGAACCCGTTCTTCGTCGAAGAGATCGTGCACTCACTCACAGAGTCGGGGCAGCTCGAGGGCGCGCGCGGGTCGCGCCGGCTGGTGCGCGCGATTGACGATGTCGAGGTCCCCGACTCGGTGCAGGCGCTGCTCGCGGCGCGCATCGACCGACTCGACGAGCCAGCGAAGGCGGTGCTGCAGGCCGCGGCCGTGGTCGGGCTCGAGTTCTCCGTCGCCGCCGTCGAGGAGGTGACGGCGATGTCGCGACGTGACCTCGACGCGGCTCTGCATGCGCTGGCGCGCGCGGAGTTCGTCTACCAGCTCGCGGCGTACCCGGAGGTCGAGTACGCGTTCAAGCATCCGCTCACCCAACAGGTCGCCTACGACACGCAGCTCCGCGAGCCACGGCGGCGTGTCCACGCGAAGATCGCGCGCCTGCTCGAGCGCCAGCACCAGGACAAGCTCGACGAGAAGGCAGGCCTGATCGCCTACCACTGGCAAGAGGCGGGTGAACGGGTCGATGCAGCGCGCTGGTATGCGCGAGCAGCCAGCTGGCTCGAGTCACGCAACGTCGCCGAGGCGCTGCGTCACTGGCGTTTGACTCGGTCCCTGCTCGGCGCGGGCGCGCTCTCCTCCGAGAGCAACAAGCTCGCCATCGCGGCCTGCACGCAGATCCTGAACATGGGGTGGCGACACGGCATGAGCGAGGAGGAGGCTGCCCGCGTTTTCGCTGAGGGAACCGAGCTCGCGCAGGCAAGTGGCGACCAACGAGCGAACGTCCTTCTCCTCGACTCCTTCGCCACGTACACCGGGATCCGCGGCCACGTCGATGACTACCTCGAGTGCAATCGCAAGGCGCTGGAGCTCGCCGGGGGGCTGGACGATTCTGCGCTGACACTCGGGCTCCAGGGGCAGCGCATGTATCCCCTCTGGCTGGCCGGTCGGCCGCGAGAAGCGCTCGCGCTATGGGCCCACAGCGCGCAGCGCGCGCTGGAGCCCGGCTTTCGCGAGCTGCGAAACTCGGCCGGGTTCCATCTCGCGTCGGTGTTCACGCTCGTTCGCGCAATCAACCTCGTCTGCATCGGCCGCTTCGAGGAGGCTCGCATCAGCTTCGAGGAGAGCTTGGTGCTCGCTCGCCAATACTCTGATGTGGACTACGAGAGCTTCGCGCAGCAATGGTTGTCCGAGTGCTGCGTCGAGCTCGGAGATCTGGATGCGGCGCTCCGACACGCGAGCCACGGACTGGAGGCCGCCGAGAAGCACAACAACCAGTACGCCGGCGTCTGGGCCCACCGATTCCTCGGCTACGTCCTCATCGCCCGTGAGCGCCCGCTCGAAGCATGCGAGGATCTCGAGCGGGCAATCGTCGCGGCACGCGAGCAAGGCGCCGCCCTGCAAGGGGAGGCGGATTTCCTCCAGCTGCTGGCGGAAGCGCACCTCGATGCCGGACAGCCCGCGCGCGCGCAGGAGGAGTGCCGGGAAGCGATCGCGGTCGCGCAGCGCAACGGCACGCCGCTGTACGAGTGCGACGCTCACCTGGTGCGCGCCCGAATCCTGTTGCGCGCCGGAGCTTCGCAACCGGATGCTGCTCGCGAAGTCGCCGCCGCGCTCGACCGCGCGCAGGCGCTTCTGGACCAGATCGGCGCCGAGAGCCGGCGACCGCGGCTCCTCGAGCTCCGCGCTGAGCTGGCACACGCGCAGGGCGACACGGCCGGTCGCGAGCGCTTCCTCCGCGAAGCTCACCGCTCGCTCATCGAGATGGGCGCGACCGTGCGAGCGCAGCGCGTAGCGGAGGCACTGGCGGAGCTGTAGTCCGGTGAGGGCATCGGCGGGTTCCTGCTAGCGTGGGGGCATGCCGGCCCTGACGCCCAGCGAGTGTGATGCCTTCCTCCGCGAGCGCGGGATCATCCTGAAGCTCGGGACCGTCGGGTCGGACGGGATGCCGCTCGTGGTGCCGATCTGGTTCAGCTACGAGGAGGGGCGGATCTGGTTCACGCCGCGCCAGCGCTCGGAGTGGCTGGCGCACCTGCGGCGTGATCCGCGCGTTGCCCTGTGCATCGATGAGCAGGCGCTGCCCTACCGCAAGATCGTCGCGCAGGGCGTGGCCGAGATCGTCTTCGAGTGCGGCCGTGACGCGGAGTGGCGCGAGCGCTACCGGCGTATCGCGCGCCGCTACACGCCGGCCGAAGCCGCGGACGCCTACGTCGACGGCACCGACGACCAGCCTCGGGCGCTGTGCGCGCTCGAGCTCGCCCGCGCGAAGGTGCGAACCTGGCGCATGCCCGTGGGCGCCGAGCCCGATCCGGGGATCTGGGCGCGCCGCTACTGGACCGATGGTGCGAAGATCTACGCACGAAGGGAGCCTCGATGAAACGCCGCCTGGAGCTCGTGCTTGTCCTGCTGCTCGCCGGGTGCGGGCCGCTGGTGATGTTCCCGGGCGGCAAGCTCTCGGGAACCGCGAAGCCCGCACCTGCGGACTGGAGCTTCTCCGACGCGGTCGAGACCGTGCAGCTCGAGACCCGGCCCGCGGATCCGTACTCCGTGAACGTGTGGGGCGTCGGGCTGGGCCCGCGCTTCTACGTCGCCGCCGCGGACCGCGACTCGCGCTGGGTCGGGCACGTGGCGCAGGATCCCCGGGTGCGGCTGCGCGTAGGCGACGAGGTGTTCGATCTGCGCGCCGAGCGCGCCGAGGACCCCGCGGAGCTCGACGCGTTCGTCGCCGCGCTCGAGCGCAAATACGACTACGAACCGGATCCGGAGCTGCGCGCCCACGCTCTGATCTTTCGGCTCGGGCCGCGCTGACGGCCATGGCGCACGACCCGATCACGAGCGAGACGACCGTCGTCGCCCCTCACCGTGAGCCCGCGTTCGCGCACCCCGCGCAGCGTGAGCTCGCGCGCCGCAAGCTGGCCGAGCTCGAACGGCGCACCGGCCGCAAGCCGAACCTGCTGATCCTCCTGATGGACGACGTGGGCTGGGGCGACTTCGGCTGCTACGGGGGCGGCGCGATGACCGGCGCGCCCACCCCGAACATCGACCGGCTGGCGCGAGAGGGGCTGCTGCTCACCTCGTGCTACTCGGAGCCGTCGTGCACGCCGTCGCGCGCGTCGATCATGACAGGACGCGTACCGATGCGACACGGCCTGTTGATCCCGCCGATGTACGGCGCGCCGGGAGGGCTGGAAGGCGAGGTGGTGCTGCCGCAGCTCCTCTCCGACGCCGGCTACGTGACCCAGGCCGTCGGCAAGTGGCACATGGGCGAGAACACGCCCTCGCAGCCGCACAACGTCGGCTTCGACGACTTCTACGGCTTCCTCTCGGTCTCGGACATGTACAGCGAGTGGCGCGACCCGCACTTCTTCCCCGAGGTCGTCTACAGCCCCGAGCGCACCGAGTGGATCAAGAACGAGCCGTTCAACCGTTGCTTCGTGCACGGCACTCGCGGGAGCGCGCTCGAGAACGTCGAAGAGGTGACGCTCCCGGTGCTGTCGCTGCTCGACGACAAGTGGGCGGCCTACTCCGTCGAGTTCATCCAGCGCATGCGCACTTCGACGCGCCCGTGGTTCCTGTACCACTGCACCCGCGGCACGCACTTCGACAACTACCCGCACCCGCGCTTTCTGGGCGCGTCGCCGGCGAAGCACCCGTACAAGGACACGCTCATCGAGCTCGACGACGTCGTGCGCCGCCTGATCGAGGCGCTCGAGACAACCGGCCAGCGCGAGAACACGCTCGTCTTTCTGTCCTCCGACAACGGCCCCCATATGGAGAACTGGCCGGACGCCGCCTACACGCCGTTCCGCTGCGCCAAGGGCTCGACGTGGGAGGGGGGAGTACGCGTGCCGGGGATCTTCTCCTGGAAGGGGACGATCGACTCCGGCCGCGTCTCGGAGGACATCTTCGACCAGCAGGACCTGTTCGCGACCTTCCTCGAGCTGGCCGGAGCCAGCGCGCGGATTCCCGCCGACCGCTTCGTCGACTCGATCGACCAGATCGGCTTCCTGCTCGCGCCCGAAGGCCGCTCGCACCGCAAGTTCCATTACTACTGGCTGACGACGAACTTCAGCGGGCTGCGCGTGGGCGAGTACAAGTGGATGCGCGCCTCGATCTCCGACGACGACACCGACGTCGCGGGCCCGGGCGGCTTCACCGGGGTGCTGCAGCAGTACGCGTACGGCCGCCTGTACAACCTGTGGCTCGATCCCAAGGAGACCCACAGCTACATGACGCGCAAGCTCGCCTACATCGAGCTGATCGTCAGCGCCTTCACGCGCCACGTCCGCAGCTTCCGCGACTGGCCCTCGCGCCCGCCACCCCGCCGGCCGGAGGACTAGGGCCTCCACCGATATGACCCGCGTCATACAGGGGAATCGAAGGCCCGCGTAGCTTCCCTCCCAAAGAGGAAGGGAGGCGCCATGGCGATCGTCGACATCGAGGTGGGACTCTCCGACGAGCAGCGCGCGGTGCGCGACACCGTGCGCAAGTTCGCGGACGAGGTGCTGCGGCCCGCCGGCGCCGAGCTCGATCGGCTGACGCCCGCACAGGTGATCGCGAAGGACTCCGTGCTCTGGAAGGTCTTCGCGAAGTACCGCGACCTCGGCGTGCACCAGCTCGAGTCGACCAGCGCGGGAATGCCGCCGCTCGAGGCCGCGCGCCTGCGCTACCTGATCAGCGAGGAGCTGGGCCGCGGCGACTCGGGGCTCGCGATCAGCCTCGGCGTCTCGAACTTCCACCGCATCTTCTGCCAGCTCTCCGGGCGGCCGGAGCTGGTGGCGCGCTACGTGAACGGCGGCCATGGCGAGATCGGCTGCTGGGCCGTGACCGAGCCCGACCACGGCAGCGACACGCTGGCCGTGACCGAGGAGCACTTCCACGATCCCAAGCTGCGGCCGAACTGCGTCGCGCGGAAGGACGGCAAGCACTGGGTGATCCGCGGTCAGAAGTCGGCGTGGGTCTCGAACGGCACGATCGCGACGGTGGCGGCGCTGTTCTGCACCGTCGACCCGAGCCACGGCTTCGAGGGCGGTGGCGTCGCGGTGGTCCCGCTCGACCTTCCGGGCGTCTCGCGGGGCAAGCCGCTCGACAAGCTCGGGCAGCGCGCGCTGAACCAGGGCGAGATCTTCTTCGACGACGTGCGCATCCCCGAGGACTACCTGGTGGTCGGCGCGCAGGCCTACAAGGGCATCGTCGAGATGATCCTGACCATGGCCAACGCCGCAATGGGCGCGACGTTCGTCGGCGTGGCGCAGGCGGCGCTCGAGCTGGCGGTGGCCTACGCGAAGGAGCGCGTGCAGGGCGGCCAGCCCATCTTCAACCACCAGAGCGTGCGCGGGCGACTGTTCAAGATGTTCGCGCGCGTGGAGGCGGCGCGTGCGCTGGCCCGGCGCGTGGCGCTCTGGAACGCCGGCGGCACGCCGCTGCTCCAGTACTCGATCGCGTCGAAGACGTTCGTCACGCAGACCGCCTTCGAAGTCGCGAGCGAAGCGGTGCAGATCTACGGCGGGAACGGGCTGTCGCGCGAGTACCCGGTCGAGAAGCTGCTGCGCGACGCCCGGGCGTCGATGATCGAGGACGGCTGCAACGAGGTGCTCGGCCTGGTCGGCGCGACCCGGCTGTAGCGGAAGGGAGAACGAGATGGAGCTGCGCGAGGTGATCGGCAATCGGCGTTCGATCCGGTTCCTGCGGCCGTATCAAGCCGTCGAGCCCGAGAAGATCCAGCGCATGCTGGAGGCTGCGAGGATCGCGTCGCACTGGGGCAACGTGCAGGCGCTGCGCGCGGTGGTGGTGTTCCGCGACAGCGCGCCCAAGGAGGTGGTCGACGCGATCGTGGCGCCGATCGCCGGCTTCCAGATCCGGCGCGCGCCGGTGGTGATCGTCTGGTACCTGGACACGCACGCGATCGATGACCAGGCGAACCGCCTGCGCGAGCTGCTCCGGGCGGGCGCGCTCGGCTTCGGCGAGGGCAAGGAGCAGGCGCTCGAGAAGCAGCTGATCCCGATCTTCGCCGCGATCCTCGACAAGATGAAGGAGCCGGGGATGACCGAGGTGGACTGCGGGCAGGGCATCGCGCAGGCCACGCTGATGGCGTTCGAGCAGGGGCTCGGCACCTGCTGTCTCGGCACCCAGAACGGCGACAAGATCCGCGCGGCGCTCGGCATGCCCGAGACCTGCCGCATCCTGCTGCTGCAGACCGTCGGCTATCCGCTCGAGGACCCGCGCGCGGGCGGGCAGCGGCCGCGGCAGCCGTTCGGGGAGCTGTTCCACATGAACCGCTACGGCGCCGCGTTCCCGCGCGATGCGGAGGTGGTCGAGGAGCTCGAGCGCGACCGCATGTTCCAGCAGGCGGCGCCGCTGCCGTATCGTGAGGCGGAGCTGGCCTTCCTGCAGAAGGCGCTCGACGTCAAGGGACACGGGCTCTTGTAGGAGGAGTCGATGAAGCTCGATGCTGTGATCGCCGGAGTCGGCATGACGAACTTCGGCAAGCATCTGGACCGCGGACTCAAGGCGATCGGCGCGGAGGCCGTGGACCGGGCGCTCGCCGACGCCGGGATCGACGCGTCGCGCCTCGAGGCGGCATACGTCGGGAACGCGGCGGCGGGACTGGTCACCGGTCAGGAGTCGATCCGCGGCCAGGTGATCCTGCGCTCGCGCGGGATCGGCAGGATCCCCGTGATCAACGTGGAGAACGCCTGCGCCAGCGCGTCGACGGCGTTCCAGCAGGCCGCGGCAATGGTCAGCGCCGGGCTCTACGACTGCGTGCTCGCTCTCGGCGTGGAGAAGCTCTACCACGAGGACAAGCGCAAGAGCTTCGCCGCCTTCTCGGGCGCGGTGGACGTCGAGGCTTTGCAGCAGATCCTGGCGGGACTGCAGAAGAGCGCGGCTGCGTCGGGAGCCAAGTCGGGGGCGGCGGGGGCGGGCGAGAACCGCTCGATGTTCATGGACATCTACGCGGCCGCGGCGCGCGCGCACATGGCGCGCTACGGCACGACCGTCGCGCAGTTCGCGGGCGTCAGCGTCAAGAACTCGTACCACGGCAGCCTGAATCCGCGCGCACAGTTCCGCGAGGCGCTCACGCTCGAGCAGGTGCTGTCCTCGCCGATGATCGCGGAGCCGCTCACGCGCCCGATGTGCTCGCCGATCGGCGATGGCGCGGCGGCGGCGGTGATCGTATCGCCGCGCCTTGCGCGCGAGCTCGGCGTGCAGCGTCCCGTGCGCGTGGTCACGAGCGTGCTGCGGTCGGGCTGGGATCACGGCGGCGACGAGCCCGGAACCGTCGAGGTGTGCTCGGCCGAAGCGTACGCCGAGGCGGGCGTCGGGCCCAACGAGCTCGACGTGATCGAGCTGCACGACGCCTCCGCGCCCGCCGAGCTGATCGCCTACGAGTCGCTCGGGCTGTGCGCGAAGGGCGCCGGCGGCAAGCTGATCGACGAGGGAGCCACGCGGCTGGGGGGTCGGCACCCGGTCAACACGTCGGGCGGGCTGCTGCGCAAGGGGCATCCGGTCGGCGCGACAGGCCTGGCGCAGATCGTGGAGCTCGTCGAGCAGCTGCAGGGCAGGGCGGGCCCGCGGCAGGTCACGGCTGCGCGCGTCGGTCTCGCCCACAACGGCGGCGGCAACATCGGCACCGATGCGGCCGCGATGTGCGTGACCATCCTCAGCCGCTAGGAGCGTGCCATGCGCGAGCGCAGCCCTCTCGTCCTCGGCGATCTGATCCGGATTCGAGCCGAGGAGAAGCCCGACCTCGGCGTGCTGACCTTCGAGCACCTGTCGCTCGACGGCGGCAAGACGCCGGACGAGGTCCGCAGCTACGCCGACCTCGCACTGAACGCCAATCGCATCGCGCACGCGCTGGTCGCGCACGGCCTGCGCCACGGCGACCGCTTCGGGCTGATGCTGCGCAACCACCCGGAGTACGTGGAGACGATGATCGCGGCGTCGCTGACCGGGACGGTGTTCGTGCCGATCGACCCGCGCACGAAAGGCGAGAAGCTCGCCTTCTTCCTGCGCAACTCGGGCAGCCGCGGCATCGTGTGCGCGGACTACTGCCTGCCGGCGGTCGACGCCGTGCGCGGCGCGCTGCCAGGGCTGGAGTGGATCCTGGCGCTCGACGCGCGCGAGGACGCCGACGCGCCCGCGCTCTCCGACGTGCGCGGCGTCGACTCGCTGCGCGAGGCGCTGGCCAAGCCGGTCCCCACGCTCGACTCGCGTCTCGCCGACGCGAACGCCCCGCTGCAGATCATCTTCACCTCGGGCACCACAGGCGACCCCAAGGGCGTGGTGATGCCCAACTCCCGCTTCGGCGGCTTCGCTCTGCTGGGACAGCTGCTCGGCTACGGGCCCGACGACCGGCCCTACACCGGCCTCTCGCTCACGCACGGCAACGCGCAGGCCGTCACGCTCGGCCCGTCGCTCTTCATGGGCCTGCGCGCGGTGTTCAGCCGGCGCTTCACCAAGTCGAAGCTCTGGGACGTCTGCCGCAGGCACGGCTGCACCACGTTCTCGCTGCTCGGCGGCATGGCCACGGCGATCTACAGCGAGCCGCAGCGGCCGAACGACGGGGACAACCCCGTGCGCATGGTGATCAGCGCCGGCATGCCGAAGGCGATCTGGCAGGAGTTCGAGCAGCGCTTCCGGGTGCAGGTCTTCGAGTGGTACGGCGCGGTCGAGGGCGGCCTCGCGTACAAGCCGATCGGGCAGGGACCGATTGGCTCCTTCGGCAAGCCCGGCCCGGGCCTCGACATGCAGATCCTCGACGAGCAGGACCGCGTGTGCGCGCCGGGTGAGATCGGCGAGATCTGCTCGCGTCCGGCCGGCGCGGCCGCGCAGGTCGAGTACTTCGAGAACGCCGAGGCGTCGGCGGCCAAGACGCGCGGGGGCTGGCTGCGCAGCGGCGACATGGGCTGGCGCGACCCGGAGGGCTGGCTGTTCTTCTCGCACCGCAAGGGCGGTGGTATCCGCCACAACGGTGACTTCGTGAACCCGGGCTTCGTCGAGAAGGTGATCGCGGACCAGCCCTCGGTGAGCGACGTCTTCGTGTACGGCGTGCCCGCGGCGTCGGGCTCGCCGGGAGAGAAGGATGTGGTCGCGGCGATCGTCGCCGAGCCAGGCGCGCGCTTCGACGCGCAGGCGATCTTCGTGGTCTGCCGCAAGGAGCTCGAGGCGAACTTCGTGCCGAGCTACCTGCAGGTCGTGGACGAGATCCCGAAGACCGCGAGCGAGAAGCCGCAGGAGCGCTTCCTGCTCGAGCGCTTCGCCACGGACGCGCCGAACGTTCACGTGGAGCGCCGCCGGGCCTAGCGCCGCCGCAGACTCGTCGCGGTCTGGAGCAAGAACAGCAGGATCGCGACGGCGTTCAGGATGGCGCCGGCCACTCGCAGCTCGTGCGATCCCGAGAGGTCGCCCGCCAGCCGCGCGGCGACGCCGACGTGCAGCAGCACGAGGTGGATCCAGAAGCGCGGCTGGAAGTCGATGCGCAGCTCGAGGATCGCCGGGAAGATGATCGGCGCGTGTCCGAAGATCATGGCGAAGGCGAAGCCCACGAAGAACGCGTGCAGGATCGCGTCCCAGACCGGACCCGCGGCGGGCGCGCCGAAGACCAGCGCGAGCAGACCGGCGACGCCCAGCCAGACGTTTCCGGAGAGCACCGCTGCGCCCAGAAAGCGCGGTGCGCCGGGACGCCGAACGTTGCGCCGCGCCAGGTCGTGGCGTGAGATCCAGAGCGCGAGCCCGAGCCAGGCCAGCCCTGCGAGGCGCGCGCCGATCTCGAGGCTGACGGCGCTCGATAGCAGCGGGCCGGCAGCGGTGAGGCCGACCAGCGCGAAGAACACGGCAAGCGCGCCGCGCGACGGCGCGAGCACGCGCGAGAGCTCGAGCCGCTCGCCCGCGATCGTGAGCGCGACGAACGCCGTCCACCACTGCACCACCTCGGCGAACCAGGTTCCGGTCGCGAAGAGCAGCGCGCCGACCGCGAAGCACGCGGAGCCGACGACCTGGGTTGCCGTCCAGCGCGCGGCGCGCGCGACGAGCTCGAGCACGAGCAGCGCGAACGCGATCGCGCCGCCGAGCGCGACCGCGCCGCGCGCGACGACATCGGGGGCGCCCCCGACGAGCGCGAGTGTGCCGCACCCGGTGAGAAGCGGCGCCGCGTAGCCCCACGTGCGTCCGAACGCGACGGCCTTCTCCAGCCCGATCACCGTGCCGAGGAATCCCGCGACCATGAGGGGTCCGTGGAGGGGAACGAGCGTCGCGGGCACGAGATCCGACCAGACGCCGATGCGTGCCACCCCACCCGCGATCCCCGCGAGCAGGCACAGCATGCCGAGCAGCAGGAACGGCAGCCGCCTCATGCGACGTGATCCACCCTGCGCCCTCCAGCCGCGCAAGCTAGCCACACCCGAGCTCGAGCAGCCATGACCCCTGTCATACGCCCCGCGCGCGCAGAGGATGATGCTCGGGTTGGCGCTCGGCCCGCGTCTGCCGGGGCTGAGGCGGAAGCGACGGGCAGCTACAGTGGCGCGATCGCATGCTGGATCGCGGCACGGGCCGGCGCCGCTGTCGTCGCGTTCCAGCTGAGGATCGACGCTGTCCCCGACACCGCCACCACTCCCGCTCTCGCCCCGCGAACCGGCTGAATCCGCCGGCGGGCGGCCGCGAATTGCGCTGTGGCAGCGTGGCTTCCGGCCCTTCTTTCTGCTCGCCGCCGCGTTCGCCGTGCTGCGCGTTCCACTCTGGCTCGCGCAGTGGACGGGTGCGCTCGCGCCGCCGGCCTCGCTGCTGCCCGCGTGGTGGCATGCGCACGAGATGCTGTTCGGGTTCGCCGCAGCGGCGATGGCGGGATTCCTGCTGACGAGCGTGCCGGTCTGGACGGAGCGCCCCCCTCTCGTCGGCGTCCGCCTCGCGGGTCTTGCCGCGCTCTGGGTCGCGGGGCGCATCGGCTCGGCCCTCGCGGGAGCGCTGCCGGCCGCGCTCGTCGCCGCGATCGACGTGGCGTTCCTGCCACTGCTCGCGCTCGTCGTGGCCGCACCACTCCTCGCCACGCGCCAGCGCCGCAACTACGGCTTTCCGCTTCTGCTCGCCGCGCTCGCGCTCGCCAATGCGCTCGTGCATGCCGAAGCGCTTGGCATCCTGCGCGGCGGCGCCCAGGCTGGACTGCGACTCGGCGTCGACCTGATCGCGCTCCTCGTCGCGGTGGTCGGCGGGCGCATCACGCCGTCGTTCACGCAGAACGCGCTGCGGCGAGCCGGAGACGCGAGCGAGGTCGTGCAGCGCCCGTGGGCGAACCGGGGCGCGCTCGGAGCGCTGGCGCTCTACGCCGCGCTCGACCTCGTCGCTCCGCGGACGCTGGCGAGTGGCGCGCTGGCGGCGCTCTGCGCGGCTCTGCTCGCGGCGCGCATGTCCGGCTGGCGCAGTGTGCGCACGCGCGGCGACGCGCTCGTGTGGTCGCTGCACGCGGGCTACGCGTGGCTCGTCGTCGGCTTCGCCTGCGTCGCGGCGGGCGACCTCGGCGCGCCAGCGCCCTGGACCGCAGGCGTGCACGCGCTCACCGCCGGCGCGTTCGGCGCGATGATCCTGGCGGTGATGACGCGCGTCGCCCTCGGCCACACCGGCCGGCCGCTCGCCGCGCCACGCGGCATCCCGCTCGCCTACGCGCTCGTCTCGCTCGGCGCGCTGCTGCGCGTGGCGGGTCACGCCGTCGCGCCGCGCTTCGCCGTGCCGCTCGTCGTCGCCGCAGGCCTGCTCTGGACGGCCGCGTTCGCGCTCTTCCTCTGCGTCTACGCGCCGATCCTGCTGCGCCCCCGCGTCGATGGACGCCCGGGCTAAGGGGCGGCGGGCAGCAGCGGACGCGACGAGCCCGTCTCGGCCATGGCGGGCTGCGGATCTACGCGTGCGCCGAGGCGAGCTCCGCGTGGGCGGCGCGGAGCAGCGCCTCGAGCGCGCGCGCGTACGCCACGAAGAAGGGCGCGGCGTGCTCCTTCTCGAGCTTCGCGCGCCACTTCGGGATCCAGGCGAGTGGATGGCGCAGGACGAAGTCGCGTTCTGCGCGAAGGTAGGGGCCGGCATCAGCCCCCGTCGCCAGCGCCTCCGCCGCGCGGAACGCGAGGAAGTGCAGGAACTCGAGCTGCGTGGTCAGGTGATCGGGCAGCTCGCGCGGATCGTCTGCCATCGAGAGGCCGAAGTGGTTGTAGAAGCGCACCGCCTCTTCCATGGTCTTCATGCGGGCTACTCCCCAGACACCGCCGTAGAGCGGGCAGGGCGGGCCCGCCGCGCCCACGTCGAAGAGCCGCGTGTACTCGATCGCGAGGTCGTCTCCGTCGCCCGCGTCGCGGAGCGCCCCCTGATCGAGGCCGGCGGCGGGGGCAGGGGCGACCTCGGCCAGCACCGCTGCGAGCGCCCGGGCCAGCACGCCGCTGCGCACGTCGTCCAGCGCCTGGCCTTCGGGGTAGTCGAGCGCTGCAGCGAACAGGCGCCAGGCCCGGCTGCGCGCGGCGCAGCGCGCCGCTGCGGATCCGGGTGCGGGGTCGAGGGCGGCTGTGCTCATGCCAGCGCCACGTCGACGTGTGTGTCGCGATCGGTGTGCGACGGCTGCATCGCGATGAACACCGGTCGCAGGTGGAACTGGCCTCCAGCCAGCTCCACCGGGTTGAGTGGCGTCGGGATCAGGTTCTGGAAGCCGCGCCCGCCCTTGAACTGGAAGTTGTCCCAGGCGTGGTAGAGGATCAGCTGCCCGGGCCGCACGTTCGGCGCGACCTTGGCCATGATCTCGAAGGCGTCGAGGTCGTTCCACACGCGCACGCGCGCGCCGTCGTCGATGCCGCGCGCGCGCGCGTCCTCCGCGCTGATGTACATCACCGGCTGTCCGCGCTGCTGGCGGAGCATCAGCGCGTCGTCGCGCCACGCCGAGTGGATCGACCAGCGCGTGTGGCCGCCGGTGAGCTGCAGTGGGAAGTTGCCGCCCGCCGTCGGCGAGTCCTTGTGCGCCGGCAGCTCCTCCTGCATCTCGAGGTACAGCTCGTGGTCCAGGTAGAACTGCATGCGGCGCGAGAGCGTCGGGTAGGGGACCTTGTCGATCACGTGGTCCGTGAGCGGGGTGATGGTGTCGTCGGCCGCGATCTTCGTCGCGTTCCCGATCGACGCCGCGCTGTCGCCGAGACTGGTGAAGCGCGCCCAGCCGCGCTTCTTCAGGTCCTCCCACGAGACACCTTCGAGGTTGGTGGAGGCCTCGATCATCGCGCCCGCGACCTTGTCGTCGTCGGTGTGGCCGTAGGCGCCGTCGCTCGAGAAGGTGGCGTAGAGCGTCTCGAGGCTGCGCTCGCGGCCGCTGCGGTCCGTGAAGCCCTTGATGCCGCGCGCCTTGGCCCGGCGATCCACCGCCTCGGCCAGGCGCGAGATGATCTCCCAGTCCGACTTCGTCTCGTGGAACGAGGCGAGCTTCTCGCCGGCGTGAATGAACGGCATGAGCGGCGTCACCCACTTGTGCTCGGTGCGCTCGTACCAGGCGGAGACCGGCAGCACGTAGTCGGACTGCAGGGCGGTCGAGGTCATGCGCCAGTCGAGCGTCACGATGGTGCGCAGCTTGGGCCACAGGTTCTTCCGCACCAGCGGGTAGCTGCGGATGCGTCGCAGCGGGTTCGAGCCGAGCACGAACATCACGCGCGGGTCGTTGCCGGGCTTGGGCCACACGTACTGCCAGCTCTTGTCGAGCGACTCCTGCAGCACCTCGCGGATCGGGCGCTTCAGGTAGGGATCCCAGTCGCGCAGCTGCTCGCTAGCGTCGACCAGCCCGGCATGTACGTACCAGAACATCGCCCCGGAGCAGCTGCGCCCGCTGGCGAACGCCATGCGGCTGCGCTCGTAGGTGATCATCTCGTCGGTCCAGCCGGCGAGCTTCAGGCGCGCGTGATCGACCAGGCCGTACGCCGCGATCAGTGCGCGCGTCGGCAGGTCGAGCATGCCCAGGACGAAGCGCTCGAGGCCATCGTGGACGAGGAAGGGGAACGCCACGAAGCCGCTGCCCTTCTTGCCGTACTGGCCGGCGAGGGCGAACAGCAGGGCCTGCGAGCGCTCGATCAGATTCCCGTGGTAGTACTTGCTGAAGTTGCTGGTCGTCACCATGGCCGCGGCCTTCGCGCGGGCCATGCGCCGCGCGAAGTCGCGGATCAGCGAAACGGGGGTGCCGGAGAGCTTCGAGGCCTGCTCGGGCGTGTAGTCGCGAGCCAGCTTCTCGCGCAAGAGCGAGAACACGGTGCGCACTCCCACCTTGCGGCCGTCGTGGAGCGTGGCCTCGAAGCGCCCTTCGAGCGAGGGCTCCGCGCCGTCGAGCGCGAGCGAGCGGTACGCTGCCGGAACGATCCCGCGTTTGGCGTCGTGCAGGTACAGCTGGTCGCCGTCGCCGCCCTCGCGCAGGTCCGACTCGCGCAGGTACTGGCGCGTGTCCTCGCGCACCAGCAGCGGGAAATCGGTCTGCTCGGTCACGAACGCGCGGTCGAGCAGGCCCTCTTCGATGATCACGTGCGCCGCGCCGAGCGCCAGCGCGGCGTCGCCCCCGGGCTTCACCGGGATCCAGCGGTCCGCGTGCATGGCGGACGGCGAGAAATCCGGCGCGATGGTCCAGAGCTCCGCGCCGTGATAGCGCGCCTCGAGCAGGAAGTGGGCGTTCGGGATCTGCGTGGCGACCGGGTTCGCGCCCCAGCACAGGATCAGGTCGGAGTTGAAGTAGTCGTCCGCCGAGCGCTCGAAGACGATCTTGCCGAACGTCTCGGCCGCGCCGCGGTGGCCGTCCCCGATCTCGGTGTTCATGTCGAGCGAGGTCGAGTCGCAGAGCGCCGCGAAGCGCTGGTGCGCGGCGCCCATCGTGCCCATGGTGTAGAGCGGGCCGAGCTCCCAGATCACGCGGTCGCTGCCCTCTCCGGAGATCGTGTCGAGCACCGAGTCGGCGATCTCGTCCAGCGCCTGCTGCCACGAGATGCGCTGCCACTTCCCCGAGCCACGCTCGCCCACGCGCTTGAGCGGCCACTTGAGCCGCGACGCGTCGTACATGCGCTCGCTGAAGCAGGAGCCCTTCTGGCAGCCCCGCGGGTTGAAGTCCGGCACGTCGGGGCGGATCTGAGGGTAGTCCGCGGCCTGCTCCTCGCGCCAGACCAGGCCGTCCTTCACGTACACGTTCCAGGCGCAGTGCGACTGGTACCAGCAGTTCACGAAGTGCGTGCTGCGACCGACCCGATCCCACGACCAGCGCTTGCGATAGACGTCGCGCCAGTCGCCGTAGACCGGCGGCGTAGCCGTCGCCGCGGCGGCGGCCGCCGCAGGGCGCAGCCGCCAGAGACCGAGCGCGAGCGTCGCGCCGCCTGTAGCCGCTGCGCGCAGGAAGGTGCGTCGGTCGATCTGGAGCGCGTCCATGCGATCCCCCTTCAGGCGGTCTTCCACTCGATCGTGGCGGGATCGCGGTCGAAGCCGCCGAACATGTCCTTCCACTGGTAGGCGATCAGCAGGTCCAAGAGCTCCGACTTGGCGCCCGCGCGCGTCTTCGCCATCTCGGCCTTGAGCACTCCGAGCACGCGCAGCACGTCGTCGCCAAACAGCGAGATCAGGTACGCGTCGGGGATGCGCGGCTTCGACTCGTCGATGTTGCCGTTCTCGTCGAAGCGCGGCGGGGCGATCGGGGGCACGTAGAAGACGTTGGGCTCGGTGCCGTACTCGGGATGCAGCGGCAGCGCCACCTTCCAGACGTCCACCAGCTTGTGGATCGGCGCGTTCGGGTCGTCGCGGTAGCCGACGAACCGAACCCGCCCCGGGCACATCCGCGCACAGGCCGGAGCCACCCCGTTCTCCACGCGCGGGAAGCAGAAGATGCACTTCTGCGAAACCTTCTTGGCGTGGTTGAAGTAGATCTTCTTGTACGGGCAGGCCTCCATGCAGAAGCGATAGCCCCGGCAGCGGTCCTCGTTGATCAGGACGATGCCGTCCTCCGCTCGCTTCTCGATCGCCTTGCGCGGACATGCCTCGAGGCAGGCCGGATGCGTGCAGTGATTGCAGATGCGCGGGAGGTAGAAGTAATAGGCGTTGGGATACTCGCCGCCGCCCTGGTCCTCGTCCCAGTTCGGACCCCAGTCCGGATCGCCCGAAGGCCGCAGCTGGACCTCGCTGCCCTTGCCGCCGAAGAACACCTCTTCGTGGTTGAACGACCAGGCCTCCCCGAAGTCCTTCGCCGTGGGCAGCCGTCCCGGCTGCGCCACGCCCTCGCGGAAGCCGCCTCCCATCTGCTCCCAGTCGCGCGGGGTGCCGCGTCCGGGCATGGTATTCACGGTGTTCCACCACATGGAGTCCGTGCCCTCTTCGCGGGTCCACAGGCGCTTGCACGCGATCGTGCAGGTCTGGCAGCCGATGCACTTGTTCAGGTCGAGGACCATCGCGAGCTGACGCAAGGACGCCGGAGACATGCTCACCTCCTCGCGGCGGGCGGAGCGTCGAGGTCGAGCTCCCGCCACTCGCCGCTGAATGCCTTGAGACCCGCGCGCTCGCCGTGGGATCCCTCCCAGACGGCGACACCGAACTGTGTCTTCTGTCCGGGCTCGAGCTGTGCGACGGGCTCCGCCGTCCGGACGCGGAGCGCGCGGGCGATCACCACGCGCCAGCGGCCGCCCTTCCAGGTGCCGCGCGCGGCGACGAGCTCGGTGTCCGCGGCGCGCGAGGTTCCGATGCCCTCGGCGACCACGTTGCGTCCCTTCTCCTCGTCGGCGCGCCAGTACCAGGCGTTCACGGCCTGACCCGGTGCTCCCATGGTCACGAGCGGCGCGCCGGGGGCGGAAGGCAGCACGATCGCGGCGGCGTCGGGGAAGGACACTGTGTCGACGATCGCGCGGCTCTCGGTCGGGTCCTCCCACTCGAGCCGGAACGCGAGCATGGAGGCGTCGCACAGCGCAGACACCGCGACTCGCGACACCGCGCCGATTTGCTTCTTGCTCCACGCCACCTGGATCGCCGCGGTCGGCTGCAGCACGAGCGGCGTGCCGACGAGCTTGATCGACTCGGGGCGTGCGGCGCGCCAGGCGTCAGCGTCGGGATCGAGCAGCGCCTCGAGTGCGAGACCGGAGTGGTGTCGGGCGCGCATGAAGATCTCCTCGGATCCGGCTCATCCGCGGGCCGGGAGTTCGCCCGAACGTTGCCATCGGCTCCAGCGGTGCTGCTATGACGCTGGTCATACGGCGCACGCTCGCGGCGCCGCAGCCTGCGGGGGTGCGCGCAGAGTCCTCTGGTCGCTCGATGCTCGCGCCGGCGACGGCCCGGAGCGCGCTGCATGCGATCCACACGCTCGCGAGCCTCGTGCTCGTCGCGACGGGCATGCTGATTCAGTGGCCCGAGCTGCGCGCGCGCGTGCTGGGTGGCTACGGCCGCGAGCTCGCGCTGCTCCACGAGCAGTCCGCCGTGGTCTTCCTCGCCGCGCCTGCGCTGGCGCTCGCGTTTGCGGGCCGTCCGCTCTTGCGCGACGCCTCGGCGCGCCTGCGCCGACCGCACCTGACCTGGCGCAAGGCGCACCTGGCCCTGAGCCTCGTGCTCTCGCTCGCGCTCTCCGCCTCCGGCGCCGTGATCTGGCTCGACGCGGGCCCGCTCTGGCTGCTCGACGCCTCGGTGCAGGTCCACGTCTGGTCGACCTGGGCGTTCCTTGCGGCGCTCGTCGTTCACCTGGCCTTTGCGCGCCGGAAGATCCGCGAGGCGGTCGAAGTGCGGCTCGGACTGCGCGCGCCGGCGGAGGCCGATCCCGGGATCGACGGGCCGGACCGGTCCGAGCGGCCGGTATGATCGTCAGCATGCTGCGCGGCGCGCGCGAGATGGGAGTGAGCGCGTGGTGATCCGGCGCGAACTCGTACCCGACGCGGCGGCGATCTTCCGCTGGATCGAGGCGATCTACCTGCGCGGCGTGCGCCGGCCCGGCACGCCTGCGGACCGCTGGACCGAGGAGTTCTGCGCCGGGCGCCTGCGAGCGTTCGGGCTCGAGAACGTGCGCCTCGAGCCCGTCGACGTGCCTGGCTGGGAGCCGCACTCCTGGTCGCTCGAGGTGCTGCACGCGGACGGCGCGCAGCCCATCGAGTGCTTCCCGCTGCCGTTCTCGGCGCCGTGCCGCGCGCGCGTGCTCGAGCTCGCGGGGTGGGACGCGGGGCACCCCGAGCGCGTTCGCCGCAAGGCTGCCCTTTACGAGGTCTCGCTTCTGCGCGTTCCGGCCCTGCTTCCCGTCGGCGGGGAGGCGGCGCGCGTGTTCGACCCCGGCGGCTCGCTTGCGGGAGCGACGCAGCTGCTCCCGTTCGGGCGCGAGATCATGCAGGTGATGGAGCCGGCGATCGCGGCGGGCGCCACCGCGTTCGTCGGCTCGCTCGCGGGCCATCCGGGCGACTCGTGCCACTACTACGTGCCGTACGACGGGACCCTGCGGCCGATCCCTGGCGTATGGATCCCGGGCAGCGCGGGCGCGAGCCTGCGAGCAGCGCTCGCGCGCGGCCCGCTGCGCATCCGGCTACGCGTCGACGCGTCGCGCGCACCGCTCGTCTCGCACAACGTGATCGGCGAGCTTCCGGGCGCCGACGACGAGACCGTCGTGATCGGCTCGCATCACGACGGGCCCTGGGCGTCGGCGGTCGAGGACGCCTCCGGCACGGCGCTCGTGCTCGCTCAGGCTGCGTACTGGTCGCGCGTGCCGCCCGCGGAGCGCCCGCACCGCATCCTCTTCCTGCTCAACGCCGCGCACATGGCCGGCGGCGCCGGCTGCCGCGGCTTCCTCGAGCGGCACGCGGCCGGGCTCGAGCGCATCGTGCTGGAGGTGCACCTCGAGCACGCGGCGCGCGAATTCGCGCAGACCGGCGGCAAGCTGGCGCCCACGGGCCGCTGCGAGCCGCGCTGGTTCTTCACCACCGACGAGCCCGGGCTGCGCGCAGCCGTGCGTGCCGCGCTGGAAGCCGAGGGGCTCGAGCGCTCGCTCGTGCTGCGCCCGGACACCTTCGCCCCGACACCGACGACCGACGGGGGCTTCTTCCACGCGCGCGGCGTGCCGCTCGTGAACTTCCTCTCGGCGCCGTACTACCTGTTCGACGACTCGGACGACCTCGACAAGATCGACACCGCGAGCCTGGTGCCCCTCACGCGCTGGGCGATCCGCGTGATCGAAGCCACCCACGGCCTCTCGGCCGCGGAGATGCGCGCGGGCAGCGCGCGCAGTCGGAGCGCGACGCCGTCCATCACGCTGTAGACCACGGGCACGACCACGAGCGTCAGGAACGTGGAGGTGAGCAGGCCGCCCACGGTGATCATCGCCATCGGGCGGCGGAACTCCGAGCCATCGCTCGAGAACAGGGCGACCGGCAGCATGCCGAAGATCAGCGCGCCGGTGGTCATCAGCACCGGGCGCATCCGAATCGGCCCCGCCGCGAGCATCGCCTCGTCCGGCCCACGGCCGTCCTCGCGCAGCTGGTTGGCGCAGTCGACCAGCAGGATGCCGTTCTTCATCACCAGCCCCATCAGCACCAAGAGCCCGATCCCGCTCATCAGCTCGAGCGACATGCCCGCGAGCTTGAGCGCCAGGAAGCCGCCGATGAACGAGAGCGGCGCCGACATCATGATGGTCAGCGGGTGCGTGAGCGAGTTGAACAGCGACGCCAGGATCATGTAGATCGAGGCGAGCGCGAGCGCGAACGCGAAGACCAGGGCGGCTCCTGCGTCCTTCATCGCACGCGCCTTGCCCGAGGGTGAGAGCTCGTCCGGGGCGGCGATCGCGACCTCGCGCCCGAAGCGCTCGAGCCGGGCGGCTCCGTCGCCGAGCGTCGCGTCCCCCGTCAGGTTCGCGAAGAGCGTGATCGCGCGCGCGCGATTCTCGCGGTGGATCGCGACCGCTCCGGAGCCCATGCGCACGCGCACCAGGTTCGAGAGCGGGATCAGCTCGCCGTGCAGCGAGCGCACGCGGATCAGCTGCAGCCGGGCGGGATCGTCGCGGTAGGCCGGCAGCACCTGCACGCGCACGGCGAAGCGCTCGCCCGCCTCCTCGTAGGATCCGACCTCCTCGCCGGCGAGCAGCGCCCGGATCGTGCGCCCGACCACGACGCCGGGCACGCCGAGGTCCGCCGCCACGTCGCGCAACAGCGAGAGGCGGATCTCGGGCCTGCCCGTCTCGTAGGAGGAGGCGACGTCGGCGAAGATCGGGTCGGTCCGCATGCGCGCCAGCAGCTCGTCGGCGTGGCGCTGCAGGCGCCCGAGGTCCGGCCCGCGCAGGGTGTACTGCAGCGCCGCCGCACGCCCGGAGGACTGCATCCACGAGATCTGATCGACCGACAGCTCCTCGGCCTCGGGCACCAGCCCGGGAAGCCGCGTGCGCAGCTGCGCCATCAGCTCGGCTTGCGTCTCCCGTCGCTCGCGGCGGTCGACGAGCTTCACGTAGAGCCGCGCGCGGTTGGGCTCGTGCTGGCGCCCGCCGCCCACGCCCGTGAACACGTAGCGGACCTGCGGAAGCTGCTGGATCGTCTCCTCCAGCCGGCGCGCGACCCGATCCGTCACCGCGAGCGTAGTACCGATCGGCAGCTTGGCGTCGACGGCGAACTCGCCCATGTCCCCCTGCTGGTAGAAGTCGAAGGGCAGCGTCGCGGCGACCCCGCAACCGCCGGCGATGGCGAGCAGCGCCGCACCCACCGTCACGCCCTTGCGACGCAGCGCGGCCCCGAGCAGGCGCGCGTAGCCCCGCTCGAGCCACGCGTGTGCGCTCTCGACCCGGCGCGCGAGCGGCCCCGGCTCACGGGCGGCGCGCAGCATCCGGCTCGCCGCCGCGGGCGCGAGCGTGAGTGCGATCAGCGTCGAGACGCACACCGCGATCACCACCACGAGTCCGAACTCGTAGAACCACTGGCCGACCATCCCCGACATGAACGCGATCGGCACGAAGACCCCGCACACCGCGAGCGTGGTCGACACCACCGCGAGGCCGACCTGCTCCGTGCCCCGTTCCGCGGCGGCCGGGCCGGGCTCGCCCGCCTCGAGCCGCCGGTAGATGCTCTCGAGCACGACGATCGCGTCGTCGATCACGAGCCCGATCGAGAGCGAGAGGGCCATCAGCGTCATCATGTTGAGCGTGAAGCCGGCCAGGTGAAAGAAGCTGAAGGAGGCGAGCACGCTCGCGGGAATGGCGAGCGACGCGATGAACGTCGAACGCACGTTGCGCAGGAACAGCAGCACCACGGCGATCGCCAGGATGCCGCCCCAGAGCATGTCCTCGAACACCGAGCGGATCGAGCGCTCGATGAAGCGCGCGTTGTCGCGCGCCATCACCAGCTCCATCCCCGGCGGCAGGCTCGCGCGGCTGGCTTCGACTTCCGCACGCACCGCGCGCGCCACCGCGACCGTATTCGCGCCGCTCTGGCGGCGCACGTCGAGCGACACGCCACGCTGACCGTCGAGGCGCGCGATGCTGCGCTCCTCTTCGAGCCCGTCCTCGACCGTGGCGACGTCGCGCAGGCGCACCAGCGCTCCCTCGCGCTCGGAGACGATCAGCGCCCCGAAGTCCTCGACGCGCTCCACCTTGCTCGCGGTGCGCACCGACCACTCGCGCTCGGGGCTCTCGATCCGGCCGCTCGCGATCTCGGCGTTCTCGCGCCGCAGCACGTTGGAGACGTCGTCGATCGAGAGGTGATAGCCGGCGAGGCGCAGCGGATCGAGCCAGATGCGGATCTCGCGCTTGCGCGACCCGACTACGGCGACGCTGCCGACGCCCTGCAGGCGCTCGATCCGCTCCGCCAGCTGGTTCTCCGCGAATTCGGACAGCTCGCGGATCGAGTAGGGCCCCGCGAGCATGATCGACAGGATTGGCATCGCGGTCGGATCCAGCTGCGTGACCACCGGGTCCTCGACGTCCTGCGGCAGCCGCATGCGCGCCTGCGCGACCTTCTCCCGCACCAGCTGCGCCTTGCGGTGTACGTCCGATCCCAGCTCGAACTCGACGAAGACCTGCGACAGCCCCTCGGAGGAGAGCGAGCGCAGCGACTTGATCCCCTCGGTGGTGTTGATCTCCTCCTCGAGCACATCGGTCACGTCGGCCTCGACCGTCTCGGGCGACGCGCCGCGCAGCGGCGTCGCCACCGTGACCAGCGGGAACTCGACCTTGGGATCGAGCGCGATCTCGAGCCGGGACAGCGAGACGAGCCCGAGCGTCACCAGCCCGAGCACGAGCATCAGCGCGAAGACGGGCCGCCGGACGGAGGTGGAGGCGAGGCTCATGGCCGCGCCGTCCCCCCGGCCGCCGCGACCGCCGGCGCGAGGCCGGTCCGGATGCGCGCGCCGTCGGAGAGTCGCGCGACGGCTTCGCCGATCACGACCTCGTCGCCATCGGCAAGGCCCTCGAGCACCTCGACTTCGCGCTCGCCGATCGCGCCGAGCCGCAGCGTCACGCGCTCGGCCCGCCCGCCGGCGGCGCGGAAGGCGATCGCGGAGCCGTCGTGGTGGGCGACGGCCGCGCGCTCGATCAACAGCGCGGCGACGCGCGGCCGGGGCAGGATCTCGGCGTGCACGAACGCGCCCGCCTTCACCTGCCGGGCTGCGGGATCGCGCACCGGCGCGCGGACCTTGTAGGTGCGCGTCGCCGGGTCGACGCTCGCGGTCACGGTGGAGACCTCGGACTCCAGCGGTTCCGGCAGACCTTCGATCGTCAGCCGCACGCGGTCGCCGGACAGCACCGAGACGCCCGTCGCCTCCGGAACCGAGAGCACCGCCTCGAGCTCGCCTGCGGCGTGCAGCAGGAGGACGGTCGTGATCGGCGTGACGGTCGCCATGGTCCCCTCGTGCGCCAGTCGCTCGACCACGATCGCAGCGTAGGGCGCGAGCACGAAGGTGCGGAACAGATCGTCGCGAGCGCGCGCGAGCGCGGACTCCGCCTGCTCCACGCGGGCCTCCGCGATCGCGAGCCGGGTGAGGATCTGGCGGTGCTGCTGCGGCGAGACGATGTCCTTCTCGGCGAGCGTCTGACTGGAGCGCGCGTCCTCGCGCGCGTTGTCGCGCTCCGCGCGGGCGAGGGCCAGGCCCGCCTCCGCGGCCTGCGCCGAGATCGCGTAGGGTCCGGGATCGATCTGGAACAGCGGCGTGCCGAGGGGAACCTCGTCGCCGACGTGCACGAACACCGCGAGGATGCGGCCGGGCACCGTGGGGCCGATCGGGCTCCAGCGGCGCGCCGCGATCGAGCCGGTGGTGATCACTGGGGTCGTCACATCGCCGCGCCGCACGTGCGCGGTGACGACTACCTCCTCCGTTGGCGCGGTCACGATCTGCGGCGGGCGCGTCTCGATAGCGCTCGAGCAGGCCGCCGCGAGAGCCGCGGCGGCGCCGAGCCGAAGCGCGCGAAGTCCGGTCGTGCGCACCGCACGAGCTTGGCCCGCGCCGCGACGCGGGGTTATGACGCCGGTCATACGCCCGGGCGCAGGTGGTTGTTCATCCAGTAGACGATCAGGCCGGTCACCGACACGTAGAGCCACACCGGATACGCGATGCGCACGAAGCGGCGGTGCTCGGCGATCCGTTCCCGCAGCGCCAGTGAGAGCGCTCGCGCGATCAAGGGCACGACGACGACGGCGAGCACCGTGTGCGTCGCAAGGATCACGAGGAAGACGCTGCGCACCCAGTCGTCCCCGGGCAGGTGGCGGTGGCCCAGCAGCACCCACTGCGCGACGTAGAGCACCAGGAACACGGCGCCCGTGCCGACCGCGCCGAGCATGCAGCGCCGGTGGAGCACGCGGTTTCCGCGGCGGATCGCCCAGAAGGCCGCGACGAGCAGAGCAGTGACTGCGGCGTTGAGCGCCCCCCCGACGTGTGGCAGCGCCTGCGGCAGCGCGACGACCTCGCGCGCTCCGAGCTCGCCGATCATCGCGAGGAACAGGCTGGAGAGGTAGAGCAGCGAGACGCGGAACACGCGGCGGTCGTCGGCCGCGTCGTCCGAGCGCAGCGCGCGCGCGATCGCGGCGCAGAAGCCGATGCCTGCCGCGACCGCGACCGCCGCATAGGCGGGACCGAGCGCGCCGCCGAACACGGGCAGCAAGGAGAGTGGGATCAGCGCGAGCGCCCAGCCGAGCTGGCGCATGCGCGTGCCGCGCGCGCCCACCACCTGGGGCAGCATGCGGAAGCCGGCCGCCGCGTACTCGTCGCGCCGGTACAGCGCGATCGACCAGACGTGCGGGGGCTGCCAGGCGAACACGATCGCCCACAGCGCCACGCCCCAGAAACCGATGCGCCCGTCGAGCGCATCGCCGATCAGCGGCGCAGCGGCGCCCGCGAGCGCGCCGACGACGGTGCTGTGTGCGCTGCGCGGCTTGAGCCAGATCGTGTAGATGAGCAGATAGTGCGCGACGGCTGCGGCGCCGAGCGCGAGCGGCAGCGGGCCGCCCACGGCGCCGAGGAGCAAGAGCCCCGCGGCCGTCGACCCGATTCCGAAGGCGAGCGCGCGCGCCGGGGCGAGCCGGCCGTCCGGCAGCGGCCGGTCGCGCGTGCGCAGCATGCGCGCATCGCGCTCGCGCTCCCACCAGGCGTTCAATGCGCTCCCGCCCGCGCCGAGCCCGGCGATCCCGAGCAGAGCGAAGGCGAGCGTCGCGGGGTCGGGCCAGCCGCCGCCGTCCAGGACCATCGCGGCCGGCGCGGTGAGCGCGACCAGCGCCAGGATCGCGGGGCGGGTGAGTGCTGCGTAGTCGCGCAGGCTGGCGGCGAAGCGAGCGCCGCGCGCCAGGTCGTTCGCCGCGAGCGGCAGGGTCTTCGTGGCGGCGGGCATGCGGCTCTCCTAGTGCGCGGTGAAGCCGCTCAGGCGGTCGAAGGCGATCACGCGGCGCGCGTCGGTCGTGAACTCCAGGCGCTGCTCGGTGGCGAAGCTCCACTCGCCCGGGTCGAGGCTGTCGCCGATCTCGACGCGCACCACGTGCACGCCGGGGTCGATCGGGATCGACTCGATCGCGACGCTGTTGCCGTCGTTCCAGACGCCCTGCGGCTCGTAGGCGCGCTCGACGCTGCGCTCGCCATCCACGCTGACGCGCAGGCGCACGTCGGCGCGCGCGCGGTCGCACACGCGCTGCAGCCGCATGTGCACGGGCCGGGCAGCGCGTTCCTCTTCCGAGAGCTCGCGGCAGTGCTCCTCGCGGCGGCCGGGATGCTTGAAGCTCACGACCAGCTCGGAGCCGGGCGCCGCGGGCGCCGCGAAACCGAGATCGCTCACCGCTCCGACGAGAACTGCGACGAGCAGCGCCAGTGCGACCGACGCCAGGCCTGCGAGTCCGGCGGGCACGCGGCGCGCGCCCGCGAGCGTCTCCCCGCCGCGGATGCGTGCCGCCGCGCGCGCCAGCGCGCGGACGCGATCACGCGCGAGGTGCAGCACGTGGATGCGCTCGCGCGCGACGTACTCTCGCCGCAGCACGGGCGTACGCACGCCTTCGAGGCGCTCCGCGAGCCACGCGGGTCCCTCGCGGTAGTGGCATGCGCCGGGCGGACAGCTCACCACCAGCGCCTCGCTCGCGCCACGGCGCAGCGCGCGTTCGAGCGTCATCGTGTGAACCCAGCCGGCGCACGGAACGACGAGCACGCGCCAGCCGGGCAGGCTGACGCAGAGCCCGCTCTCCGGGTCGACCGCGAGCCCGCCGCCCGCGGATTGCGCGCAGGTGAAGGCGACGAGGGGCTCCTCGCCGGCCTCCCGCGCCGCGCGCATCCAGGCCTCGAGCCGCTGGCGCTGCTCGAGCAGCTCGAACGACGACAGGTCGGTCCCGATCGAATCGCACGACGCCACGCAGATGCCGCATGCCACGCACTTGGCGGGATCGACTTCGGCCTGCAGCGGGTACTTCTCGCGCCGCAGCGTGTCGAGTCGCGGCACCATCGAGATCGCCTCGTAGGGGCAGTCCTGGTAGCACTGCTTGCAGGCATTGCAGCGCTCCGGCTCGACCGCGGCGGGGCGATGGCGGCCGCGCGAGAGCACCCAGGGCGCGGATCCCAGCGCGACCCCGCCGCCGAGGAACAGCGCGACGAGCGCGCCGCCGGAGAGCCGCTCCGTCAGCGCGAGCGGGAGCAGGAACCACCAGTCCATCGAGAAGTGCTCGGCGCGCGCCGTCATCTGCGCCGGCCCCGCGCTCTCGGCCGGGTAGGCGAGGGAGAGGACCAGCATCGCCCCGATCGCCCAGACCGAAAGCGGCAGCGACGCGATCCACTTTGCGCGGGCCACGCGCGCGAGGTGCAGCCACAGCGTGAACACCATCGCCAGCGGCACGAGCATGTGCACGAAGAACACGACGAAGAAGAGCAGGGAGTTGATCCCCGCGTCGAAGAGGAAGGAGCGACCCATCGGGTCGGCGAAGATCGGCAGCGCGTCCAGTGCGCGCGCGGTGCCGACCGCGACGTACTTCGCGCGCGCGTCCCACACCAGCCAGTAGCCGGTCCAGCCCAGGAACCACAGGATCGCGAGCGACGCGATTCCCGTGACCCACGCCAGCCAGCGCGGCCCGGAGAAGCGACGCTCGGAGAACAGGCGCAGCGCGTGGACGAGCGCGAAGAACATGCAGCCGTCGGAGCTGTAGCGGTGCAGCGAGCGCATCAGGCCGGCGACGAGGGGCGACTGCGTGAGGTCGGCCACGGAGCCGTAGGCGAGGTGCACGCTCGGCCGGTACCAGAACAGCAGGATCACACCGGTGACGGTGGCGACGACGAGGAGCGTGATCGCGATCGCGCCGGTGTGTTGCAGTGGGTTCAGCTCGTCGGGCAGCGCGCGCGCGAGCGCGCGATCGAGCGCGAGGAAAGGGCGTTCGAGCGCCCGCAGCAGGCCCTCGCCGCGGATGCGCGGCGCGAGCCGCAGGGCGGGCGAGGGGGGTGCTGCGCGCCGAGGGCGCAGCCCGGGCAGCCGGCCGCGCAATCCGCCCGCCAGCCGCGCCGCGGCGCGCGTCAGCGCCGGCGCGCGCTCAGCCGGCATCGACTCGCTCCTCGAGCAGCACGCGCAGCGCGGCGCCGAGCCAGCGCGTCTGGCGCGGACCGAGTGAGAAGCGATAGGCGAGCTTGCCCTGCCGGTCGATCAGCAGGAACAGGTTGGCGTGGTCGATCACTCCGGTCGCTTCGTCGCGCCGCCGCGCGACGCTCATCTGGTCGAGCACCGGCTCGACCTCCGCCGGCGCGCCCGTCACGAGCTGGTAGAGGGGCGGCTCCAGACCGTGTCGCGCTGCGAGTCGCGCCAGCGCTGCGGGCGTGTCGTGCTCGGGGTCGAGCGTCACGCCGAGCACGCGCACGTCGGAGCGCGCCGCCGGGGGAACTTCTTCGAGCGCGCGCCGCGCCTGTTCGAGGATCGCCGGGCAGCTCTGCGAGCACTGCTCGTACACCGCGGTGAGCAGCACGACCTGACCGCGCAGCGCCGCAAGGTCCACGTCCTGGCCCAGCTGGTTGGTGAGACGCAGCGCGGGCGCGCGAAAGGCCGTGCGGAGCGCCTCGGCCGGGAAGGGCAGCTCGCTCGCGTCGGGCTCGCTGCGGAGCGCCGCGAGGGCTCCCGCCGCGACGCCGACCACTGCGGCGGCGGCGACCGCGTGCAGCGCGAGCGCGGCGCGGCGCTGCAACAGCTCGCGGAGCGGCTCCCACCACACGACCACGAGGATCGCCGCGAGCGTGAACGGGGGCGTGGTCATCGCGAGGAACAGGCCGATATCGTAGCGCCCGGAGGCGGGGTCCCAGCCGAAGCACCAGAGGCGGAACTCCTCGGCGAATGCCCCGAGAGCTCCCGGCGCGGCCGGTGCGAGCAGGACCGCGAGCAGCAGGGCCTGCCAGAACAGCAGCAGGAACAGCGCGAAGGCGGGGAAGCCCCCTCCGACGAAGAAGCGCTGGGTGCCCGACCCTGCGGCGCCTAGCGCACGTGCCAGACGTCCGAGAGCCATAGCCAGTTCGCAAAGTAGTAGACGGCGAACGAGAGCAGGAACACGCCGGTGAGCGCGAGCGTGCCCGGAACCCGATGATCGTCGGCGACCGCCGTCGGCTGGAGCGCCTCGCGCACGCGCCGCTCGGCGTGCCATGCCTCCATCGGCCGGCCCGCATTGGAGCGGCCGAAGAACACCGTGGCCACCACGAGCGCGACGAACAGAAGCAGGCCGAGGAAGGCGATCACCGCGCCCACGCCGAGGAGCCCGAGCATCACGTGCGCGCCCGAGTCGAAGCCGGTGGAGAACATGGCGCCGGTGAACTCGACGTCCCAGTGCCGGCGCGGCACCCCGTACGAGCCCGCGAACGACATGCCGATCGCGAAGATCGAGATGCCGACGCCGAACAGCCACGGCTGCAGGCGCGCCAGGGGCCTGGCGTAGAACTCGCGCTGGAAGATCAGCGGCACCAGGTAGTAGGTCAGCGCCATGAACGCGAGCGCAGTGCCGCCCACCACCGTCACGTGGAAGTGGCCGGGGATGCGCAGGGTGTTGTGCGCCATGATGTTGATCTGCTGCGTCCCGAGCACCACGCCCGTGATGCCGCCGCCGAAGCCGAAGATGACGAGCGACAGGAAGAAGCCCGAGAAGCCCGGGTTGGACCACGGCGCGTTGACCAGCCAGCCGAACAGTCCCCGGTCGAAGCCCTTGGCGCGCATAGCCACCTCGATGGAGGCCGGGACGGTGAAGCCATGGACCATCGACGCCAGGACCGCGAGATACATGGCGTACCCCGTGTTCCAGATCTTCCAGGCCGCGCTGACCCCCGGATCGACTAGGATGTGGTGCGCGGAGGCGAGGTTGATGAACAGGATGTAGAGCAGGAACGCGCCCCGGCAGACCGCCTGGTTGAGCGGCTTCGCCCCCGTGGTGAGCGCGCCGAGCAGATACCAGACCGACACCATCGCGCACACGTTCACCTGTTGCGACATGTGGCCGAGGCCCCACCAGGTCACGCGGTACCACACGGCGTCGGGTTGCCCGACCAGCCCGACCGACCACAGGAAGGTCGGGATCAGGGCGACCGCTCCGTGCAGCAGCGTGGGCACCGCGATGATCGCCGCCGCGATCGCGCCGAACGTCACCAGCGGGACCGAGCCCTCGTAGGTGTGGTCGCGGCGCGCGATGTAGAGCGTCCCGAAGAAGTTGATCACGCCGGCGAGCGCGCCGAGCGCGAACAGGATGATGCCGAGATAGAACAGAGGATGCGCCTGGAGCGGCACGTACGACGTCATCAGCACGTCTGCCTTGCCGAGCAGGATGGTCGCGTTGAACATCAGCGCGCCGCCGAGCATGAGCCAGAAGCCGACCTGAGCCAGCGCTGCGGAGAACAGCCGGCAGTTGAGCAGCACCGGCCCGGCGAAGTACAGGATCGCGATCTCGAAGTTCAGGATCATCACGATCAGCATGTCGAGACCGTGCAGGGTCAGGATGCGGTAGTACCAGTCGGCGGGCAGCAGGTGCACCGCGGGCCAGCGCGTGAGTCCGAGCAGGATCGCGCCGATCCCGCCCACGAGCAGGAACACCACGGCCACGACCGCGTGCAGCTTGATGAAGCGCTGCGCCGTCAAGCAGATCGGAAGACCGGTGGTGTCGCACGTGCGCACCGCTCCCGCCGGATGGTTGCCCCGCGGCAGGGCCGGGAGCGCGCCCGCGCCCTCGGCGGTAGTCGTCGTCATCGCGTCTCCTACTCCTCGACGAGGATGCGGCCGGTCATCGTGTGGTGGCCGATGCCGCAGAACTCGTTGCACACGATCGAGCACTCGCCCGAGCTGGTCGGAGTGATCGTCAGTACGTGGTCGTAGCCGGGCACGATCTGGAAGTTCATGTTGAGCGGCTGCAGCGAGAAGCCGTGCTGCAGGTCGATCGACGAGATGTGCAGCCGGTAGGTCTGTCCCTTGCGGAACTTCAGCACCGGAAACCACATCCACATCTGCGCCTGCAGGTACGCGTCGCCCCCCGGCGCAGGCTCGACGATCGGCACTCCGGACAGCTCGCCGACCTGATTGGTCGAGACGAACTGCGCGACGCGCTGGCTGAACGCCATCGGAGTCACGCGGTAGGCCTCGCCGGTGCTGTTCTGCTTGCCGTACAGATACCAGTACGGCATCGCGATGAACATGACGATGCACCAGGCCAGGGCGATGCCGATCCAGAGCCGCTCGGCGCCGTGGGGCGGACGAAGCCAATCCGCCGGTGGAGTGTGAATGCTCATCTGCCGCTCTCCTCGCTCGTCCGCTCAGTCCGTCACGGCAAGGTGGCGGGAGGCACGAAGTAGATCTCGATCCACGCCCACACCGTGAACGAGAGGGTCGGGATCAGCGTGCCGAGCACGAGCAATAGCCAGGGGTTGTCCAACAGGCGCTGCAGGGGGTGCTTCCCGATCGGGCGCTTCTGAGTCACGTACTACCTCCCGGGTCCGGCTGCGAGCTGCACCGCGAACGGTCTCGGTGCCCGCTGCCAGCATGCGGCGCAGGCGATCGCGATGAAGAGCACGCCTCCGGCGATCGCGACGAAGCCGCCGAGCCCCATGAGCGAGAGGCCGACCGTCTCGGCGGCGCCGCGCGCGGCCTGCTCGGCGCCGTAGACCTTGCGTCCCATCCCGTGCGCGCCCGCCAGCGCGAAGCCAGCCGCGAACACCAGCATTCCGCCGCCGTACACGACCGGCTGCCAGGCGGACGCGCGCGCGAGGCGCTCCGACAGCTCGACTCGGAAGGCCGGAAGCAAGAGCCAGGTGCACGCCATGAAGGCCACGGTCACCGATCCCACCGACGCGTGGTAGTGCGCGGGCACCATCGTGGTCGAGCCGCGGATCAGCGCGCCCAGCGCGAACCCGAGCAAGGTGAGAGCAGCGCTCACGAGGAAGGCCGAGAGGCGAGGGTCCCGCAGAGAGGCCGCGCCGAGTCGGCCCTCCCGTCGGGCGCGCAGTAGCGCGCGCACACAACAGCCGAGGAAGGCGAGGACGCCGGGGAAGATGCACCAGCGCATCAGAGAGGTGAAGCCGACCTGATAGGCGGCGCTCGACGGTCCCGCCGCCGCAAACGCCGGCGCGAGCGTCCACGGCAGCACGAGCGCCGCGAAGAGGCAGGTCGCTCCCGCTCTCGAAAGCGGTGCGGCGCCGAGCACGCCCTCGAGCAGGGCGGCCCACACCGCGAGCATTGCGAGTGTCGACACGAGCTGGAGCACGTGACCGACACCCCAGACGAGCTGATCGGCATGGAGCTCAGGCGCGAGGTTCGCCGGCAGCCGCAGCCAGGTTGCGACGAGCGTCGCCGCGGCGATCGCGAGCGCGATGCACGCGGCGCGCAGTCCCTGCACCGAAGCGGCGGGAAGCGCGAGGAAGCTCTCCCGCGAGCCCGTGCGCGAGAGCCAGCGCCGGTCCGCGACCGCGACGATCACGCCCGCGGCGAACGCGAGCTGTCCCGCCGCGAAGAGCGGGTGCCCGATCGTCGGCACGTAGTTCGAGAGCAGCGGCGGCGCATGAGGCGCGCTCGCGCCGAGAAGCAGCAGCCCGACGCCGAGCGCGGAGAGGTGGACGGAGCGGCGCGCGAGCCAGCCGGGCCGCGCCCCCGGCAAGGCGAACGACAGGCTCGCGACGAACGCGTAGAGCCAGGCGATGAGCGCCAGGTTTACGTGCGCCACCAGCGCGCGCTTGAAGAAGAGAGGATCGGTCACGAAGCGATCGAACGGCGGCATGCGCCCGATCACGACGGCCAGTGCGAACAGCCCCGCGAGCACCAGCGTCGCGAGCGCGAGCCCGAGCCAGCGGCGCGAGATCTCCTGTGCTTCGCAGTCTCCAACCTCGCTCATCCCCTCTGCCATCTCGGCTCCGCGTGGTTGCAATCTCAGGGCCACCCGCGCGTCGCGGCGAACCCGAGACGCGAGGGTCGCGTGTGGCCGCCCGCCCCATGGCTGGCGTCGCGTGAGGCGCGAATGCGCAGCAAGTCACGGCGCGTTTCGCGGTGCAGCGGGTATGACGCCGCTCATGTGCCCGGCGGCACGCGTGTCCTAGGGTGCGGGCGTGGTGCGTCGTGAAGAGCCGGAGCGACCGTCCTCGCAGGAGGGCGAGCGCGCCGATTCATGCTGCACTTCTCCAGCGGGTGAGAGTCCCGTCCCGGTAAGCGCCGGAGCGCCGGGTAGCAGGGTCCAGGCGCGGGTCGA
>CAYVQJ010000062.1:0-9481 GCA_964454165.1 uncultured Myxococcales bacterium | reverse complement strand
GCGAGCGAAGGCCGCTCGGCGACAGCCGTCGCGGCAAAGGGGGGATCAAGCGCCGCAGGCGCGCGCAGCGAGCGCGTCCGCGCGCGAGCGGCGAGGCGCAGCCGAGCGGAGCCGCAGGCCCGGCTTCGCCGGGCCGTCGCGGCCGGACTAGACTCGGCGAATGCCGCTCTCGAAAGCGGCGCTCGAGGCTCTGATCGAGGCGTCGCCCGACATCGTGGTCGCGACCGATGCGCGCGGAAGGGTCGCCTTCTACAGCGACGGCGCGCGCGAGAACCTCGGCTACGCACGCGACGAGATCATCGGCCAGTTTGTCGGGCGCCTGTATCCCGACGTGGACGAGGCCAGGCGCGTGATGAACGCGATGCGCGACCCGGCGGAGAGCGGACGCAACCGCGTGATCAACTTCCTGACCACGCTGCTGTCCAAGAGCGGCGAGCGCTTTCCGGTCGCGATCTCGGGCGTGATCCTGACCGACCCGCTCGGCCAGGAGGAGGGAACGATCGGCTTCTGTCGCGACATGCGCGAGATCATCCGCAAGGATCAGCTCGCGGTGCTCGGCGAGATCGCGATTGGCCTCTCGCACGAGATCAATAACCCGCTCGAGGTGATCGCGAACCAGCTCGCCCTGCTGGATCGCTTCTTCTCGGAGCGCGCCTCGCCCGCCGAGCTGGCCGCCGAGCGCGCGCGCCTCGAGGCGATCCGGCGCGAGGTCGCGCGCATCGAGACCAACCTGGGCCGGCTCTCGGACATGGCGGAGACCCAGAGCTACCGCAGCCGCGAGTACCTCGGCGACGCGCGCATGGTCGACCTGTCGGCCCGGGCGGACGAGGCCGCCGCGCTGGCTGGGCGGCGCGTGCTGGTGGTCGACGACGACGCGGGCGTGCGCGACTCGGTCGCCGAGATCCTGCGGGCCGAGGGCGCTCTGGTGTTCACGGCCGAGAACGGCAAGCGCGCGCTCGCTGCCCTCGAGACCACGACCTTCGATCTGCTGCTCTCCGACGTCGTGATGCCGGAGATGGATGGCTACGAGCTGTTCCAGGAGGTCAGGCGCCGCTCACCGTCGACGGCGATGGTGCTGATGACGGCCTTCTATTACGACAAGGACCACGTGATCAAGCGCAGCCGCCTCGAAGGGCTGGAAGGCGTGCTGTTCAAGAAGCCGATCGAGCCGTCGCGCCTGCGCGGGACGCTCGCGAAGCTGCTCAGCTCGCGAGCTCCTTCTTCACGTTGAGCAGCTTCCCGTCGGAGGTTTTGGCGAGCCAGGCGCCCTTCCATTCCTTGAGAACCGTCAGCTCTTCGCCCTGCGCGAGTTCGACGTCCGCGACCTCTTCCCCGAGATTCGCCTGGTGCTTGAGCGTCACGGCCTGCTTCATGCGGATCGTCGCCAACGGCTGGCTCCTTCTTCCCCCGAGGGGGGCTTCATAGCATAGGCCCCGCGGGCGCGGGTAACGGTGTCCCTGCGATCGCGACCGAGATCACGCGGCGCGCTCCGCTCTCCGCGCGCAGGGCGGCGCGAGCCGAGCGCAGCGTGGCGCCGGTGGTGACCACGTCGTCGAGCAACAGCGCGCGCAGGCCGATGAGCGCCGCCGGCCGCGCGAGGAAGGCGTCGGTCACGTTGGCGCGTCGCTCGGCGATCGAGAGCCCGGTCTGCGAGCGCGTCTCGCGCACGCGGAGCAGTGCGGACCCGGCCAGAGGCCGCCCCAGCCTGCGCGCGAGCTCGCGCGCGAAGTCGTAGACGGGATCGCGTCCGAGCGCGCGGATGCGCTCGGCGTGTCGCGGCAGCGGCACCACGACGTCGAAGCGCAGCTCTGCGCAGCGCGCGGTGACCAGGTCGGCCAGCGCGGCTCGCGCGTCGCTCCGGCCGAGGTACTTGAAGCGCTGCACCAGGCGCGCGCCGAGCCCCTCGTAGCTGAGCGCGGTGGCGACTCCGCGCAGTGCGCGCCGCGGCCTGAGCAGGCCAGCGCACGCGCCGCAGAGCAGCCGCTCGCCGGCGCTCCGGGCCGCGTCGCAGCCCGGACACACGCTCGGCACCAGCAGCTCGAGCCAGGCGCGCGTCAGGAACGTGACCACGATGTGCGATGGGCCGCAAGCGCAAAGCGCGCGCAGCACGCGCAGCGTGCGTAGGCGGTAGGCCGCGGCCGCCCGCGGCCGTACACCGCTAAGGCTCGTCCGCGCATAGCAGCGATCGGCCCGTCATCTGCGGCGGGGTCGGCAGCTCGAGCAGCTCGCACAGCGTTGGTGCGATGTCGGCCAGGGTGCCGTCGCGCAGGCGGCGCCCGCGCGCGTCGCCGACGACCCAGAAGAGCGGCACTTCGTTGGTGGTGTGCGCCGTGTGCGGGCCGCCGGTCTCGGGGTCGATCAGCTGCTCGATGTTGCCGTGGTCCGCGGTGACGAGCAGCGTTCCTCCGCGCGCCAGCACCAGCGCGCTCACGCGGTCGAGGCACGCATCCACCACTTCGACCGCGCGCACGCCAGCGTCGATCACGCCGGTGTGCCCGACCATGTCGGGATTGGCGTAGTTGACCAGCACGAAGTCATACGCACCGGGCTCGAGCGCAAGGACGAGGCGATCGGTGAGCTCGATCGCACTCATCTCGGGCTTCCGATCGTACGTCGGCACGTCGCGTGGCGACGGCACCAGCGTGCGGTCCTCGGCGGGGTAGGGCGTCTCGATCCCGCCGTTGAAGAAGTAGGTGACGTGGGCGTACTTCTCGGTCTCCGCGATGCGGAGCTGGCGCAGGCCGTGCCGGCTCACCAGGTCGCCGAAGCCCGCCGACGCATCAGCCGGTGGGAACAGCACAGGCAGCCGGAACCCGGCGTCGTAGGCGGTCAGGCACGCGTAGGCGCCGAGGTTCGCGGGCGGCAGCTCCACGATCTCGCGCTCGAGCTTTTCCGGCCGCACGCGCGTTAGCGCGTTGGTGATCTCGCGCGCGCGATCCGCGCGAAAGTTCCAGAACAGCGCCGCCGCGCCGGAGGCGAGCGCGGGCCCCCCGGCGATCACCGACGGTGCTACGAACTCGTCGCCCTCGTCGCGGGCGTAGGCCTGCTCCACCGCAGCCACCGCGCTCGGCGCGGCGACGCCGTCGCGCAGCACCAGCGCTCGATACGCCCGCGCGACGCGTTCCCAGCGCCGGTCGCGATCCATCGCCCAGTAGCGGCCGGACACGCTCGCGATGCAGCCGCCCTGCGCGCGCGCGCGCGCTTCGAGCGGGGCGATCCAGCTGAGTGCGCTGCGCGGAGGCGTGTCGCGCCCGTCGCTGAACGCGTGCAGGATCGGCGCGATCCCGCGCGCGCGAAGCACGCGCAGGATGCCGTCGAGATGCCCGAGCGAGGAGTGCACGCCACCGTCCGACACCAGCCCGAGCAGGTGAAGCTGACCTCCGGCCTTCGCCGCCGCCGCGAGCAGGTCCTGGAACGCGGGAATCGCCTCGAGCTCGCCGGCCTCGATCGCCTTCTGGATCCGCACGCTGTCCTGGTAGACGACCCGGCCGGCGCCGAGCGTCATGTGCCCGACCTCGGAGTTGCCCATCTGTCCCTCGGGCAATCCGACGGACGCGCCCGACGTGGCCAGCCGCGCGCTCGGATACAGCCGGCGCGCTCGCGCGAAGAAGGGTGTGTGGGCGAGAGCCGTGCAGTCGCCGGGCCCGCCTTCGCCGATGCCGAAGCCGTCGAGCACGACGAGGCAGACCGGCTTCATCGCGCCGCTGCCGCCGCGCGCGGGAGCTCGACCGTCTCGGCGTCGCCCCACAGGCGCTCGAGCGCGTAGAAGGCGCGCACTTCCGGCTGGAATACGTGCAGGACCACCTGGCCGAGGTCGACCAGGATCCAGCGCGCCTTCTCCTGCCCCTCGACGCCGAGCGGCCGCTCGCCGCGCCGCGAGAGGTCGTCGACGACCGAATCGGCCACCGCTCGCGCGTGCCGATCCGAGGTGCCGGATGCGATCACGAAAAAGTCGGTGAACGCGTTCATCTCGCGCAGATCGAGCACGCGGATGTCAGTGCCCTTCTTCTCTGCGGCCGCGGCTGCGACCGCGAGCGCCTTCTCCTTCGGCGTCAATGGTCCTCCCGGTAGAGGTGGTGCTTGTCGATGTAGTCGATCACGGCGTCGGGAACGAGGTAGCGGAGCGACGCGCGGCGGGCTGCTCGCGCACGCACGTCGGAGGCGGAGATCTCGAGGAGGGTCCCGCGCAGCACGCGTACCTCGCAGCCGGGCGCGGGGGCCGCCACTTCGAAGCCCGGCCGGGCGACCACGCAGAAGCCGGCCAGCCCGTAGAGCTCGGACGCTCGGTGCCAGGACCCGATCTCGGCGAACGCGTCCGCGCCGAGGATGAACCAGAGCCGGCGTCCCGGCAGGCGCCGCGCCAGCTCGCGCAGCGTGTCCACGGTGTAGCTCGGTCCCGGGCGCTCGCCCTCGATCTCGCAGGCCTCGAAGGCGGGATTGGGCGCGAGTGCCAGACGCACCATCTCGAGCCGGTCGGCGAACGGCGCCGCGCGGCCGCGCTTCCACGGCGGCTCGGCCGCGGGCACGAACAGCACGCGCTCCAGCGCAAGCGCCTCCCGCGCCTCTTCGGCGCTGCGCAGGTGCGCCAGGTGGATGGGATCGAAGGTCCCGCCGAGGATCCCGATCACTCCCGTACTTGCCCGTCCCCGTACACGATGAACTTCTGCGTCGTCAGCCCCTCCAGGCCCATCGGGCCGAAGGCGTGGATCTTGCTCGTCGAGATGCCGACCTCCGCGCCGAGTCCGAGCTCGTAGCCGTCGGCGAAGCGCGTGCTCGCGTTCACCAGCACCGTCCCTGAGTTCACGCGCCGCAGGAACTCGCGAGCCGGGCGCAGGTCTTCGGTCACGATCGCCTCGGTGTGGCTCGAGCCGAAGCGGCGGATGTGCTCGATCGCCTGATCCAGCGAGTCGACCACGCGCACCGCCAGCACGAGCGCCAGGTACTCGGCACGCCAGTCGTCCTCGCTCGCGGGGAGCGCGGCCGGGAAGCGCTGTCGCGTGCGCTCGCAGCCGCGGATCTCGACGCCGAGCCCGGAGAGCTCGGCGAGCAGGTCGGGCAGCAGCGAGTCCGCGAGCGCCGCGTGCACGAGCAGGGTCTCGGCGGCGTTGCACACGCTCGGGCGCTGGCACTTGGCGTTCTGGGTGATGGCGCGTGCGAGCTTGGGATCGGCCGCCTCATCGAGGTAGACGTGACACACGCCCTTGTAGTGCTTGATCACCGGGATGCGCGAGCGCTCGGAGACGCGGCGGATCAGCTCCTCGCCGCCGCGAGGGATCACCAGGTCGATCTCCTCCTCGCGCACGAGCAGCAGATCGATGAGCTCGCGCTCCTGACTCGGGACGAGCTGAACCGCGTGCGCGGGCAGACCGGCTTCCGTCGCAGCCCCGGCGAAGATCTCGGCCAGGATGCGGTTGGAATGCAGGGCTTCCGAGCCGCCGCGCAGCAGCGCCGCGTTGCCGCTCTTCAGGCAGAGCGCCGCGACGTCGACGGTCACGTTGGGGCGCGACTCGTAGATCACGAGCACCACGCCGAGCGGGATGCGCATGCGCCCGACCTGGAGGCCATTCGGGCGCGTCCACATCCGCGAGATCTCGCCGACGGGATCGGGCAGCGCGGCGACATCCCGCACACCCTGCGCCATCGCGGAGACGCGAGCCTCGGAGAGGGTGAGCCGCTCGAGCAGGGGTGCGGTGAGCCCGCGGACGCGCCCGGCTGCCAGGTCCTGCTCGTTCGCGTGCAGGATCTCGGCACAGCGAGCCTCGAGCCGGTGTGCGGCAAGGCGCAGGGCAGCGTCGCGGACGTCGCTCCCGCTCTCCGCCAGCCGATCCGCCGCCGCGCGCGCCGCAGCACAGACCCGCGCCGCCAGGGCCTCGAGGCTCATCGAAGCCATGGTAGCAGCAAGGCAAGCGCGCGAAGCGCGCTTGCCTTGCCCTCAAAGGAGGACCAGGTCGTCGCGGTGGATCACCTCGTCGCCGTTCGAGTAGCCCAGAAGCTCGGGGATCCGGCGGGTGGAGTGGCCCTTGATCAGCTCGACTTCCGTCGCGGCATAGGCCGCCAGGCCGCGCGCCACCTCGCCACCGTCCGGCCCCAGACACCGAACGGCGTCACCGACTCCGAAGCCGCCCTCGACGCGCACGATGCCGATCGGGAGCAGGCTGCGTCCCCGCTCGACGAGCGCGCGCACCGCTCCAGAGTCGAGCTCGAGCGCGCCGCGCGGCCGCAGTGAGAAGGCGATCCAGTGCTTGCGCGACGAGAGCGCGCGCGGCTGGGGCGCGACGAGCGTGCCGACGTCGTCGCCCGCGAGCACGCGGCGCAGCACCCCGCGCGCGCGCCCGCTCGCGATCACGGTCGGCACGCCGAAGCGCGCCGCTGCGCGCGCGGCCTCGAGCTTCGAGCGCATGCCGCCTCGCGAGAGGCGCGTCGCGTCCGCTCCGGTAGTGCGCTCGAGCAGCGCCTGCGTCACCTGATCGAGCTCGCGGACGCGCACGGCGCCCGGCTGCTGCGGCGGCCGATCGTGCAGGCCGTCGACGTCGGTGAGCAGGATCAACAGGTCCGCGCCGATCGCGTTCACCACCAGCGCAGCGAGCTGATCGTTGTCGCCGAAGCGCAGCTCCTCTGTCGCGACCGTGTCGTTCTCGTTGATGATCGGCACCACCGCGTTGTCGAGCAGCGTGTGCAGCGTGCGGCGCGCGTTCAGAAAGCGCTCGCGATCGGCGAGCCCGGCGTGCGTGAGCAGCACCTGGCCGACGTGCAGCCCGTGGCGCGCGAAGGCGCGCTCGTAGCGCCGGCACAGATCGATCTGGCCGACCGCGGCAGCGGCCTGCTTCTCGGGGATCGCCTCGGGCCGCCGTGCCAGGCCGAGACGCCGCACGCCGAGCCCGACGGCGCCCGACGAGACCAGCGCGACCCGGTAGCCGTCCGCGAGCGCGCCCGCGACGTCGGCCGCCAGGTCACCGAAGCGCCGCGCGTGCACGCCGCCCTCCGGAGGCGCGAGCAGCGACGTCCCCACCTTGAGCACCACGACGCGGGCGCGGCGCAGCTCGCTGCGCTTCATCGAGGGCGCACTCGCTCGGCCAGCTCGTGGAGCAGAGCGTCGATGCCCTCGCCCGTCGCGGCCGAGATCCAGCGCACGGCGAGGCCGCGCGCCTCGAGCGGCTCGGCCAGCTCGCGCCGCTTTCCGCCATCGGGGATGAGATCGGCTTTGGAGATGCAGACCAGCTCCGGACGCGCGAGCAGCTCCTGCGCGTACGCGCCGAGCTCGGCGCGGATCGCGTCGTAGTCCGCGGCGGGCCCGCGACCGGGCTCGCCGGCGAGCAGCACGGCCGGATCGACCAGGTGCACCAGCACGCGCGTGCGCTCGACGTGGCGCAGGAAGCGGTCGCCGAGGCCCGCGCCCAGGTGGGCGCCCGGGATCAGGCCCGGGATGTCGGCGATCGCGAAGCGCGTTTCGGCTACCTCGACCATGCCGAGGTGCGGCTGCAGTGTCGTGAACGGGTAGCTCGCGATCTTCGGCCGCGCGGCCGACACGCGCGAGACGAGCGTGGACTTGCCGGCGTTCGGGAAGCCGATCAGGCCGACGTCGGCGAGCACCTTGAGCTCGAGCCGGAGCCAGCTCTCCTCGCCTTCTCCTCCGGGCTCCGCCTCCATCGGCGCGCGGTGCGTGGACGTCGCGAAGCTGGCATTGCCGCGACCGCCATTTCCCCCGCGCGCCGCAACAAAGCGCTCGCCGTGCTTCAGGATCTCGTGGAGCACCGCGCCGGTCGCGTCGTCCTTGATCAGCGTGCCGAGCGGTAGGCGCAGCACAATATCGCCCCCCGAGTGACCGTCGCGCTGCGAGCCCATGCCATGCTCGCCGCGCTTCGCCCGGTAGTGCTTGCGGTGGCGGGCGTCGAGCAGCGTCGTCATGCCCTCGTCGCCCTCCAGGATCACCGACCCGCCGCGGCCGCCGTTCCCGCCGTTCGGCCCGCCGCGAGGCACGAACTTCTCGCGCCGGAATGCCACGCAGCCCCGCCCGCCGTCGCCGGCAAGCACGTAGATCCGGCACTCGTCGATGAAGTCGGGGCTGGCCATCGGGAGGTTCAGGGTCCCGCCGCCGGACCGCCGCCGCAAGCGGCCCCCGGCGCGGGGGTATGCTCGCGAGCGATGAGGACCGCAGAGCTTGGATCGATCGGCCGCGTGAGCCGGCTCGCGCTCGGAGGCGGTGGCATCGGGCAGCTCTGGGGCGAGACGAGCCGCGAGGAGGCCGCCGCGACGATCCGACTCGCCGTGGACAGCGGCATCGACTTGATCGACACGGCGCCCATCTACCGCAACTGTGAGGCGATCATCGGGGAGGTGTTCGGCGGCAAGCTCCCGTCGGGCGTGCGGATCACCTCGAAGTGCTTTCTCGGCTCGCCGCCGCCGAGAGAGGTCGAGGCGCGCATTGCCGCGTCGCTCGACGCCACTCTGGCCGCGCTCAGGCTCGAGCGTGTCGATCTCTACTTCCTGCACAGCAACATCTGCGAGGACGACTACGTCTACGCGATGCGCCCGCACCGGCAGAGCACGTTCGCGACGACGTGGTCGCTCTACACCGAGCAGGTGATCCCCGCGATGGAGAAGCTGCGGGCGTCTGGTCGCATCGGCGCCTGGGGCATCACCGGCACCGGCGTCCCGCAGACGATCCTGCGCGCGCTCGGCCACGCGAAGCGGCCGGCCGTCGTGCAGGCCGTCGCCAACCTGCTCGACAGCGCGGGTGGCATGCGCAGCTACGCCGAGCCAGCGCAGCCCCGAGACATCATCCGCACCGCGAAGCAGGCGGGCGTCGGGGTGATGGGGATCCGCGCGGTCCAGGCGGGAGCCCTGACCGCGTCGCTCGATCGCGCACTCGCGCCGGATCACGCCGAAGAACGCGACTACGCGCGCGCCGCGCCGTTCCGCGCGCTGTGCAGGGAGCTCGGGCAGGACCCGGCGCTCGTGGCCCACCGCTACGCGCTCGCGCTGGACGGCGTCGACACAGTGATCCTCGGTGTGAAGAACCGCACGGAGCTCGCGCAGTGCCTGGAGGCCGAGGCGCTGGGCCCACTCGAGCCCGACGTCGTCCGCCGCATCGACGCGCTCGGCCTCAGGGACGAGCGCCCCGAGTAGCGGCGTGGACGCCTGGACGCGTCCCTGCCGACCGTGGGGGAGTGCCGGAGACGCCCTCGACGACTCCCGTCGCGCGCTCGCTGACGGAGGAAGTCCCTGTCGCGCAGCTGCGCGAGTGGGAGGCGGAGTTCGAGGCCGCCGCGTGCCGGTCGCTTCGGACCGGGATGCGCTACGGCGCGATTTGACTACGCGCTGGCCGAGGAGATCCGGGAAGCGTTCGCGCGCTACCGGGTTCGATACCTGTTCCTCGGCAAGTCGGGCGCGATCCTCCTCGGCTTCCCGGACACCACGCAGGACGCGGACCTGTTCCTCGACAAGACGCGCGAGAACGGCCGCGCCGTGGCCGAGGCGCTGC
>CAYVQJ010000061.1:0-68018 GCA_964454165.1 uncultured Myxococcales bacterium | reverse complement strand
TCCAGTACCCGGAGGCTGCGTAATGCTGCGACCCGAGAGACCACCGGTAAGCCGTGTGCGGGAAATCCGCACGCACGGTTTGAACGGGGGTCCTATCCCAATCCGGCTCGCTGCCGGTGGAAGGTAGGATCTACCAATGCCCGTTCCCAGACTCTCGCGAGACGCCAAACCCGAGGAAGTCACCCAGGCGCTCGAGGCCGAAGGCTGCGCGATCGTCGAGCGCTTGGTCGAGCCCGCGCTGCTCGACAAGCTCAGTGAGGAGCTCGCGCCCTGGCTCGAGGCGACTCCCTTCGGTCCCGACGGCTTCAGCGGGCGCCGCACCAAGCGCACCGGCGGCCTGGTCGCGCGTTCGGCCACCGCACGCGAGCTGGTGATGCACCCGCTGGTCCTCGGGGCAGTGAAAGGTCTGCTGTCGCAGGCGACGAGCTTCCAGCTCCACCTGACGCAGGTGATCGCGATCGGCCCCGGCGAGCCGATGCAAACTATCCACCGCGACCAGTGGGCGTTCGACTTCTTCCCGTTCCCGCAGGGCTACGAGGTGCAGTGCAACACGCTCTGGGCGATGACCGACTTCACCGAGCAGAGCGGCGCGACGCGCGTGATCCCGGGAAGCCATCGCTTCGCCGATCGCCTGTCCTTCAAGGAAGAGGACACCGTGCCCGCGGAGATGCCCAAGGGCTCCGTGCTCTTCTACTCGGGCTCCCTCTACCACGGCGGCGGCGCCAACCGCTCCGACGCGGTGCGCTCCGGCTTGAATCTCACCTACAACGTCTCGTGGCTGCGACAGGAGGAGAACCAGTACCTGTCGGTGCCGCTGGAGATTGCGCGCACGCTCCCCGAGCCGCTGCAGCGCCTGATCGGCTACCAGCGCGGCGCCTACGCGCTCGGCTACGTCGACGACCTGCGCGACCCGATCGAGGTGCTGCGCCCGGAAGCCTCGAAGACCGGCTTCGGCGACCTGCCCCGCGCCGCGCGCCAGCACACGGGGTAGTGACTGAGCGCCGAGCTCGAGCGCGTCTTTCGCGAAGAGTCGGGAGTCGTGCTCGGCGCGCTGGTCGCGGAGCTCTCGGATCTCGATCTCGCCGAGGACGCCTTTCAGGACGCACTCGCGTCCGCGCTCGAGCACTGGCCGCGCGACGGCCTGCCGCGGCGGCCCGGGGCCTGGCTGCTGGTGGCCGCCCGTCGCAAGGCCCTCGACCGGCTGCGCCGCGCCGCGACGCGGGCGGCGAAGCAAGGCGAGATCGCGCTCGAGTCGCAGGTCGTCGCGCCCGCGCCCGCGCCCGAGACGCAGGCGAGCGACGCTGAAGAGATCCCGGACGAGCGCCTGCGCCTGATGTTCACCTGCTGCCATCCCGTGCTCTCGCGACCGGCGCAGGTCGCTCTTACGCTGCGCACGCTCGGGGGGCTCTCGACCGCGGAGATCGCGCGCGCGTTCCTCGTCGACGAGTCGGCGATGGCGCGCAGGCTGGTGCGCGCGAAGGCGAAGCTGCGCCAGGAGCGCGTGCCCTACCGCGAGCCTTCGGCAGACGCGCTGCCGGAGCGTCGCGACGCTGTACTCGAGGCGCTCTACCTGATCTTCAACGAGGGCTACGCCGCGACGACCGGTGATGCTCTCGTACGCCGTGAGCTCTGCGGCGAGGCGATCCGGCTGGCGCGCGTGCTCGCGCGGCTGCTTCCGGCCGACGCCGAGAGCGCAGGCGTGCTCGCGCTCATGCTCCTCGTAGACTCCCGGCGCGATGCGCGGGTGGCGCCCGACGGCGCAGCCGTTGCGCTCGAGGATCAGGACCGCTCGCGCTGGGACCGGCGCCAGATCGCGGAGGCGCACGCGCTCCTCGGCCGGCTGGGGCACGCTCACGCAGCCGGCCCGTACCAGCTGCAGGCGCGGATCGCGGCGCTGCACGTCTCCGCCGTGCGCTTCGCGGAGACGGACTGGCGCGGCATCGTCGAGCTTTACGACCGGCTGTTCGAGCTCTGGCCCTCCCCGGTGATCGCGCTGAACCGCGCGGTCGCGGTCGGGTTCACGGAGGGCCCGAGCGTTGCGCTGGAGCTGCTGGCTGCCGCCGGCATCGCGGGCGAGCTGGGCAGCTACGGCCCCTACCTCGTCGCAAGGGCCGACCTTCTGCGCCGGGCGGGGCGGCTGGCGGAGGCGCGGGACGCGTTCCGCGCGGCCGTGGCCCGGGCCGGCAGCGCCCCGGAGCGCAGATTCCTCGAACGCCGCCTGGAGTCGCTGGTACCGTAGCGTCGTCTTTCGAGGATCCGCGCGTCGTACCTGCAGGAAGGAGAACTGTCATGGAGTTCCTGCTCTTGATGTCCCACCGCAAGGACGACGCGTCGGGAGACGACGTCTCGATGGCCGAGATGGGCAAGTTCGTGGGAGCGCTCGCCCGGTCGGGCAAGCTCCTGGGCGGCGGGCCGCTTCACTCCGAGCGCAGCGGAGTTCGGGTGCGCGTGCGCGCCGGCCGCACGCAGCTGACCGACGGTCCCTTCGCAGAGTCGAAGGAAGTGGTCGGCGGCTACTTCCTGGTGACGGCTCCGAGCCGCGCGGCCGCGATCAAGCTCGCCCGGCAGTGCCCCCACGCGGGCTCCGGGTTCGTCGAGGTGCGGCAGGCGGGCTGCGACCAGGGCGATCCGCCCGCGAAGGGCGCGCAGTGGATGCTGCTCCTGCTCGACGACGAGCGCTCGGCGAAGCTCGACGGACAGAAGCAGCTCGAGGCGATGACCGCGTACACCGAGCTGCTCCGGCGCGAGGGGCGTTACGTCGAGTGCGCCGGACTGCCGCGCGACGTTCCGGGCGCGCGCGTCGAGGTCCGCAAGGGAAAGGCGCGCGTGTTCGACGGGCCCTTCGCCGAGAGCAAGGAGGTCGTGGGCGGCTACGTGATCTTCACGGCCCGCACGCGCGCCGAGGCGATCGAGCGGGCCAAGCGCTGCCCCTCCGCCGAGTGGTGCGGCGTCGAGCTGCGCAAGCTGATGAGCGTGGGCTAGCTACTTCGCCGGCTCCACACGGTCGCCTTCGGCGAGGTCGGCAGCGTCGCCGACGACGAGGGCCTCGCCGCCCTGCAAGCCCGTTGCGACGACCACGCGGTCGCCGACGTCGGGTCCGGTGGTCACGGGCTGCCGGCGCACGCGGCCGTCACTGACCACCCAGGCGAAAGCCCCGGCCGAGTCACTGCGCAGCGCGGCGCGGGGCGCGAAGACGAGGGCGCCGCCGGGCTGCGCCGACGAGGTCGTGCTGGTGGGATCGCCTAGGAACACGATGCGCACGCTCATGTCGGGCAGGATCTTGTCGTCGGGCGCCTCGAGCTTGACCTCGACCTTGAGCGTGCCCTTCTGGCGGTTGATCTGCGGGTAGAGCTTGATGACCTTCGCGGCGTAGCGGCGGTCGGGGTACGCGTCGGGCACGACCTGCGCGCTCTGGCCGAGGTGCACGCGCGAGAGGTCGGCCTCGTTCACGTCGACCTCGGCGCGCACGTCCTCGAGGTTGGCCATGCGGATCAGGTCGCCCGATCCGGCGAAGCCGCCCGGGACCGCCATCTCGCCCACTTCCTTGAGCTTGGCGAGGATCACGCCGTCGGCGGGCGCACGCAGCACGGTGTAGTCGAGGTTCACCTTTGCCAGGTCGATCTCGGCATCGAGCCGATCGATCTCGGCGCGACTCACCGCGACCTCGTTCTCCTTCACGTCGAGCTGGGACTGCGACGCGATGTCGCGCGCGCGCAGCTCCTGCAGGCGAGCCAGCTCCTTGCGCTTGAGCGCCAGGTTGGCGCGCGCGACCGCGAGGGCAGCCTGCGCCCGCCGCAGCGACGCCTCGTAGTCGCGGCTGTCGAGCCGCACCAGCGCCTGCCCCACCTTGACCTGCTCCGACTCATCGACCAGGTACGCGTCGATGCGACCGGCCACGCGCACGCCGATCGAGATGTACTTCTCGCCGGTGACGACGTAGCCGGATCCGGAGAGGACCTGTGCTGTGGTCGGCGTCGCGGATCCCGGCTCGCTGCGAGTGGCGTAGTCCAGAGTCACCTCGCGTGCGCCGCGCGCGAGCAGCAGCCACGCGAGGACGCCGAGGGCGAGCAGGGCTGCAACGCCGGCGCCGATCCAGAGCGGGCGGCGACTGCCTCCAGCTGGCCTGGGCGGCCGGCTGCGGTCGATCTTGAGCGACGACAGCTCGTCGCGAAGGGATCGCGGTCCGTCACTCACGCGCGCTCCTCCGGGCTCAGGCACGGCGCAGCGCATCGATCGGGCGCAGGCGCGCCGCCCGCAGCGCCGGCGCCAGGCCGCCGAACCCGCCGATCACGAGCGCGAGCACGAGCGGCATCACCAGGTCGCCGGCCGTCACGCGCAGCGTGATCACGTTGGTCGAGAAGGTAGCGGAGCCGAAGCCGATCCCGCCGAGCGCGGCCGAGAGCGCCACGCCGCTCGCGACCGAAGCCGCAGCGCCGACGGCGAAGCCGAGCGCTGCGAGCAGCAGGGACTCGAGCACGAAGGCGACCACGATCGAGACCCGAGAGAAGCCGAGCGCGCGCAGCGTGCCGATCTCGGCGGTGCGCGCCTGCACGGCGGCGTACATCGTGTTGGTCGCGCCGAACACCGCGCCGATCCCGGCGAGCAGGGCGAGGCCGACCACGATCACGTAGAGCGTGTTCGCCGACTCCGCCTGCTTCTCGTAGTAGGCGACCTCGCGCGTGGCCTCGAGCGCGTAGCGCGGGTCGTCGCCGATGCGGCGCGCCAGCGCGTCCATGTCCGTCCCGGGCGCCACGCGCAGGCGCACGCCGGAAAAGGGCATCACGCGCTTGCTGTCGTTGGCGAGCTCGCGCACGTCGACCCAGATCTCGCTCTCGAACGACGACCCGCCGGCGTCGAACACGCCCACCACCTTCCAGTCGCGGCGCCCGAACGAGAGCTCCGAGCCGACCTCGGTCCCGGCGTAGCGCTGGACGACGCCGCGCCCGAGGATCGCCTCACCCTGCGACGGCTGCAGCATGCGTCCCGACGCGATGCGCACGTCGTCGTGGACGCGCAGCGCGACGGCCTCGATGCCGCGCACCAGCACGTTCTCGCGGCCGCCGTCGCGCCGGCGCAGGAACGGCTGCACCACCAGCTCGGGCGAGGCCAGCGGCTGATCAGCCTCGTCGCGCGCAATCCCCTCGAAATACCGGATCGCCTGGAAGGCCTCGAGCGTGAGCTGACTCGAGCCGTCGTTGTCCGCGCCCTTGCGCATCACGACCAGGTTCCGCTCGTGACCGGTCGCGACCAGCGTGCGCTGCAAGCTGCCGACCAGGCTCCAGAACAGGGTGGTCGCCAGCACCACGAGGGCGATCACCGCGACCGTGGCGAGCGTGCGCCCGCGGCGCGCGAACAGGTTCCGGGTCGAGTAGGCCAGCGGCAGCGGCACGGCGCTAGAACACCTCGCGCAGGATCGCCGCGACGCTACGCCGCGACGCGCTCCACGACGGCAGCCAGCCCGAGACGATCCCGATGAAGAAGGCGAGGAAGACCGCCTGCACCAGGATCGCGTTGGTCACGATGAAGCCGGAGAGCGGGCCCAGCGACGGCGCCCAGCCACCCGTCAGCGAGCGCATGCCCAGCGTGAGCGCGAGCGAGAGCAGCGCGCCGAGCGTACCGGCAACCGTCGAGAGCAGGGCCGCCTCGCCGAGCAGCGTGCCGAACACCAGATTGCGACGGAAGCCGATCGCCTTCAGGATCGCCAGCTCGCGCATGCGCTCGCGCACCGACATGCTCGCGGTGTTCGCCGCGATGAACACGATGCACAGCGCGACCATGCCCGTGACCAGCAGGATCACGGTCACGAACCCCTTCAGGTTGCCGAACATGTTCCCGAAGAAGCTCTTCTCGGTCTCGCTCGCGGTCTCCGCCTCGGAGTTCTTGAACATCTCGTCGATCTGCGCCATCAGCGGCTCGACCCGCGCCGGGTCGTCGACGCGCGCCCAGATCGTGCCGAGCTGGTCGTACGGCCGTCCGGCCGCGAGCATCGCCTGCTCCAGGTAGTCGCGCCGGAACCAGAAGTGGGGCGCGCGCTCGTTCGGGATCTCGCCGACGATCCGGAAGCTGAGCGCGGCCGACAGCAGCGGACTCACCAGCGACACCTGGTCGCCGATCTTCCAGCTCATTCGGAGGAGCGTGCTGCGGCCCACGATCGCGGCGTCGCGATAGCGCTGGAAGTCGGCGAGCTGCTTCGCGTCGATTCGGTAGTCCTCGTACACGGCGGCGACCGATTCCGGGTCGACGCTGAAGTTCGGGAACTGTACGCCGTCGTTGGGATCGACCATGCCGCCGAACCAGCTCCAGCTCGTGGCCGCCACCACGCCGGGGAGCGCGCGCACCTTCTGCAGGTACGCGTAGGGCAACCCGTACACCAGCCCCGCCTCGTTGTGGACGGAGATGCGCGTGTTGCGCGCGATGTTGTCCAGGAAGTAGTCCATCCCCGCGGGCATGGTGCGCAGGAAGCAGACCAGCGCGATCGCCAGCATGATCGCGCCGCCGGTGAGCAGACTGCGCAGCTTGTTGCGCAGCAGGTTGCGCCAGACCAGCGGCAGGAACTTCACGTGCGCGCGCCTCCCGCACGGGTCTCGATGTACACGCCCTTGTCGAGCAGGTGCACGTCGTCCACGTACTTCTCCGCGCGGTGGTCGTGCGTGACGATCACCACCGTCTTGCCGAAGTCGCGCCGCAGCGTCTGCAGCAGGCCGAGCACGTCCTCGGCGTTCTTCGCGTCGAGGTCGCCGGTCGGCTCGTCGCCCACCACGATCTCGGGATCGGACACGACCGCGCGCGCGATCGCCACGCGCTGCTGCTCGCCGCCCGACAGCTGCCCCGGGAAGTGCCCGGCTCGCTCCTCGAGCCCCACGATGCGCAGCGCCGTGTCCGCGCGTTGGCGCCGCTCCGCTTTCTTCAGGTGTGTGAGCAGGAGCGGCAGCTCGACGTTCTCGCGGGCCGAGAGCACCGGGATCAGGTTGAAGAACTGGAACACGAAGCCGACGTGGCCGGCGCGGAAGCGGGCGAGCGCATCCTCGCCCATGTCGTTGAGCTTCTGGCCGGCGACGATCACCTCGCCCTCGGTCGGGCGGTCGAGCCCGGCCAGGATGTTCAGGAGCGTCGACTTGCCGGAGCCGGAGGGCCCCATCAGCGCCACGAAGCGTCCCGCGGGAATCGAGAGCGTGACCCCGTCCAGCGCGTGCACTTCGTCCGCGCCGCGGCGGTAGAAGCGTGAGATGTTGCGCAGCTCGATCAAGGGACTCCCTCCGTCCGCAACGGGTGTTCGCCCGCGCAGAGTCTACGGATGCAGCCCCGTCCGTGCCTACTCGCGCGGCGGGGTCGTGATCAGGCGCACCGCGCGGTCATACAAGAAGTATTCCCAGGCCCAGCTGATCAGGACGACGAGCCGGTTGCGGAAGCCGATCAGCTGCAGCAGGTGCACGACGAGCCAGACGACCCACGCGGGGAAGCCCTTGAACGACAGGCCTTTGACGTGCGCGACCGCGGCGTTGCGGCCGATCGTCGCGAGCTGTCCCGGGTTGCGGTAGACGAACGCTTCGAGCGGCTCGCCGCGCAGCCGGTGCAGCGCGTTCCTTGCGGCGACCACTCCCTGCTGCATCGCGACGGGCGCCATCATCGGCAGCGGCCGACCCTCCGCTTCCAGGCAAGCCACGTCGCCGATCGCGAACACACCCGGGTGTCTCCCGACCTCGAGCGTCGGCTCGACCCGGACGCGGCCGAGCGGTCCCTGCGGCAGCCCCAGCCGATCCGCGAGCCCCACCGCGCGCACGCCCGCGGCCCAGATCAGCGTGCGCGCCGGGATGATCTCTCCCCCGGCGAGGCGCACTTTCTCGCCGTCGTACTCGACTACGCGCGCGCCGAAGCGCACTTCGACGTGCTTGCGCCACAGGATCTCCGCGGTCGCCTCCTGCAGCGGCCCGGGCATGCCCGGGAGCAGCGCCTGCGTGGCTTCGAGCAGAATCACGCGCACGTCCTTCACGTCCAGCCGCGGGAAGTCGCGCGCGAGCACGCGGCGGCAGAGCTCCGCCAGGATCCCGGCGACTTCGACGCCGGTCGGCCCGCCGCCCACGATCAGGAGCGTGAGCATCGCGCGCCGCGCTTCCGCGGCCGGCTCCTGGATGCCGAGCTCGAACATGCGCAGCACGTGATTGCGGATCGCGATCGCGTCGGGGATGTCCTTCAGCGCGAGGCCGTGGCGCTCCACGGAGTCGAGCCCGAGCCAGTTCGTGCGCCCGCCCGCGGCGAGGATCAGCGCGTCGTAGCCGAGCGCGCCGGTGGTGGTCTCGATCCGGCGCGCGGCGAAGTCCACGTCGGTCACCTCGGTCATGCGGAACTCGAGGTTGCGCTGGCGGCGCAGGATCGCGCGCACCGGCCGCGCGATGTCGCCCGGCGAGAGGCCCGCCGTCGCGACCTGATACAAGAGCGGCTGGAACAGGTGGTAGTTGTGCCGGTCGAGCAGAGTCACGCGCACCGGCGCCCGCGCGAGCGCGCGCGCAGCCCGCAGCCCGCCGAACCCGGCGCCGATCACCACGACGTGAGGACGGTGGTCGCCTGTGTCGGGCGCCCGCTCAGCCATCGTCGCCGGCTCCTGGTGAGACGACGCGCAAGCCGGCGGACGTCGCGGCCGCCGCGAGTCGCTCGTCGTAGGTAACGACGCAAGCGAGTTCCGGCCGCACCGAGAGGGCCGTCGCGAGGTGGACGGCGTCGAGCGTACGCAGGGTGACCGGCCGGAGTCGGATCGCCACGCCGAGGATCGGGTCGTCGAGGCGAATCAGCGCGATTCTCGAAAGTACGGCATCTGCCCTCCGGCGCTGCGACGTCGGCGCCGCGATGCGGCGCAGCGCGCGATGGACCTCGACTCTCGAGAGCACGCTGGAGACGCGCTCTTCCCACTCGGCGAGGCGGGCGGCCAGCGCCGCCGACTCCGGTTCGCGGACCACCAGCTTCACCAGCGCGGAGCTGTCGAGGTACGCGAGCACCTGCCTCAGCCTCGCTCCTGCCGGAGGGAGAGCAGGGCGCGGCTCAACCGGCGCGAGGGACGCGTCCCGGGTGGTGGCCCGAGCTCCAGGACGTCTCCTGCGGGCGCACGGGCGCGACCGGACGCGACGAGACGCTCGAGGGCGGACGCGGACTCCGGCAGGGGCGTCAGCAGCGCGACGGGCCGACCTCGCTCCGAGACCTCGAGGGTCTCGCCAGCAGCGACGGCCCGCAGGTACACGCTCAGGTTCTGCCGCAGCTCTCGCACTCCGACGCTACGCGATCGGCGACGCATGTAGCACATCGTAGCACACCACCGCGGAGCGAGGCCGCCGTCCGAGGTCGGGGCGCACGTGCCGGCACTCGCCGCAGCGTGATGCGGCCCCCGCTGGTCAGACTCGATCCCGAGAGCCATGCGGCGCTGCGCGTCCCGCGAGAACGTGAATTGTTTTGTACTCGCCCCGCGACGAGTTCCACCGCTCAGCGACTTCGGTCTCGCCTGCAGCGTCCGACGCGGGTGCGCCCCCCTCCTGCGGCTGCTCGCGGATGGGAAGGAACACAGCATCGGAGAGATCGTCGACGCCCTCTCAGACGAGTTCAACCTCTCGGCCGCCGAGCGCGAGCAACTCCTTGGAAGTGGTCAGAGCGGATCGATGTCAGGTTCCTCGAGCAATTTCCGGAGTTCGTCGCCTTTCGTGACCTCCGGCACGAGAAGTCGGAGGAGAAGCCGGACGAGGTGGTCGCGTCGATCGACGCGACTCCGGAAGAGGCGCTCGACGCCGCATATCAGCGCCTGCGGATCGACCTCGAAGCGGAGCTTCTGGACCAGGTAAAGGAGGCCTCGCCGTCCTTCTTCGAGCGGCTCGTTGTTCAACTCCTTGTGCGAATGGGGTACGCGGGGACACTGCGAGACGCTGGCGAAGCGGTCGGCAAGAGCGGCGACGGCGGGATCGATGGGATCATCAAGGAAGATCGCCTGGGTCTAGATGTGATCTACATCCAGGCAAAGCGGTGGGACTCGACCGTCGGCCGGCCGGAGATCCAGAAGTTCGCGGGCGCCCTGCAGGGTCATCGCGCCCGGAAGGGCGTTTTCATCACGACGGAGGGCTTCTCGAGTGAAGCCGTCGACTTCGTGTCGCGGATCGACAGCAAGATCGTGCTCATCGATGGCTCCATGCTTGCGCGGTACATGATCGACCACGAAGTGGGCGTGACGGCGTCACGGTCCTACGACGTGAAGAGAATCGACTCGGACTACTTCACCGAGGAATGAAGGGTCGAAGCCGCCTGTAGGACGTCTCAGTCCCCGGGGCCGGAGATGCCGAGGCTCTTCTCGATCCGCGCGACGCGCTTGAGCAGGTCGGGGAGGCGCTTCGAGGCGGCGAGGATGCGGAAGAAGAGGGCGCGTGGCATCACCGGGACGCCGACGAGCTTGGCGCCGGGCTCGGTGTCGCTCATCACGCCACTCATGCCGAGGATCGCCGTGCCGTCGGCCACGTGCAGGTCGCCCGATGTCGCGGACTGCCCGGCGAAGAAGACGCCCTTCCCGACCGAGGTGCGGCCGGCGAGCCCGACCTGCGCGCACAGCGTGGTGTGCTCCTCGAGCGAGCAGCCGTGCGCGACATGCACCTGATTGTCGATCTTGACCGCGCGCCCGATGTAGGTCGCCGCGCTGGCGCGACCGTGGCGCGGATGTCCCGGGTGCGAGGCGTCGATCGTGGTGTTCGCGCCGATCTCGACGTCGTCCTCCACGTAGATCCCGCTCCGGTGCGGGACGCGCGTGCGTCCGCCGCGGCCGAAGGCGAAGCCGAAGCCCTCCGAGCCGAGCACCGCGCCGTTGTGCACCACCACGCGCTGTCCGAGGCGCACGCGCGCGCGCAGGTGCGCGCCCGAGTGGATCTCGCAGTCCTCGCCGATCTCGCAGTCGGGGTACACGACGACGTGTGGGTGGATCCGGGTGCGCGCGCCGATGCGCGTGCGCGCGCCGATCACGCAGAGCGCGCCGATCGAGACGCTCGCGCCGAGCACGGCGTCGGGTGCGACCACCGCTGTCGGATGCACGCCGCTCTCGAAGCCGACGTCGGGTAGGAAGAGTTCGATCGCGCGGCCGAAGTCCAGGTAGGGCGCCGTCGAGCGCAGGCAGCTCCGGCCGAGCGCGTCGAACCCGGGGGGCAGCAGGAATGCGCCGGCGCGCGACGCCGCGAACTCCTTCTGGTAGCGCGCGCCGCCCGCGAAGCTCAGCTCGCCGGGTCCGGCATCGTCGAGGCCCGCGAGCCCGGAGATCTCGAGCGCGGCGTCGCCTTCCAGTGCGAGGTCGAGCGCGCCAGCGATCTCTCCGAGCTTCATCTCGACAAATCCTAGTGGGCGAAGTCTCGCCGAGCTACAGCGGCCGATCGCCGATCAGCGTGACGCGCTCCATGCGCCGGTATGCAGTGAGGTTATCGGCGACGACGCGATGCTGCGTGCAGCGGTTGTCCCACATCGCGAGCGAGCCCTGGCGCCAGCGGAAGCGGCAGGTGAACTGCGGCTCGGCGACGTGGCGGAACAGGAACTCGAGCAGCGCGTCGCTCTCGCCGCGGGGCACGCCAGCGATGCGCCGCGTGAACGCGCTGTTCACGAAGATCCCCTTGCGGCCCGTCTCGGGGTGCGTGCGGATCACCGGGTGGGTGGTCTCTTCGTTCTCGGCCAGCCGCTGCGTCTGGTCGTAGCTCGCCTGGCGCCGGAAGCCGCTGCCGGAGTGCTCGGCGCGCAGCTCACCGAGCAGGCGCTGCAGCTGCGGGGAGAGCGCGTCATAGGCCGCGTACATGCTCGACCACAGGGTGTCGCCGCCCGACTCGGGGACGGCGACGGCGCGCAGGATCGAGCCCTTCGGCGGCTCGCGCTCGAACGTGACGTCGGAGTGCCAGGCATCCGCGACGTACGGCCGCTTCGCGTCGCTCTCGAGCACCACGATCTCGGGATGCCCCTGGTCCTTCATCTGCTGCAGCACCGGGTGGATGTGCAGCTCGCCGAAGTGGCGCGCGAACGCCTTGTGCTGCTCGACCGTGAGCGACTGGTCGCGGAAGAAGATCACCTGGTGGGCGAGCCAGGCGTCGTGGATCTCCTTCTGCGTCTCCGCGTCCTGCGGCTTCGAGAGATCGACGTCCAGGACCTCGGCGCCGAGCGCTCCTGCGATCGGCTCTACGCGAATGCGTCGGTACTCCATGGCGGTTCCCCCTGATAGGATCGGCGCCCATGAGTGTCGCACGGACTGCGGAACCGGTGGTGCCCGTCTCGACACCGCCGCACTACTCTGCTGCCTACCTGCGGGTTGCCCTCGGGCTGCTCTGCCTGGTGTACGTGGTCAACTTCGTGGACCGGCAGATCCTCGCGATCCTGCTGCAGTCGATCAAGCAGGACCTCGGGCTCACCGACACCCAGCTCGGGCTGCTCTCGGGCACCACCTTCGGGATCTTCTACGCGACGCTCGGCGTGCCGATCGCGCGGCTGGCCGACCGCTTCTCGCGCAAGTGGGTGATGACGATCTGCCTCGTGCTGTGGAGCGGCTTCACCGCGCTGTGCGGCAGCGCCGGTGGCTTCCTGACGCTGCTCCTCTACCGCACCGGGGTGGGCGTGGGCGAGGCCGGCGGCAGCCCGCCCGCGCACTCGATCATCTCCGACTACTTCCCTCCGGAGCGGCGCGCGACGGCGCTCGCGGTGTTCTCGCTCGGCGTGCCGCTCGGGATACTGGTCGGATTCCTGGTGGGTGGCTGGCTCGATCAGACACTGGGCTGGCGCAGCGCATTCGTCGTGGTGGGCCTTCCGGGTCTCTTGCTCGCGGTGGTGGTGGCTCTCGTCCTGCGCGAGCCGCCGCGCGGTCACTCCGAAGGGCTCCAGTCGACGGGTGCGTCGCCGTCGGCGCTGACGGTGATCCGTTTCCTGTGGCGCTCGCGCTCGTTTCGCCACCTGTCGTTCGCGTCGGGACTCTACGCCTTCGTCGGCTACTCGGTGATCACCTGGGCGCCGTCGTTCCTGATCCGTTCGCACCAGATGTCGAGCGGGGAAGTCGGCGCCTGGCTGGCGCTGATCGTCGGGGTCGGCGGCGGGATCGGGAACTACTTCGGTGGCGTGCTCGCCGACCGCTGGGCACAGCATGATCTGCGGGGCCGCGTGTGGGTGCCGGCGCTCGCCGTCGGTGCCGGCTTCCCCTTCAGCGTCGGAATCTTCACCGCGGAGTCGACGGGTGTCGCTCTCGCGCTGCTCGCTGCCCCCACCATGCTTGGCCTGATGTACCAGGCGCCGACCTTTGCGGTCACTCAGTTCCTCGCCACGCCGAAGATGCGCGCGACGGCGGCTGCCGTTCTGCTGTTCGTGATCAACATCATCGGGCTCGCGCTGGGACCGTGGGCGACCGGCGCCCTTTCCGACTGGCTCACGCCGACGTACGGGGACGACTCGCTGCGCTGGGCGCTGCTCGTCGTGTCGTGCCTGCTCGCCTGGTCGAGCCTGCACTTCTGGCTGTCCAGCCGCACGCTCCGGGACGACCTCGCGTTCGTGCGCGCCGCCTCCGAACGCGAAGCAAGCGCGTAGCGCGCGCAGCACGCGCAGCTCAGACTACCGAGGGGCGTACTTGATGCTGCAGCCGTAGGGCTCGGTCGCGCTCGGGTCGGGCGTAGCACTGGCGAGCACCGCGCCGACCGCCCCCTGCACGTAGTTCACGGGCGTGGCCTTGTTGCCGCGTGGGTCGTCGTCGATCGCGCCGTTGTACTGGAGCACGCCCACGGCGTCGATCACGAACATGTGCGGCGTGGTGCGCGCGCCATAGCGCCGACCGACGCTGCCGTCCTGGTCCTGGAGCGTGGCGTAGCCGAAGCCCTGCTCGCTCCTCCACTTTGCGGTGTCGGCGGGCTCGTTCGACTTCGTGGAGTTCACGGCCAGCCAGACCACGTCCTTTGCGCCGAGCGCCGCGGAGAGCTTCTCCATGGTGTCGGCCTCGTAGTGGCGCTGCACGTAGGGACAGTCGGGGTTCGTCCACTCGAGCACCACGCCCCTGCCGCGGTAGTCCGCGAGCTTGTGCACGGTCCCCGCCTCGTCGGTAAGCGAGAAGTCTGGGGCCGGGCTTCCGCTCGCGAGGACGGGAAGGTCTTCGGCGGCCAGCGGGTTGGCTAGCGCGAACGCGAGGCTGAGGCCGAGGACGGCGAGGCCGCCGAGTACCAGTGTGTGCTTCATGGATTCTCCTTCGACGCGGTTGGGACTCCGCGCACGATAGCTCCCGGGGCGGCGGCGCGCAGTGCGTCGACGACGAGGTCGACGGTCAGGAGCTCGGGAAGCAGCGCTGGCTGCGTCGGCCGGTCGGGGCTGTAGACCAGGTACATGGGGACGCCAGCGCGCCCGAAGCGAGCGAGCTCCGCGCGGATCTGCTCGTCGGGACGGGTCCAGTCGGCCTTGAAGGCCGCCACGCGCAGGCGCTCGACTTCGGCGTGCACGCGCGCGTCTGCGAGCACGAGGCGCTCGTTCACCTTGCAGGTCAGGCACCAGTCGGCGGTGAAGTAGACGAACACCGGGCGACCGCGGTCGAGCTCCGCGGCGACCGCCGGTGGATCGAAGCGCTGGAAGGCGAGGGTGTCCGTGGGCGCGACCTGCGCCGAGGAGGCGTCGCTGTTCGCGGCGTCGAGCGGCAAGGCGAACAGCGCCGCCGCGCACAACACGACGAGTGCGATCGCGGCGCCGCGCACGCCCCCCTCGCGTCGCGCAGCCTGGAGAGCGCCGAAGAGCCACGACGCCACGCCGACCGCGAGCAGGAAGGCGAGCAGCAGCGCCATCGCGTCCGCGCCGAGCGAGCGGCCGAGGATCCAGCACAGCCACACCACCGTCGCGAGCAGCGCGAAGCCGAGCGCGCGCCGCACGTGCAGCATCCACGCGCCGGGGCGCGGAAGCAAGCGCGCGGCGCCCGGGACGAGAGTCACCGCGAGGTAGGGAGCCGCGAGCCCGAGCCCAATCGCGGCGAACACCGCGAAGATCACCGGCGCGCTCGCGGCGAACGCGAAGCCGACCGCGGTGCCCAGGAAGGGCGCGGTGCACGGTGTCGCGAGCACCACCGCGAGCAGGCCCTCGAAGAAGCTGCGCCGCGCTCCGGTCGCCTGGGCGCCGACGGCGGCCGCGCGCGTCGCGTCGAAGCCGATCTCGAATGCGCCGAACAGATTCGCCGCGAACGCGACGAGCAGCGCACCGATCGCCGCGACGAAGCGCGGCTCCTGGAGCTGGAAGCCCCAGCCCACCAGGGTTCCCATGGCGCGCAGGCCCGCGACCGCCGCCGCGAGCGCGAGCATGCTCGCGACGACGCCGGCCGTGTAGGCGAAGCCGTGCAGGCGCAGCTCGCGCCGCGGCTGCGCGCCCAGGCTCGCGAGTCCGAACACCTTGAGCGCGAGCACGGGCAGCACGCAGGGCATCGCGTTCAGCACCACGCCGCCCGCGAGCGCCAGGAGCAAGACGTGCAGCAGGCCGAGCGCGCCGCCCGCCGACGCCAGCGGCTCGAGCCAGGGATTGTCGAGCTGGGCCACCGGCTGGCCGGAGCGCGCCCGCGCCAGCGGCAGGTCGACCGCGAGACGCACCGCGCTACCGCGCGCCCGCAACGCCACCACGCCCGCGAGGTGCTGGTCGGCGCCGGGATCGTCGCGTCCTGCGACACCGGAGAGTGTCACCAGGAAGCCCGTGGCCGCGAACGGGTGCGGCCGGCTGCCGGTCACGCGCAGCGCCAGCATCGGCACGCGATCCGGGATGAACCAGGCGCGGCCTTCCGCTCCGTCCGGCGCGAGCGCGCCGCAGTCCGAGCCGGGTGCGCACGAGATCGCCACGGCGGCCCGAAACGTGTCGCCCGGACGGATCGCGCTCTGCGAGAAGAGCGCCTCGACGCGGAGCCCGAACGCATCGGGCGAGCGCGGGACACGCGCGGCGTAGCGCTCGAACAGCGCCTGCGTCGCCGCGTCCGCCGGGAGGGGCGCGTCACCGACCTCGAGCGCGCGCTCGAGCTCGACGCGTCCCGGCACGCACTGCACCTTGCACACCAGGAAGTCCGCGACGGCCCGCAGCGTGCGCGGCCCGCGCTCACCCGGCGCGAAGCGCACCGGCGCGGCGAGCAGCACCTGCTCCTGGTAGCCGTAGGTCGTGAGCAGGCCGTCCGACTCCGAGAACGCCTCCGGCGCCGGCCACTCGAGGGGACCGACCTCGGCGCCGTCGAGCTGCCACTCGATCTCGGTCGCCAGGCCGGACTGACCCGGATTCCGCCAGTACAGGTGCCAGCCGGGGTCGAGGTCGAACAGCACGCCGACCCGAAGCAAAGCACCCGGTGCAGAGCGCACCTGATCGGCGAGCAGCCGGACCTCTACGCGCGCATCGCCTGCGTCGAGCGCCGCCTCCGCGAACGCTCTGTCCTCACCCCCGGCGCTGGTTCGCGCCAGGAGCGCCCACGCGAGACCCATGGCGAGGGCGACCCTATCGTGTCGCCGGACCACGTGCGGAGTCTAACGGCGCGACGCGAAGCCCGCTCCGCGGAGTATCCTGTGCAAACGGAAGGAAGGGCGAGACCATGCGCGAGCGCAGCCGCATCGCCGCCAAGGGGGTCGCACTCGGCCTCGGGGTCGCGTCGCTTCCATCTCTCGCATGCGGGCTATCGGTGACCCTGGCGGCGGCGCTCGCGTACTCGGGCGGAGGCGGGGGCGGCGGCGCGGGCGGCGAGACCAGCGCCAGCGGGAACGCCGATCTGCCTGCGCAGCAGACGCTCGCGGACCGCTTCGTCGGTGCGCTGGTGGTCCCGAATGGCGTCTCGATCAGCGGCTTCGAGCTGCGCGTGAACGGCGCACTGGTTCCCGTCGACTCCGGCGTGCTTCAGAACCAGGCTGATCTACTGACGCAGGAGCTCGCGCAGCGCGGTATCTACGAGCCGGCGAACGAGTATCTCCTGTTCCTGCAGACCTCGACCGTCGTGCAGATCCAGGACGGGACGCCGATCGCGCTGCGTTTCCTGCAGACGAGCACGCAGACTGGACAGCCGCCACTCGACTCCGACGTCGGCTTCGGCGGCACCCGGCTCGCGGATCTCTCGGACACCGTCCCTCTCTCCGACTTTCAGGGGAACGACGACCCGATCTCGGCCGCGGTGTCGGCGCTCTCCGGAGTCGCGCGCGCACTGCTGCTCGGCGCGCTCGTCGCTGCGGCGGCGTTCGCGCTGACGAGCAAGCGCCCGAAGGGCGCGCGCAGCGAGGCGTAGCCGAGCGAAGGCCGCTCGGCGACAGCCGTCGCGGCACTGGAGGTGCTCGACCCGGTGACTCCGTACGGTGTCGCGCTCGCGCTCGCCTTCGGCGCCGGAATGGCGTGCGCCTGGCGCCGCGCCAGGATCGCGGGTCTCGACCCCGAGCGCGTGCTCGACGCGAGCCTCGTGATCCTGCCGGCGGCGATCGTCGGCGCGCGGGCGCTCTGGGTGGCCACCCACCTCGAGCGCTTCGGCCCGGGGACTGGCTCGTGGCTGGCTGCGTTCGACCCGCTCGCGCGACGCGACGCGAGCGGTGCTGGGCTCTCGATGCTCGGCGGCGTCGCGCTGGCTGCCGTGGCCTGCACGGCGTATCTGGCGCTGCGCGGGCTGCCGGTCCTGCGCTACGCCGACGCCCTCGCGCCATCGGTCGCCCTCGGAGAGGGCATCACGCGGATCGGTTGCGCGCTGCAGGGCTGCTGCGCGGGAAGCGCTACATCGCTGCCGTGGGCCGTGCGCGGGGTCGCAGGAGAGGAGTTGCTCCACCCCGTGCAGCTCTACTCCTCGCTCGCGGCGTTCGCGGGGTTCGCCGCTCTCCTCCAACTCGATCCGCGGCGGCCGAGCGGCAGCGTCTTCTTCGCCCTGCTCGCGTGGCTCGGGGCAGCGCGTCTCGGCAGCGACGCCTTCCGCGCCTACGACGGGACGGCGAGTGCTATGAGCAGTCTGCTTCTGGCGAGCGCGCTCGCTGCGGCGGGCCTCGCCGGCCTGCTGATCCGCCGCGCTTTGCCGGCTCGTCCCTGCGTGCGATGATGCGCCCGTGACCGCGCTCGCCTACCGCGCCTTCGACGGCGACAACCACTACTACGAGACGCGCGACGCCTTCACGCGCTTCGCCGAGCCGCGCTTCCGCGAGCGTGTGCCGCGCGTCGAGCTTCAGGCGGACGGCGAGGAGCGCGTCTGGATCGACGGCCGGCCCTTCACCTTCCTTTCCGAGCTCAACTTCGCGCGCACCGTGCGCCCCGGGTCGCTGCGCGAGATGCTGCGCACGCTCGGCTCCGATCACGTGCTCGACTCGAGTGTCGCCGAGGACGTGCGCCCCGAGTACCTGGAACGAGGCGCGCGTCTCGGGGTGATGGACGCGCAGGGCCTCGAATCGTGTCTCTTGTTCCCGACGCTCGGTGTGTGCGTCGAGCACTTCCTGACCCACGACGTAGAGCTCTGCTACGCGAGTCTCACGGCGTTCAACCGCTGGCTGGAAGATCAGTGGGGCTTCGGGCGCGACGGCCGCAGCTTCGCCGTCCCGCTGCTCTCGCTGCTCGACCGCGAGCGTGCGGTCGCGGAGCTCGAGCGCGTGCTCGCCGCGGGCGCGCGCATGATCCACCTGCGGGCAGGCCCGGCGTTCGGCCGCTCGCCCGCCGATCCCTGGTTCGATCCGTTCTGGGCGCGCGTGAACGAAGCCGGCCTGGCCGTGTCATTCCACATCGGCGAGTCGAGCTACAACCAGCTCTACTCCACGAGCTGGGGCGAGCAGCCCGAGCCCTCCGCGTACGATCAGTCTGCGTTCCAGTGGTGCATGTTCTACGGCGACCGCCCGATCATGGACACGGTCGCGGCGCTGATCCTGCACAACCTGTTCGGGCGCTTTCCGCGCGTGCGGGTCTACTCGGTCGAGAACGGCTCGCTCTGGGTGCCCTATCTCTTGAAGCAGCTCGACAAGATGAAAGGGATGGGTCGCAACGGGCCCTGGCTCGGCGGCCCGGTTCGGGGAAGGCCGAGCGAGATCTTCCGCCAGCACGTGCTCGTGTCGCCGTATCACGAGGAAGACATCGCTGCGCTCGCGAAGCTGATCGGTCCGGGGCAGGTGGTGTTCGGCTCCGACTGGCCTCATGCGGAAGGGCTCGAGCACCCCCTCGAGTTCGCAAACGCGCTGGCGTCTCTGTCCGACGAGGACGTGCGCGCGATCATGCGCGGCAACGGGCGGCGGCTGGTGGGCCTGGATGCCTGAGCCGGCGCGCGAGTTCGACGACCGCGTGGTGCTCGTGACCGGTGGCGGCGGCGCGGGCATCGGCGAGCCCACGGCGCGCCGCTTCGCCGAGGAGGGCGCATCGCTCGCGATCTGCGACGTGCACGAGCGACGCAACCGCGAGGCCGCCGAGCGCATCCGCAAGGAGACGGGCGCGCGGGTACTCGACGTGACGCTCGACATCTCCGACCGCGCCGCCGTCGATCGCATGCTCGAGGAGACCGCGCGCGTGCTCGGTCCGGTCGATGTGCTGGTGTGCAACGCCGCCGAGAACAAGCTCGGCAAGATGGTCGAGTACGACCCCGCCGACTGGGATCGCACGCTCGACGTGTCCCTCACCGCGAACTTCTACCTGGCGCGGCGCGTGCTGCCGTCGATGGTGGAGCGCCGGCGCGGGAACATCGTGATGATCTCGTCGATCGCCGGCTGGGTCGGCGATCCCAACGAACAGAGCGGCGAGCCGGCGTACGCCGCCGCGAAGGCCGGGCTGTTCGCGCTCACGCGCAACATCGCGCACGAGGTCGGTCCGTTCGGCGTGCGCTGCAACGCCGTCGCGCCCGGCTTGATCTGGACGAAGTTCGTGGCGCGCTACCAGGAGCAGTTCGAGCCGCTGAAGGCGCGCACGCCGCTGCGCCGCTTCGGCACCTCGCAGGACGTGGTCGAGGCGATCCTGTTCCTCGCCTCCGACCGCCGCTCGGGCTTCATCACGGGTGAGGCGCTGAACGTGTCCGGCGGCTTCTACATGCGCCCGTAGCGATGTCGAGGGTCCGGCCGGCGATTCCCGGTGGGGGTCCGCAGACCGTGGCGGAGCTGCTCGATTGCGTGCTCGCGGAGGATGGGTCGCGCGAGGCGCTCGTCGGTCGCAGCCGGACGTACAGCTACACCGAGCTGGATCGGGCGGCGAATCGCGCTGCCCATGCGTGGGTGGCCCTGGGTGTGGCGACCGGTGACCGCGTCGCCGCGTGCCTGCCCAACGACACCGACATCGTCGTGGCGTTCCTCGGCGCGATGCGGCTCGGCGCGATCTGGGTCGGTGTCAACAAGCCGCTCGCCGGGCCCGAGAAGGCGTACATCCTGCATGACTCGGGGGCGCGCGCGCTGCTCGCGGATCTCGAGACGGCCGCGCAGGTGCGGGCGCAGGGGGTGGAGCTCGCGCTCGTCGAGCTCGACGCCTGGCGGGCGCGCGTCGCGGGCGCGTCCGACGCGCGGCCCACGGTCGCGATCGATCCCTTCGCCCCCGCCGCGATCGCCTACACCAGTGGCACCACGGGCTTCCCGAAGGGCGCCGTCCACAGCCAGCACAACCTCTTGCTCCCCGGCGCGGTCGCGCGGCTCACCGGCGCGTACGGGCCCGACGTGCGCCAGGGCGTGCTGCTCCCTCTCACGATCCTGAACCTGATGGTGCTCGTGCCGGTGCTCGCGTTCTACGACCGCTCGACCTGCGTCTGCATCGACCGCGTCGATCCGCTCGGGATCGCGGAGTGGGTGCGCGCGGCACGCGTGAACCACTTCGCCGCCGTGCCGACCATCTACCACGACCTGCTCACACATCCCGGTGTACGGCGCGAGGACCTCGCGAGCCTGATCCGGCCCGAGATGGGCGGCGCGGAGTGCCCCGAGGAGTTTCGCCGGCTGTACCGCGAGCGCTTCGGCGCAGAGGTCACGATCGGCTACGGCATGACCGAGGCGCCGACCGCGGTCGCGCGCTCCGACGGCAAGAGCGCGCCGCTCCCGGGCCTGTGCGGCCGCGCGCTGCCGCAGCTCGAGCTCACGATCCGCGACGAACAGGACCGCGCGTTGCCCACCGGCGAAGTCGGCGAGATCTGCGTCGGCCCCGCGCAGAGCGGCCTGTTCGCGGCCGCGTACACCCCGATGCTCGGCTACTGGAACAAGCCCGAGGAGACCGCCCGCGCGCTACGCAACGGCGTGTACCACTCCGGCGACCTCGGCTTCCTAGATGCGGAGGGCAACCTGTTCATCCGCGGACGCCGCAACGAGCTGATCCTGCGCGGTGGCTCGAACGTGTACCCCGCCGAGGTCGAGCGCGTGCTGCGCGCGCATCCCGCGGTCGCGGACTGCGCGGTGCTCGGCCGTTCCGACCTGCGGCTCGGCCAGCGCGTGGTCGCGGCGATCCAGCTTCGCGCGGGCGCCGGCGCGGATGCCACCGCGCTGGAGTCGCACTGCCGCGCGGAGCTCGCACGCTACAAGGTCCCGGACGCGTTCCGCTTCGTGGCGTCGCTGCCGCGCAACGCCATGGGGAAGGTCGTCCGGCGCGAGCTCGAGCCACTCTTCGAGGAGACCTGATGGCGATCCTGCGCGTGGGCCACCTGGGAATCTGCTGCAGCGACCTCGAGCGCTCGCTCGCCTTCTACCGCGACCTGCTCGGCTTCCGGCCGCTCAGCGAGGTGCACGTGGCCGACCCGCAATCGGCGAAGCTGCTGCGGCTCCCGAGGGTCGACCAGCGCACGGTCTTCCTGGAACGCGACGGTGTGCGCCTGGCGCTCTTCGCGTTCCGCGAGCCGCCCACCCTTCGGGATGCCGAGCCGCGCGAGATGAACCGCACCGGGTTCAACGCGCTCATGCTGCGCGTCGACGATCTCGAGTCCACGCTCGCGGCGATGCGCGCCGCCGGCGTGCGCGTGCTCGACGACACCCGCGTCGATCACCCGGGCTACCGCTCCAGGCTCGTCTTCGTCACCGACCCCGACGGCGCCCTGGTCGAGCTGATCGAAATCCCCGGCGACCCGTACCCGCCGTTCGGCACCCCGGTCCGCGCCGGGTAGGCGCTACTCGCAGGCGGGCAGCTCCTCGGGGAAGGCAGTGCGGAAGGCGTTCCGGGCCCAGCAGTTCCCGGCCCCCGTCCCATCCCACACCAGATCGCGGTTGAGCGGCGGCGGCACTCCAGGATCCGGATCCCCGCCGTTTCCGACCGAGACGTTGAAGGCGTGCGTATTCTCGTCGGAGAAGGGATCGATGTCGAGCAGCAGGCAGACCTCCGGCAGCGTCAGGCAGGTGCTGATCGTCCCGATGCCGAAGGAGCGGTTGCCGAGCACCGCGTTGTGATCGACCTCGTTGCGATCCGCCGCCACCAGCAGGATTCCCGTTCCCGGCGGCACCGCGCACACGGCGTCGTCGGGGTCGAGACAGGTGTTGGGCCGGTTGTTCGCCTTGACCAGGTTGTGGTCGATGCGGTTGTCGCGATTCTCCTTCACGTCGAGGAAGGGCAACGTGAAGGAGAGGATGCCGGCGGTGTTGCCGAAGGCGAAGTTGTACGCCAGCCGCACGCGCGAGCTGTTCTCGATCTCGAAGCCGCTGACGTTGTCGCTCGCTACGTTGTGATCGATCTGCACGTCGAAGGACTGGCCGATGTAGATGCCGGTGTCGTGCGAGCCGGTCGCGACGTTGCCGCGCACGACTCCCGTGCCGCAGTGGGACGGGTAGATCCCGTACTCCAGGTTGCGGTGCGTCGCGCAGCCGATCACCGCCCAGTCGTCGGCGCAGAACAGGAAGATCCCGTCGTCTTCGAAGTCCTGGACGGTGAAGCCCTGGATGCGTGAGCCGACGATGCGCTGCGCGGGATCGTCGAAGCAGCTCGCACCGTCCGCTCCCGGCTTGGCGAACTCGACGCCGCGGTCCTGCTCGCCCAGGGGCGCGAGCACAACCGGGTGGCCCGGGCGCGAGAGGCCGACGAGCGAGACGCCGTCCGTGATGACCGCGACGCCGCAAGTGCTCCCGGGTCGGCTCGGGCACGGCCGGCCGGCTTCGCGGTAGACGCCCGGCAAGACCAGGACGCGATCGCCGCTAGCGGCGCCGTCGACGGCCGCCTGGATCGACTGACCGGGCCGCACCAGGATGTCCTTCGCCAACGCGGCGGCCGGCAGCAGCATCGCGACGACGAGCGAAAGGCGCACGATCATCCGCATGAAGATCCTCCTGTCCCCTGTTCGGCAGCATACGCCCGAACCGGGGCGCCCCGGGTAGAATCCGACGACAGATCAGAGGGGAACCTGGCGATGGCGAAGGTCGACGGAGGGGAGCTGTTCGTGCGGGTGCTCGAGCAGGCGGGCATCCGCGAGGCGTTCGTGCTGCACGGCGGGCACCTCGACGCGATCCTGCAGGCGGCCAACGACCACGGCTTCCGCCTGATCGACACGCGTCACGAGCAGGCTGCGGGCCATGCCGCCGACGGCTGGGCGCGCACGACCGGCAAGCCCGGTGTCGCGATCGTGACCGCGGGGCCGGGCATCACGGACGCGGTGACCGCGATCGCCAACGCCTACCTCGACTGCATCCCCACGCTGTTCGTCGCGGGCGCCGCGCCGCTTCGGGATGCGGAGACGCTGCCACTCCAGGGCGGGCTCGACCAGCTCGCGATGGTGCAGCCGATCACGAAGTGGGCGCACCGCGTGACCCACACGCACCGCATCCCGGATCTGACCGCGCAGGCGCTGCGCACGGCGGTCACCGGCCGGCCCGGTCCCGTCTTTCTTGAGCTGCCGATCGACGTGCTGTTCGCGCGCGTGGACGAGGCGCAGGTCGACTTCCCGAAGCGCATCTATCCCGACACGCGTCCGGCGCCCTCGCCGAGCGCGGTCGAGACCGCCATCGCATGGCTCACCGTTGCCGAGCGCCCGGCGATCCTCGCCGGCGGGGGTGCCTGGTTCTCGCACAGCGGTGAGGAGCTGCTGCGCTTCGCGGAGCGCGCGCAGATCCCGGTGTTCTCCAACGCCAAGGCGCACGGCATGGTGCCGGCCGATCACCCGCTGTGCGGGCGCGGCTTCGGCACGCTCGGCGCCGTCGCGGCGGTCGCGAAGGTGCAGGCCGACGTAGTGCTGATCCTCGGCGCGCGCCTCGGCCTGTTCACAGGAGGGCGGCGTGGCGGCCTGATCCCGAAGGGCGCGAAGGTGATCCAGGTCGACGTCTCGGCCGAGGAGATCGGCCGCAACCGCGACATCGAGCTCGGCATCGCGGCCGACGTGCGCGAGACGCTCATAGCGCTCGACGCCGCGGCGTCTCAGCGCAAGTGGCCGGCGCGTCCGCAGTGGTTGGGCGCGGTGCAGGCGGTGCGCAACGGCGCGCGCCAGCTCTACCGGCAGGCGCTCGAGAACGAGAAGCCGCCGATCCACCCGTTCCGGCTGGCGTACGAGATCGCGCAGGTGCTGCCGCCCGACGCGATCATCGCGGCCGACGGCGGCGAGACCGCCTCGTGGATGGACATGGCAGCGCAGCCGCGCGGCGGCGGCAGCTGGATGTCGCACGGCTACCTCGGCTGCCTCGGCACCGGCATGCCGTTCGCGATCGCGGCGCAGGTCGCGCATCCCGGGCGGCGCGTGCTCTGCATCGTCGGCGACGGCTCGGTCGGCCTGAACTTCGCCGAGTTCGACACCATGGTGCGTCACCGGCTGCCGATCGTGACCGTGGTCAACAACGACCAGCAGTGGGGCATGTCGGCCCACGGGCAGGAGCTGATCTACGGCAAGGACAAGAAGGTGGTCACGCTGCTCTCGCCCACGCGCTACGACCTGGCCGCCGCCGGCTTCGGCTGTCACGCCGAGCACGTGGAGGATCCGCGCGACCTCGCCCCCGCGCTCCGCCGCGCGCTCGACTCCGGCAAGCCCGCCTGCGTGAACGTAATGACCGACCCGGAAGTGATCGCGCCGGTCACTCTCGCGATGGTCGGCCGCCCGCCGCAGCAGCCGGCAGCGAAGCCGGGTGAGCCCGAGAAGAAGGAGAAGATCCAGATCCCGTACTACGACGATCTGGATCAGTAGGACCAGGCTCGGGCAAATTCGACTCCGGTCGAAAACACACGCGAGTATTTTTGACCGCGGTCGAAAACTCTCTACCCTCCGGATCGTGCTCCGACAGCGCTACCTCGAGCCCGCCGTGCGCCGGGATCTTCGGCGCAAGATGGCCTTCGTCTCCGGCCCGCGACAGGTCGGGAAGACCACGCTCGCCAGGCGCCTCGTCGGCCGTCGCGCCGGCTACCTGAGCTGGGACGTCGCGGCGGACCGCGACCGCATCCTGCGCGGCGAGCTCCCGCCGGGATCGCTCTGGGTCTTCGACGAGATCCACAAGTACCGGCGCTGGCGGAACTACCTGAAGGGGCTGTTCGACGCGCGCCGCTCCGGCCAGCAGATCCTCGTCACCGGGAGCGCCCGACTCGACTTCTACCGCCACGGCGGTGACTCCCTGCAGGGGCGCTACCACCTGCTGCGCCTGCATCCGCTCTCGGTCGCCGAGCTCGGACTCGAGAGCCCCGCGGAGCTCCGTGATCTGCTCGTACTCGGCGGATTCCCGGAGCCATTCTTCGGCGGCTCCGAGCGCGAAGCCAGGCGCTGGTCGCGCGAGTACCGCAACCTGCTGGTCCGCGAGGAGGTCACGAGCCTCGAGCGCGTGTCCGATTTGGATCACCTGGAGCTGCTGATGATCCGGCTCCCGGAGCTGGTCGGCTCTCCGCTTTCGGTGAACGCGCTGCGCGAGGACCTGCAGGTGAGCCACAAGACGGTCTCGAGCTGGATCGCGATTCTCGAACGCCTGTTCGCGGTCGTGCGGGTTCCGCCCTTCGGCGCGCCGCGCATCCGGGCCGTGAAGAAGGAGCAGAAGCACTACCACTTCGACTGGACGTTGGTGCCAGACCCCGGGCCGCGTTTCGAGAACCTGGTGGCGCTGCACCTGAAGAAGTGGGTCGATCACGAGCAGGACACGGAGGGACGCGATCTGGAGCTGCGTTACTTCCGCGACGTGGACGGACGCGAAGTGGACTTCGTCGTCGTCGAGCGCAAGCGACCGGTGCTCGCGGTCGAATGCAAGCTCGGAGACGATGAGGTCGGCCGGGGGTTGCGCTACTTCCGCGCGCGCTTCCCCGCGTGCGACGCCTGGCAGATCAGCGCGGAAGGCCGCAAGGACTACGTGACGCCGGATGGCATCCGCGTCGCGCCCGCTCTCCCGCTTCTGCGCGAGCTCGTTTGATTCCTAGTGCGCTCCGTGCGGGTGCGCGAAGCGGAAGTTCGCGCGGTGGATCGAGCCGTCGACGAGCTCGAGCTCGAGCTGCCGGCAGCTCTCCGCCCAGCGCGGGTCGGTCTTCCAGAGCCAGAGGTACAGGCCGAACCTCCACGAGTGCCCGAGCCAGCGCGGACCCAGCCGCGTCGTGGGTTCGGCCTCGGCGACGGGCTCCCACGTGTCGCAGCTCACGCGTTGCACCGTCGGAGAGCCGGCGGCGAGCACGTCGGGCCCGGGACGTCCGCCGAGCCAGAACCGGATCGGCACCGCGCGCCCGGCCTGAATCCAGTTGATCGCCGGCGGATTGCGCACCGGAGGCAGGAAGCCGCGGAAGACATAGAGCACGTGGAAGCTCTGTGACACGTCGGGAGCGGGCGCGTAGGTCGAGTCACCGGGCTGAGAGGCCGTGACCGTGCAGAGACCCGCGCCAGTGAGAGAGACCTGATCACCCGAGACCGAGCAGCTCCCGCTGGCGCTGAACGAAACCGGCAGTCCCGAAGACGCCGTCGCGCTCATGGTGAACGGCGGATCGCCCAAGCTGCGATCCGGCAGCGGGTCGAAGGTGAGCGTCTGAGGCAGCGGTGCACGGATCGCGAGCGTGTAATTGGTGCCCGCCGCGATCGCCGAGGCGCTCCCGGAGATGCCGTCCACGGAGGCCGGCGGCGTCGCCTGTCCAAAGGGGTTGGCGCCCCAGCAGACAACCGCACCGGTGCGGGCTCGGATCGCGCAGCTGTGGTAGGTGCCCACCGCGATTGCCGAAGCGCCTCCGGAGCTGCCGTCCACCAAGGAGGCCGGCGGCGCCGCCTGTCCGCGGTAGTTGTCGCCCCAGCAGATGACCGCGCCGGTGCCGGCCTGGATCGCGCGGCTGTCGCGGAAGCCGGCCGCGATCGCCGAGGCGCCGCCGGAGGTGCCATCCACGGAGGCGGGCGGTGTCGCCTGTCCGCTGTAGTTGTAGCCCCAGCAGACGACCGCGCCGGTGCCGGCCTGGATCGCGCAGGTGTGGACCGCGCCTGCCGCGATCGCCGAGGCCCCGCCGGAGGTGCCGTCCACAGAGGCCGGCGACGCCACCTGTCGGTAGGAGTTGTCGCCCCAGCAGATGACCGCGCCGGTGCCGGCCTGGATCGCGCAGCTGTGGCTACCGCCCGCCGCGATCGCCGAGGCGCTGCCGGAGGTGCCGTCCACGGAGGCCGGCGGCGTCCTCTGTCCAAAGGGGTTGGGGCCCCAGCAGACAACCGCACCGGTGCCGGCTCGGATCGCGCAGCTGTGGTAGGTGCCCACCGCGATTGCCGAAGCGCCTCCGGAGCTGCCGCCCACCAAGGAGGCCGGCGGCGCCGCCTGTCCGTAGACGTTGTAGCCCCAGCAGACGACCGCGCTCGTGTCGGACTGGATCGCGCAGCTGTGATGGACGCCCGCCGCGATCGCCGAGGCACTGCCGGAGCTGCTGTTCACGGTGGCGGGCGGTGTCGCTTGTGTGCCGGAACCCCAGCAGACGACAGTGCCGGTGCCGGCCTGGATAGCACAGCTCTGGTTCGTGCCCGCCACGATCGCCGAGGCGCCGCCGGAGCCGCCGCCCACGGAGGCCGGCGGTGTCGCATGCCCGCCGTCGTTGGCGCCCCAGCAGACGACCGCGCCGGTGCCGGCCTGGATCGCGCAGGTGTGAAGGGCGCCCGCCGCGATCGCCGAGGCGCTGCCGGAGCTGCCGCCCACGGCGGCCCGCGGCGTCGCCTGTAGGTACGAGTTGTCGCCCCAGCAGACGAGCGCGCCGGTGCCGGTCTGGATCGCGCAGCTGTGACCCTCGCCCGCCGCAATCGCTGAGGCGCTACCGGAGCTGCCATCCACGGAAGCCGGCGGCGTCGTCTGTCCGCTGAAGTTGTCGCCCCAGCAGACGACCGCGCCGGTGCCGGCCTCGATCCCGCAGTTGTGGATCGCACTCGCCGCGATCGCCGACACGGGGGTGGTAGGTACGACCCCTAGTCCCCATCCGACAACTGGGCCGTCACCGCGAGCACTACTCGCCGCAAGAACGGCCAGGCAGAAACTGACGGCGACGGCGAGCGCCTTCCGTTCGATCGACACGGCGGTCCACACGGCCCCTAACCTCCTGCATCTGCGATGGGCATGGGCTCGCCGTCGATCCACCATCGCGCGAACACAACGCTACGAGGCTGCCCAACTACAATCTGAGGCCGATGCTCAGCTTCGAACGGGTCCTTATCGGCGGGGAGTGGGTGCGGCCGCACGGAGCGGGGCACTTCGACGTGGTGAATCCGACCACGGAAGAGGTGTGCGGCCGGATCCCGGCGTGCGACTCGGTTGATGTCGACCGTGCGGTCGCGGCGGCGCGGGCTGCGTTCACCGGGTGGAAGCTCACGCCGCCGAAGCGGCGCGGCGAGTTCTTGCTCGCGATCGCCGACGCGATGGACGCGCGCGCGAAGGAGCTCGCCGACCTGATCGTGGAGGAGCTCGGCGCGCCGGCGGGGATGACCGCGCAGTACATGGTCGGGTTCCCGGCGAACACGCTGCGTTTCTACGGCGAGCTGCTCGTGCACGAGAAGTTCGCGTTCGAGGAGCGCATCGGGAACTCACTGGTCTGGAAGGAGCCGAAGGGCGTGGTCGCCGCGATTACGCCGTGGAACTATCCGATCCACCAGATCACGGCGAAGGTCGGCCCGGCGCTGGCCGCCGGCTGCACTGTGGTGGTGAAGCCCGCGACCGACGTCGCGCTCTCGTGCTTCCGCTTCGCAGAGATCGCGCAGGCGGCCGGGCTGCCGCCGGGCGTGTTCAACTTCCTGTCCGGCGGTGGTGAGGAGGTCGGCGCGCCGCTCGTGCGCCACCCGGACGTGGACATGGTCTCGTTCACGGGCAGCACCGCGGTCGGTCGCGCGACGATGGCCGCCGCCGCCGCGACCGTGAAGGACGTGTCGCTCGAGCTTGGCGGCAAGGCCGCGAGCCTGGTGCTCGACGACGCGCCGCCCGAGGCGATCCCCGCCGGTGTACGCCACGCCTACGTCAACTGCGGACAGACGTGCGCGGCCTGGACGCGCATGCTGGTGCCGCGCGCGCGCCACGCCGAGGCCTGCGAGATCGCGCGCAAGACGGTGCTCGAGACGATCGAGGTCGGCGACCCGCGCATCCCGCCACCGCCCGGCAAGACGCGGCTCGGCCCGCTCGTGTCGGCGCGGCAGTACGAGCGCGTGCGCGGCTACATCCGCTCCGGGATCGACGCCGGCGCCACGCTCGTCACCGGTGGACTCGAGCGCCCGCGCGAGCGCGGCTACTTCATCGCACCGACGGTATTCGGCGACGTGCGGCCCGAGATGGCGATCGCGCAGGAGGAGATCTTCGGCCCCGTGCTGACGATCCTGCCCTACGCAGACGAGGAAGACGCGATCCGCCTGGCGAACTCCACGATCTACGGGCTGGGCGGCGCGATCTGGTCGCGCGACGTGGCGCGCGCGCTGCGCGTGGCGCGACGGATCGACTCGGGATCGCTCGACATCAACGGCGGCCTCTTCAACCAGCTCGCTCCCTTCCGCGGCATGAAGCAGTCAGGCATCGGCGCCGAGCTCGGCGTGTACGGCCTCGAGGAGTACCTGGGCCCCAAGTCCCTGCAGCTCCCCATCGACGGCGAAATCGCCCACTACCTCAAGGCATAGCCGCCCCAAGCTTCCTACCGCGTCTGCCGATGTAGCGGCGGATGCGTTTGCACGTGTGGCCAGTGGTGTCCGCGCTTGCGCTCTGCGCACAGGCGGAGGTGTCGGCGAACGACACGCTCCCGGCGACCGCCGTCGGCAGCACTGCTCTCGACCGCGGAGAGCCGCGGGTCGAGGGGCGGCTGCTGGTGGATCCCCAGCCTGCCGCCGACGGCACCCTGCGCGTCGGCGTCGAGCTGCGCATGGATCCGGGCTGGCACGTCTACTGGAAGGACCCGGGCGAGACGGGCCTGCCCACGGTCGTGCGCTTCGACGTCGAGGGCGGCCAGGTCGGGCCGATCGCGTGGCCCGCGCCGCAGCGCTTTGCCGAGACCGACGGCGCGCTCACCACGTTCGGCTACGAGGGCGAGGTGCTGCTCGCAGCGAGCGTCGAGCGCACCGGCAAGACGCACCTCCTGCGCGCCGAAGTGGAGCTCCTGGCGTGCGAGTACGCGTGCATCCCGGGATCGCTCTCGCTATCGCGTGACGTCCCCGCCGCGGTGGCCGCGGCGCTGCGCGATCCGCGCGGAGCTAGCGAGCTGCACGCGCGCTTCGAGGCGGCCGCCGCGCGCGTGCCGCCCTCGGCTCCCGCGACGTCGCCGGGCGAGAGTGCGGGCGCGCCCGAGGCGCTCACTGCGACCCCGGGCGGCTCGAGCGGCCTGCTGCGCGCCCTCGCGCTCGCGCTGCTCGGCGGGCTGGTGCTGAACCTGATGCCGTGCGTGCTGCCGGTGCTGGCAATCAAGCTGTTCTCGCTGGCCGAGCTCGGCGCGAACGCGCGGCGCGAGCGCAGGCTACACGCGATCGCGTACGCCGCGGGCGTGCTCGGCAGCATGCTCGCGCTAGCACTCGTCGTGGTCGCGCTGCGCGCGGCCGGGACCTCGGTGGGCTGGGGCTTCCAGCTCCAGGAGCCGCGCTTCGCGCTGGCCATGTGCGCGCTGCTCGTGGTGTTCGCGCTGAATCTGTTCGGCGCGTTCGAGTTCGGTACGCCACAGCACCTGGCGGAGATCGGCGCGGGCGCGACCGGCGCACGGCGCAGCTTCTTCGAGGGCCTGCTCGCGGTAGCACTCGCCACGCCGTGCACCGCGCCGTTCCTCGGCACCGCAGTCGGCTTCGCGTTCGCCGGCTCCGCGGCGGTGATCATCGCGATCTTCCTGGCCGTCGGCGCCGGGCTCGCGCTGCCCTATCTGCTGGCCACGCTGTACCCGCCGTTCGCGAAGCTCGTGCCGCGCTCGGGGCCGTGGATGCTGCGCCTGCGCACGGTCCTCGGCTTCGCGCTGCTCGCGACCGCGATCTGGCTGCTCTCCGTGTTCGGTCGCGTCACCGGTCCCGACGGCGTCGTCGCGGCGCTCGGCTTCTTGCTCGTGCTCGCCTTCGCGATCTGGCTCGCGGGCTGGTGGCGTCCGGCGGGCCGCGCATGGCCCGCGCTCTCGACGGGAGTTGCGGTCGTGGCCTTCGCGCTCGCGGGTGTGAACGCGGTCACCTCGTCGCCGCAGCCCGCCGCCGGCCAGGCGCCCGCTGCCCACGACGGCTGGGAGCCGTTCGACGCGGCGCGCGTGCGCGAAGTCGTCGCGAGCGGCCGCCCGGCGCTCGTCTACTTCACCGCGGACTGGTGCCTGACCTGCAAGTACAACGAGCGCTTCGTGCTGGCCGACGCGACGGTGCAGGCCGAGCTCGAGCGCCGCGACGTGGCGCGCTTCCGCGCGGACTGGACACGGCGCGACGAGCGCATCCGCGCCGAGCTGGCCCGCTTCGGGCGCGCGGGTGTGCCGCTCGCGGTGCTCTGGCGCCCCGAGTCCCCCGACCAGCCGAGCGTGCTCCCGGAGCTGCTGTCGGTCGAGACGCTGCTGGCCGCGCTGCGCGAGCCGGTGGCGCAGGCTGGCCGCTAGCGCGCCATGCACACCGGCGAGATCCTCGCGTGGCTCGCCGCGCTGCGCTGGGCGCGGCGCGGAGTCGTCGCCGCTGGCATCGGCGCGATCGCGCTCGCGTCGCTCGACGTCGTCTTGCTGGTGCGGCGGCCGCCGCCGGCGGCGAAGACTCTCCCGTCTGCGGAGCCGGCGCCGCGCGAGGTGCGCGCGCTCGACGACTACGAGGTGATCCCGCGCCGCGCGCTGTTCGCGCCGCTCGACGCGCCGTACGACCCGAGTGGCATCGACGCCGATGCGATCGAGGAGACGGCGCTCCAGCTACGCCTGCTCGGCACCATCGTCGCGGCCGACCCACTGGCCTCGCTCGCGATCCTGGAAGACGGCACGGGCAAGTCGCGGGTGCTGCGCGTGGGCGATCGCTTCGGCGACGCGCGTATCGAGCACATCGACCGCGAGTGGGTGGTCGTCAGCGAGCGCGGCCGCATCCGCCGCATCTCGTTCGATCGCAACCGCGCGCTGCGAGCGCGCGCCGGGCCGGCGCGCGATCCCGTGCGCGACGCAGAGCTGGCGCTGCTGGCGCAGGGCATCCGCCCGCCGCCCGCGGCACCGCTGCAGCCGACTCCCGCGCGGCGCGCCGGCGGCGGCGACGAGGAGGCGCGCGCGGGCGACTGGGCGGACTCGCTCGAGGTGCGCACCGCGCTTGCCGAGCTGGGTCCGCAGTACGCCGCAGCGTTGTTCGACCTGTCGCGTCAGGGCGAGTTCCAGCCGCAGCTCGGCGAGGGCGGCGCGCTCTCCGGGATCGCGGTGGGCAGCGTCGTCCCGGGCAGTCAGCTCGAGCGGCTCGGGCTGCGCAGCGGAGACGTAGTGGTTTCGGTCGCCGGCACTCCCCTGCAGAGCTACTCGGACCTCCGCGCGCTCCGCGGCTTCCAGACGCAATCCGGCTTCCAGGTCGGCCTGCTGCGCGGCGGCGCGCCAGTGACTCTGCAGGTCCCCCCAGGCGCGCTTTGAGCAACTCGTGCGCAAGCGCGCACTTGCGGTGACCGGACTCACGGAATCCCGCCGCTCGCGGTCGATGAGAGTGCGGGACGCAAGCTGTCCCCGAGGAGCGAGCGAGCATGCAATCTGACCGTAACGCGCGCCGTGCGCGCACCGCGTTCCAGGCGGAGTTCCGCGCCGGCAAGCTGGAGGGGCGGGGGAAGATCCGCAACGTAGGGGAGGGCGGGCTGTTCCTGGAAACGCAGTCGCTTCCGCCGCAGGGAGAGCAGACCCGCATCCGCTTCAGCGCGCCGACGGGTCCGATCGAGGTGTCGGGCCTCGTCTGGTGGACGACTGGCCAGCGCCGCGCCCGCAGCGTGGGCTTCGGCGTCCGGCTGCTCGATTCCAACCGCGACTTCGACTCGATGGTCCGGGGGTTGCTGAAGAGTCAGCGCTGATTCGACTCAGCCGGCGGTAGTGACCTCGTCGGGCGGCGGGAGCTCGCCGCGCAACAGCAGCGCGCGCGCCTTGTCCACCGCGTCGTCCGCGCCCGCGAGTGCGAGCACGTCGCCAGCGCGCAGCTCTTCGCGGCCGGTGGGGATCGCCACACCGCGCTCGCCGCGCACGATCGCCAGCACGCTCGCCCCGGTCTGGCCGCGCAGATTCAGGTCCGCGAGCGTCCGCCCGGACGCCGCGCTCGAGCTTGCGAGCTCGACCAGGGTCAGGTCTCCGAGACCGGGGAGCTGCGAGCGCACCCGCGCCAGCGTGTGGTGCCGGCGCTCGATGCCCTGCCGCGCCAGCGCGCGGATCAGCATCTCGGCGCCCGCCCGCACGTGGTCCTCCAGGTTCGCGGCGCTGCGCCAGAACAGGAAGCCGAGTGCTGAGAGCGTGAGCGCGAGCGCCGCGGCGCCCGCCCCGAGCGGCAGGAACGGTTGCGTGAGCGCGACCAGCGGGGTGCCGACGACGAGCAAGAGCGAGAGCTGCAGCGCGACGACCAGCGCGCGGCGCGGAGCCGCCCCGAGATCGGGCCGGCCTTCGGTGACCTCGGGTACCGCGGCCCCTGCGAGCAGCGCGCCGAGCGCGCGGCTGGTCCGCACCACACCCACGGCGAACGGAGACGCGACGAGCAGCGCGGCGAGCGCGACCCAGACGCGGGCGGCGTCGTCGGACACGCCGCTCGCCGCCGCGACCGCGGGCGCCAGCCGCTCCATCGCGAGCGACGAGCCGGCGATCACGCCCCCGATCACGAGCGCGTCGGCCGCCAGCCAGCCACCGAGACGCCAGCTCGCGCCGCGGCGCGCCTCCGCGGCTCCGGGCTGCCGCAAATCCTCGCGCCAGGATCCGTAGAGGGACAGGAAGGTCTGCACCCGGTGTGGCAGGCGCGCGTCCAGGCCGGCGGCGATGCGCGGCGAATGCGCGATCAGCCAGGGCGAGGTGAAGGTGGTGATCGCTGACGTGGCGACGGCCGCGGCGTAGAGGAACGGGCGGACGGCGCCGGTCGTCACGCCGAGGCCGGCGATGATGAAGGCGAACTCGCCGATCTGCGTCAGGCTCATCGCGGTCTGCACGCTGGTGCGCACGCCGTTGCCGGCCAGCAGCGCGCCGAGCGTGGTGGCGAACGATTGGCCGACGATCACCACCAGAGTGAGTGCCAGCACCGCCTGCCAGTGCACGATCACCGCGGCGGGCTCGACGCTCATCCCCACTGCGACGAAGAACACCGCGGCGAACACGTCGCGCAGCGGGGCGACCAGCCGCTGGATCTGGTCGCCCTCGCCCGATTCCGCGACCAGCGAGCCTGCCAGGAACGCGCCGAGCGCGACCGAGTAGCCGGCTGCGTCGGCCAGCAGCGCCAGCGAGAAGCACAGGCCGACGCTCGCGACCAGCAAGGTCTCGGGGCCGCGCAGGCGGGCGATCGCGCGCATCGCGCGCGGCACGACCAGGAAGCCCGCGACGCAGAGCGCCACCAGGAACGCCGCGAGTCGCCCCAGCGTGCGCACGAGCTCGCCCTCCGGCAGGCTCGCGCTCGAAGCCAGCCCTGTCAGCACCGCGAGCAGGAGCACCGCCGCGAGGTCCTGCACCACCAGCACCGCGAACGCGAGGTCCGCAGCGGGACCGCGGATGCCGCGCTCGGCGAAGGTCGCCGAGACGATCATGGTGCTCGAGATCGCGACGATCGCGCCCGCGAACACGCTCTCGAGCTGCGTCCAGCCCAGCGCCTGGCCGGCGCTGTAGCCGAACCACAGCATGGCCCCGATCTGGATCGCTCCGGTCAGGCCGGCGGTCGGCAGCACGCGCAGGAGCTCCCGGACGCTGAAGCGCAGCCCCACCGAGAACATCACCAGGATCACGCCGAGCTCGGAGAGGCTCTGGATGCGGCTCTCGTCGACGAACAGCGGGATCGGGACGTGCGGACCGACGATCAGCCCGGCGAGCAGATACCCGAGCACGACTGGCTGGCGCAGCAAGCGGAACGCCACGCTGGTGAGCGCCGCCACGCCCAGGACGAGCGCGAGATCGGTCACCAGCGAGCGCGCCTCGTGCATCGCTCTGGGATAACACACTTGCGCGCTCGCCCGACCTCGCATACCGGTGTCGGTGACGCGTGATCGCGTCGGAGGACGGAGTCGTGTGGAAGTTCGTGGCGCCGCAGCTTCCGGTGCGGGACCCAGAGGCAGCAGCGCGCTGGTACCGCGAGGTGCTCGGGCTCAAGGCGGGGTTCTCGCGGCCGGAGTTCGCCTCGGTGCGCGACGACGCGGTCGAGCTATTCCTGGCGCGCGCGGAGGCCCCGCGCCAGCCGGTGACCTGCGCGGTTCGCGTCGACGACGCGGATGGGCTGTACGCGATCTATCGCGAGCGCGGCGTCGAGATCGTGGAGCCGATCGCGAACCGCGTGTGGGGCGTGCGTGAGTTCACGCTGTGCGACCCGGACGGGCATCGCTTCCGGGTTGGACACTCCACTCGGGGCTGAGAGGCGCCTTTGCCGCGACGGCTGGCGCCGAGCGGCCTTCGCTCACGCGGACGCGCTCGCTGCGCGCGCTTCGCGCTTGCCGGGCCTGTGCCGCGACGGCTGGCGCCGAGCGGCCTTTGCTCACGCGGACGCGCTCGCTGCGCGCGCTTCGCGCTTGCCGGGCCCGAAGGCGAGAGCTCCGGAGACGCGGCCGCGTGCGTCGACGCGGAGGCTTGGGAGGCCCAGGCCGTCGAGCCAGCGCGCGCCCGCCGTGGCGCCGAGCAGGAGCGCGATCGTCGTCGCGGTGCCTGCGACCAGACAGTGCGGCGCCACCACCGACACGCTCGCCAGCCCGCGCACCGGCCAGCCCGTGCGCGGATCGAGCACGTGCGAATAGCGGACGCCGTCCACCAGCATGCAGCGCTCGTAGTCGCCGCTCGTCGCCAGGCCGCCGCGCTCGAGCGGCAGCGTGGCGAGGGCGCGCTCCGGCTGGCGCGGGTGGCGGATGCCGACGTTCCAGGGGCGGCCGTCGGGGTGCGGGCCGACCGCGTGCAGGTCGCCGCCGAGATCGACCATCGCGTGGCGCACGCCGGCCAGGCACAGGATCTCGGCCACGCGGTCGACGGCGTACTCCTTCACGTAGCCGCCGAAGTCGAGCTCCATGCCGGGCGTTGGCAGGCGCAGCCGGGGCCTCGCCCACTCCACGCGCTGCCAGCCCACGAGCGGGAGCAGCGCACGGACCTCGGCGCGCGCCGGCACGCGCCCCGACTTGAAGTTCCAGACGCGCCGCAGCACGCCGGACGTCACGTCGAAGCGCCCGCCGCTCTCGCGCCAGCAGGTCTCGGCGTAGTCGAGCAGCGACGCGGTCTCGGGGTCGAGCTCGATCCCATCGCGCGTGCCGGCCGAGCGGTTGATGGCGCTGGCCAGGCTGTCGTCCTGGTAGCGCGAGTACTTGCGCTCGAGGCGCGCGACCTCGTCGACTGCGAGCCGGATCGCAGGCTCGAGATCCGACTCGCGCTCCGCGTACACGTGCAGCGCGCAGGGAGAGCCCATCGCGCGGAAGGCGTGGCGGCGGAACGCGAGGGCGCTCAGTACTTCACTCCCAGGCCGAGCGTGAAGATGTTGAAGTTCACCAGCCCGGGAGCCTCGGTCGACGGCGTCTCGTGCGAGAGCGCGCCGCCGCTGAAGTAGCGCTCGGCGCCGGCCTTGAGCGCCCACTCGGTGCGCCCGGTCCAGCGCGTGCGGAAGACATACTCGGCCTGGATTCCGAGCACGACGGAGCCGAACGCCGACACGCGCGGATCGGACGAGTACTCGCCGGGGCCGGGATTTACGTCGAAGTGAGTGACGTAGAAGTCGGCCTCGGCCTGCGTGTAGTAGCGCACCGACGGCGCCAGCCGCAGCCGGTCCCAGAGCGTCTGGTGCCAGGCGAATTCGAGCGTGTGCGAGGTCATGCCCCAGTCGTCGATGTAGAACTGGTAGCCAGCGTGAACCGTGCCGTTCACCTCCTCGATGTGCTTGCGCACGCGCGTCTGCCAGGCGAGCTGCATGCGGGAGTCGGGGCGCTCGTCCGGCAGGAAGATCCCGCCCACCACGAACACCTGCTTGTACGGATCCGACAGATAGCCGCTGCCGTACGCCAGCGAGAGCGACGACTGCACCACCGCGCGGCGTTCGAGGAGCTGCGACAGCCCCAGGAGTAGCGAGAACGACTTCTTGTCCTCGCTGTCGGGGCGCGTGGAGACCAGCTGCGCGTCGGTCGGCTCGATCGAGTCGAGCGAGACGCCGAGCCCGGCCGAGAGCGTGGTGTTCTTCTCGTTGAAGTGGGTCTCGCCGTCGAACGAGAAGTTGATCGCGTCGTAGTCGTTCTCGGTGGAGTAGCCGCCGCCGAAGCCCATGCGGGCGTTCTCGTAGTAGCGGTTGGCCTTGACCAGAATGTCGTTGCGCTCGTCCGAGATCGTGGCGCCGCTCATCACCTGGATCGGCTGGCCGGCCGCGTCGGGGACGACGTACAGCGGGCTCGCGCCGCTCATGGTCTCGTGGGCGAGCTCGAGCTCCAGGTCGTAGCGCTCGAGCAGCGGCGTCTGCAGCAGGAACTGGTGCGTCTTGATCTCGTAGCGGCTGGTCTCGCCGCCGGCGAGCCCGTTCGACTCGGCGAGGTCGTCCTCCGAGTACATCGAGTACTCGTAGTCGGCTCGGTAGTGCTCGCTCGGCGCGTCGGCGGCCGCTTCGTCAGCCATCCCGTACAGCGCGAGCGCGCTCGTGCCGAGCGCCCGCAGCGATGCGTTCCCCACGCGGGCGGCTCTCCGCCGTGCGGCGCGGCGCCGCCGCCGGTTCCAGTTCCCCTTCATCTCCCCCCCTTGTGCTGTACGCGCGCGGGCGGCCGCGCGCTAGCACCTACGCTCGGCTGCGCCTCGCTGCGCGCGCTTTGCGCTTGCCTTTCACGTCAATTGCAGCCGCAGCCTCCGCCTCCGGCGCCGCCGCCGATGAGCGATGCTTCCCTGCTGAAGAAGATGTGCGCGCGGCGCGAGCCGTAGAGCTTGTTGGCCTCCCAGGCCATGTCGCCGCGCGAGAGCACGTCGCGCTCCCACGGCTTCACGCGCACCAGCCAGTCGTGCTCGAGACCCGCTTCCAGGTAGTGGCGCGCCGTGTCCGGGTACTCCTTCACCTTCGCGGTCCACGGGTCCTCCGCGGACTTGCAGGCGCCGCCGAGCGCGGCGACCGCCAGCAGCGCGGCGAGGTGCAGCTTCATGGCGTGGATCATCTTCCCTCCAGCAGCTCGCGGATTCGGGCGCGGATCTCGTCGATGTCCTTGGGCCGAAAGCCTTCGTGCACGTAGCGCACGACACCCTGGCGATCGATCAGGTATGAGCTCGGCATCGTCTCCAGGCCGTAGGTCTCGGGCAGCAAGCCCTCGGGATCGCTGACACTCGGGTAGCCGACCGGGTGCCGGTCGAGAAACTCGCGCGCCTTCCCCGGATCCTTGTCGACGTTCACCGCGAGAATCTGGAACGCGTCGGCGGGGAATTCCTGGCGCAACTCCTCGAGCATCGGCAGTGACGTCTTACAGGGTCCGCACCACGAGGCCCAGAAGTCGAGGAACACCACCTTGCCGCGGTATTGCGCCAGAGAGTGGTTCTTCTCTCCGGCGAGCGCGCGCGCGGAGAACGCCGGCGCGGGCTTCCCTATCTCCGTAGCGCCGGCGGCTCCTGCGCCCAGCACCAGCAACATGAGTGCAGCGATCCGGCTCGCCATACCGTTCCTCCGGGCCTCCTGGCGTCCTCATCGGCGACTCGAGGACCCAACGTGTGACGCCTCTCACCAACACCCGTGCGCACGACTGACGCGTGCCGTCGGCAACTCTCGGCGTTCGTGCGCGCAGGAGATCACGAGTGGAGGAAAGTGAGCGCAATCACACAGCGCCTGCAGTGGGACTCCGAAGAAGGTGCGATGACGCAAGGGGCGGACATGTCGTGGACAGGTCAGCAGAGGCGAGCTCGCGGCGCGGTTTGCGCTGCAGCGTTGATCCTTCTCGTGGCGGATCCGGCGCTGGCCGGGCCACGCGAGCAGGCCAAGCGGATGCATGATCGGCTCGTCGGCGTCCCGCCGGCTGCCGGCGTGCTGAACACCATGGAGGCGTCGATCGCGGGCGGGACACCGCTGGCGGCGGCGGACCAGGCCACGGCCAACCCGCTCTTCTACACGTCTTCGCTCAAGAACTTCGCGGCGCCGTGGACCAACCAAACCCAGACCGTGTTCGCGGACCTGAATGACTACACGGCGTTGGTGATCGGAGTGGTGCGCGACGACCTGCCGTTCACCGAGGTGCTGTCGGCCGACATCGCGTACGTGGGCGCGCCGGGCGTGGTCGCCATGGCGTATTCCCCGAACGACAACGTCCACTACGAGCAGCTCGAGCAGGGTCTGGTCGACCTGTCGAATCCCGCGCGCTTCGTGCGCACGACGCAGTCGGGGCTGCCGGGCTCCATGCTCGCCCCCGGCGACACCGCCGGCGTGCTGACCACGCGCGCGGCCGCGCAAGCGTTCTTCTCCGGCGGCACCAACCGCCGCATGTGGCGCTTCACCGCGATGAACTACCTGTGCCGCGACATGGAGGCGCTGAACGACATCACGCGCCCCTCGGATCGCGTGCGTCAGGACGTGACGCGCAGCCCCGGCGGCGACAGCCGCGTGTTCCTGAACACGTGCGTCGGCTGCCACAGCGGCATGGATGGCCTGGCGGGCGCTTACGCGAACTACGAGTGGGACGAGGCCGCGGGCCGCGTGGTCTACACGCCGAACGCGGTCGCTGGCAAGTTCCTGATCAACGCCACGGTCTTTCCCGGCGGCTGGGTCACGCGCGACAACTCGTGGGTGAACTACTGGCGCGTCGGGCCGAACGCGATTCTCGGCTGGCGCGGCAACGGCGGCAGCGGCAACGGGATGAAGAGCCTGGGCCAGGAGGTCGCGTCGAGCCGCGCCTTCTCCGAGTGCCAGGTTCAGAAGGTCTTCCAGCGCGTGTGTTTGCGGCCGCCTTCGTCACCCGCGGACCGCGCAGAAGTCACCCGCATCGCCAACGTGTTCGAGGCGCAGAGCTACAGCCTGCGCCGCGTGTTCGGCGAGGCGGCCGTGTACTGCATGGGGAACTAGCCATGGAGCGCGCAAACATGACTCTGGCGAGATCTCTGTCCGTGGCAGCGTGTCTCGTGTTCCTGACCACCGCATGCGGTGGCCTGGTGGGCGGCGGCGGCTCGAGCGGCGGCAGCCGCGAGGCGGCTGAGACGCCCGCGCCGACCGTGGCGCCCGTGGTGAGCGGCACCGGCACGACAGGCGGCGGCGGCGCCGGCGCGGCGGCGGGCGGCGGTCAGGCGCCGTTCGAGGCGACCGTGTACCCGCTGCTGCGCAGCTACTGCGTCGCGTGCCACGCGGGCGCCGGTCCCGGCTTCCCGCACATCGCGCATCCGGATGCGGGCACGGCCTTCCGCGCGGTCGTCGACAACCAGAAGGTGGATCTCGTCACGCCGGCGAGCTCGCGGCTGGTCGAGCGCCTGTCGATCGACAATCACTACTGCTGGTCGGACTGCGCCATGAACGCGACCGAGATGACGGCGCAGATCCAGGCGTGGTCGACCGCGGTCTTCGGTCCGGGCGGCCCCGCCGGCGCGCCGCAGGTCACGGTGCCGCAGGGCACGATCTCGAGCACGGCGGCGCGCATGGCGAACGCCGAGCCGCTGCCGAGCACCCGCACTGACACCGGCGCGATCGCTCTCTGGAAGTTCGAGACGGGCGGCAACACCACCGTCTTCGACACCAGCGGCGTGGCGCCCGCGATGCACCTGACCATGACCGGCAACGTGAGCTGGGTCGCGGGCGGTGGCCTCGACTTCCAGGGCGGCAAGGCCAGCTCGAACGCCGTCGACAGCAAGAAGCTCTACAACGAGCTCGCCAGCGGCAGCGGCACGCAAACGTACTCGGTCGAGGCCTGGGTGACGCCCGCCAACACCGACCAGGAGGGCCCGGCGCGCATTCTCACCTACGCCCAGGGCACCGGCACGCGCAACTTCATGCTCGGGCAGGTCATGTACAACTACGTGTTCCGCAACCGCAGCCTCGGGGCCGGTGTGGACACCAACGGCAACCCGACGCTGTCGACCGCGGACGCCGATCGCCGCGCGCAGGCGAGCCTGCAGCACGTGGTGCTGACGCACGACCAGCAGCGCGGCCGGCGCATCTACGTGAACGGCCAGTACACGGGCGACCCCGAGCCCGCAGGCGTGGGGCTGCTCGTGAACTGGCACCCGGACTACGTGTTCGCGATCGGCAACGAGACTTCGAACAACCGGCGCTGGCTCGGCCAGATCAAGCTCGCCGCGGTCTTCGATCGCGTTCTCGCCGACGCGGAGATCATGCAGAACTTCCTGGCCGGCGCGTCGGAGAAGTTCTCGATCCGCTTCGCGCTCGACCAGTGGCTGCCCGGGGCCGCGATCGAGTTCGAGGTCACCGACTTCGACGCCTACAGCTACCTGTTCTGCAGCCCGACGATCACCACGCCCACGCCGGGCTTCCAGGTGTCGGGGCTGCGGCTCGCGGTCAACGGCACGGCACCGGTCGCGGCCCAGACCTTCCGCACGGTGAACGTGAACGTAGACGACCCGACCGAGGTGCTGTCGACGCAGTGCACGATCGTGCCGAAGGACCTCGGCAACGTGTTCGACGCGTTCCAGGTCTGGTTCGAGGTGCTCGGCGCCAACACCAACATCGTGGCCGAGGCTGCGCCCGTGGTGCCGCCCGATGACGGCAGCGTGACGCCGCGCGCGGACACCGGCATCCGCGACTTCGACCAGATCAACGACACCATGAGCCGCATCACCGGCGTCGATCGCGCCACCGCCGCCGTGGCGGCCGCCTTCGCCGAGCTGACCCAGCAGCTCCCGGGCTCGCCCGACGCGAGCACCTTCGTGTCGTCGCACCAGGTCGCGATCTCCAAGCTCGCGCTCGAGTACTGCGACGCGCTGGTGGAGATGCCGGCGCTGCGCACCGCCTTCTTCGGGCTGTTTCCGTTCGGCTCACCGGCGGGGACCGTGTTCGCGAGCCAGGTCAACCGCGACCTGCTCAACGGCACGCTGTACGACAGGATGCTCGGCGCCAATCTCACCTCGCAGCCGTCCACGGTCGAGGTCCATGCGCGCGTGAATGCGCTCGTCGACACGCTCGTCAGCGGCTGCACGCCGGTGACGTGCGACGCCGAGCGGACCGAGACCGTGGTGAAGGCCGCCTGTGCCGCCGTGCTTTCGAGCGCGCCGGTCCACCTGCAGTGAGGAGTTGAAGCGATGCGCAAGCCGCAGGTTCATCCGGATGCACCGCTGCCGTGCCGCCACAAGCGGGCGGTCACGCGCCGCGACTTCCTGTCGCAGGGTCTGATCTCCGGCGTCGGCCTGGCGCTGTTGCCGAGTCTCGCGTCGCTATTGCGACCGGGCGCCGCCCTGGCGCAGGTCGCCAACCCGTGCGGCATCGGTCTGGCGGGCGGGATGATCCCGTTCCTCGCGATCGACCTCGCGGGCGGCGCGAACATCGCCGGCTCGAATGTGCTGGTGGGCGGCCCGGGCGGGCAGCTCGATCTCTTGACCACGCAGGGCTACCAGCTGCTCGGGCTGCCCGCGTCGATGACGCCGCAGCAGCCGGGTCAGGTCAACACGGAGCTCGGGCTGGCGTTCCACGCCGACAGCCCGTTCCTGGCCGGGATCATCTCGAAGACCGCCACGGCCACGCGCGCCAACGTGAACGGCGTCGTGTTCGCGGCCCGCTCCGAGAACGACACCGACAACAACCCGCACAACCCGGTGTTCGGCGTGAACAAGGCTGGAGCCAATGGCGACCTGGTCGCGCTGATCGGCACGCAGCCGAGTGACTCGGGCGGCAACTCCGAGGCGCCCATGAGCATGTACGACCCGTCGGTGCGCCCGACCAAGGTCGATAGCCCCCGCGACGCCACCGGCATGGTGGATACGGGCAAGCTGATCACACTGCTCAACCAGACGGACGCCGCGGCTGTCGCAGCGACCGCGGAAGAGATCAGCCAGCTCAAGCTCGACCGCATCAACGAAACAGCGGCGCTCGAGCAGCTGATCCGCTGCGGCTACACCAAGACCACCGATCTGATCACGCGCTTCGGCGACCCCAACGCGCTGAACCCGCTCCGGGATCCGCTGCTCACCGGGCAGGCGACGTCGATCTTCAGCAATCAGGAGATCGGCAACTCGCGCTTCCTGAAGACGGCGTCGGTGATGAAGCTCGTGCTCAACGGCTTCGCCGGCGCCGGCACGATCGAGTCGGGCGGCTACGACTACCACGACGGCACCCGCGCCACCGGCGAGGTGCGCGACTTCCTGGCCGGCCAGATGATGGGCAGCATCCTGGAGTACGCGGCGCGTCTGGGACGCCCGGTCGCGCTCTACGTGCTCTCGGACGGTTCGCTCGACAGCGACGGCTCGATCGACAACTCGGCCGCCGGCCGCGGCAAGGGCAACTGGCGCGGCGACAACTCGAGCGTCGCCGCGACGTTCATGCTCGCGTACAGCCCCGCCGGTCGCCCCGCGCTCACACGCGCCACGGCGAACCAGATCGGGTACTACCGAGGCAACGGCAACATCGAGACCGCGGCTACGCGCATCTCGAACAACGTGGCGCTGCTGGCCGAGGCGGTGGTGCTGAACTACCTGGCGCTCCACAACGGCGGCGTCGGCCGCTTCGCTACCGTCCTGCCGATGCACGGCCTCGGCACGACCGCCGCGGACCTGGACGCGCTGACCGCGTTCACCCCGATCATCTGACGCTACTCTCTCCTCGATGCGTGCGTCGGGGAGAGGCGTGGTCGTGGCGGCACTCGTCGCGCTCGGCGCGGCGGGAGCGCCGCTCGACTTCCGCGACGCCGAGCTCTCGGCCGTGGTCGAGGCGATCGGCGCCTTCAGCGGGCGCACGATCCTGCTCGACTCCGCGGTCACCGGGCGCATCAACCTGTCGGCGCCGGGTCCGGTGGACGAAGACGAGGCGCTCGAGCTGTTGCGCGCCGCCCTGCAGCTCTCGGGCTTCGCGCTGCTGCCCGCGCCCGGTGGCGCGCTCAAGGTCGTGCCGATCCAGAACGCGGCGCCGGAGACACCGGGTCTGGACGGCGAGCCGCGCGCGGGGTCCGATCGGCTGGCGGTCGAGCTGCTGCGGCTCGAGTCCGCCAGTGCTTCGGAGCTCGCGGAGAAGCTCGGCCCGCAGGACGAGCGCGGCAGCCGCGTGATCGCCTACCCGCCGACGAACTCGTTGATCGTGGTGGGGACCGAGTCCCGGCTGCTGCGCCTGCGCTGGCTGGTGCGCGCGCTCGACCACGGCGAACGTGGAGACGTGCGCGTGCTGCCGCTGCGCTACGCCAGCGCGCAGGACGCAGTCGAGCAGATCCGCGCCGCCTTTCCCGACGACGCCGCGCCCGAGCCGAGCTATCGGCTGGTTGCGGACGAGCGCACCAACTCCCTGATGATCTCCGCGCCGCGCGCGCGCATCGCCGAGATCGTGAGCTTCGCCGAGCTGCTGGACTCGAAAGGGCGCCGGGCGTCGGGGCTGCACGTCGTGCGCCTGCGCAACGCCGACGCGGAGCTCCTGGCCGCGGAGCTGCTCTCGCTCGCCGAGCCCGGCGCGCAGGCGAAGATCGTCGCCGACGGCCCGACCAATGCGCTCGTGATCATGGCGTCGGTCGGCGAGTTCGCCGCGCTGCGTGCGCTGATCGACGAGCTGGATCAGGTGCCGGCGCGCGCGGCGATCGAGGTCGCGATCTGGACCGTGACGACTACCGACTCGCTCGAGCTCGGCTTCGACGGGCTGGTGCCGTTCCTGATCCCCGACGTGTTCGGGGATCCGGTGGGGATCGTCGCGGTCGGTGACGCCTCTACGTTCCTCGACGTAGCACCCACATCGGTGCCGGTGGTCGCGCGCCTGACGGCGGACAGGATCGCGATTCCGGTGCTCGACCCCGTGACCAACACCGTCATCGATCTGCTCGTGCCCAAGGCCGCCGGCCAGATCACGGCGGCCGCCGGGAAGGTGCAGCTCGCCACGCTGTCGCGCCCGCGGCTGCTGGTGACCAACGGCGAAGAGCACCGGATCTTCGGCGGCGACGAGGTGCCGGTGCCGGTGAGCAGCGGCACTGGCGAGCCGACGCAGACCACGGATCCGAATACGGGAGTCACGACGCCCACGACCTCGGACGCATTCGTCACCTCGACCAACATCGAGCGCCAGGAAGTCGGCGTGGACCTGCGCGTGAAGCCGACCGTGATCACGCGCGAGCTGGTGGCGCTCGAGCTCGAGATCTCGCTGAAGCAGGTTGCCAAAACGCTGGAGTCGAGCCTGGGACCCACGATCCGCCAGATCGAAGTCGGGGCGAGCGTGCGCATTCCGAATGGCGGCGTGATGCTCCTCGCCGCGAGCCCGCGTGACTCGAGCCAGCGCGTGGTTACCGGCGTGCCGTGGCTGAAGGACATCCCGTTCCTCGGCTTCCTGTTCCGCAGCACGCGCGACGAGCTGCGGCAGGAGCGGCTCTTGATCGCGGTGCAGGCCGCCTCGATCGACTCGCTCGAGGAGCAGCGGGTCGACTCGCTCCAGCGCCGGCTCGGCTTCGAACGGACCATGGCCGATGCGGAGCTGCGCGGCTCCGGCTACGCGCTGCTCGTGGCCACGCGGCTCACGCGCGCCGAGGCCGACGTCATCGCGCAAGACCTCGCGGGCCAGGCCCCCGCGCTCCGGGTCGTCGAGTGGTCGTGGCGCGGCCAGCCCCGCTTCGACGTCTACGCCGTCGGCTTCGACACCATCGGCGACGCCAGCCCGGTCGCCGTCGCACTCAGAGGCCGCGGCTTCCGGCCAGGCTTCGTCATGTCCGAACGCTGAGGAATCGCGAAGCGGCGCTATCGGGAGTCGAGTCGCAGGAACGACCTCGGTGGGAATCCGGTCAGGAATCGAATCGCCCAGGGAAGACTGTAGTCCCGAGCGATGCGGACGCGCTCGTCCCCGGTAACCGGCACGGCGCGACGGGCCATCTTCTCGCCTGCGCGAGCGACTTCCACATCTGGGTTCTCGACCGCCCGGTTGTACCAGTCGCGCGGCCAATGGTTGGCTCCAACGTAGAGCTGCCCACCGCTTTCCACACCAGCCACGACGGTGTCGTTCATGCTTCCGTCCGCATCCGTCGTTGTGATGACCAGCCAGTTCTCACCCGGCTGGACGCCGCGGTTGGCATGCCTCGCGCCCATGACTCCGACCAAGGACTCGAACGCGACGACAAGCCCTACGTAGGCCCCCAGCGCGATCGCCAGCAGCTGGACCCTCTTCATCGAGTGCTCCGCCGCCTCCAACGGATCGCGGTTCACCTGCCGGGCACCGCGCCCGCGAGCAGGCGGGACCGCCGAACTCCATGCCGAAGGTACCACGCACCGACACGCCCGGTGGTCCCCGGGCATGTGCAGCCGCTTGTTGGGGCGCACCCCGTTTGGCTAGAGTCTGGCTAGAATGCGCTTCGAGATCGTCCTGGCCCCGAGCGCAGCACAAGACTTCCGGGCGTTGCCCGCTCGCACCCGTTCGGAGGTCCGAGACGCGCTGGAACGGTATCTGCGCCATGAACCTACCAAGCAGAGCAAGAGCCGAATCAAACGACTCCGCGGTCTACGCAAACCCCAGTTCCGACTCCGCATCGGCGAGATGAGGGTCTTCTATGACGTCACGAACGAAACCGTCGAAGTCCTCGCAATCCTCACGAAGGCCCGCGGGCAAGCCTGGCTCTCGCAGGAAGGCGCGCCCGATGAGGGAGGTGGCCCTGGCAGCGGTGAAGGATGACCTGTCCCGCTACCTCCGGCTGGCCACCGAGCATGGGATACTGATCACACGCCACGGGCGCCCGGCCGGCATCTTGATCGGCTTCCGCGATGAGGATGCGTGGCTCGACTACCGCCTCGAGCACGACCCAGCATTCCTCGAGCGCATCGCGCAGGCGCGCGTAGAGATTCGAGAGGGACGAGCCGTCTCTCTCGAAGACCTCTAGAGAACTCGGCCGCCCAACTGCTCGCCGATCAGCGCCGGCGCGCAGCGCCCTCCGTCTGCATCGCCCTGTTAGCCAGCTTGCGCTGCACTTCACTTGCCTCTTCAACGGCACCCCTGAGATCAGAGAAGCTGACGGACTCCCTCGCCAGAGCTCGCAGGGACGGCAGCGTGATCGAATGCTGGCTTCGCATTCGGCCGTCGAGGTGCGCAGTCGGAACGACGAAGAACTCCCACTGCGATACGTCGAGTGGATCGAGAGTGCCTTGGTCGCCATGGGCAAGCAGTGCAAACACGTAGACATCAGCCTGCCGGAGCACAGCTTCACTTTGCCGATTGGACTCCCTGTCCCATGCCCGGGTCTTCGGTACACGAAACGTGATCCGCGACGGCCGTTCTTGGTGCCAACTCTGGATGTAGGCCGCCGACTTGACCTCCACACGCGTACCGTCGTCGGTCTTCAGGTCGTAGGCCGCCCACTCGTCACGTACGCCGCTGGCGACGGTGAGGGCGCGAGCAACGAGGTACTCCGCGAGAATCCCGCGAGTAGCGTTGCTGACAAGGTCGGAGGAACTCCACTGCCAGAATCCCATCACATCGAATCCTAGGTTGCGGCCCCGTTCGTGGAATGACTCGCCGCCCTCGCGTCGCTTCGCCTCGATCGCTCCAAGTTCGCGCATCTGTGTCCGCACTCTTCCTCTGACTGGCTAACTGACAGATGGCCGCTAAGCTGCGGCCGCGCGTGATGCTATCACGGTGTCCGCAAGCCACCCGCCCAGCTGAAGCCCGCGGCCGTCAGCTTCGGCGGCTTGTTCGGCAGCACTGCGGCCTACCCCTCGATGCGGCGCAGGATGGCTTCGCCACCGCGGCTTCTCGGGGTTAGGTGCGCGCCACGCGCTTCACCGCGCGAGTACACGATGACGTTCGGATCGGCGATAAGGCCCCAAGCCCTCGCTTGCCGCGTGACCAGAAGCAGTACCTCGCCCCGCCGCGCGCGCGGCAGCAGCACTTCGTGTGCGTAGGAGTGTGCAAGCTTCGCCGAACGGAGCTGGGACGTGACCGAGTGGGGAAGACGGAAGGACTCGGAGTGGTACGGGTAGAGCTCCAGGAACGCGACGGACTGGGAGAAGACGCGGAGCGATTCGGCCAGGGAACAGCTGTGCGCAGCGGCATGCTTTGCGATGAGTTCGCGAAACTTTCCGTGCCAGTACGCAAAGCCCGAGTGCCACGAGAACTCAGGGTTCAGAAAGAGATTCGGATGGCTCGCGTGGTTCTGCGGCTGCCGTAGGTTCGAGAGGACGGCTTCGCGAAATGCGGGAACCCTGTACTCGGCGAAGTAGTCGACAGGGTTGAGGCCTGGATTGAGCATGAGGACGACTACGGACGCGGCGTCGAGCGCACCAGCAAAGGGCGTCGGGAGGAGACCGAGATGGACGCGGGAATCGGGGCTTCCGAAGCTCGGGCACTGGGCGAAGGCTTCCCATCCGGAATGCACCACTGCCCAGCGCTTCGCCACCGATGGAGTGGCAAGTACATCGTCGCCGGCAAGCAGGAACGGTGCGGAAGATTCCGCGAACTGACTCCACGCTGCGAGAAGGTCGTGGATCGCTGCTCTCCATTGCTGCCCAACTCCGATTGGACTGCACCAGCATACTTCGGCCCGGGGGTTCGGAGGTTCTGCCTAAACCCGCGGCCGGGCGGTCGCGTCGGAGAAACGAAGCGGCGTCGCCCGGTTGGGAGCGGTGCGCGGGGCGGACCTGGAATTAGCTAACGCGCAGGCGGGTCGTTCGGTCGCATCGAAGGTCGCTGGGCCTCGCGAGTGCGTGGGTGCGGGCGCGATGCGAAGGGGCGTTACTGGTCCCGGGGCCAGTTGAAGCGAACGCGCGGTTTCAATGCTGTCGCGGGATCGCCGCTCAGGTCGCGGGCGCGCGGGGCGTGGATCCGCCGAATCTCACGGCGGCTCGCTGCCGCGCCCTCGCGGCTTCCGCGTCGCGGTCACGTGGGGCGGCCGTGGTGACGAGCGAGCGGAGGAGCGTGCGCGCCACGTCCGCGGTGTCGTCCACGGCCTGCTGGAACGCGGCTTCGTTCGACTTCGACGGCCGCGTGAAGCCGGCAAGCTTGCGCACGAACTGCAGCGACGCGGCCCGGATCTCGTCGTCTGTCACGGGAGGTTCGAAGTTGAAGAGCGTCTTGATGTTTCGGCACATGGTGACCCGAGCATACCCCTGCCTAGCGCGGATCCAGCCGCACGAAGTACCTGGGCGGGAAGCCGGTCAGGATCCGGAAGAACACAGGAAGCCTGTTGTCGCCGTCGACGCGATCGTGCTCGACGCCCGTGACGGGCGCGGCCCGATAGTCGAGCTTCCCGCCGTCCAGCGTGACCCGCACCTCGGGGTTCACCAACGCGCGGCGATACCAGGCCCGGGGCCAGTGGTTGGCCGCCACGTAGAGCTGGCCGTCGCTCTCGAGGCGGGACACGACCCGGTCGTGCGGGGTGCCGTCGGCATCGAAGGTGGTGATGACGAGCGTCGATCCGCCAGCGGGCTGCAGGTACCCGAGAGAGGACTCGAACGCGGCGACGATTCCTACGTAGACCAGGGCGACGATCGCTGCGATCTTCAGCGCCTTCATCGATGCACTCCCAAGGGGCACGCAGGCCCGAACTCCACTCTGAGAGTACTGTACGGGACTCGATGAAACGCGGTCTGGCATGGATGCTGGCGCTCGGGCTCGTGGTCGCAGTCGGAAGCCTTCGACTCGGTGAGCCCGAGCTGCGCCCCGTGCCCGGGCGCGAGGTCGTGCTGCTCTCGGCCGCGTGGTGCGGGATCTGCACCGAGGCGAGGCGCTTTCTCCGGCGCGGTGGCGTCGATTTCGCCGAGTTCGACGTCGAGCGCAGCGAGCGCGGGCGGGCGCTCTACGCGGAGCTCGGCGGCGGCGGTGTGCCGATCGTGCTGATCGACAGCGTCGCGCTGCGCGGGCTCGACCGCGCGGCGTGGGCCGAGGCGCTCAACGCACCTCTTCCCGGCGCGGACTGCAAGACATCTCGCTGCTGAGGCTTGGCGTCGTGCGCGGCCGCGCTGTACGCGAGGCCCGCCGGCGGGCAACGTCCCCGCTCCCGGTAGCCCCGCTCGCGCTCCCAGATGCGCGTACGCATGTAGCCATCGCGCGCGTCGAACGTGCGGCGGCGTCCATGCGGCTACTCGCAGTACATCTCCGTGATGATGCGGCGGAGCGTCGCTGCTTCGACTCTCCGCCGCGCGCCGATCTTCTCGCCGAGCCTGGCCTTGCTCACCGTGCGGATCTGGGCGGCGGCGATCTCCGCTGGACGACCGGCACAGCGCACCTGCAGCCGGGAACGCCAGGTGGGATGGAGCTGGCTGGTCAGCGGGCACACGGTGACCCGCGCGGCGGCTCGGCGACCCGACCGCTCCCGTCGGCCTGCCAGGGCACGGCGTCCAAGCCGTCGGCCGCAGTCGCGTCCCAGACGCTCCAGTCTTCACCGCTTGCTGCCATCTCGCGCGCGGTCTCCTCCCACGAGAGCTTCTGCACCGGGTGCCCGCTCGGGCGGAGCAGGATGCCCTCCGCCCTCTCTTCCATCAGGACAGTCTCGCCGATGCGGTAGCGCCTGAGCGAAGCGGCCGGCAGTCGGACGCCGCGCGAGTTGCCGATGCGCGCGACCTTCAGCTTGATGATCGCCATGTGGTCACTGTAATAACGTCCGGCCCGGCGACGCAACTCGGCCCGTGCGGCCTACGTTGGACGCGCGGTCGCGTCGAGGGGAGCGCTCAGGCGGGAGCAGGCTCGGCACGCGCCGGGGCCGCGCGGGCCGGGCGCGCGGGCGGCGGGTTCGAGAGGTGGATCTGGACGACCTCGTCGAGTGCTCTGTTGAAGCGCCCGTAGAGCGAGATCTTCCAGCCCTCGAGCACGGCGTAGCCGATCAGCGCGAAGATCGTCTTGGTCAGCGCCAGCGCGAGCGCGACGAGCTCGAGCGTCTCGTTCGAGCCGTGTCGCGAGAGGATCAAGAGGAACATGCCGATCGTGGTGCCGATGATCCCGAGCGGCGGCAGCAGCGACGCGTACATCGAGATCGGCTTGCCGTACGCCGTCTCGTACTCGTTCGAGACGTACTGCCGCGCGGCGTCGACGACGAACTCCGCGGGGTAGACCGAGGCGTCAGGCGAGCGCAGCGAGCGCTGCAGCACCGCGTGCAGCACCACGGCGAGCGGCTCACCGACCCGCGGTCGGCGCGCGCCCTCGCGTGGCAGCTCCGACGGATCGACGGGCCGCGTAGCGCGCCGCGCCGCGAAGCCGATGCGCAGCGCAAACTGGAAGGGAATCCAGACGATCACGAGCGCGATCAGGCTCATCAGCCCGACCAGCGCGTCGTCCGTGCCTCCGAACCAATCCATCATGACTTCGTCTCCTGCTTGGGCACGTAGCGCTTGCCTTCGCGCACGTCGCGCAGCGAGTCGCGCAGCGAGCGCTGCACGCCGCGCGGGAACTCGACCAGCATGTCCATGCGGCCGGCGTAGAGCTCCTCGATCTCGTCGACCGCGTGTCGCGCGCGGTCGTTCTCCTGCATGCGCGTGAGCAGGTCGGCGTTGCGCAGCCGCAGCGCGGCGTCGAGCGCGACCAGCTCGGGATGCCGGCTCTGCCAGGTCTCGGCGAGCAGCGGGTCCACGTGCATGCCCACGTAGGCGTCGGCGAAGCGCCGGAGCTGGATCACGGCGGGCTTCTCACCGCGGAAATCGCTCTGGTCGAGCGCCTCCGCGATCTGCGCCAGGTCGGCAAAGCGACGCTCGAGCAGCCGCCGCCGGTGATCGAGCGTCGCGCCCGCGAGCGGCGAGGCTGCCTCTCCGGCGCTCTGGCCGAGCGCGAAGTCCGGCGGCACCGGCGTGTAGCCGCCGGACGCGCAGCCGACGAGCGCACCGGCCGCCAGCGCCAGCACGATTGCGAGTGTGAGGTCGCGAGTCGTCATATCACTCCGCTCCTGACTCGGCGGCGCCCTCTAGCGGTGCGAGCCGCTCGTGGTACAGCCGCCGCAGCAGCTGGTGCACCGGGTGATCGCGCCTCGCGCGCATCTCGGCGATCAGTCCGTCGCTCTTGAGGGCGTCCTTGTACAGCGGGAGCGCGCGCGTTCGCGCCGCCACCTGCTGGTCGAGCTTCGTCAGCAGCTCGCTACCCTCGGCGAGTCGGCGCGCCACGTCGGCCAGCTCGGGATTTGGCTCGGAGTCGAGCAGCACCTCGGGATCCTCGACGTCCGCTGCCGCCGGCGTGTGCCCGCCGCGCAGCAGCGCGTCGCGCCGCGTCGACAGCTCGGTGAGCTCGCGCCGCAGCGCGTCTCGGCGGGTGGAGAGCTCGCGCAGCTCCTGCTCGAAGCGCCCGACCTCGGAGCCCTCGCCGAAGCCCATGTACATCACGACCAGGCTGTCCGAGAGCGCGCGCCGCAGTGCGCCGATGCGCTCCGCGTGCGGCTCGCGCTGATCGATCCAGGTCGAGACCGAGCGCGAGCGCACGACCCGATCGACGATGGGCCGCACCAGCATCGCGTACTCGCTCTCGCGGCCGTGGCGGCCGAGTCCGGCGGTGATCGCGGGCCAGAGCTCGCGGTCGAACGGGAACAGCGAGAGCGCGCTGCGGTAGCGGTCGGTCGCCATCTCGACCTCGCCGCGCGTCGGCCTGGCCGCGAAACGCAGGTAGGCGTCGCCGATCCCCTTGGCAGCTTCGAACGCCGCGAAGTAGGCGGAGTCGGGAACCGCCTCCTTGCCCTCCTCGGTCGCGAACTCGTGAAAGAACGCCAGATAGCGCCCGTAGATCCCTGCCGCGGTGCGCGCGTGCCCGTCGGCCTGGTGAGGCTCGGCGGCGGAGCGCGACAGGTAGTAGTCGCCGACGTTCAGCGTCGCCTCCTGGATCTCCTCCCAGAGCCGGCGCATGGAGTCGACGTACGCTGGGCGCCCGACACCCTGGTAGCCGAGCTTCTCCCAGCCCTTGGCGCGCGCGCCGTGGAGCTCGGCGTAGACGCCGATCGCGCCTTCCATGGTGAACGGCAAGAGCAGGTCGGCCTCGACGCCGAGTCGCTGCTGCGCGGCGAACAGCTCGCCGACCTGGCGCAGCGCGCGCGTGTACACCGCCGCGTGTCCCGACGGCTTGAGCGAGCGGTTGAGCGCCGTCTCGTACGCCTCGCTCGTGCGGCGTACCGCGCGCAGCGTGTCGGGTGACAGGCCCTCGCTCGCGAGCAGGCCGCGCGCGTGGTCGTGATACTTGCCGGCCTCGAACAAGGCCAGCGTGAAGGTCAGGCTGCCGGCATCGGACTCGGCGCCATCCAGTCTTTGGACGATGCGGTCGAGATAGCCGCGCGCGGAGGCCGTTGGCGGGATCGCGTCCGGATGCGCGCCGAGGCGGCCGTTGGCGAGCAGCCGCACCACCGCGCCGAGCGGATCCAGGTCGCGGTCCACACCCATCTCCTGCGTGCGCAGCAGCACCAGACGCGCGACGTTCTCGTAGACGTAGGGCAGGGCGGACGAGAAGCCGGAGTTCGGCGCATCCGAGAGTGCGAGCGTGTCGAGTGTCTCGTAGGTCGCCTCGATCGGTACGACGACGCCGAGCCAGAGGTCGAACACGTGATCCACGAACTGCCTGGCGTAGCCGCGCTCGAGCGCGTCGTGCGCCAGGATGTAGTCGTACCAGTAGCGGTTCTCGTGGCGGTCCAGGCGTCCGCCGAGCTCGCGCACCGAGCGCACCGCGGCCTGCAGGGCCTCGCCGTCGCCGCGCGACAGGTACTCGAGCAGATAGGCGATCGCCTTGCGCCGGTGCAGGGTCTCGGCGTCGCCGGACTCGAGCGGCGCGACGGTCTCGAAGTAGTCGCGCAGATAGCGCTCGAGGGTGATCCCGGCCTCTTTGCCGTAGCCGTTCAGCCGCTCTGACAGCGTCGTGGCGTCAGCGGACGCGTAGATGTAGGCGAAGTCGAGATACGACGACCAGACCGTCGACTCCGCGCTCGACGGCGCGCTCGGCGCCGCGGGCGCCTGCGCCGCGCCGGCGCGTGCCACATGCATTGCAGCCGCGGCGGCGAGTGCGATCGCGAACGTTCTCATCGGGCCCCTCCCGCGCGCGCTTTGCCGGCGAAACACGCCAGCGCGTGCCGAAGCTCGTCGCAGCGATCCGCTTCGACGCGGCCGGACGCGCGCTCGATCCACATCAGGAACGAATTCAGGTTCTTGGTCTCCACCAGGCGATACCAGCCGGCGCTCGACGAGCATTCGCCGGGTTGGGTAACGGCTCCGAGAAGACGCAGCTTGAGTGCATCCTCCTCGCGATCCGTGCGGCAGACGCGCAGCTCTCCGAGCGGCACGCCGCGCACGCCGTCCGACGAGCGGCGGCGCGAAGCGGTCTCGGTGTGCTCCGGTGCCTCGGGCTCGCCGGTTCGCGTCGAGCGAGGCGTCGCGGCGCGAGACGACGGCGCGGCGGCGCTCGTGGCGGCAAAGGAGACGGGCTTGCGCGAGGGAGTGCTCGTCGTGCGCGCGGTGGGCGCGGGTGCAGTCACCGGCGCGCGCGCGGTCGTCGTGAGGGTGTAGGTCGTGTCCGCCACGTCTACGGGTGCGGCTGCGAGGGCCTTCGGCATCGGTCGCGCCGCGCTCGTCGGCAGTGGCGCGCGGGCGCGCGGCTCGACGCGCGACGGCGGGCTGTCCGCGACCCTGTCGTCGTCCGGCACCGCGTCGATCGCCGCGGGAACAGGCACGGGTACGCGCGCACGCGCCGGCTCGGCGCGGGGAGCGGTGCCGCGCTCGCTGCGCGCGGGCTCGCGTGCGACCGGCGCGATCGGCGCGGGAGCGAGGCGCGGCAGCACCGGCGTCGGGCGCGGCGTGTCCAGACGCGCGGTGCGCACCGGCTCGGGCCTGGGCGCGACTGGCGGCGGTGGCGCGGGGACTCGCGCCAGCTCGGGCTTCGGTCGCGGCGGCAGCTTCACCGGCGGCGGCGTGACCTTCGGTGGAGGCGGCTTCGCGACCGGCTTCGGAGGGGGCGGCGGTGGCGGAGGCGGCTCCGGCTCCGCGAGAGGTGGCGGCTCGGGGATCGGCTCGGGCTCTGGTTCGATGACGGGCTCGACCGGCCCAGGCGATTCGAGCATGGCGATGCGCGTGTGCTGCGCGTCGCGATCGCGCGAAAGCAGCGGCGCCAGCGCCAGCACGAACACCACACCGACACCGAGCGCTGTCGCGACGTCGCGCCAGAGCGGGCGCTGCTTCGGCGGCTCGGGCCAATATGCGCCGCCACCGACGAGCAGGTGGGCGGCGCCGTGTCCGAAGCGGCGGGCGACCGGGCCTCTCACGGCAGCGACGCGATCCGATCCACGAGCGCGCCGCGCTCGCGAGCCCAGATTTCGTCGACCATGCCGAGCGCGCGCAGCAGGTCTTCGCTGCGCGAGTCCGCGTGCGGCGCGACCAGCGGACGCCCCTCGTCGAACGCCGCGAGCGCCTGCAGCCGTGCGCGCAGCGCGCCGGCGTCCAGACGCGTGCCCTCGCCGCCCGGGGCGACGAGCTCGAACGAGCTCACGCCTTCCGCCTGCGGGTGGATCCGAAGCTGATATGCCGCGGCGCTCACGCGGGCGGGCTCGATCTTGCCCTCTTCCAGACGGGGCACGACGAGCTCGCCGAGCTCACCGCGCCCCATGTCTTTGGGCGCGAACGCCGTGAGCGCCATCAAGAGCAGAAAGGCGAGATCCACGAACGAGAACAGCCAGGCAGGCGCGCTGGAGTGAAGTCCCATCGAGCGACTTGACGGCGCGCTCCACGCGTTTCTTGTGAGGGAAATCACGCGGATGGACTTGCACCACGCCTGCGGAGATAATCGGCCGCTAGAACACGTTCCAGTCGAAGCGTTGACCGGAGGAATTGGGATGAAGCGCTATCCGCTGCCGCCGTTTCCGAACGGCTGGTTCAAGGTCTGCTTCTCCGACGAGCTCGCCGTAGGGCAGGCGAAGCCGGTGCATCAGTTCGGGACCGAGCTCGTGGTCTGGCGCGGTCAGGACGGGCGCGCGCACGTGATGGACGCCTTCTGTCCCCACCTGGGCGCGCACCTCGGCTACGGCGGCAAGGTCGAAGGCGAATCGATCCGCTGTCCGTTCCACGCCTGGCGCTTCGACGAGACCGGGCGCTGCACCGACGTGCCGTATGCGAAGAAAATTCCGGCCAAGGCGGAGCTGCACGCGTGGCCCGTGCTCGAGCGCAACGGCTACGTCGCCGCCTGGCACCACGTCGAGGGCAAGCCGCCGAGCTTCGAGATCCCGGTCGTGCCCGAGGTGAGCGATCCCGAGTTCTACCTGTACCGGCGCGTCAGCTGGGAGCTCACGACGCATCTGCAGGAGCTCTACGAGAACGCGGTCGACATCAAGCACTTCACGCACGTGCACGGGATGGAGGTGCAGAAGGTCAACTGGATCCCGGACGGCGCGCACGTGTCGCTCGAGCTCGACTTGAAGCGCGAGGCCGGCGCGCAGACCAGCGCAGACGGAGAGACCCGCTTCCGCTCCTACATGTGGGGTCCCGGTCTCTCGCTGACTCGTGTCAGCGGCAAGATGGCCGGCGTCTCGGTGCAGACGCTCACGCCGCTCGACGACGAGCGCATCGAGATCGCGCACAACTACTGGGTGAAGCAGGACGAGACACTCCCACGCGAGCAGGTCGAGGCGTTCTACGACTTCTACGCCAAGGACTGGGAGCTCGACTTCAACCTGTGGAACCACAAGGTGTTCCGGCCGCGGCCGCTGCTGGCGGAGGGCGACGGTGACATCAGCCGCTACCGCCGCTGGTACCGGCAGTTCTATTCCGAAGACGTGAGCGTCGACTTCTAGCGTGAGCTTCGTTCAGACGGTCCTCGGCCCGATCGAGCCGCGCGAGCTCGGCGCGACGATGTCGCACGTGCATCTCACGCTCGACATTCGCTGCTGGTGGTCGGAGCCGCCCACGCCGGAGCTGCAGGCACTCGCCCGCAAGCCGCTCTCGCTCGAGAACCTGGGACTGGCGCGGCGGAACGGGCTCTGGGTCATGGACAACCTGGTGCAGGGCGACCTTGCGCTCACCATCCGTGAGGCCGCAGAGTGGAAGCGCGCGGGGGGCGGCGGGATCGTCGACATGGAGCTGCCCGGGATCGGGCGCGACGTGGGCGCGCTGGTGCGGATCGCGCGCGAGACCGGGCTGCACGTGATCGCGTCCACGGGCTGGTACACCGCCGGGAGTCACCCGCCCGAGGTCGCCGAGCTCTCGGAAGGCGCGCTCTGCGACCGCATGGTCGGCGAGATCCAGCAGGGCGTCGACGGCACGGCGGTGCGCGCCGGAAACATCGGCGAGATCGGCATGAGTGGGATGCCGCAGGATCCCTGCTTCCCGGCGGAGGAGAAGGTGCTGCGGGCCGCGGCGCGTGCGCAGCGGCAGACGGGCGCGTCGCTTACGGTACACCCGAACGTGGGCGTGCACGGCTCGCGCGAGCAGCCGGTGGATCACCTCGACTACTACCTGGACGTGCTCGAGAAGCAGGGCGCGGATCTCGGGCGCGTGTACCTGTCGCACATGGGCTTCTATCCGGTCGAGACCGCCCTGCGCGTGCTGCGCCGTGGCGTCGGCTTCCTGTCGTACGATCACTTTGGCCACGAGGAGTACTACGAGATGCTCGGGCCCGGCCGCGCCTTTCCGCGCGACAAGGAAGAGGTGGAGCGCGTGATGCAGCTGCTCGAGGCGGGTCACGCCGACCGCGTGCTGGTCGCCAACGAGATCGGCTGGAAGACCTGCTACAAGGCGTACGGCGGCTGGGGCTACGCGCACGTGCTCGACCACGTGGTGCCGTGGCTTGCCGACTGCGGCGCGAGCAAGGCCCAGCTCCGCGCGATCCTGGTCGACAATCCGGCGCGCCTGCACGCGCTGCCGTGACGGAGTGACGCGATGGATGCTCTGGAGGCGATCCGCACCTGTACCGCGATGCGCTACCTGAAGCCCGATCCTGTCCCCGAGCCGCTGATCCGGCAGGTGCTCGAGCACGCGACGTGCGCGTCGAGCCCGGGCAACAGCCAGGGTTGGGATTTCGTGGTGGTGCGCGACGCGGCGCGGCGCGCGTCGATCGGGAAGCTCGTCGCGGAGAAGCTCCGCGCGTTTCTGCCCGATCCCGCGAGCGAGCCGAATCCGGTGCGGCAGCGCATGCTGCGCGGCGCGCGGCACCTGGTCGATCACCTCGGCCAGGTACCCGTGCTGATCTTCGTGTGCGGGCGTCCGGTGTACCCGCCGCAAAACCCGTCGCGCGACTGGATCCCGAGCACGGTGTATCCCGCGGCTCAGAACCTGATCGTCGCGGCGCGCGCGCTCGGGCTCGGCACCGTATTCACCGCGTTCCACGGTGCAGCGGAAAAAGAGATCGGCGAGCTGCTAGCGCTGCCCGCGGACGCGCGCATCTACGTCACTGTTCCGCTGGGCTGGCCGCAGCGGCGTTTCTCGCCCGTGCGCCGGCGCCAGCTCGACGAAGTCACTCACTGGGAGCGCTGGTAGATGGTCCGAATCATCGTCCGCCTGGCCGTGGCCCCGCGCAATCGCGCCGCGGTGATGCAGAACGCGCGCGAGCTGGTGCGCTTCTTCGAGCAGCACGGCGTGCGCTCGGAAGGCGTGTTCGAGAATTTCGGCGAGAGCGAGATCATCCACGTGTGGGCGGTCCCGAGCATCCAGGCCTACGAGGACGCGAGCGTGCGCATCCGCAGCGACGCCGCGTTCCGCGAGTTCGCGGCGCGTGCGGGCGAGCTGATCGAGAACGAGCGGCGCGAGTACTGGCGCGCCGCGCCGCAGGCATAGGAGGTAGCCGTGGCGGGGCGGCTCGAGGGGAAGATCGCGATCGTCACGGGCGGCGGCACGGGGATCGGCGCCGCGACGGCGCGCCTGTTCGCGCGCGAGGGCGCCCACGTCGTCGTCTGCGGGCGCCGGCGCGAGCCGCTCGAAGCGGTGACGAAGACGATCGCGGGCGAGGGCGGACGCGCCGAGTGGCGCTCGCTCGACGTCTCCGACGAAGCCGCGGCCGCCGAGCTGATCCGCGACACCGCACGGCGTCGCGGCAGGCTCGACGTGCTGGTGCAGAACGCTTTCCAGATGGTGGCGGCGCCGATCGCGCAGATGTCCACCGTCGACTGGCACGCCTGCTTCAAGACCACCCTCGACGCAGTGTTCTTCGGCCTGCGTGCAGCGCTCCCGCTGATGGGCGCGCAGGGCGGCGGCTCGATCGTGAACGTCTCCTCGACCGCCGGCCACGCAGGACAGGCCTTCCTCGCTGGCTACGCGTCGGCGAAGGCGGCGCTCGAGAACCTGACGCGCACTGCGGCGGTGGAAGGCGCGCCAGAGCGGGTTCGCGTGAACGCCGTCGCGCCCGGCCTCGTCGCCACCGAAGGAACAGAGGCCGCGTTCGCCGACCCCGCCGCACGCCGCGCGATGGAGTCGATGATCCCGCTCGGCCGCTTCGCGACCCCCGACGAGATCGCGTCCGGCATGCTGTATCTGGCGAGCGACGAAGCCTCCTTCGTCACCGGCGCCTGTCTGGTGATCGACGGCGGGCAGCGAGCCTCCCTCGGCGCCCCGCTCTCCGCCGCGCGGCTGGAGATCGGCTGATGTCCGCAAAGCCGCGCGCGCTGCGCGGCAACGATCCCGTCGCCCGTCTGCGCGGGATCTGTCTGGCGCTGCCCGAGGCCCGCGAGAAGCTCTCGCACGGAGAGCCGGCGTGGTTCGCGGGCAAGGGGAAGCAGTTCGCGTCAGTCGACGATCATCACCACGGCGCCCCACACCTCTCGGTATGGCTGCCCGCGCCGCTCGGCGCGCAGGAAGCGCTCGTGCACGCGGATCCGAAGCGCTACTTCCGCCCGCCGTACGTCGGCCATCGCGGCTGGATCGCGGTCGTGCTCGACACCGGACCGAACTGGGAGGAGGTCGCGGAGCTGGTCGAGCAGGGCTATCGGCTCGTGGCGCATCGCCGGCTCGTCGCGAAGCTCGACGAGGATGGCTAGGGGAGGGCGAGCTTCGTCGCGCTCTTCTTGCGTGCCGCGTAGCCCGGATCGAGCAGGCGCTTGGGGTGCATGCCGTCGACGTAGCCGATGAAGGTCGGCTCGAAGATGTCGTAGCCGAGCAGCTCCTGGACGCGCTCCGAATAGCCGCGAGCGATCTCGGGCGGGACGGCGAGCGGCATGTTCTCGATCTGCCGGAGCCACGGCTGGCAGTACTGGGGTGTGATGCCGAGCCGGGTTCCGCTGCCGCGGTGTCCACCGCCGCGATGCACGGTAGTGCCGGCGAAGATCACCGCGGAGCCGGCCGGCATCCGCGCCTGGACGGCGCGCGGGTCGTCCGCTTCGGCCTGCTCGCCGGGCCCCCAGCGGTGAGATCCCGGGACCAGCTCCGTCGCGCCGTTGCTCTCGGTGAAGTCATCCAAGGCCCAGATCACGCTGACTCCCAGCATGGCTCGCGGCCGCGGAACCGGGACATAAGCGTCGTCGGCGTGCCATGCCTGAGGCGTCTCACCCGGGTGGACCTGGATCGCGAGGCAAGCGGAGAGGCGGTAGTGCGGAGTCAGCAGCAGATCGACCACCGCCAGCACCTCCGGATGCTCGACGATGCGCGCCACTGGAGGGGCCTTGGCCAGGAGCGCATACACGCGCTCGGAGCGGAAGCCCTCGAAGTCGTTCCGCCCCATGAGCTGGCCCTGGAGCCACGGTGCAAGGGCTCCCTTGATCTCGGCGACGTCGCGTTCCGAGATCAGGCTCGGCGCGATCACATAGCCGTCGCGCCGGATGGCATCCGCCCGCTCGGCCGCCACGTCCACCACACGCGCAGTCTACTCTGCCATGAGCCAGTCCGAACCCGGGCGGCGGAACGGGAAACAGACTTTGATGGATGACGCCCCTCCGACGCCGCGGTGCTGGCCCGCTCGCTGGCCACGCCGGAGGCGTTCGGTGCGCTCTTCGACCGACATGCGGGCACCGTGCTGCGCTACCTGGCGCGTCGGGTGGGCGCGAACGACGCCGATGGGCTGCTCGGCGAAGTGTTTCGCATCGCCTTCGAGCGCCGGCGCTCGTTCGACGTGGCGCGCGCGAGCGTGCGCCCCTGGCTCTACGGCATCGCCACGAACCTGCTTCTGAAGCACCGCCGCAGCGAGGGCCGCGCGCTGCGCGCCTGGGCGCGGGTCGCCGCGACCCGCGAGCGGCCCGCGGACTCGGAGGAGCGCTCGATCGCGCTCGCCGACGCGCGCGCTCTGCTCCCGAAGGTGATCGACGCGCTCGAGGCGATTCCCGACGGGGAGCGCGACGCGCTTCTGCTCTTCGTATGGGAGGAGCAGAGCTACGAAGACATCGCGGCTGCCCTCGCGGTGCCGGTCGGGACGGTGCGCTCGCGGCTCAACCGCGCGCGGCAGCGGCTGCGCGAACTCGCGACCCCCACGGGGAAACAACGCAGGCAAACGCAACCGAAGCGCCCGCGGAGGGCGAAGCGATGAAGCGCGAGCTCGAGCTGGTGCGCTGGCTTCGCCCCGAGGTCGCGGTCGACGCTGCAGTCCTCGCGCGCGAGAGGAGTCGCCTGATGTCCGAGATCCGCGCCAGCGCGCCGACCCTGCCGAGCCCGCCGCCGGGCAGGCCGCAGATCATCCCGCACCTCCCCTACGACGACATCGACGCCGCGCTCGGCTGGCTCGCGCGCGCCTTCGGCTTCCGCGAGCTGGAATCCGCGCGCGTCGCCAACCCCGACGGGCGCATCGGCCACGCGGAGATGCAGTTCGGCGCCGGGCGCATCATGCTGGGCTCGCCAGGCGGCCACGGCGCGCTACCGCCCAAGCACATCGGCGGACTGTCGCAGCTCCTGTCCGTGTACGTGAGCGACGTCGATGCGCACTGCGAGCGCGCGCGCTCGGCCGGCGCTCGAGTGGTGGCTGCGCCCGTCGACAAGTTCTACGGCGAGCGCGTCTACGAGGCGCTGGATCTCGAAGGACACCGCTGGAGCTTCCACCAGCCGACGGGACGCACCTGGGAGTTTCGCGGTCCCGAGGAGGAGTGAGCGTGCCGAGCGTGAAGACCCCGAGTCCTGCCGGGGCGTTCGATCTCGCCCAGAGCTTCGTACACCTGGAGGACGGACCGGGCGCGAGCAGCGTCGACGCCCGCAACTTCTGGCGCAGGCGGCGCGGTGGGCGCTTCGTCGGCGTGAACCACGCTCGCGGGCCGGAGGATCTGCATCCCGACGAGTGGGAGGTGCACCCGGCGGGCGACGAGCTCGTCTACCTGATCGCGGGCGCGGTCGATCTGGTGCTCGACGAAGCCGCCGGCGAGCGCACGCTCGAGCTCGGCGCAGGTCACGGCTTCATCATCCCGCGCGGCGTCTGGCACCGCTTCGTCCGCAAGGGCCCCTGCGACCTGCTGTTGGTGGTGCGCGGCACCGGCACCAAGCTGCGCCCCGTCTAGCGCCGCGTCAGCGGCGCACGACGTGGAGGGTTCGGCTCCACCCGGTCGTGTGCCAGCCGGGTACCAGGTTGGCGTCGAGGCCGAGGGTCATCCACTCGGCGCCCGGGGCGCGCGCGACCTCAGCGCCGTCGCGGTCGAAGGCCGTGTAGATCGCGAGCGGATCGAGCGCCCGCAGGCGCGCGGGTGCCGTCGCCTGCCCGATCCGGCGCTCGAGCGCGACGCACGAGACCACGGCTTCGCTCGCATCGGGGAGCACGTACTGCAGCAGCGACGTTCCCTGCTGCGCCGAGGTCGCGAGCCGGTACAGGTCTCCTTGCTGCACCACGTGGCGGATGCGCTTGTAGAAGGCGATCCAGCGCGCGTAGTCGGCGAGCTCGGCGTCGTCGAGTGCGCCGAGGTCCGAGCCGATCCCGAGCACGCCGCGCATCGCCACGTCGAAGCGCAGGCCGAGCGGAAGACGTCGCCCGGTCTGGTGGTTGCGCTCGTGCGTGACCCAGCAGGTCATCGCGCGCGCGGGATATGCCAGCGAGAACCCCTCCTGGATGCCGACGCGAGCCAGCGCGTCGGTGTTGTCGCTCGTCCAGACCTGGTCGGTGCGCGCCAGAATGCCGGCGTCGACGCGCCCGCCGCCGCTGGCGCAGCTCTCGATCGAAAGCGCGGGGAAGCGCGCCCGCAAGCGATCCATGATCCCGTACACCGCCTCGGCGTGGCGGCGCCAGATCGCGCGGCCGACGACCGAGCCGGGCTCCGTCGCGTAGCGGTTCATGTCCCACTTCAGAAAATCGATCGGGGTGTCGTCGAGCAGCCGCAGCAGGGACGCGTCGAGATACTCGACGACCTCGGGACGGCCGAGGTCGAGGATGAGCTGATTGCGCTCCTCGCTGCGATGGCGTCCGGGGAAGTGCAGCACCCAGTCCGGGTGCTTGCGGTACAGGTCGGAGTCCGCGTTCGCCATCTCGGGCTCGACCCAGAGCCCGAACTGCATGCCGAGCGCGTGCACACCGTCGGCGAGCGGCCGCAGTCCCTGCGGGAAGAGCTCGGGGCTCGGAAACCAGTCCCCGAGGCCGGCCCGGTCGCTGCGGCGCGTCCCGAACCAGCCGTCGTCCACGCAGAAGAGCTCGACGCCCATGGCCGCCGCGCGCTCAGCGAGTCGGAGCTGTCCTTCGAGCGAGAGCCGGAAGTACGTCGCCTCCCACGAGTTGTACAGCACGGGTCGCGTCGCGAGTGCGCGATCGGGCGCCGGCAGCACGCGCTCGCGCAGCCACGCGTGCATGCGCCGGCTCGCGCCGCCGAAGCCGTCGTGACAGCAGCCGAGTGCCATCGCGGGAGTCACGTGGCGCTCCCCGGGCGCGAGCACGAGCTCGAAGTCGAACGGCGCGTAGCCGCCGTGCACGACGAGCCCGCCGTTGGGCCGCTGCTCGAACGCAAGGCGCCACGCGCCGCTCCATGCGAGCTGCCCGAACCAGACGTCGCCCCCCTCCTCCGACGCGCCACCCGCGGGACACAGCAGGAAGAACGGATGGTGCAGAAAGCCCGTCTGCAGGCTGCGCGACTCGAGCGCCGTCGTGCCGATCGGGAGCAGGACGTGCTCGCTCTGGAACTCCGCGGCCCAGCCGCCCGCCGCGTGTACGAGCTCCCAGCGCCCTGCCGGCAGGTGAACGCTCGCGAAGAAGCACTGCGCCACGCGGACAGGCTGCGCGCCGCGGTTCTCGAGCTCGAGCCAGCGCTCGATCAGGTCGTGCTCGGGCGTCAGGCGATAGCACGCGACCGCGGCGAACGGCTGCGCGGGGTCCTCGAGCCGGATGCGCAGCGTCTCGCGGGGCGCGGCCACGCGCGTGCGCAGGCCGTGCCGCGGCGCGCCACCAGGCTCTGCGTCCTGCGCGATCTCGTGGCCGGCGTAGCGCAGACGCACGTCGCGGATCGGTGTATGCGCGGCGTCGTGCGCGGCCCGCGCTGCGGGCAGCTCGGGGAACGAGACAGCGAGCGTCACCTCGCGATACGCGTGATCACCGAAGCTGAGCACCTCGTCGCGCCGACCCTGGCGGTCGAGCCCCTGCAGGACGAGCGGGCTGCGCGGCAGCCGGCCAGCGGGCGCGCCCGCCGCGGCCCGCGCGGGCACCCAGCCCAGATGCTCCACGCGCCCGTCCGACGCGATCTCGAGCGCGTAGCTGCTCGCGCGCCCCGGCAGCGCGAACGCGCGGGTCGCCGCGTCGAACTCGATCACGTCACTGCCCGCTCACCTCCGCGATGCCCTGTAAGCTCGTCGACCAGGGGAGCGCGGACTTGCACCAGATCTGTCGGGTCGGGCGTAGCTGGTCGCGTTGCGCGAGACAGCCCACCCGCAACGAGTACTGCGCTGGATCGCGGATCGCCGCCGAGTACACCGGCGTGCCGCAGTCGGGGCAGAACGCGTGCGCGCGCTGATTGCCGCTGTCGGCGGTCTTCACGTAGATCCGGGGCGTGCCTGTGAGCACGAACGTCTTGCTGGGGGCAGGGACACTGGCCCGATAGGCCGAGCCGGAGAGCATCTGGCAATCCGTGCAGTGGCAGATCGTGACCTGCTCGGGTTCGACCGTTGCCTCGTAGCGGATCCTGCCGCAATGGCACCGACCTTCGACATTCATCTCGATCTCCTTTCACGGAAGAGGGCGCGGTAGGCGACGAGCAGCGCGAAGAACGCGACCAGTAGCACGAGCCCGCGCCACAGCAGCGTGTCGCCCAGACTCGTCTGTCCCGCGCGCAGCGCGTCGAGCACCGCGCGTAGCTCCACGGCTGCGTCGCGAACGCTGCTCGCGGTCCGCTCGTACTCGGTGATGTCGAAGGGTCGTCCCTGCTCCTTGGCGCCAGCGTCCGCGGGCCGCAGGCGTGCGACGAGCTCGCCCCAGGTGGCGCCGGCCGCATCGGCGCGCCCGGCCACGCGCTCGAGCGCTTCAGCGAGCGGGCGCGCGTTCGCCAGCGTCGCATCGACCGATGCGGAAGCCTCGCGCAGCGCGTCGAGCGTCGTGCGCAGCTCCTGCTGCGCGGACGTCGACTCTTCGAGCAGTGCCGCGAGCTGCTCGCGCGTAGCCGTGGGGAGACTCTCTGCGGCCGCCGCCAGGCGTTCGAAGGCGTCGAGTCCGCGCAGCAGCGTCTCGCGGTCCTCCAGGTCGTAGGCGAACAGCTCGAGCTGCCAGCGCGTGAGCTCCGGCAAGCGCGCGGCGAGATCGCCGAGCTGGCGCGCGGTGGCGTTGAACTCGTGGATCGCCTGCGCGCCGCTCTCCACGCCCTCGAACGCGCGGAAGGGCGCCATCGGCAGCGTGAAGATCCAGTCGAAGCGTGCGCCGGGCTCGACGTCGGCGAACGCTCGCTGAAGGCCCTCCGAGACGAACTCGCCCGCGATCGGGTGCTCGCGCGCCAGCGTTTCGACTTCCGCGGCGAGGGCTGCGGCCCGGTCTCCGGGCAGGAACCGCGTGGCGTACGAGCGCGCGTCCGCCTCGATGCGCCGCGCGGCCGCGCGCGCGAGCTCCTGCTGCTCGCCGAACAGCTGTGCGCCAGCCCCATCGGTCAGGTACTGGCGCTGCGCAACACAGAGCACGAGCAGCTCTACGTAGCCCTCGCGCGGTCCCGAGAACGCGGCCTCTTGCGCCAGCGGGATCAGCCGGACCTTCCAGAGCAACGCGCGCCGTCGCTCCGCCCGGCTCGAGGTCTTCGCGCTGACCTCGTCGGCGGCCGCCGTGACCCCCGCGGAGAAGCGGTTCGCGAGCTCGAGCACGTCGCTGCTCAGCTCGTCCTCGGTGATGGGCGCGGACATGCCCGGCACCGGGATGCTCGGGATCAGCGAGCGACAGCCCCAGGCGCTCGCCACGAGGCAGGCCAGCCACAGGGCTCTCCTGGATGCGGGGGCGGCGCGCACGCGCGGGAGTTTACTCCGAGGACCACGCCGAGCCGCGACTGGAACGTGTTACAGTCGGCCCGGACCCGGGGCCGAGACGCACCCGGAAAGCAGGGAGGCCCGATGTCCCGCATTCCGCTGCCACCCTTTCCGAACGGCTGGTTCGCGCTCGCCCACTCCGACGAGCTGCCGGCCGGCACGCTCCGGCGCGTGCACGCGCTCGGGCGCGAGTTCGTGGTGTTCCGCGGCGAGGACGGCCGCGCGCGCGTGCTCGACGCCTACTGCCCGCACCTCGGGGCTCACGTCGGCGTCGGGGGCAAGGTCGTGGGCAACAGCGTGCGCTGTCCCTTCCACGCCTGGCGCTTCGACGGCGACAGCGGGCAATGCGTGGAGATCCCGTACGCGAAGAAGATCCCCGCGAAGGCGCAGATCGGCACCTGGCGCTCGCTCGAGCGCAATGGCCTCGTGTTCGCCTGGCACCACGCCGAGCAGAAGGCGCCCGAGTACGAGCCGGAAGTGGTCCCGGAGCTGTCCCAGTCCGACTACGTGCTCTACGCGAAGAAGGACTGGGAGATCAAGACGCACCCGCAGGAGGTGATGGAGAACGGAGTCGACTTCGCGCACTTCCCGATCCTGCACGGCTGGAAGGCCAAGCAGATCGACTGGGAGCCGAACGGACCGTTCTACCGCGTGAAGATCCAGGTCGACGACGGCGCGGAGGCGCAGGCTGCGACCGCCGAGAACGCGACGGACGTCGACTCCTTCAACTCCGGACCCGGCTTCCTGTTCACGCGCGCCGTCGGCGCGATGACGGGGATCGCGATCAATTGCCTGGTTCCGGTGGAGCCGGAGCGGCTGCGCCTGATCCACGTCTACTACCACCACGTGCGCACGCCGCGCGAGGTCTACACCGCGTTCTTCGACGCGTATCTCCGCGACTGGGATCTCGACATCAACATCTGGGAGCACAAGATCCACCGCCCGCGCCCGGTGCTCGCCGAGGGCGAGGGCCAGTTCGCGCGCTATCGCCGCTGGTACCGCCAGTTCTACTCGGTCGAGGTCCCGGAGATCTCCGCGTAGCTGCATCCGACGAGGCCACGCGTTCACTGTTGCTGGCCCCGGGCCGAGTGGCGGCCCCCGTCTCGAGCCGCGGCGCTCTCTGATCGGACGGCCGATTCCGGCAACGAACGGGCTTGACAGGTTTTTGCCAACACGAACGTAGCGTTCGCGTTCAGCCCTCGTTTCTCATCGCTGTGCGTGCGCCGGGGCGGGCTGCGCGAGGTTTACGCGGGCGAACCACACGCAGTCGACTGCTGTCGCGATCGGCGCTCCTGGGCGATCCTCCGACACCGAAAAGCGTCGTGTTACCTTGCCGATATTCCCCTTGCAGCGACCCATCCTCCCTC
>CAYVQJ010000060.1:0-61497 GCA_964454165.1 uncultured Myxococcales bacterium | reverse complement strand
GCCAGGGTCCAGTCGGCGAAGCGCGCGTGCAGCTCCGCGCGCGTGCCCTTGAGAATCCGCCGGTACGCGGCATCTCGAATCAGCACGTGGTGGAAGCGAAGCCCCGGCTCGCCGAAGAACCAGCCGCTGTCGCGCTCGATCAGCTCCGCTCGGCGGAGCGACTCGAGCCGCGCGTCGAGGTCGGTCGCATCGCGCGCGAGCAGCTCCGCGACGGCGCTGCGCGAGAAGTGACGGCCGATCACCGCGGCGCGCTCGAGCACGCTGCGTTCCTCGGGCCGAAGCCGCTCGATGCGCGCGGCGAGCAGCGCGTGGATCGTCGGCGGCATCTCCAGCGCCGCGAGCGCCGTGCCGGCGGTCCAGCGCTTGCCTTCCTTCTTGAGCGAACCCTCGTGCACGAGCATGCGCACGAGCTCGCCGACGAAGAGCGGATTGCCCTCGCTCGTCGCGAGCACCTTCGCCGCAACGGCCGAAGGCAGATCCGCCGCGCCGATCACGTTCGCCGCGAGCCGCATCGCCGCGCCCGCATCCAGGCCCGCGAGCGCGATGACCTCGGACACGAGCCCGCCCGGGATCGTCAGGCTCGAGCGCCTCTCGCGCAGCTCCGGCCGCGCGCCGACCAGCACGAGCAGCGGCACGCCGCTGCCCCACTGAACCAGGTGCTCGACCAGATCGAGCAGCAGCGGCTCCGCCCAGTGCAGGTCGTCGATCACGAGCACGACGGGTTTGGTCGCGGCGAGCGCCGAGAGCAGTCGCCGCACGACGAAGAACGTCTCCTCGGGCGAGGCCGGCGAGCCGGCGAGCAACGCGCGAACGCCGTCCAGGATCCGCGCGCGCTCGGCGTCGCTGCCCGGAACGGCCGCTTCCAGATCCGGCAGCGCGCGCAGCGCATCGGCGAGCGGCGCGAAGCTCGCGGCGCCGGACGCGTCGCAGTGCGCGCGAATCACGGTCGCGTCGCCGCCCAGCCGGGTCGCGAGCTCGTCGATCAGGCGCGACTTGCCGAGCCCCGGCGAGCCGAGCAGCACGGCGAGTCCCGCGGCCGGCTTCGAGACCGCGGTCTCGTACACCGCGCCGATGCGCGCGAGCTCGTCCTCGCGCCCGACGAACGGGGAGGCCGCCGCGCCGGCCGGGCGCTCGAGCGAGATCACGCGGTACGCCTTCACCGCCTCGGTACGGCCCTTCAGCGCGAAGCTCCCGAGCAGCTCGAGCGTGACCAGCGTCGAGACCAGCGCCTGCGTCGCCTCGCCGACCACGACGTCGCCGTCGCGACCCTGCTCCTGCAAGCGCGCCGCAACGTTCACCGGATCGCCGATGATCTCGGTCGCGTCGCGCGCGACCACCTCGCCGCTGTTCACCGCGACGCGCAGCCCCGTCTTGCCGATCGCTTCGCGCTGCGGATCCGCGTGCGCGCGGAAGGCCGCCTGCATCGCGACCGCCGCGCGCACCGCGCGGATCGCGTCGTCCTCGGCCACGCGCGGGATGCCGAACACGGCCTTCACACCGTCGCCGAGAAACTGCGTCACGCTGCCGCCGTGCGACTCGACCGCGCCGCGCATGGCGGCGTAGTAGCCCTCCATGAAGCGGCGCGCGGACTCGGGGTCGAGGCGCTCGTGCAGCGCCGTCGAGCCGACGAGGTCGGCGAACACGATCGTGACGACCTTGCGCGCGTCGGACGACTCGCTCGGCCGCGAAGCCGCGGCAGCGCCGACCGGGGAGCCGCATTCGTCGCAGAACTTGGAGCCCGGGGCGAGCTCCGCCCCGCAGCTCGCGCATGCCCGCCGGAGCGGCGCAGCACACTCCTTGCAGAACTTCGCCCCGGGGCGGTTCTGGTGCGCACACGCCGGGCAGTTCACGATCCGGCGATCTTACGCGATGCTGTCGCGACGCTCGGACCGGGTCCAGGCGCGGGCCCAGACGGGTCGCGCTACTCCGACTCTTCCCCGATCTCGTCGATCACGTAGGTGCCGCTGCGCTCGTCGCGGCGCAGCTTGACCAGGCCGTTGCGCTGGGCGTCCTCTAGCAGCCGCGTGAACGACTTGTAGCCGTGGTACTCCTCGTTGAACTGCGGCTGCTTGCGCTTCATCGTCTCCTTGAGGAGCGATGCGTGCAGCTCCTTGTCCTCGCGCTGCAGGGCCGCCGCCGCTTCCAGCAGCAGCTCGAAGGCCTCGCGCGGCTTCTCCGGGATCTTGGAGAGGCCCTTGCCCTTGCGCTCGCGCGGCAGCCGCACCAGGTCGTCGTAGTAGATGAACTCGTCACAGGTGTCGATCAGCATGGGGGAGGTGGAGTTCTTCACCCCCATCCCGATGGTGTGCTTGTCGTTCTCGCGGAGCTTCGCGACCAGCGGGAAGAAGTCGGAGTCCCCGGAGATCAAGGCGAAGGCGTCGACGTGGGGCTTGGTGTAACAGAGCTCCAGGGCGTCCACGACCATCTTGATGTCGGCGCTGTTCTTGCCGGTCAGCTTGCTGCCCGGCATGTCGGTCAGCTCGACCCCCCCCTCGTGGAGCGGGCGCTTGTAGTCCACCCAGCGGGTCCAGTCCGCGTAGGCCCGGCGGACCACCACGTTGCCCTTCTCGACCAGGCGCTTGAGCACCAGCTCGAAATCGAAGGTCTTGTAGCGGGCGTCTCGGACGCCAATCGCGACGTTCTCGAGATCGATGAAGACGGCGATCGTGAAGGCGGAATCCGCAGGTCGAGGCATCCGGGCAGTCTAACGAGCCCGGCCGGCAACGGCCGGAAAAAACCCCTGTCGCTGGGCTCGATTTGGTAGTGTCGTCGCGACCGGAGCCGCACACGCGGAGGGTCCGCGGTCGGCTCCGAGATCCGAATCGAGGGGTTCCTAGCCTTGGGTAAGAAGCTCTACGTAGGAAACATCCCGTTCTCCACGACGGAGGCGGAGCTACGCAGCATGTTCGAGAAGCACGGCACGGTGTCGTCCGTGAACGTGATCATGGACCGCGAGACCGGCCGCCCGCGCGGCTTCGCGTTCGTCGAGATGGAGCAGTCATCGGCCGCGGATGCGGCGATGCAGTCGCTCGACGGGCGCGAAATGGGCGGTCGCACGCTGCGCGTGAACGAAGCCAACGAGCGCCCGCCGCGCTCCGGCGGTCCCGGCGGCGGCGGTGGTGGTGGCTTCGGCGGCGGCGGCGGTCGTGACCGCGGACCGGGTGGCGGCGGCGGTGGCGGTGGCTTCCGCGGCGGTCCGCGCCGCTAGCAAATTCTCGCGGCGCCGCGCGGAGCCTTGCGCGCGGCGCTGTCGAGCATCTTCGGGTTGCGATCCGTCGGGGGACGTGCGGCCAGCGGCCGCCGGGAGGTTGGCATGCGCGTGCTCCTGATCAATCCGTCCTATCCCTTCGAAGAGTTCCCACGGCTCCTCGTCACGCTCCCGTATCTGGCGAGCGCGCTCCGCGCCGAGGGCCACGAGGTCGAGATCCTCGACCTGCTGCTCGCGCGCACGACCCCGGACAAGATCGAGACCCGGATGTCGCGCTTCCGGCCCGAGCTGGTCGGGATCACCTCGGTCACGCTGAATCACCACATCGCCGCGTCGATCGCCGACGTGGTGCGCAAGTGCGACGAGCGCGTGCCGATCGCCATGGGCGGCCCGCACGTATCGTTCGAGATCGAGGGCAGCTTCCGCGACCTGCCCGCGCTCGACTTCATCGGGATCGGCGAGGGCGAGCACACCATGATCGAGCTCGCCCGCGCGCTCGGCGGCGGCATGGACCTGCGCGACGTGCGCGGGCTGGCGCTGCGCGACGGCGACCGCGTGGTACGAACGCCGCCGCGCGCGCTCGAGGACGATCTGGACACGCTCCCCGATCCTGCGCGCGAGCTGGTGCCGCTGCCGCGCTACCTGGCCTTCGACGCGCACGCGAGCATCGTCACCAGCCGCGGCTGCCCGTACTCCTGCGTGTTCTGCTCGGCTCCGCAGTGGACTGGCCGCCAGGTGCGCTACCGCACCCCTTCGCTGTGCGTGGACGAGATCGAGCACGTTGCCGCGCTCGGCTTCACCGAGATCTGCATCGAAGACGACTTGTTCACGCTCTACCGCCGCCACTTCCTGGCGGTCTGCAACGACATGATCCGGCGTAACACCGGCATCCGCTGGAACGCCTTCTCGCGCGTCGACACGATCACGCCCGAGATCGTCGAGATCATGGCGCGCGCCGGCTGTCAGGCGATCTGCTTCGGCGTCGAGAGCGGCAGCCAGGAGATCCTGGACCTGGTGAAGAAGAAGTCGAACCTCGACAAGGTCAAGGAAGCGATGCGCATGACCCAGGAGGTCGGCATCTCCGCGCTCGCCTCGTTCATCATCGGCCTGCCGGGCGAGACCGAGTCCTCGCTGCGCCAGACCGTGAAGTTCGCGAACGAATTGCACCAGGAGTTCGGCTCGCTGTACGGCTTCCACGTCTTGTCGCCGTTCCCGGGCACCGAGGCGCGCGACCGCGCCAAGGACTACGGCCTCGAGATCCTGACCAGCGACTGGACGAAGTACGACGCCAACCACGTGGTCACGCGCACCACCGGCTGCGGCCCCGAGGCGCTGCAGGCGGTGTACGACGAGTACGACGGCCTGTTCTCGCGCTACCTCGAGTATCAGCACTACCTGTACGCGCAGGGCAAGCTCGAGGGCTACGAGAAGAAGATGTACCTGCGCCGCATGCGCCAGTCGCTGCTCTGGAAGCTGCTCCTCGACGACGTGGTCGAAGGGCTCCCGGCGTTCGGCGCCGATCCCGTAGGCGCCCTCAAAGCCGCGGTGGTCGAAGCCACCGCGAACCCCGCCGAGCGCGTCTCCGAGGAGATCGACCGCGTGCTGGCGCTCGGCGCGCTCACGGCCTGCGAGACTCCGGCCGGCACCCGCTTCGCCTGGGCAGAATGACGCTACATTCCAACCAAGATCTCCTGGGGGGTTAGGCATGCGCATAGGCGGCTTCGACCTGCCGGTCAGCGGACCGGCTCTCGCGGGCGTGATCGCGGTCGCGGCGATCGCGCTCTTCGGCTCGTGCACCACCTACGTGGCGCCCAATGAGGTCGGGATCCTCGAGAGCCGCCTGGTCCCGCCGCGCGGGATCCGGCCGGGGCTGCTCTCGGGCGGCCGCATCCACCTCTTGCTCCCGGGCCAGACGATCCACGTGTTCCCGACCGACCTGCAGCTGCTCGAGTTCGCCTCGCGCGAGCGCGAGCAGATCGCCCCGAGCGAACGGCGACGCGTCGAGCGCGCGCTCGAGGTGAACACCTCGGACGGCTCCAAGGTCGGCGTGGACGTGACCGTGATCTACCGGATCGAGGACGCGTTCACCGTGATGCAGCAGTCGGGCACCGGCCGGCTGTTCGAGCAGAACGCCGTGATCCCGAAGGTGATCGCCTCGCTCAAGAAGAACCTGGGCGAGATGGTCGCCGAGCACTTCTACGACGTGAGCAAGCGCGTCGCGCACCAGACCGCCGCGCAGAAGCAGATCGCCGAGGAGCTGCGCGACAAGGGGATCTCGATCGAGCACGTGCTGGTGCGCCAGTACTCCTACCACCCGGACTACCAGGCGCAGATCGAGGAGAAGAAGATCCAGGACCAGCTCAAGTTCACGCGCCAGTCCGAGGCCGAGGCCGCGCGCGAGCTGGCCAAGAAGCAGGAGATCGAGGCGACCGGCAAGGCGAACGTGGCGATCGAGCAGCAGCGCGGCGAGGCCGAGATGACCAAGATCCAGGCCGAGGCCGACACCTACAAGCGCAAGCGCAAAGCGGAGGCCGATCTCACGGTCAAGCTCGCGACGGCCCGCGGCATCGAGCTGGAGAACACCGCGTACAAGGGCGTCGGCTCCGAGAACCTGGTGGGGATGGAGATGGCAGACGTGCTGCGCGGGCTCGACGTGATCGTGGTGCCCGCGGGAGGCAAGAGCGGAATGAACCCCCTGGACCTCGACCAGGCGCTCGAGCTGTTCGACGTGAGGGACGGCCAGTGACCCGGCCGCTCTCACTTGCGCTGCTGGCTCTGCTCGCGACGGGCTGCTTCCGCTCGACCGGCTCGACCGAGGTCGGGATCCGCATCGGCAAGCTGTTCGGCGCCGACGCCATCGTCACGCCAGGCACCACGGTGGTGGTGATCCCGATCCTGCACGACTGGTACGTGTACGACACCAAGACCCAGGCGCTCGAGATGCGGGCGCGCGCGCGCGGCGAGCCGAGCGACGAGATCGAGTTCAAGACGCGCGACGGCAACGACATCTCGGTCGACGTCACGATCCTCTACCACCTGGATCCGCAGCAGGCGCCGACGGTGCTCCGGCGCGTAGCCGCCAACATGGACGAGGTGCGCAGCATGCTGGTGCGCCCGCTCGCGCGCTCGATCCCGCGCGACGCCTTGAACGAGCTCTCGTCGGAGGAGTTCTACGACTCGGACCTCCGGGCGGGCAAAGAGGAGCGCGCACAGCAGGGGCTGGCGAAGGCGCTCGCGCCGCTTGGCATCGTGAGCGAGCGCGTGGTGCTCGGCGACTATCGCTTTCACGCCAAATACCAGGACGCGATCGATGCCAAGAAGGTCGCGGACCAGGCGGTGAACAAGAACCGCTCCGGCGCGGAAGCCGCGATCAAGGAGTGGGAGCGCGAGCTCGAGAAGACGCGCGGCGAGGTCGGCCAGCGCATCGCTGCGGAGAAGGGCAAGGCGCAGCAGGCCTACCTCGAGGCCGACGCCTACTTCGAGGCGAAGAAGCTCGAGGCCGAGGCGATCTTCGCCGAGAAGACCGCCAACGCGCAGGGCATCCAGAAGCTGCGCGACGCGGTCTCGGGCGCCGGTGGCCGCACCATGGTGAAGCTGCGCATCGCGGCGGCCCTCAAGGGCAAGCGCATCGTGCTGTTCCCGACGTCGGATGGCGCGCTCAATCTGCAGCGCACCGACATCAACCAGTTCCTGCAGACGATGGGCATGTTGTCGCTGTCCGAAGAAGCCCCGCCGCCCGCCGCGGTGCCGCCAAAGCCCTAGACCCGCGAGGCGGCGAGGTCCTGGCGCAGCGTGCGCGCGGCGAGCGCGTAGTGGAGCGTCGCCCACAGGTTGACCGCTGCGACCGAGAACAGCGCCCAGCGCAGCGCGTCGCCGCCGAACCCGGCGGTGGTGAAGGCGTCGCTCGCCAAGCCGACGAGCACCGGCCCGATCCCCATCCCGATCAGGTTCATCACGAATAGCAGCACCGCCGACGCGACCGCGCGCATGCGCAGCGGCGCGAGCGCCTGAGTCATCGCGAAGGTCGGGCCGAGATACATCGCGCCGAGGATCGTCGGCGGCACGGCGCAGGCGAACACCTGGTACTTGCCCGGCAGGAAGTAGACGCCCGCCGAGAACGGCAGTGCAATGAGCAGGGCGAGTCCCGGCATCCAGACGTACCAGCGCACGTCGCGCGGCGCGAGCCGGTCCGCGCCCCAGCCGCCGATGTAGGTGCCGAAGCTCCCGGCGAGCAGGCCGATCCCCGCCAGCCACGACGCCACCTCACCCGTGGACAGGCCGTGCGTGCGCTCGAAGAACGCCGCCTGGAACGCGCCGACGCCGTAGCCGACGAGCGCGTGCAGCGCGCCGGCCAGCGCCAGGTGGCGGAAGGCCTTGAGCCTCCACATGTGCCGCGCGACCTCGCCGACAGACGGCGCGGCCTGGCGCTCGACGATCCCTTCGCTCGCCCCCCGCACCGGTTCGCGCAGCAGGAGCTGCACGAGGAGCGCGAGCACCACGCCCGGAAGCCCGACGACCATGAACGCGGTGCGCCAGTCGTAGAGCTCCTTCACCCAGCCGCCGATCAGCACGCCGATCGAGGCGCCGACCGGGATCCCGAGCGCGTAGATCCCGAAGGCGCGACCGCGCCGCTCGGGCGGGAACAGGTCCGAGATCATCGAGTGCGCGGGCGGGCTGCAGCCCGCTTCGCCGATGCCGACCCCGATCCGCGCGGCGACCAGCTGCCCGAAGGTCGTGGCCATCCCGCACAGAGCGGTCATGCCGCTCCAGGCGAAGAGCGAGAGCGAGATGATCGTCTTGCGCGAGCCGCGGTCCGCCCAGCGCGCGATCGGGAGGCCGAGCGTGGAGTACACCACCGCGAACGCCAGCCCCGAGAGCACGCCGAGCGCAGTATCCGACGGCTGGAACTCCTTCTTGATCGACTCGAGCAGGATCCCGAGGATGCTGCGGTCGATGAAGTTCACCACGTAGATCACGAACAGCATCGCAAGCGCGAAGTTGGCGTAGCTCCGCGAGGGCGCGCCTGGCAGCACGGGCTGCGGCGGAGCGACGTCTCGAGTCTGCGATGCGGCCGACATGGCGCGATCCTACCCCGCGCGTGCATTCCCGGGATAGCGCGTCCCCGCGGCCGTCAGGCCGCGGGAGGGTGACTTCCGAAGCGGGACTCAAGCCGCGGCTTCGAAGGCCCGATCCGCCCGCAGGGGAGGCGGCATGAGCGGACGCCCGGAGATCGTCATCGTCGACGACGGCGAGCTCGACGACGTTCGCGCGCTGCTCGACGAGATCGGCGCCAGCTTCGTGCGCTGGCGCAAGTCGAACGCGCCGGCTCACCTCGTCGAGCCGACACGCCTGCTGGTGGCGACCGCGTCGCTGGCCGTCTCGCTGCGCTATCGCCGGGTTCAGCGGAGCGAGCGCAACGGCGCCACCTGGATCGCGTTCGTGGACGGCGACAGCCGCAGCCAGCGCACTTACCTGGCGAACGCGGGCTTCAACTTCCTGATCCGGCGCCCGGTGCACAAGGGCGCGCTGCGCATGCTGGTGCAACGCGCGCTCTGGTCTGGGAACGAAGGGCGCAAGTCCGGCGGGCGCGTCGCGGTGGGCTATGACGTGACGCTGCGCTCCGGCATCCGGCGCCACAAGGCGACGCTCGTGGACCTATCCGCGGGCGGCTGTCGGCTGCTGGCGCAGTACGCGCCGAAGCACGGGACATCGCTGCGCGTGCAGCTTCCGGGTCAGCTCGCCGGCGGCAAGGCGTTCGCAGTTCGCGGGAACGTGGTGCGCGTGCGGTCCGCGGACTGCGAGGGCGGGAGCTCGTCCGAGTCCTCGTTCGCGCTGCGTTTCGACGCCATGCCCCCGGCGACGCGCAAGCAGCTGCGCGACCTCGTGGTCGGGCTCGCCTCCGGTCCCGCGACGCAGACGGACGGAATGACGCGCGGCGACGGACGCCCGCGCTGGGACATCTCACGCGACCGCCGAGCGGAGTTCGGCGAGTCGGTGCAGGTGCTCGGCGGCTCCACGGTGCTCGTGGGGCGCGACCTCTCCACCGGCGGCATGCGCATCGACCCCTGCTCGAGCTTGCGCGTGGGCGACCGCGTGCAGCTCGCGATCGAAGCCGGCGGCCGCGGAGAGCCGATCGTCGCGAGAGCGCGGGTGCTGCGCGACGACGGGCCCAAGGGACTCGCGCTGCGCTTCGAGGAGATCGAGACCTGGAGCGCGCGGCGCCTCGAGGGGCTGCTCGCGAAGCTGCCCCCGCTGCAGGAGCTCAAGGCCGGCAGCGGACGACGCCGCCCGATCTTCCTGTCCCGGCTCGTCTCGCGACTGCTCGGCTCCGACTAGGCAAGCGCGCGGAGCGCGCGCGCAGCGAGCGCGTCGGCGCGAGCGGAGGCCGCTCGGCGACAGCCGTCGCGGCAAAGACCAGTCTGACCGTGTACGGCGCGGCGAAGCCGCGCCTACGGCTCCGCTCGGCCGCGACGGCCTCGCTGCGCGCGCTTCCCGCTTGCGGTCCGCTCTCGGTCACGCGATCGAGTAGGCTCCTGCCTATGGCGCCCAAGCAAGAGCAGGAGCCCGCGAAGACCGACGTCTCCGAAGTCGCACCGGGCGTGATCCGGATGCAGCTCCCGATCCAGATGCCCGGCCTCGGCCACGTGAACTGCTACGCGCTGCTCGACGATCGCGGCGCGGCGGTGGTCGACCCGGGCCTGCCGGGACCACCGACCTGGCGCGCGCTCGGTGACCGGCTGCGCAAGGCCGGCCTCAAGCCAAAGGACGTGCACACCGTGCTGGTGACGCACTCTCACCCGGATCACTTTGGCTGCGCCTCGCGCTTCGCCAGCGAGTCGAAGGCCGAGGTGGTCGCGCATCGCAGCTTCGCGTTCGGCAGCTGGCGCACCGCGCCAGACCTGCCGGAGGTCTCCGTCGACGACCTGCAGGCGCAGGCCGACGCCCACACGGAGGAAGCCGCGGCCGAGGGCGGTGAGCCCGCGCCGGCTGGCGGCCAGCCGCGCATGATGTCGATGTGGGGTGGCGGCGAGACGCCATGGGGTGGCGAGGGCCCGCGCCCGGGTTTCATGCGCCGCATGCGCTACCGCATGCATTCGATGGTTGGCAGCGGCTCGTTCGTGCCGGAGATCACGCGCCCCGTCGATCACGAGTCGGTGCTGCGGCTGGCGGGGCGCGAGTGGTTCGTGCTGCACACACCGGGACACACCTCGGACCACATCTGCTTTCACGATCCGGAGAACGGCGTCTTCCTGTCGGGCGACCACGTGCTGCCGACGATTACGCCGCACATCTCGGGCCTCACCCACGCTCCCGACCCGCTGAAGCTGTTTTTCTACTCGCTCGATCGCGTCGGCGAGATCCGCGACGTCAAGGTCTGTCTGCCCGCCCACGGCCATCCCTTCCATGACCTGCGCGGACGCACCGAGGCGATCAAGCACCACCACCACGAGCGGCTGGCGCGCGTGCGCGAGATCTCGCGCGAGATCGGGCGACCGGCGCACGTCGAGGAGTTCTCGCACCAGCTGTTCAAGCCGCGGAGCTGGGGACCCATGGCGGACAGCGAGACCTACGCCCACCTCGAGCATCTGCGGCAGCTCGGCAAGGCCGAGCGCAGGCGTGAGCAAGGGAAGCTGCTGTATCAGGTCGGCTGACCTCCGCTGCCAGGCCGTGGTGTTCGACTTCGACGGCGTGCTCGTCGAGTCGGTCGACACCAAGACGCGCGCGTTCGCCTCGCTCTACGCGGAGCACGGGCCGGACGTCGTCGAGCGCGTGGTGGCGTTTCACCTGCATCACGGCGGGCTCTCGCGCTACGAGAAGTTCCGCTACGGGCACGAGGTCGTGCTCGGGCGGCCGCTCCCGCCGGAGGAGAGCGCGCGCCTGGCGGCGCGCTTCGCGGCGCTGGTCGTCGATGCGGTGATCGCGGCGCCCTGGGTCGCTGGCGCCCGCGAGTTCGTGCTGGCGCACCACCGCGAGCTGCCGCTCTTCATCGCATCGGGCACGCCGCAGGACGAGCTTCTCGCGATCGCCGAGCGGCGCGCGATGGCGCCCTACTTCGCCGAGGTGCTCGGCTCCCCGGCGAAGAAGGACGAGCTGCTGCGAGGGCTCATCGCGCGCCGAAGGCTCGCTCCGGAGCGCGTGATCTTCGTCGGGGACTCGATCACTGACTACGACGCTGCGCGCGCGACAGGATGCGCGTTCCGTGGTCGTGTGCCGCCGGGAGCGGCCAGCCCGTTTCCGCCGGACACCGACACGGCGCCGGATCTGCACGGACTGGCGGCGCGCCTCAGCAGATGACGCCGTTGCACAGGTTGTCGCCGAGCTTGGTCCCGCCGCTCTGCTGGATCTGCGGCATGGCTCCCGCGTTGTTGCCGTCGAGCACGTTGCCGGCGTAGCCGACGCCCGAGGTCATGCGCAGCCCGAGCTCGACGTTGTCGGCGGCGGTGTTGGCGCCCACGTTCGAGCCTTGCTCCGCGAACAGCCCGTCTCCGCCGTTGAAGCTGGCGACGTTCGAGCGCAGGAACGCGTTGAAGCTGGCGTTGATGCCGTCGCCCGCGTTGCCGATCGCCTGGCTCGACTCGACGCGCGCGTCGAGGCCGACGTCGATGCCCTCACCGTTGTTCAGATTCGCGGTGCACGCGACGACCTGTGCGGCACCGCCGCCGAACACGATGCCGCTGCCCGAGCTGCGCAGCACGCGCAGGCTCTCGACACGCGAGCTGTCGCCCGCGATCGTCACGCCGACCCGAAAGCCCCGCACGCTGCCGTTGCGCACCACCACGTTGGTGACCGAGCCCGACGTCGAGGCGATCCCGTCCGCGCTGGCCGGAACGGGACAGGTGATCGCGAGCGACGCGCCCGAGCACTGCGCGAGCCCGAGCACGCTGAAGCCGCCGAGGTCGAGCGTGACGTCCGAGGCGGTGATCGCGATCGCACCCACGTTGGTCGCGGGTGTCGTCAGATTTCCGGTCAGCCGGTAGATCCCGGGCTCCGAGAGCGTGACCGGAAAGTCCGGAGCGTCGCCCGCGCTGACTCCACCGGCAAGCGCACGCGCCTGATTCACCTCGATCACGCCCGACTCGGCGGACGCGGGAGCAGGCAGCAGCAACGCCAGAGACAGACCCATGCCACACGCGTATCGCATCGCGTCCCCCCTCGTGACGCGAGGAACGCTAACCGATTCCGCGAGTGACGGTAGAGGACGCGGGCGTCAGCCGTAGGCGGAGAAGCGGGCGGGCGCCTTGGCGTCGGCCGTGAGCTCTTCGCTCGTCTGGCGCAACGCCTCGAGGAGCTGCGCGCGAGCGGCGATGCTGCCGAGCTCGGTGGGCTCGGCGTCGTCGTAGCGGTAGGCGAGCTTGGCGCGGGCCTTCAGGTCGACGCGCGCGGCGGCGGTGCCGTTGCCGCTCGGGATGGGCTGGGGCTGGCCCGCGTTGGCGCTGCCCGCGGAGCGGCTGCGCTCCACGTCTTCCTCCAGCCGGATCGCCTCGGCGAGCGCGCGGCGCAGCTCGAGGCGGGAGACCTGGCCGTCGGCGTCGCTGTCGATGCGCGCGAAGCTCGCCGCGTCGAGCGACAGCTCGCTCTCGGAGAGGGCGGAGTCGCCGTCCACGTCGCGGTTGGCGACGATGCGCGCGATCATCGCGGCGGGCGTGCCCTCGCGCGACTCGATCGAGAAGCCGCGCAGCACCTCGGAGCGGTCGACGAGCCCGTCGGCGTTGGCGTCGAAGCGCGCGAACACCGGCGCGCCGAGCTCCTCGCTCGAGAGCGCCGAGTCACCGCTCTCATCGCGGTTGGACACGAACGCCGCTACGGCTTCGCGCGAGCTCGTCTTGTCGATCGAGAGCAGGCGCGCGTAGGCGCGTGCGAGCACGCTGGCGCCGCTATCGAGACCACCGACGCTGGCCATCCATCCCCCCGCGCCCCTCTTCGTCCGCCGGCAATCCGAACCTGAATCGTCGCGCGGCTCCTAGCCGCGCAGCAGGTCGGCCTGGGCGAGGCGCTCCTCGAGCAGGGGCATGCGGTCGTAGCCCCAGAAGCGCTCGCCGCGGAACACGAAGATCGGCACGCCGAAGATCTGGTCCGCGTGCGCCTCTTCGATGCAGCGGGCGAGCGCGCCGGCGCCCTCGCCCGCCTGGAACTTCGCGTAGGCCTCGCCCGACGCGCCGAGCTCCTCGAGCACGCCGGCGATCGCCTCGGGCTGGTCGATCGGGAGCTCGCGGCGGAAGAAGCGCTCGTACACGCGCTCCGTGTAGGGCCGGAAGATCCCCTCGCGCTGCGCGAACAGGCCGCCGATCAGCGCCGGGCTCGAGTCGTACACTTTGAGCGGTCCCTTGATCACGAAGCCACCGCGCCGGTTCGCGAAGCGCCGCGCGTCCAGATACGAGTACTGCGCCTTCCAGTCGGAGTAGACGCTGCGCTCGCCGCGACCCTTGATCCGCAGCAGGAACGGAATCCAGCGCAGCTCCACGCGATAGCGCTGCGGCAGCGCGAACGCCGGCTCCGACGCCAGGTAGGCGAACGGGCTCTTGTAGTCGAAGTAGAGCTTCAGCTCCTCCGGCCCGGCCATCGGCGCGAGTATGCGCGTTACACTGCGACGCGTCGAAGGAGCTCGCATGTCGCCGGTCGCGTCGATTCGACAGGGAAGACTCGAGGGCGAGTCGCAGCGCGGGGTCCTCGTGTTTCGCGGGATCCCCTACGCGGCGCCGCCCGTCGGCAAGCTGCGGTTTCGCGCGCCGCAGCCGGGGCCGACGTGGCACGGCACGCGCAGCGCCACGAGCTTCCGCGCATCGGCGCCGCAGGCGTCGCCCGTACTGCCGCTGCTCGGGAGACTGATCGGCGGCGGGGGCGCGGGCCAGAGCGAGGACTGCCTGTACCTGAACCTGTGGACGCCAGCCGCGGACGGGCGTCGCCGGCCTGTCATGCTGTGGCTCCACGGCGGCGCGTTCGTGATGGGCTCCGGCTCTACCGCGCTCTACTCCGGCCGCCGACTCGCGCACCGGGGCGACGTGGTCGTCGTCACGCTCAACTACCGGCTGGGCGCGCTTGGCGGTCTCAACCTGACGGCGCTGCGCGGCGGCGATCCGGCCGCCGGCTCCAATCAGGGGATCCGCGACCAGCTCGCGGCGCTCGAGTGGGTGCGCGACAACATCGAGGCGTTCGGCGGCGATCCGGCGAACGTGACGATCTTCGGCGAGTCCGCCGGCGGCATGAGCGTGGGCACGCTGCTCGGCACCCCTCGCGCACGCGGGCTCTTCCAGCGCGCGATCGCCCAGAGCGGCGCGGCGCACAACGTCTCGACGCGCGAGCAGGGCGCGCAGATCGCAGGGCTGTTCCTCGGCGAGCTCGGGATTCGGGCCGACGACGACGACGCGCTCGCGAACGCGCCTCTCGGCGACGTGCTTCGCGCGCAAGCGTCGGTCGCGGTGCTGCGCTCGATGCGTCAGGGCCTGCTCGCCTGGCAGCCGAGCGTCGACGGCGATCTGCTGCCGCGGACCGCGCTGGAATCGATCGCGGCCGGTGAAGGCAGCGCGGTGCCGCTGCTCGTAGGGACGAACCTCGAAGAGTGGAATCTGTTCCTGCTCGGCGACGCCGCGGGCCGGCGCCTCGACGACGACGGGCTGCGCAAGCGCCTCGTACGCTCCCTCCCGGGCGCAGACGCCTCCGGGCGACCGCACGCGGAACGCGCGCTCGAAGCGTACCGCCACGCCCGCTCCGGCCGCGGCCGCGGCTCCGCGCGCAGGCTCTGGTCCGCGTTCCAGTCCGATCGGATCTTCCACTTCCCGGCGTCGCGGCTTGCCGAGCTTCAGCTCCAGCGCACGCCCCACGTGTACTCCTACCTGTTCGCCTGGGGACCGCCGCTGCTCGGCGCAGCGCACGGCGTCGAGATCCCATTCGTGTTCGGGACGATCCGCAACCCGGTGCTGCGCCCGATCTTCGGACTCGCGCCGACCGCGCAGCGGCTGTCGCGCGCGATGCAGCAGGTGTGGCTCGCGATGGCCCGGAGCGGCAAGCCCGAGAGCGAGTCACTTCCGGCCTGGCCCGCCTACGACCCGGAGCGCCGGCCGACGCTGGTGTTCGAGCGGCGCTGCGCCGTCGAAGAGGCGCCGTTCGAGGACGAGCGCCGCTTCTGGTCGTCCTACCTGTAGACGACCCCTTCTTGTAGACAACCCGTTGACTTTCGCCCGATGTTCGCCAATGCTCGGCGGCGATGGCCGAGCGACCCGAGCCGATCCGAGGGCGCGGCACCCGCGGCGACCCCCCCAATCGCTTCGAGCCGATCGAGGTCGAGCTCGATCCTGACGGCTTCGCACCCGACGACGAGCGCCCCGACCCGCGCACGCAGTACTTCCGCGACGCATCGCGTTCCGCCATCACCTGGAACCAGAGCCCCGACGTCCCCTTCGACGCCAGCCTGAACCCCTACCGCGGCTGCGAGCACGGCTGCGTCTACTGCCTGGCCCCGGACACGCCCGTCCTGTACGCGGACATGACCTGGCGCCCCCTTGGAGACGTCAGCGCTGGAGACGTGCTCGTCGGCTTCGACGAGCACAGGCCGATCGTCGGCTCGCGCAAGCTTCGACCCTCCATCGTGCAGGCGCTCTGGTGGTCGCGACAGCCATCACTGCGGCTGGTCAGCGAGCGCGGCGAAATCGTGACGACATCGCACCACCGCTGGTTGTCCGCGGACGACTCACGTTGGTGGTGCACGGACTTCCTGGCGCACGGACGAAGGTTGCACCGGCTATCTCTGCGCGGGATCGCGCCGCGCGGGCGTGCGACCACGCCGGAGCGGGTCGAAGCGCTCGAACGCGGCCCCAGACGCGACGTCGTCGACATTCGCACTTCCACCGGGACCTTCTTCGCCGCCGGGCTGGCGACGCACAACTGCTACGCGCGGCCCACGCACGAGTACTTCGGGCTCTCGGCGGGGCTCGACTTCGAGACGAAGATATTCGTGAAGAGCGACGCGCCGAATCTGCTGCGCGCGGAGCTCGCGTCGCGCGCCTGGAAGCCGCAGCTGGTCGCGCTCTCGGGCGTGACGGATCCGTACCAGCCGGTCGAGCGCAAGCTCGCGCTCACGCGCGCGTGTCTGGAGGTGCTGGCGGAGTTTCGCAATCCGACGGGCATCGTGACCAAGAGCCGGCTGGTCGCCCGCGACACCGACGTGCTGCAGGAGCTGGCGCGACACCAGGCCGTGTCGGCGACCCTCTCGATCACGACGCTCGATCCCGAGCTCGCGCGCGTGCTCGAGCCCCGGGCGGCGCAGCCGCGCGCGCGGCTCGCGGCGATCGAGGCGCTGGCGCGCGCCGGGATCCCGGTGGGCGTGAACGTCGCCCCCGTGATCCCCGGCCTGAACGACCACGAGATCCCGGCGATCGTCGCGGCCGCGGCCGCCGCTGGCGCCGGCTGGGCTGCCTACATCCTGCTGCGCCTGCCGCACGGCGTGAAAGAGCTGTTCGAGCGCTGGCTCGAGGACCACCGTCCGGAGCGCAAGCGCAAGGTGCTCTCGCACATCCGCGAGACGCGCGGCGGCAAGCTCTCCGATCCGCGCTTCGGCTCGCGCATGCGCGGCGAGGGGCTCTACGCCGAGCAGATCCGCGAGCTGGTCGAGCTGGCGCGGCGGCGCGCCGGATTGCCGCAGCGCGGACCCGAGCTATCCACGGCCGCGTTTCGCCGACCGGGGGGTACCCAGCTCGCGCTCTGGTGAGTCGCCGCGCCGCAGATCTGTGGCGCGCTGGCGCGCTCGTGCGGCTCCGAGCGCAACCGACGCGCGCGACGCGGCACGCGGGTTGCTCCGGTCACCCCGCATGCGAGTCGCCCTGCTTCTCCTCGCCGTCACGACTCTCGCCAGCTGCGCGCAGCCATCCGAAGTCGGAGCGCCGTCGACCCCGGAGTCCCGCGCGGCCGCAGGCGCCGACGTGTTCCGCCGCTACTGCGCCTCGTGCCACGGCTTCTCGGCGCAAGGCGACGGCAGCGTGGCCGCGAGCCTGCGCAAGCCACCCGCGGATCTGACACGGATCGCGGCCCGCCGCGGCGGAGCCTTCGACGCGCCCGCGATCGCGGCCTTCATCGACGGGCGCGAGCGGGTGGCCGCGCACGGTCCCGCCGACATGCCGGTCTGGGGGCGCCGCTTCGACGACCGCCTCGAGGGCTCGCTCGCGGAGGAGACCAAGCTCGCCCCGGGCGACATCTACCTGGTCGTCGAGTACCTGCGCTCGATTCAGCGCGCCGACTGAGAGACCGCGGGCCTCCGTGCGGCAAAGCGGAGCCTGACGTAGTCGGCGGTCCAGTGGCCGGCCGCGTCGCAGAGCTCGGGACGCAGCGCATCGCGCACCTCCTCGAGCAAGGCGGGCCGGTCGTCGGGGGCGAGCGCGCGCGTGAAGCTCTCGGCGAACGTCTCGAGCCAGCCGACGAGGTCGCCCGGCAGCGGGGTCGGGCGCGGGAACAGCGCGATCGACTCGAGCATGAAGCCTCGCGCCTCGAGCAGCGCGCGGTAGGTGTCGTCAGCCGGGAAGTACCACGGGGAGAGCGCGGCGGGGTCGAGGCCACGGCGCGCCACCGCGGCCGCCAGCGCGGCGCGGATCTTCGCGACGCAGCCCTCGCCGCCGAACTCGGCCACGAAGCGCCCGCCGGGCACCAGCGCACGCCAGACGCCATCGATCACGCGCTCGGGGCGGCGCATCCAGTGCAGCGCCGCGTTGCTGAAGACGGCATCGAACTCGCCCTCGAACTCGAGCGCCTCGCCGTCACACACGCGCGCGTCGAGCCCGCGCGCGCGCGCGCCCTCCACCTGCGGCGCGCTCGCGTCCACGCCGATCACGCGGCAGCCGAGCGCGACCAGCTTCTCGGAGAGCGCGCCGTCGCCACAGCCGAGGTCGAGCACGCGCTCGCCGACGCGCGGCGCCAGGAGCTCGACCACCGGCGCGCCGAGGTCGGACACGAAGCGGGCGTTGCGCGCGTAGCGCTCGGGATCCCAGGTCTGGAGCGTCATATCGTCGTCTCACTATATGAGATTTTTATCTCGAATAACGATACGACGCTATACGATCCCGATCAGCCGCGCCAGGCGGGGGTCGCGAAGGAGCGCTCGCCGAGCGAGCCCAGCGCGAACACCCGGTACATCCCCTTGAAGAAGTCCCGGCAGCGGCTGGAGTGCGCGAGCGCCCGCTCGCTCCCGGTGCGGTGGACCTGCTGGCGGAAGCTCCCGTCCGCGTAGAGCCGGTACTCGGCCCAGCCGCCCGGATAGTCCTTGGTGCAGTTCACCTCGATGAACGGCACGCGTCCGGCGTCGGCGTGAAAGTGCACCTTGTTGCGGTGCGTGTGGCCGATCAGCGCGCCGCGCACCTGCGGGTGGCGGCCGAGCAGCGCGTAGAACTCGAGCGAGTGCTCGGGGCGGATGCCGATCGAGTTCGGGTAGCTCCCGGCGTGCTCGGGCGGCACCGGCTGGTGATGCATCACGAGGAGCGTCGGCATGCGCGCCTCGCGCGTCTCGTCGAGCGCGCGCGCGATCCATGCCAGGCGCTCGCCGTCGAGCACGCCGTGGTGGTGTCCTGGCTCGACCGTGTCGAGCAAGAGCAAGCGCCAGCCGCCGAGGTCGAGCGCGCGCGGGGCGGGCGGCTGGCCGAGCAGCGCGTAGCCGTCCACCGGCTCGCCCTCGAGCCGCGCATAGTGATCGTGGTTGCCGAGGAAGGCGTGGCAGGGCACCCGGAAGCGCTCGAACGCGGCGCGCGCGGCGGCGAATTGGTCAGGACGCCCGCGATCGGCGATGTCGCCCTTGATCACGACGCAGTCGACGCCCGCGCCGTTGATCTCGACGATCGCGTCCTCGTTCATCAGGCGCCAGTACGGCGCTGGGCCGTCTGTCTCGCGCGCGATCGGAGCGCCCGGTGCGTCCACGATCTCGCCGTCCTTGAACTCGCCGCCGAAGTGCTTCTCGCCGAAGTGCAAGTCGTTCAGCGTGGCGAAGCTCGCCACGCACGCGGCCTCGGGAGCGGCGAGCGTGCGGAAGCGCTCGGGCAGCCAGCGATCCGCGGTCGCCGCGCGCCCGCCGGCCTCGAGGGCGAGCGCGTACTCGCGCCCGGGCTCTAGACCTGGGACGCGCACCTGGCGGGGCCCGGCCGCGCCTGCGCTCGTCGCGCGCACCTCGCCGTCGAGGCGGACGCGCACGTCGGCGTCGGTCGCCACATCGAAGGCGAACACAGCGCTCGTCTCCGTGACGCCGAAGAGCTCGCCCTTCTCGATCATGTCTTGGCCGCGATGGCTGTCGCCAAGCGGCCTACGCGAGCGCGAACGCGCTCGCTGCGCGCGCGCAGCACTTGCATCATGTCTTCGCGACGTTCACGACCTGGATCTCGGTGAACCCGAGCAGACCCCAGGGACCGTTCTCGACCCCGATCCCCGACCACTTGGCGCCGCCGAACGGTGTGAAGGGCAGGATCGCCAGGTGCTGGTTCACCCAGGCCGTGCCGCACTCGAGGCGCGCCGCGAGCTCCGCGCCGCGCGCCACATCGCGCGTCCAGACCGAGCCCGACAGCCCGTAGTGCGTGGCGTTGGCGCGCTCGATCGCGTCTTCGACGTTGCTGTAGCGGATCACGGGCAGAGCCGGGCCGAACTGCTCCTCGTCGACGAGCCGCACGCCTTCGGCGACGTCGGTCACGATCGTCGGCGGGTAGAAGTAGCCAGCGCCCTCGAGCGGGGCGCCTCCCACCTGCACCTTGCCGCCGGCCGACTTCGCCTCGTCGACCAGCTCGATCACGCGCCGGAACTGCGGCTGGTTGTTGACCGGCCCGAGCTCTACGCCGGGCTCGAGACCGTCGCCGAGCTTCACGGCCTTGGCGCGCTCCGTGAGCTCCTGTACCAGCGGCCGGTAGATGCTCTCGTGCACGTACAGCCGCTTGATCGCGCTGCAGATCTGACCCGAGTTCTCGAACGCGCCCCAGAACAGCTTGTCGGCGACCGCTTTGGGGTCGACATCGGGCAGCACGATCGCCGCGTCGTTGCCGCCGAGCTCGAGCGTCATGCGCTTCAGATCCGGCGCCGCGGCGTGGGCGATCCGCTTGCCGGTCTCGATCGAGCCGGTGAAGGAGATCTTGCGCACCGCGGGATGGCCGGTCACCCAGGCGCCGAGCTCGTCGCCGCCGGAGACCACGTTGAACACGCCGGGCGGCAGCACGTCGCGCAGGATCTCGCCGAGCAAGAGGCTCGAGAGCGGCGTGAAAGGCGAAGGCTTGAGCACGAGCGTGTTCCCGGCGAGCAGCGCCGGCGCGATCTTCCACACCGCGAGCAGCAGCGGGTAGTTCCACGGCGTGATCGCGCCGACCACGCCGAGCGGGCGCCGCCGCACTTCGATCCGCGCGTTCGCGTCGTCCTGCAGCACCTCCACGGGGATCTGGAGCCCCGCCGTGTAGTTGAACCAGACCGCGGAGCCCATCACCTCGCCCAGCGCCTTGGGGAGCGGCTTGCCCTGCTCCTGCGTGAGCACGCGCGCGAGGTCGGCTGCTGCGGCCTGCACTGCCGCGCCGCAGCGCTGCAGCGCCTCGCGGCGCGCCTTCTCGTCGCGGCTCCAGCCGCGGAATGCGCGCTGGGCCGCGTCCATCGCGCCGTCGAGCTGCGCGCGCGTCGCGTCGGCTGCGCGCGCGAATACCTTGCCGTTCGCGGGATTCACGACGCCGAAGAACTTGTCGCCGGCAACCGACTTGCCGTCGATCGTGAGCGAGTATGCCTGCATCGGGGGGCTCCTTCTGGACTCGAGCCGAGGCTAACACACGAGCGCCGCCGTCTGGCGCTGATGCATGCGTTCCCGGACCACACGCCAGGGCGGAACCGGAGCGCATAGCTCTCGCAGCACCCGCCCCGGCTCGTCGAACTCGCGCTCGGCGCGCGCGACGACGCGGCGCAGCTCGCTCTCGCGCGGGAAGATCTCGAGGATCGACGGTCCGCTCTTGAACGGGACGTGCAGGTCCCAGAAGGCGGCGTCGCGGTGCGCGGTCGACGCCATCACGCGCACCAGCGGAGCCAGCAGCAGGTTCGCGGCGCGGCGCGAGGCGAGGGCGTCGAGTGCCACGATCGCCACGTGGCGCGTGCCGATGCGCCCGGCCTCGATCGCCTCCCAGGCGTAGCGCGCGGGGATCGCCGAGACGATCACGCCATCGACGAGCGCGACCAGCTCGTGGCGCGTGAAGATCCCCTCCAGGATCTCGAGCGTGCGGTCGTCGCCCGGCGCGGGCTCGTACTGCAGGATGGCGGGGATGGCGGCGGAGAAGCCGGCGGCGTCGATCGCAGGCAGCTCCGCCGTTTCGGAATCGGCGCCGAAGACGATCGGCACCAGCACCTGCCGGCTCATCGCGAGCGCTATGAGATCCCCGACCAGCCGCGCGAGCGCGCGCCCGCCGAGGGCGGCGAGCCCGACCGCGCCGTGGAGCTGCGCGTCCACCAGCCGCGCATACTCCGCGCGCGGCCGGCCGAGCGCGCCGGGACCGACGCCGGTCGCGACCGTGTCGACGGGCAGCGCGAGGTCGCACAGCCGCACCTCACCACCGCCCTCGCGCGTGAACCAGCTCCCGATCGCCCCGCGCAGCTCGAGCCGCAGCGCAGCCGGCAGGCCGAAGCGCGGCAGCGAAACCGGGCGCAGCGCGCCGCGCAGCCGAAGGGCGCCCACCTCCTCATACAAGGCGTCCACGTCGAAACGCGGCGCCCGCGCGCGCAGGATCGCGAGGATCGCGCCGATGCTGCAGCCGACCAGGTACGACGGCGTGAGCCCGAGCGCGTCGAGTCGCGACAGCGCGCCGGCGTAGGCGTAGCCCGAGCCCGCCGCGCCGCCGAGCACGAGGGCGATGCGCTTGGTCGCGATCTCGCCGTCCAGCTCGTCCTCGCTGCACAGCGACGCCTCGAGCGCGCGCGTGCGGGCGGTCTCGACCAGACCCGCGAGCTTGGGCGCCAGCTCGACGAGCGGCTCGGCGTCGAGGGCGTCGATGTCGGTCGGCAGCACCGGCGCCAGGAACTGCAGCAGCCGCAGGCGCAGCGAGCCGATCCGCTCGACGAGTCCGTCGGGCTCGCTCCCGACCGTCGAGAGCTGCGCCAGCCGCAGCGCCCAGCGCACCACGTCGCGCTCCGGCGGCAGCAGGAACTCGGGGTCGCGCACGAGTCTTCGGGCCAGCGCCAGCTCGCCGCGGCGGAAGGGGCGGAACTCGTCCAGGAAGCGGGCGGCGTCCACCTACCAGGGCACCCCGAGCGCGCGCGTGAGGAACGCCATCAGCGGCGAGCCCGCCGCGGCGAGCTGCGCCATGCGCTCGGGGAAATCGGGCCGCGCCACATCCTTCTCGGAGAGCTCCGCGCTGGCGATCCAGTCCTTGCGCCGCAGATCGTCGGCGCACGCGTGATCGGGATCGAAGCCGCGCGGCATGCGCGTCGTGCTGTCGCCGGTCAGGCGGAAGCGTCGCTTGAAGCGGCGATCGGCGAGCGTGGCCTTCCAGCGCTCCGGGTGTGCGGCGATCGACTGGCGGATCGCGCGAGCCGTCGTCCCGTCCGGGTGCCAGATCCCGGCCGCAAAGAACACCTCGTCGGGCGCCAGATGCAGGTAGAAGCCCGGCGTGTGCGCGTCGCGACCGCGCGCGTGCCGGAAGTGGAGCCCGGCGTGCGTCTTGTACGGCGTCTTGTCCTTCGCGAAGCGCGTGTCGCGGTAGATCCGGAACAGCGCGCCGCCGACCGGCCGCGGGTCCGCGACGACGTACGGGCTGATCGCCTCCAGCGCGGGGGCCATCTCGCTCACGAGCTCGAGCAGCGGGTCGCGCACGACCGCGTGGTAGCGCGCCTTGTTCTTCTCGAACCACGCGCGGTCGTTGTGGCGCTTGATCTCGCGGTAGAACTTGAACAGCTCCGGGGTGATGAAGGTCCGACCCATCGCCCTATTATGCTCCTCGCATGATCACGTCCGACTTCGAAGAGGTGCTGCGCACCACGCGCTCGGTGCGCCGGAAGCTCGACTTCGAGCGGGCGATCCCGCCCGAGGTGATCGAGGCCTGCATCGATCTCGCGGTGCAGGCGCCCACCGGCGGCAACCGCGAGGGCTGGCGCTTCGTCGTGGTCACCGAGCCGGAGCGCAAGCGCGCGATCGCCGAGGTGTACCGGCGCGCGCTCGCGCGCTGGACGGCGCTGCGCGCCGCGCAGCAGGATGCGCCTCCGATCCGCCCGGCCGTGCGCGCGCTGGCCGAGCGCATGCACGAGGTTCCGGCGCTGATCCTCGCCTGTGTCGAGGGCCGCCCCGACCCCGCGAGCGTCGCGCAGCAGGTCGCCCTGTACGGCTCGATCCTGCCTGCAGCGTGGTCGCTGATGCTGGCCCTGCGCGCGCGCGGCATCGGCTCCACCTGGACCACGCTCCACCTCGCGGAAGAGCGCGAGGTCGGTCTTGCCCTCGGCATCCCGGAGCACATCACGCAGACGGTGCTGCTCCCGGTCGGCTACATGCTCGACGCGCGCCTGCGCCCCGCGACCCGCAAGTCCGCCCGCGAGGTCACCTACTGGAACGCGTGGGGCGTGGGGCGCTGACCAGGCTACGCGGTCGCGGCCGCCGCGTCGCGCAGGCGCGTGCGGAAGAAGCCGAGGATCTCGTCGACGGCTGCGCGCGTGGGCTCGCCGTCGCGGTCGATCAGGTGGAGCGTCACCACGCTGTGCGGGTTCTTCATGATCGGGTTGGGAGCCGCAGCCGAGTCGGGGAGAACGCGGCCGACGAAGCGGTCGCCGAGCGCCTGCTCGTACGCGGCGAAGCGCTCGGCGCGGCACAGGCTGTCGCCCGCGAAGCGGTAGGCGAGCACGGTCAGGTCCTCGCGGTCCATGCGCGCCTTCACCGCCGCGAGCTCGTCGGGGGCGATGTGCATGCCGCTGGCCTTGAACATGGGCAGCGACGGCTGTGACAGCACCGGCGCGCGCATGGCCGGCTCGAGCATCATCGAGAGCGCGAAATTCCCGGTGAAGCACATGCCGATCGCGCCGACGCCCTTGCCGCCGCAGAGCGGGTGCGCGTGCGCGGCGAGCGCGCGCAGCCATTCGATCACCGGGCTCGACTTGTTCGCGGCGAAGGCGCGGAACTCGCTGGAGATGCACGCGCGCGCCATCACCGGAAGCGCGTAGCCCATGGTCACCGGCCGCCCGGGATCGCCGAACAGATTGGGCATCCAGACCGTGAAGCCGGCATCGCGCACGCGCCGCGCGAAGCGCGCCACGTACGGCGAGATGCCCGGCATCTCCGTCATCACGATCACCGCCGGGCCCTTGCCGGTGACGAAGGTGAGCTTCGACTTGCCGAGCAGTGTCAGGTCGCGCCGCTCGAAGTCGTCGAGCGGATCGCGCTGGTCCAGCGCCTGCGTCATCGGCCCTCGAACTTCGGCTTGCGCTTCTCCAGGAACGACTGCATGCCCTCGCGGAAGTCCTGGGTGCGGAACAAGGGGAGGAGCTGCAGATACACGTGGTGCACGTGCTCGTTGAACGGCTCCTGGAGTCCCATGCGCATCATGCGCTTGGCGGCCTGCACCGCGAGCGGCGCGTTCTCGGCGATCTCGAGCGCCAGCGCCCTGGCTTCCTTCAGCAGGAGCTCGCCCGGCACGACCTTGTTGACCAGCCCGAGCTCGAGCGCCTGCTCCGCCGAGAGCGTGCGCCCCGTGAAGATGATCTCGCACGCCTTCGCCCAGCCGACCAGCCTTGGGAGCAGCCAGGTACCGCCGCTCTCCGGCAGCACGCCGCGCTTGGTGAAGGCCGCGGAGAGCTTGGCACCCTGCGCCATCACGCGCAGGTCGCAGAGCATCGCGAGATCCATCCCGTAGCCCGCGGCGCCGCCGTTCAGCGCGGCGATCGTCGGCTTGTCCACCGCGTGCAGCACGGTGGGCGGGGCGTCGCGCAGGTCGAAGTTGGCGTTGCTCGCGGCGTTGCTCTGCTGCGAGCCGATCCCCTGCCCGCTCGTCGCGTCGACCAGATCGAGCCCGGCGCAGAACGCGCGCCCTGCCCCGGTCAGGATGATCACGCGCACGTCGCGGTCGCGATCGAGCTCGACCAGCTGCTCGGAGAGCGCGGCGAGCATCGGCCCCGAGATCGCGTTCATGCGCTCGGGCCGGTTCAAGGTCAGGGTCGCGATCGGGCCTTCCTTCTCGACGAGCAGGTCGCTCATGGTCTCTCCTCGCGGGTTGCGGCGATTGTACAGGGCCGGGCTACGCCAGTGCGTAGCGCGCGACGATGGCCGCGAGGAAGCGCTCGAGATCCCGGGCATCCTCCGTGGCGACGCGGAAGACCTCGCCCGGGTCGAGATCCACGTACACGTGGACCAGTCGGTTGCGGAACCGCGCGGCTCCCTCCAGCTGCTGCGCCAGACCGGCGGCGACCACCCCGTTGCGGCCGAGGATCCGGAATACCTCCGCGTAGTCCCCGGGGCGCTCGAAGCCCTCGCGCGAGATCACGTGATGCCCGATGTCCAGACAAGCCTCGATCGCGATCTGCAGCGCGCGTTCGGTCGCGGCCCGCAGCAGCGGGTCCTGCAGGAAGGCCTGTCGACCTGCCGCCCGCGCGTGCTCGAGCAGAGCCAACATTTCGCGGGCGCGGGCGGCGCGCGCGGCGACTACGCCGCGGTCGATCGTCACCGCTCGCCCCGCGCCGCGATGTCCTGGAATAGCTCGCGGTCGTAGCGTTCGAGGTAGGGCTTGAAGTCCAGGTACCGCAGCTGCACGCGTTGCTCGAAATCGAGTCGGCGCGCCTCGTCGTTCGAGGTCAAGACCTTCGCGTCGCGGAGCGCCGACTCGGCGAGCGCGACCGGGGCGCGATTCAGCACGAGCAGGCTGACCTCGTCGGTGCCCAGGACCTCGCAGACGCGCGCGAGGTAGGGCTCTTCGGCGGACTCGCCCACTTCACGCAACAGCAGGGCGACGTCGACGTCGGAGAGCGTGTCGTGCTCGCCGCGCGCTCGCGACCCGAACAGATAGAACGCCACCACGTTGGGGTCGCCAGACAGCTCGCGCGCGATGCTGGACAGGCGAGCTTCCAGATCTTCGGGGACGCGGCCGCCGAGCTTCTTCACGCCGCGGAAGGTAACGGACGCGCTAGAGTGCGGGGGCCGAAGGAGGGCGCGCATGCCCTGGTGGGGCTGGGTCGTGGTTGGCGTGGTGCTGCTCGGTTCCGAGCTGTTCGTCACCGCTGACTTTTACCTGGTGTTCCTGGGGATCGCCGCGGTCGCGGTCGGCTTCGCGGCGCTCGCGGGCTGGCCCGAGGTCGCGTGGCAGCAGTGGGCGCTGTTCGCGGTTCTGGCCGCGGCGTCGCTCGCGCTCTTCCGCGGGCGGATCTACCAGAGGATCGCGCCGGGCGCGCGTGTGGGCGAGCTCGTGGTCGGCGAGATCGCGCTCGTCGGCGAACGGATCGAGCCCGGCGGCGTAGGCCGCGCGGAGCTGCGCGGCACCACCTGGACCGCGCGCAACACGAGCGCCACCGCGCTCGAGACCGGCACGCGCGCGCGCGTGGAGCACGTCGACGGCCTCGTGCTGTGCGTGCGCGCCGAAGGCACCTGAGCGTTGGAGGATACGTCGATGTGGATCACCGTCGCGGTCATCGCGATCGTCCTGCTCGTCATCTTCGTGATCGCGCGCACCGCCGTCGTGGTGCCGCAGCAGACCGCCTTCGTGATCGAGTACCTCGGGCGCTACAACCGCACGCTGCACGCCGGCTTCCACATCCTGATCCCGTTCGTCGAGCGCGTGGCGTACCGGCACAACCTGAAGGAGACGGCGCTCGACGTTCCCGAGCAGACCTGCATCACCAGAGACAACGTGCAGGTCGGCGTCGACGGCGTGCTCTACATGCAGGTGCTCGACCCGGAGCGCGCGTCGTACGGCGCCGCGAACTACCTGTTCGCGATCAGCCAGCTCGCGCAGACCACGCTGCGCAGCGAGATCGGCAAGATCGAGCTGGACCGGACGTTCGAGGAGCGCACCAAGATCAACGCCGCCGTCGTCGCCGAGCTCGACAAGGCGACCGAGCCCTGGGGCGTGAAGGTGCTGCGCTACGAGATCAAGAACATCAACCCGCCCAAGGACGTGCTCGGCGCGATGGAGAAGCAGATGCGCGCGGAGCGGGAGAAGCGCTCCGTGATCCTGACCAGCGAGGGCGAGCGCGACGCCAAGGTCAACCAGGCCGAGGGCGAGAAGCAGCGCGTGATCAAGGAGTCGGAGGCATCGCGCGCGAGCCAGATCAACGAGGCCGAGGGCCAGGCGCAGGCGATCCTCGCGGTCGCGACGGCCACGGCCGAAGGGCTGCGCCTCGTGGCCCAGTCACTGCGTGCCGAGGGTGGGCTCGACGCCATGCGCCTGCGCATCGCCGAGCAGTACGTGACGCAGTTCGGAAACCTGGCGCGCGAGGGGAACACGTTCGTGGTGCCGGCGAACCTCGGTGACGTGAGCTCGATGCTGGCGCTCGCGACGGGCTTCCTGCGGCGAGACGGCGAGCCTCCCGTGGTGCCACCGCCGCGCTAGCCGCTCATCGATTTCGTCATGTGGCGAGGCGCGACCGCGGAGGGACTTGGGACCGCACTGCTGGTCGCGGCGGTGGTCGGGTCCGGAATCATGGGCGAGCGGCTCGCCGGCGGGAACGTCGCGATCGCGCTCTTGGCCAACACCCTGGCCACGGGTGCTGCCCTCGTCGCGCTGATCCTGGCACTCGGCCCGGTCTCGGGAGCGCACTTCAATCCCGCGGTCACGCTTTCGCACGTGGCGACCGGGGAGTTCTCGCGGGCCTGGGCTCCCGCGTGGATCGCGGCGCAGATCGCCGGCGGGCTCGTCGGGACGGCGACGGCGAACGCGATGTTCGAGGAGCCGATCTTCGCGGCATCCGAGCACGTACGGGCGGGCGGCGCGCAGCTCCTCTCGGAGTTCGTCGCGACGTTCGGCCTGGTCGCCGTGATCTTCGCCTGCGCGCGCCGGCGGCGCGACGCGGTCGCGTTCGCCGTCGCGGCGTACATCGTCGCGGGCTACTGGTTCACCGCGTCCACCTGCTTCGCAAACCCGGCGGTCACGCTGGCGCGCTCGCTTACGAACACGTTCGCCGGGATCCGACCCGCCGATGCCGCCGGGTTCATCGGCGCCGAACTGCTCGGCGCGGCCGCGGCGACGTTGCTCCTGCGCTGGCTCGTACCGCCGCGCCGCCGGCTCGACGAGGACCCGCCGTGAAGACCGTCCTCTTCGCGTGCGTCCACAACGCCGGCCGCTCGCAGCTGGCCGCCGCCTTTTTCGTCTCGCTCGCGGATCCCGCCAAAGCACGCGCCGCCTTCGCGGGAACTCAGCCCGGCGAGCGCGTGCACCCGGAGGTCATCGCCGCGATGCGCGAGCTCGGCATCGATGTCGCCCGCGCGCGTCCGCGGCTGCTCGACGAGCCGCTCGCGCGCGCTGCGTCGCTCCTCGTCACGCTGGGCTGCGGCGACGCCTGCCCCTACGTCCCCGGCCTCGAGCGCACCGACTGGCCGCTCGAAGACCCGAAGGGTCAGTCCCCGGAACGCGTCCGCGCCATCCGCGACGAGATCCGCGCGCGCGTGGAGCCTCTGCTCGCAGAGCGCGGCTGGGGCCGCACGCCGTGAACGCTCGTCCACTTCTACTTGCCCCGGGGCAAGTGACCCTCGGCCGATTTCGGCAAGGAAACCCCTTGACAGGTTTTCGCCCGCAGCGAGGACTCGCTCCGCCGCGAGCTCGAATCTCCGTCGTCTCGCTTCCGTAGGCACGCGCTGTCGAGAGGATTCCGCGTCGGAGCGGGCGATGCCACGGCGCTGTGTCATCTCTCGTCTCGGACGATCCTGCGACACCGAAAAGCGTCGTGCTACCGTTAGCAGCATCTTTCCTCACCCTGGGAAGGATCTTCCGTGTCGCTCTCTCCCTTCTCTCTGCGCACGCTCCCGGACCACGCCCTGCTCGAAGGACTACGCGCGCTCTCCGAGCGGGACTGCGGGCTCGAGGCCGACCTCCTCGTCCACCTCGGCGAGGTCGAAGCCCGCGGGCTGCACGCGGCGCAGGGCTTCAAGTCGCTCTTTGCGTACTGCGTCGAGGTGCTCCACTTCTCCGAGTCCGTGGCGTGGCATCGCATCGCCGCCGCCCGGGCGGCGCGCAGCTATCCGTTGATCCTGGAACGTGTCCGCTCGGGCGAGCTCCACCTCTCCGGTCTGCGACTCCTGCTGCCGCATCTGACCCAGGCGAATCACGTCGAGCTCCTGGATCTGGCACGGCACAAGAGCAAGCGCGCGATCGAGGAGCTCCTCGCAGACCGCGCGCCGAAGCCGGATGCACCCGTGTTCGTGCGACGCGTCGTCGAGCGTCCTGCTCCATCGCCGGCGCCCCCGGGTCCTTCAGCGCGCGACCTTCCGTCGTCGACTCCGACCGCGTCGCGCCAGGAGATCCCGCGCCCCGCAGCCGAGCCGCTCGGCGAGAGCCGCTACAAGATCCAGTTCACCGCCGGGCCGGCAGCCTACGCCAAGCTTCGCGAAGCGCAGGCCCTCCTTCGGCACCAGATCCCCGACGGCGACGTCGCCAGGATCTTCGAGCGTGGCCTAGAGGCGCTACTGCGCGAGGCGCGGCGCACCAAGTTCGCCGAGACCTCCCGCCCGCGCGCGGAGCGCGAGGCCCCAACCGAACCCGCTTCGCGCCACATCCCCGCCGCGATCAAGCGAGCCGTCGTCGCCCGCGACGGGGAGCGCTGCACGTTCGTCGCACACGGCCGCCGCTGCGGCGCTCGTGACGCTCTCGAATTCCACCACTTGATCCCGTTCGAGCATACGAAGCGTCATCGCGTAGAGGAGATCACGCTGCGCTGCCGCGCACACAACGCCTATGCCGCCGTGCAAGACTTCGGCCCCGAACACATGGCGCAGTTCCGCCGCCGTGAACGCGCGTCCACTTCTACTTGCCCCGGAGCAAGTAGCGACATTGGCGAAGAGCGGCTGCAATCGGCCAGCGAACGTGCGACACCGGCCATGCCACCACGCACGCGGACCCCTCCGCTCGAGGGCGGCGCGATACCCTGAGGCAATCCAACAGGGGGTCCCCGCGATGCGACCTTCTTCCCGAGCTCTACTCCTGTCGTTCGCGCTATCCGCGACCGCGCAAGCGCACCAGGTCACGGGCGGACCGTGGACGTCCGTCACGTTCTCGACAGTGCTTCCCATTCCCCTCGAACGCACTGAGGTCACCGCGGTCGCTTCCCACGGTCATGACCGTGTAGAACTAGAGTCCATCGTGGTCTTGCTAGGCACGCAGCGAGTCGAGATCTCCCGAGACTGCTTCGCGAACCTCGTCAAGCCCAACCTGCGAACCCTGGACCTGCTCTATGACCAAGGTGAGGCGACAAGTGAGGCATGGTCCGCATACGTGCTCTTCGACTACGGCGATCCGGCGGAAGGCCGCTCGGTGCGTATCAGCATCACAGAGGGCAAGGTCGACGGCCGCGTGCTCTACGGCCCAGAGGAGATCGTCCTCGAGCCCCCGCTTGGCAGCAAGCCGGGCAGCGGACCAGCTTGCAGCGGACGCTAGCTCCGTGGATGCGTCGCGTTGTGTTTGCGGATGGCGCCCAGGATCGCTTGCGAGGCGCCGTGCATCAGCTCGGTCTTGTTGGCGGAGACCTCGGCGGCGGAGCGTTCGAGGGGCATCACGAGCTGGTTCACGCGGGGGATGACGTAGCGCGCGAAGAGGTCGTAGCTGCGCAGCGAGGCTTCGACGTCGGTCCAGTCGTGGGCGAACGCGAGCAGCGTGCCGAAGCCGCCGGAGAGCTGCTGCAGCCGGGCGATCGCGGCCACCGCGTCGTCGGGCGTGCCGAAGATCGCGCCGCCGCGGCGGTCCATGGCAGCCGCGAAGCCCGCGGCGTCGGCGACCTTCTCGGCGCCGGGGCGGCCGAGGATCTCGACGTTGTACACGTTGTGCCAGTGCGCGACGCCGTCGGCGACCTCGCGCAGCGCGCGCTGCTTCGACTCGGCCAGGTGGAACGGCAGCACCACGCGCCAGTTCGAGCGGTCGACGCCGCGGCCGTGCTCGCGCGCGTAGGTCTCGCAGAAGCCCCACTGCGTGGGCAGCGCGACCAGGCCCTCCTCGCTGTAGCTCGCGACCGAGAGCACGCCCACACCGTACTTGCCCGCGCACGACATCCCCGAGGGGCTGATCGAAGACGCGACCGCAACCGGCAGCTCGCGCTGGAGCGGCAGGAGCTGCAGGCGCGCCTCGTGGATCTCGAACCAGTCGCTCTTGTGTGTCACCGGGCCGTCGTCCCGAAGGAGTCTCAGGATCACGCCGAGCGCCTCGTCCATGCGCTCGCGCTGCGTGGCGGGGGCGATCCCGAGCACGCGCGCGTCCGACGGCAGCGCGCCCGGCCCCACGCCGAGCATCGCTCGACCCCGCGTCAGGTGATCGAGCTGCACCGCGCGCCCCGCCACGTTCCACGGATGGTGGTACGGCAGCGAGACCACGCCGGTGCCGAGCATGATGCGCTCGGTGCGCTCGCCTGCCGCGGCCAGGAACAGCTCGGGGTGGCCGATCGTCTCCCAGCCTCCGGAGTGGTGCTCGCCGACCCAGAACTCGTCGTAGCCCAGCCGGTCGAGGTGCGCGGCGAGCTCTAGATCGCGCCTGAACTGCAGGGTCGGGTGCTCGCCGATCGGGTGGTGCGGCGCGAGGAAGGCGCCGAAGCGCATGCGGCGCAGGGCAGAGGTCGAGGTCACTGGACGTTCCTTCAGAGCTCGCTGCGGTAGTTCTCTTCGACCGAGGCGTCGATCTTCTCGACCACGTCCGCGCCGACGCCGAGCTTCTTCGCGAAGATCGCGCCGAACGAGATGCGCAGCCGCGCGGGCCAGGTCTCCGGCTGCCAGAGCTTCGAGCGCTTGAACGCCTTGGCGCAGTGGAAGAACACCTGCTCGACGTGCACGCGGATCGCCAGCAGCGCAGGCTGCCCGCGCTCGACGAGCCGCGCGAGCGCCGCGGGATCGGACGTCAGCTCGGCGCGTCCGTGCACGCGCAGCGTCTCCTCAGTGCCGGGAACCAGGAACACCAGTGCTATGCGCTCCGTCGCCAGGATGTTCTGCAGGCCGTAGATCAGCTTGTTGCCCTTGCGCTCCGGGATCAGCAGCGTGTGCTCGTCCTCGACCGCCACGAAGCCGGGGCTGTCGCCCTTGGGCGAGACGTCGGGCTTGCCGTCGCGATCCACCGTCGAGAGCAGGACCAGCGGCGAGTGGCGGATGAACCCGGTCGAGACCTCGTCGAGCGCGTCGAAGAACTTCACCTTCATCGACGGGATCTCGGGCCCGATGATTGCGCGCACTTGCTCCAGCGTGCCGAGGTGGTGTGGATCCTGCGTGCTCATCGAGTCCTCCCGACCCGCGCTGCGACGACGTCCGCGAGCGCGGCCTCCGCGGCCGCGAGCGCTTCGTCGACCTGCTCGTCGCCGACCACGGTCGATAGCGCGATCATGCCACGCGGCGCGAGAAACAGCCCCCGGCAGAGCGCGGCCAGATGGAACGCGGCAGCGAGCTCGCGGTCCGCGCGCACGAGCGTCGCTGGCGGCGGCGCCTCCGAGAAGAAGACGTTCAGGATCGACCCCGCGCGGCGCACCGAGCACGGCAGGCCAAGCCGCGCCGCCGCGCGCACGAGCCCTTCCGCGAGCCGCGCCGCGCGCGCGTCCATCGCCGCGATGCGACCCAGGTCGAGCTCCTGTACCGCGACCGCGCCGGCGGCCGTCGTCATCGGGTTGCCGTTGAACGTGCCGGAGACGAAGAGGCGGCCGCCCTGCGGATCGGTCAGCGCGAGCAGATCGGCCCGGCCGCCGACCGCACCGACCGGAAAGCCGCCGCCGATCAGCTTGCCGAACATTGTCAGGTCGGGCCGCACGCCGTACAGCGACTGCGCGCCCCCGACGGCGAGCCGGAAGCAGATCACCTCGTCGAGCACGAACAGCGCACCGGCTGCGCGCGCCGAGCGCTCCACCCGCTCGAGGAACCCGGGCGGCGGCGGCACCACGCCCGCGGATCCGAGCACCGGCTCGAGCACGACGCAGGCGATCTCGTCGCCGCGCTCGGCGAGCACGCGCTCGAACGAGGCGGCGTCGCCGAACTCCCCGAGCAGCGTGTTCGGTCCCTCGTGGCCGGCGAGCCCGACCTCCGTGTCCTCGTGCGACCCGTGATAGCCGTAGCGCGCCATCAGGATCCGGCGCCGGCCCGTCGCGGCGCGCGCGATCGCGAGCGCCAGCAGCGCGGCCTCGGTCCCCGAGTTGGTGAAGCGCACGCGCTCGGCGGACGCGACCCGCTCCACCAGCAGGCGCGCCAGCAGGATCGCGCTCTCGCTCCGCGCCGCCCACGCGGTTCCGCGCTCGAGCTGCTGCCGCGCGGCGGCGACGATCGGCGGGTACGCGTGTCCGTGCACCAGGCTGCTGTAGTTCCCGAGCAGATCGAGATAGCGGTTGCCGTCCACGTCGTGGACGTACGGGCCGGCGCCGCGCTCCAGGGTCAACGGGTACGGCAGGTGCCACGCCGCCGCTCGCGTGTCGCCGCCGGGCATCACCGCTCGAGCCGCCTCTGCAAGCTCTCCCGAGCGCTTGGTGCGAGCGCGGTAGCGCTCCTCGATCCGCTTCATCCCGCGTCCCCTCCGTCTCGATCTTCGCCCCTGAGTATAGAAGCGGCCGACCGCCGGCAGGCGGGCGTAAGCTCCCGGGAACGAGATGGGACCAGACACTTCTCGAGGACTGCAGCCGAGCGAGGGCTTCGTCGGGCGCGCCGGCGTGCTGTCGCGCCTGTGGGCGGCGTTCGAGAAGGCCTGCGCCTCCACCGGAGGCGTAGTACTGCTCGCGGGCGAGGCGGGGATCGGCAAGACCCGCACCTCGGCTGAGCTTGCGGCCGCGGCGCGCGCGGCCGGAGCGCGCGTGTGTTCGGCGTGGTGCGAGGAGGCCCGCGCCGCCCCGTACGCGCCGTGGACGCAGCTCCTGCAGGCGTATCTGCGCGAGTCGGGAGTGCCTTCGCTCGACTCCGCTCCACGCCGCGTGCGCGAGGAGATCGCGCGACTGCTGCCGGGAGCGTCCCGCGTTGACTCCGCGAGCGAGCCGCGCGCGCTCGAGCCGAGCGATCGCCAGCAGCGCCTGTTCGACGCCGTGGCCTTCCTGCTCGAGAACGCCGCCGACCAGACTCCCCTGCTGCTCGTGATCGACGACCTGCAGCTCGCCGATCCCGAGACGCTCGCGCTGCTCGTGCACGTCGCGCGCGCGCTCGCCGACGCGCGCGCTCTGTTCGTCGGCACCTACCGGCCCGACGAGGCGCCGCGCGGCTCGGCGCTGGCGCGCGCGCTCGAAGCGCTCGCGCGTCTGCCGGGCCACGACCGGATCGCTCTCGAGGGCTTCGACCCGGGCGAGATCGCGAGCTTCCTCGCCGCGCGGTCGGGCACCCCGGCGGAGCCCGAGACCCTCGAGCGCGTGCGCGAGCACACCGGCGGCAATCCCCTGTTCCTGCGCGAGCTGGCGCGGCTGGTCGCCGTCGAGGGACGCTTCCCCGCTGCGCTGCAGCGCGGCGCTCCGCGTTCGGCGAACCCGGCCCCGCGACGCGAGCTGATCGAGCGCCGACTGGCGCGGCTCTCGCCGCCCTGCGTGGCGCTGCTCGGCGTGGCCGCCGTGATCGGCTCCGACTGGACGCCGGAAGTGCTGGCGCTCGCGTCCGGCCTGGATCCCAGCGCGATCGCGCTACTCAGCGCCGAAGCGGAGCGCGCGCGACTCGTCGAGGCGCATCCCGAACGCAGCGGCGCGCTGCGCTTCGCGCACGCGCTGATCCAGGAGACGCTCTACCAGGACCTCGACGGCGTGCGGCGGCGCATCCTGCACCGGCGCGTGGCCGACGCGCTCGACGTGCTGCACGACAAGCAGGCGGACGCGCCGCACGCGGAGCTCGCACGCCACCTGTGTCTCGCCGCGTCGGCCGAGGTCGCGGACAAGCTTGCGGCCTTCACGCTGCGCGCCGCGAGCGCGGCGCTCGAGCGACTGGCCGAAGCGCACGCCGCGGCGCTGTGCCGGCGCGCGCTCGCGACGCTCGACGCGCTGCGCGCTGGCTCGCTCCCGGCGCGCTGCGATCTCCTGCTCCTGCTCGCCGAGGCTACCAGCAAGCTCGGTCTGGGAGACGAGCACCGCGAGGTGATCGAGCGCGCGAGCGTCCTCGCGCGGCGGCTCGGCTCGCCGGAGCGCCAGGCGCGTTCGGTGCTGCACCTCGGCAGCACGGAGACCGGGGTCGTACGCGCGGAAGCGGTGCGCGCGATCGAGGAGGCGCTCGCCGCCCTCGGACCCGAGCACGACGGACTGCGCGCGGCGCTGCTCACGGTCCTAGCACAGGCGCTGTACTGGTCCGACGCCGACCTGCCCCGGGCGCGGGCAGCGTGCGAGGAGGCGCGCGCGATCGCAGAGCGGCTCGGCGACGTGTCGCTGCGCCTCCAGGCTCTGCGCGCGCTGCGCTTCGCGAGCTGGAGCGTCGACAACCTGCGCGACCGCGAGCGGCTGTCCCTGGCGATGGTCGCGCTCGGCCTCGAGTTCGGCCGGGACGACGTGCGCTTCATGGGGCACGTGGAGCACCTGCAGGACGCGCTCGAGCTCGGGTCTGGCGACGGCTCCGCTCGCGACTTCGCCGCGATCCGCGAGCTGGGCGTGGAGCTGGGGTTCTCGAGCCGCCTGCTCTCGTCGGCGCTCGCCCTCCGGGCCACGCTCGACGGCGCGCTGGCCGACGCCGAGCGCGCCGCGGCGAGCGCGCTCGAATTCGACCGGCGCAGCTTGAACCCCAACGCCGCGGTGTTCGCCGGGATCCGCCTGCTCGCGATCCGGATCGAACAGGGCCGCCTCGCGGAGATGCTCCCCGCGGTGCGCTCGTTCGTGGAGCGCTACTCGATGCTCCCGGCGTGGCGCTGCATGCTCGCGTACCTGCACGCCGAGGAGGGCGATCTCGCCGCCGCCGCCGAGACGCTCGAAGCACTCGACGCGCACGACTTCGCCCGGGCGCGCCGCGATCCCTCCTGGCTGCAGGCGATCGCGATGGCGGGCGAGACCGCTGCGCGGCTCGACGACGTGCCGCGCGCACACAGGTACTACGCGCTGCTCGAGCCGTACGCGGACCGCGTGATCGTCGTCGGGCCGTCGGTCGCCGTATACTCCGCGGCGGCGCGCCCGCTCGCGCTCCTCGCCGCGACGCTCGGCGACTCCGCAGCCGCGGAGGCGCACTTCGCGCGCGCGCTCGGGCTCGAAGAGGCGATCGGCGCGCGCTGCCTCGCGGCGCGCACGCGCCAGCAGTGGGCCGAGTGGCTCGTCGCGCGCGGGCGGGGCCGGGACCAGAAACGCGCACGCGCGCTCTGCGAAGACGCGCTCCGCACCGCGCAGACACTCGGGTTGGCGCGCACCGCGGAGCGAGCGCGCGCGCTCCTGCACGGCGCTGGCCGGGCGTAGCATCGATCGGCATCAGCGGGGCTACCTCCGCTGCGAAACTCGCCACTCAGTAGGGAGGGCGCGGGCCGCTGAAAGCCGGCCCTGGCGGGCCTAGATTCTGCACCGGCGCACCGTTGGCCGCTGGAGCTGCCGTGATCCTGCGCTTCGAAGAGTTCGAGCTCGACTTCGCCTCGCGCGAGCTGCGGCGCCGTGGGGAGCAGGTCCCGCTCCAGCCCAGGGTTCTGGACCTCCTGCTCCACCTCGCGCGTCACCGCGATCGGGTGGTCGACAAACGCGAGCTGTTCGATCAGATCTGGCCCGCGGTGGTCGTCTCGGAGGCGTCGCTCACTACGGCCGTCAACTCCGCGCGTGCCGCGCTCGGCGACGACGGGCGGGAGCAGCGCTGGATCCGCACGCTGCCGCGCCGCGGCTACCGCTTCGTCGCGGAGGTCGAATCGACGACGGCGACGCCGATCGCGACGAGCGAGGGCTTCGTCGGGCGCGCCGACGCCCTCGCGCGGCTCTGGGCTGCGTTCGAGCGCGCGCGCGACGGCGCGACGTCGGTGGTGCTGATCGCGGGCGAGCCCGGCATCGGCAAGACGCGTATCGTCGAGGAGCTCGGCCGGGCTGCGCGTGCCGCTGGCGCGCGCGTGTACTCGGGTTGGTGTCACGAGGGCGAAGGCGCGCCTCCCTACTGGCCCTGGACCCAGGTGCTGCGCGTCGTGGAACGCGAGCTCGACCTGCACGCCCTCGGCCCTGCGCTGCGAGCTGCGATCGACGAGGTCGCTCGGCTGGTGCCCGGTTTGCGCAAGGACGAGGCGACCGGTCGCGCGGGCGCGCCTCCCGCCTCGGAGCGCACCGACGGGCGCTTTCGCCTGTACGACGCCGTCGCCACGCTGCTCGGCGCGCTGGCGGCGCGCGACCCGCTCGTCGTAGCACTCGACGATCTGCACTGGGCGGACGCGTCGTCGCTGCGACTGCTCGCATTCGTGGCGCGCGAGGCGCGCGCCCGGCTGCTCTTGCTCGGCACCTACCGGCCCGAGGACGTCGATCGCGCCGGCGCCGTCGGCGAGACCCTCGCCGCGCTAGCGCGCCTCCCCGGCCACGAGCGCCTGATGCTCGAGGGACTCCGGCGCGACGAGGTCCTGCGCTTCGTCGCCGCGCAGTCTGGCACCGACCCCGATCCAGCGCTGGTCGACGCGATCTTCGCGCGCACCGACGGCAATCCATTCTTCATCCGCGAGCTGGTGCGCTTGCTCGAGGCGGACGGCCCGCTCGCCGGCGCGCGGCAGGCGTCGTGGCAGAGCGCGATCCCTGCCGCGGTCCAGGACGTCGTGGCGCACCGGCTGGCGCGATTACGCCCCGACTGCCGCGCGCTCCTCGAGGTCGCGGCCGTAGTCGGCCGCGAGTTCCCGCTCGACCTGCTGCGGCAGATGTCTTCACGAGGCGGTCCCGAGGTGGCGGGGCTGCTCGGCGAAGCCGAGAGCGCGCACGTGATCCGGTCGAGCTCCGGCGGGTCGGCCGCGCTTCACTTCGTACACGCGCTGATCCAGGAGTACCTCTACCAGGATCTGGGCGCCGCGCGGCGACTCGAGCTGCATCGCAGCGCGGCCGAGGCGCTCGAGCGCGTGCAGCACGAACGTCTGAATCCGCCGCTCGGCGAGCTGGCGCGGCACTGGTGCCTGGGTGCCATGACAGCCGACGTCGCGGTCGTCGCCTCCTACTCGCTGCGCGCGGCGTGGCACGCGCTCGCCGCCTTCGCGTACGAAGATGCCGCGGCGCTGTGCCGGCGCGCTCTCTGCGCGCTCGACGGCCTCGGCGTGGCCGCGCCCGAAGCGCGCTGTGACCTGCTGACCGCACTAGCGGACGCGGAGGACGGGGTCGGCGACGGCGAGGCCGCGCTCGCGGCGGTCGACCAGGCTGCGGAGCTGGCGCGCAGGCTCGGCTCCGGCGAGCGGTTGGCGCGGCTCGCGCTGGCGTTCCCCTCCATCGAGACCGGCGTGGTCGATGCGCGCTTCGTCGGTTTGCGCGAGGAAGCGCTCGCGGCGCTCGGCGACGGCGACTCCCCCCTGCGCGCGAACGTGATGTGCTCGCTCGCGATGTCGCTCTACTGGTCGCCCGCGGACACAGCCCGCATGCACGAGCTGGCGCGCGAAGGGCTCGGCATGGCGCGCCGGCTCGGGGATCCGCGACTGCTCGCCAGTGTGCTCGGCATGCGCCACTTCACGCTCTGGTGCCCGGACGCCCTCGACGAGCGGCTCGCGCTCGCCGACGAGGCGCTGCGCGTGGCGGAGGGCGCCGGGGACCGCGCCTCGCTGTTCGAGGGCCACGGCTACCACCTGATCGACGTGCTCGAGAGCGGAGACCCGGCGGCTGCGGAAGCAGACATCCAGGCCCTGGAGCGACTCGCCCGCGAGATGCGCATCCCGGGCTGGCAGCCGACGCTGGCGCGCGCGATGCGCGCCACGCTCGACGGCCGCCTCGACGAGGCCGAGCGGCTCGCGGGCGCTGCTCTGGAGATCGGGCGGCGCGCGCGCAACCCGAACGGCCCCGTATTCTTCGCGATCCAGCTCGCTGAGCTGCGCCGTCAGCAGGGACGGCTGTCCGAGCTCGAAGACGCGACCGCCGCGTTCGTCGCGCGCTACCCGCGCGTCGCCGCGTGGCGCGGCCTGCTGGCACTCATCCACGCCGAAGCCGGCCGCACCGACGCCGCGCGGCGTGAGCTCGAGTGGCTCACGGAAGGCGACTTCGAGGGGATCGCGCGAGATGCCGTCTGGCCGCTCGTGCTCGCGTTCACTGCGGAGGTCGCCTGGCTGGTCCACGACCCCGCGCGCGCACAGCTCGCGCGTACCGGCCTCGAGCCCTATGCCGGGCGGATGCTCGTGGTCGGGCAGAGTGCCGCGGTGTACTCCGCCGTCGCGCGCCCGCTCGCGCTGGCGGCGCAGACGCTCGGAGCGCGCGACGTCGCGGCGGCCTGCTTCGAGCAGGCACTCGCGCTCGAGCGCCGCTTCGGCGCGCGCTGCCTGGTCGCGCGCACCTCGCAGCAGTTCGCGGCAATGCTGGCGACGAGCCCGGATCGGGCCGACCGCGCGCACGCACGGCGGCTGGCCGATGACGCGCTCGCGGCCGCCGACGCGCTCGGAATGAGCGACGTGGCGCGCAGAGCGCGTGCGACACTCGAGGACGTGAGTGGCGTGACCCGCCTGCCCCGCCGGCAACGCGACGCCTCGTAAAGAGCGTGCCTCACGCGAGCGGAGCCGTAGCGCGGGCTTCGCCCGCGCGTACACGGCCAGACTCGTCAGACCCCGAGCGCCTCGAGCAGAACGCCTTCGCGCAGCCCCCAGTCCGAGACCACGTAGCCGGCGAGTCCGAGCTCCTCCGCCACTGCGTGCAGGATCACCGCTCCCGCCGGGAGCAGGTCTGCGCGCCGCTCGTCCATCCCGGGCGTGCGCAGCCGCTCTTCGTGCGTCGAGCGACCCAGCTCGTCGGCCAGCTCGGCCAGCTCGGCGACCGGGATGCGCAGCTCCGCGAGCGAGCCTTCGCTGCGGCCGGAGCGCCGCACCAGGATCCGGCGCGCCAGCGCGTTGATCGTGCCACCGGTCGCGACCGCAGCCTCGGGCGCGAGCTTGCGCACGCGCGCGGCGTGCGGCCCGACGAGCTCGCGCACGCGGGCGCGCAGCGCTTTGCGCTCGTCGCCCGACAGCGGATCGCTCGCGACGAGCTCGCCGTGAAGGCGCGCGACGCCGAGTCGCAGCGTGGTCTCCCACTCGACGCCGTCGCGGTCGCCGAACGCGAGCTCGAGACTCCCGCCGCCGAGGTCGACGCCGAGCACGCCTCCCCGTGGGAGAGCCAGGCGCCGGCGGAACGCCGAGAAGATCAGCCGCGCCTCCTGCTCGCCCGAGAGGATGCGCACGGGCACGCCGACCGCCTCGCCGAGCGCGCGCGCGAGCTCGGCGCCGTTCTCGGCCTCGCGCAGCGCAGCGGTGGCGACGGGGAGCAAGAGCTCGGCGTGGTGCTCGTCGGCGATGTCGCGCAGGCGCAGCGCAGCCTCGAGCGCCGCCGCGCGGATCTCGAGCGGGATCCGTGGCCCGCGCGCGAGCACGCTCCCGAGCCGCAGCATCTCGCGCTCGCGCGTGACGCGGCGCAGTGTCCCGTCCGGCGCCGCATCCGCGACCAGCAGGTGGAACGACGTGCTGCCGAGGTCGAGCACCGCCATCCGCAGCTCGTCGCCGCGCAAAGGCCAGTCGCCGGCACGCGCCTCTTCGATCGGCGCGATGAAGCGCGCGCGCGCCACGTCGCGGCCCGGCCCCTCGAGCAGCCAGATCGACCCCTTGGGACAGCGGAGCTTGTCGTCGTCGAGCTCGACACCCGAGCGCTCCAGCCCGGCGAGCACGGCGGGGATCACGTCGCCGTGGCTGCACACCACGGCGGTGTCGCGACCGAGGCCGCGCAGCAGCTCGAGCGCGCCCGCCGCGGACTCGCCCTCGTGCAGGCGCCGATCCTCCTCGACGTGCATCCGGCGCAGGTGCGCGAGCGGGAGCAAGGTCTGGCGACAGCGCAGAGACGGACTCGAGATCAGGCGCGCGATGGGCTCGTCCAGGACGAGCCGGACCAGCCCGAAGCTCTGGCGGCGGCCGGACTCGACGAGCGGGCGCCACTCGTCGCGCGCCTTCCACTCCGGACGCTTGCCCGCCCGCGCGTGCCGCACCAGGTAGATCTTCACCCGCGCCCCCCTACCGGAGCTGCGCCCGGCTCGCGCACTCGCGCGCCCGGCGCCACGCTCGTCGCCATTCTCCTCGCACCGCTTCCGCCGCTGCGAGCTCCGCTCCCGCGAGCAGTCCCGCGACGAAGCGCCCGTCGTCGGTGGCGTGCGCCCCTGCGCGTCGCAGCCATGCGCTCGCGATCATCGCATCCTGATGCTCGCCGAGCACGTCCTGAAGGCGGGCGAGAGCGCGGGCGAGAGCCTTCACGCGTTTGTCTGTGCCGCGACGGCTGTCGCCGAGCGGCCTTCGCTCGCGCGCGGACGCGCTCGCTGCGCGCGCTTCGCGCTTGCTCCCATCCACGCCGGCGAGGGCCTCCGCCGCATAGCGGCAGCGTTTGGCGCGGATCCGGATCGCGTGCAGCTCCTCGGGGGTCGGCGTCTCGCTCGCGCGCCGGACGCGGCGCTCCAGCCGGACCCAGCGCGCGCGCACGCCCTCGAGGAGAGCGTCGCGGGCGACAGCATCGACCCCACCGAGCAGCGCGGGCTCGCGCGCCGCGCCCAGGCAGCGGTCGAGCAGCGCCAGGTACTCAGGCGTGCGCATGCGTTCGAGCAGGTCGGCGCGCGCGGCGGCGCGCTCGTCCTCGAGCCCGGAGACCAGCAGGTCCGCGTGGCGCGCCTCGTCGGGACCCTGACCCGCGATGCGCGCGCGCAGGCGCGCCAGCAGCACGTCGAGATCGCGCACCGCCCCGAGTGCGGCGGCGAAGGGACGCAGCTCGGCGCGCAGGTCGCGCGCCCAGGCGCGATCGAGCAGGGACTCGAAGCTGCCGAGATCGGAGCGCAGCCTGCGCATGGCGACGCGCGCCTGGTGCACGTCCTCGGCGTCGAGCCCGAGCCGCACGCCCGGGTCGTGCAGGATCCAGCGCAAGACCGATGCCGCGAGCGCGGCCCGGATCACGGCCGCCGGGCCCGGCAGCAGAGCGTCGGCCGGCGCCGGGAGCGCGAGCTCCGGCGTGGCCTGCTGCGCCTCGGCGTCGATCACGCGCACCAGCCGGGCGCCGCGCGCGAACGCCGCCACGAGGTCGCGCGCCGGCTCCGGCGGCTGGAAGCGCGTCCCCGAAAACTCGAAGCGGGTGCGCGTGGCCAGAATGCCGCTCTGGAGCCGTGGCAGCTCGACCACCCAGATGCCGCCGTCCCTTTGCAGGGACACGCCAAAGCTCGCCAGCCGACCCTCCGGCGTGTCGTAGCGCGGGGCGCGCGGATCAGCCGGCTGGACGGACATGGGCGCGCTCGCCGCCCGAACCGGACCGCCTGCGCGCCAGCTCCGCGAGCCGTCGCTGCGTGGAGATCCCGCGCGCGCCGCGCTGCCGCGTCCAGCTGGCGTCGGGCCCGAGCACCCAGGCGTCGCGGTCGTCCGCGAGGTTGGTCGCGAGCAGCTCGTCGAGGCGCTCGCACAGCGGCGGATCGTCCACCGGCGCCAGCAGCTCCACACGCTGGTCCAGGTTGCGGGGCATCAGGTCCGAGGAGCCGATGTAGTAGCGCCGCCCGCGCGCCTCGCTGCCGAACCGGAACACCCGCGAGTGCTCGAGGAAGCGGCCGAGGATCGAGCGCACGTGGATGTTCTCGGACATGCCCGGCACTCCGGGCCGCAGGCAGCACACGGAGCGCACGATCAGGTCGATCCGGGCGCCCGCACGCGACGCCGCGTAGAACGCGTCGATGATCTCGGGGTCGGACAGGTTGTTGACCTTGATCGCAATCTCGCCATCGGGCGCCTCGGCCTCGCGTCGGATCGCCGCGAGCAGGGCGGCGCGCAGCGCGCCGGGCGCGACCAGCAAGCGCCGGTAGCTCGTCTGGCGGCTGAAGCCCGTCAGGTGGTTGAAGAGCTCCGCCAGGTCCGCGCCGAGCGCGTCGTCGGCGGAGAGCAGCCCAACGTCTTCGTAGATCGTCGCCGTGCGCGGATTGTAGTTGCCGGTCCCGACGTGGAAGTAGCGGCGGATGCCTTCCGCCTCCTGGCGCACCACGAGGGCGATCTTGGCGTGCGTCTTGAGCCCGACGATGCCGTACACCACGTGCACGCCCGCTTCCTCGAGCGCGCGCGCCCACTCGATGTTCGCCTCCTCGTCGAAACGCGCGCGGAGCTCGATCAGCGCCACCACCTGCTTGCCGTCCTCGGCGGCCCGGATCAGCGTGTGCACGACGGGGTTCTCGCCGCCCGAGGTGCGGTACAGCGTGTGCTTGATCGCGAGCACGGCGGGGTCGGCGGCGGCCTGGGACAGGAACTCCAGCACCGAGGTCTGGAACGAGTCGTAGGGGTGGTGCACCAGCACGTCGCCCTCGCGCAGCACCTCGAAGATCCCGCCCGGCCGCTTCTCGCGCACCGCCGCCGCGAGCGGTGGAGGCGTCTGCGGGATCCACGCCTCGTCCTTCTGCTCCGGCCGCTCGAGCGCGTACAACGACCAGAGCGCGGACAGGTCGAGCGGGCCGTCCGAGACGTAGACGTCCTCGGGCTCGAGCCCGAGCTCGCGCAGGAGCAGGTCGAGCACGTCCTCCGGCGTCGCCGCGTCGATCTCCAGGCGGCACGCGGCGTTCGTGCGGTGGCGCCGGCGCAGGCCGCTCTCGATCGCGACCAGCAGGTCCTCGCCGTCGTCGCGCCCGAGGTCGATGTCGAGCTCGGCGTCGCGCGTCACGCGGAAGGGGCAGTGCGCCAGGATCACCATGCCCGGGAACAGCGCGTCGAGGTGAGCCGCAATCAGCTCCTCGATGGGCACGAAGCGCTCGCCGTCGGCGAGGCGGAGCAAGCGCGGCAGCAGCGGCGGCACCTTCACCCGCGCGAAGCGCGCAGGCCCGCCCGCGGGATCGCGCATCAGCACCGCCAGGTTGAGCGACAGGGTCGAGATGTACGGAAACGGATGGGCGGGATCGACGGAAAGCGGCGTCAGCACCGGAAACACGCGCAGCTCGAACAGCCTCGCGAGCTGCGCCTTCTCGCCCGCGCCCAGGCTGGCGTAGCTGGTGACGCGGATGCGCTGCTCCGCGAGTGCGGGCTGGAGCTCCTTGCGCCACAGATCGTCGCGCTGCCGCGCCAGCTCGAGCACGCGCGCCCGGATCGCGCGAAGCGACTCGGCGGGGGAGCGCCCGTCGGGCGTCGGCGTCGCGACCCCCGACCATTGCTGCTCCTGGAGCCCCGCGACCCGCACCTGGAAGAACTGATCCAGGTTCTGCGCGAAGATCGCGAGGAAGCGCGCGCGCTCGAGCAACGGCAGCGCGGCGTCGGCGGCCAGCGCCAGCACGCGCGCGTTGAAATCGAGCGAGGAGAGTTCGCGGTTCAGGAAGCGCGAGGGATCATCCCCTTGGATTGCGGGGAGTCGCGGGTTGGCGTGCGGGCTGGCTTCGGCCATGAGGACGACCGCTCGGGTCGTTGCACATGGTATCGGCGAATGGTCTCCCGGGCCAAGTCGCCGGTTCTTGTGACGATTCGGTGAAGGCTCAGAACGAGACCTTGTATCCGACCGAGAACGAGAAGTCCTGCCCGACCTGGTACTCGCGCTCCGGAATCTCTGGCCCGGTCTGGTAGGGGTCATAGATGACCCGCCGCTCGCTGTCGGTCAGGTTCTTGATGCTGGCCTTGAATACGATGTCGCCGCCGAGAATGTCGATGTTCCAAGTCTGGGAGAGGATCAAGTCGAGCTGGTGGTAGGAGTCGATGTAGCGATCGAGCGTGAAGGCGCGAACGTTGCCATCGGGGCTGACGGACGCCGTGCCCGCGGCGTCCAGGATGTCGCTGATCATGAACAGCGCCAGCGTGACCTTGGTGCGCCAGTCCGGCTGGTGGAAGCTCACGTCGACGTTGCCGATCCACTCCGGCTGGCCGAACAGCCGACGCGTCTTCTCGAGCTCCGTGAACCTCGGCGTCGTGCCCGGTGCCGCCCGGAAGAAGCGGGTCGACCGCGCGAGCTCGGCGTGCGTCCGCCCCACCTCTGCGTCGATGTAGGTGTAGTTCCCCCCGACGGAGAAATACTCGGCCAGCGCCGGCCCAAGGAAGCTCAGGTTCTTGCGCGCCTCGAGCTCGACTCCGCGCAGCTCGGCGTCGTTGGGGTTGTTGAAGAACGTTCGATATAGCGCGAGCGACGATTCCTCGACGTTGTCCGGGTTCCGCACCACGATGCTCTCGATGGGCTTCTGGATGTCCTTCTTGAACAAGCTGACGGCGGCCAGGTCGCCGAAGTCGCCCCAGGTGTACTCCCAGCGGGCGTCCCAGCTCTCGACGTCGGAGAGCTCTAGCTGTGGGTTGCCGACGACGAGGTCGTCGCTGCCAGCCTCGACGGTGACGTAGTAGCCCATCTCGCGGAACGACGGCCGCGCCACCGTCTTCGAGAGCGCCAGACGCAGACTCATGCCCTCGACCGGGCGGTACGTCAGGCCGTACGACGGAAGGGCGCGCTTCTCGTCGATCGTCCCGTTCAGAAGCGCCTCCAGAGAGGCCCGGTCGGGGAGGTCGACGAAACCTGTTACTGGGTCGACCGGGATGTTGATCCCGAGGAGGTCGGAGTTGAACGTGGTGCCAGGACGGGCGCTGGGCTCGCCACGTGCCGGATTGTCGAGCCGATCGAAGAACAGGTACTGGGTCGGGTACAGCCTGGGTGCGCCGTAGGTCTCGAGGCCCTCGACGAAGGCGTCGTTGCGCGACTCGATCAGGATCGACTCGCGGCGGAAGCCTCCGAGCAGGTCGAGATCCTCCCACAGTGTGAGCTTGCCGCCCGCGTTCCACGCCCGGATCTCGCGCGAGCTCTCGTTCTCGGTCGTGCGCGTCGCCGCAAATTGCCCGAGCGGGTCCCGGTCGAGCTCGCGGTTCACGGCTGCAGCCAAGTCCTGATTGTCCTGGAACTGCGAAGTGGCGCCGACCAGCACGTTTCCGCCGAAGATCCCCTGACTCGGCTGTTCGAGGAAGTTCGCCGCGACATCGCGATCCGAGTTCTCGTACCAGTAGCCGCCGTTCAAGGTCAGAACGACGGGCTCGGTGAGTTGGATCTCGTAGTCGCCGTCGAAGCGGCCGAACCATTGGTCTTCGTCGATGTCGTTTGCGCTGACGAAGATCCCGTCGTTCGCGAGAAAGCGTCCCGGTTCCTCTTCGGGGGTCACGGGGATGCTCGTCGGGTTGTCCACCGCGTTGGTGGGCTCGAAGAAGTACTGCAGCCCGAGCGCGCTGTCCTGCTGCGTGGTCCGGGCGTAGTTGGTAGCCCAGGCGAGGTGAAGCCCATCGACCGCTGCGAAGTGGTGGTCGCCGTTCAACTGGTAGACGAGCAGGTCGCGGTCCCGCAGGTACGACTCACCCTGCGAGAAGCTCGAGTTCCAGGCAGGGCCGAGCGTCGCGCTCGAAAAGATGCTCTCCCGGAAGCTGGAGAGAAACCCCCGCGCCACGGCGTTCGGGAACTGGGGTGTTTCACCACTCGCGTGCGCGGCGAGCGCTGCGTCGTAGTCGGCGTTCGGGAAGTACCCGTTCTCGGCCAGCAGGGCGGTCTCTTCGTCCTTCCTGGTGAAGAAGCCGGAGAAGTCGAGCTTGTGGTCGCCTCCTCCGTCGAGATCGATGCCGAGGCCCAGATAGCTGGTCTCCTGCTCGGCACGCTCGCTCTCCGTGAGCGCGTAGCGACCTTCGCTCAGGCCCAGGTTTCCGCCCGGCAGGTCGCCGTCGATCGCAGGCTCGCGCCCCTCTTGGAAGCCGAGCTTGGTCTCGTAGTCGACCTCGCGGTTGAACAGCGCCTTGTAGCGGAACTCCCGATCGCCGATCTCGCGGCGCCCGGCGATCGAGCCGCCCCATTCGTCTTCGATGGTGTCGGTGGAGTCGGCCTCCTTGCCCACCGCGATGCCCTTTTCGAGCTCGATGAAGCGGTCCTGCGCGTTCTCGTTGAAGCCGCTGCCGACGGAGAGCTTGATCTCGGTCTCCTCGGGGTACTCCTCGGTGAGGATGTTGATCGAGCCGCCCGAGGAGTTGCTCGGCAGCTCCTGGCCGAACGTCTTGGCGATCGCCAGGTTGGTGACCACGTCGGCGGGAAACAGGTCGAGCTGCACGGACTGGCGGTCCGGGTCAGGGCTCGGCACGGGCGCCGAGTTGTACAGCGTGCTCGAGTACCGGTCCTCGAGTCCGCGGATGATCGCGAACTGCCCCTTGACCACGTTGACGCCCGGCACGAAGCGCAGCGCATCTGCCACGTCGGACGCGGCGAACTTGGAGATCTCCTCCGCGCTCATCGTGTTCAGGAGCTGGTCCGATTCCATGCGCGAGGCTTCGAGGATCTCCTCGACCGGCGAGGCGACGACCACGAACTCTTCGACGTCGGGCCGCGGCTCGGAAGTCGCCGTGGGAAGCAGCGGCAGCGGGAAGTCGGCGACGTTCTCCTGGCCCGCGACGACGACGAAGTCGGTCATCGTGGAGTCGCGGAAGCCGGGCTTGCGCAAGCGGATCCGATACATCCCCGGCGGGACCCCGGTGAACTCGAACTCGCCGTTCGAACCGGTGACCCGCGACTCCTGCTTCGGCTCGGCGACGTCCGGAGCGGCAGGAAACACCAGCGTGACCGTGGTTCCGGCCAGCGGGTCGCGCGTGCCGCCGTCGAAAACGCGACCGCGAACGGTCCCCGTCTCCGCTGGGGTCTGGCTCCACGCCGGGGTCGCCATCGCGGCGACGGCGGCGAGGAGCGAGACGAGGGCGCAGCGGCAGAAGCGCCAGTCGCTAGTCACGGGCTGCCGTCTGCAGCAGCTTCTGCTGGTCTCGGCGCGCGCGCTGCTCCGCCAGGTACTTCAGGTAGCTCTCGGCGGCGCGGCGCACCTTCGTGTCGGCGTGCGCCGCGTGGAAGGCGCGCTCCGCGCTGGCGAAGTCCTCCGCGCCCAACTCCGCGACGCCGATCAGGAGCTGCACTGGCGCCCGCTGCTCGGGCTTGGACTTGTCGAGGGCCTTGTGCAGGGCCTCGAGCGCCGGCTCGAAGCGCTCGCGCTGCAGGTGCATCTGCCCCAGCAGCAGATACATCTCGCCGTCCTCGGCGAGCTCTCCCGCCTTGGCGAGAGGACCCAGGGCGAGCTCGCTCTCGCGCGCCGCGATGTAGCAGTTCGAGAGCAGCCGGTAGGACTCCGCATCGGCCGCGAGCTCGTCGCGAGCGATCGCGTCCTCGAGCACCCGTGCGCACTCGAGCGGGAGCTCGCGCAGGAACATGAACCGTGCGAGCTGGCGGAACTCGCGATCTTCGTCCAGCAGGTCGCCCGTGTGCGCGAGCTCCAGGGTGGCGAGCGCCTTCGCCTCGCGCCCGAGGTGCTTGTGCACGGCGGCGAGCTGTACCCAGTACTGCTTCTTCTCGGGCGCGATCGCGAGCATGCGCTCGAGCGTCGCCGCCAGGTTCGGGTAGTCCTTCTGCTGGCTGTAGATCACAAGCAATAGCTGGATCCAGCTCTCGCGCGGACTCGGGCTCATGTCGACCGCCGTGCGCGCCGGCTCGAGCGCGGCCTGGTACTTCTCCTGCTGCACCAGGATCATCGCCTTCAGGTAGTACGCATCGGGCTTCGGGGTCTCGGCCGTCGCGAACCAGGCGTCGATCAGCTCGAGCGCGCGGTCGTAGCGGCCGAGCTGCGTGTAGAGCTGCGCCAGCGAATAAGTCGTCACCTGCTCCGCGGTGTGGTCCAGCGCGTGCTGCGCCAGCGACTTCTCGAACTCCTCGGTCGCGGGTTCGATCATCGCCTTGTTGACGAAGATGTAGCCGCGGAAGCGGTGGATCTGGGCCAGCTCGGGCGGACCGAGCTTGCGCCGCCGGGCGACCTCGTCGACGACCGCGAGCGACTCGTCGAGCTTGTCGGTCTGAAGCAGCTCGTAGGCCGCCAGCAGCTTCTCGGCGACCTTCCGCTGTAGACCGATCCGCTTCTCCTTCTTCGCAGGCTCCCCCGCGATTCCGGCGCCGGCGACCAGGAGCGCAACGCAGAAGACGAGTGCTCGACGCAGCATGCTCAGCTCTCCAGCTTGAAGCGCAGCACTACCTGCTGCCCCGGGGTTTCGGCGGGCGTCCCCGCCTTCATCTGCGGCTGATACTTCCAGCGCGTGACCGCCTGGAGCGCATTGCGCTCGAAGAGCGTATGACTCGACTTGACCACGACAGGGTCCTTCACCGACCCCGCCGTAGAGATCGTGAACATGACCTGGACCCAGCCCTCGAGCTTGCGGCGCTGCGCCTCGGGTGGATACTGCGGCTCGACGCGCACCAGCGGCAGCGGAGCGCGATCCGCGAGCCCGGCGCTGAACGCGAGCCCGCCGAGGCTGCCGTCGCCGCCGCCGCCTGCCGAGCCGAACTCGGCGCCGATCCCCGCGGCGATCGCCTCGACGTCGAGCTCGAGGTCGAAGCCCTCTTCCTTCGCGGCCGAGAGGGTCGGCGTGACGGGCGCCTGCTCGGGCTTGGCGCGCTCGGGCTTCTCGCGCTTCCTCTCCTCGATCTCCACCTCGCGCCGCAGGCGCACGAACTCGACCTTCGAGAGCGTCATCGCGGTGTCGGCCGTGGTTCTGACGTGGGTGAGCGCGCGCAGGAAGCCGAACAGGCCGACGGTGAGCATGCCGGCGAGGAGCAGCGCGATCGGGAAGCGCAGTCTCGACATCGCTCAGCCGCCGCCTGTCGTCCCGGCGCCGATCGCGACTTCTTTGATCCCGCCGAGCTTGACCTCGTCCATCACCTGGGCGAGCAGACCGCTCTTCGCCGCCTTGTCCGCGATCACGACCACGGTGTCCTCGGGCCGCTCGACGTGCAGGCGCTCGACGATCGGGCGCACCTCGCGCAGGTCGACCTGCCGGCGATCCATCCAGATCTCGCCGTTGGGGCGGATCGCGATCAGGATGTTCCCGCTCTCGGCGTGCAGCGCCGTCTGCGCCTCGGGGCGGCTGACGCTGATCCCCGCCTCGCGCACGAACGAGGTGGTGATGATGAAGAAGATCAGCAGGTTGAGCACGAAGTCGAGCATCGGCGCCAGGTCGATGCCGTGCTCGTCGTCAGCGTGGGCGTGGCGTCGCGAGCGCATGGCTCACCTCGAGGAGGTTCCGAAGGAGACGTTCTCGACGCCGCCCTCGCGCACCTGGTCGATCACCTGGACGAGCAGCCCCGTCTCGGCGTTCTGCTCCGCGGTGACCATCACGCCCCAGTCGGGCTTCTGCGCGTGCAGGCGCTCGATGTTGGCGCGCACCGCGCGCACGTCGACCAGGCGGTTGTCCACGACCACCTCGCCTGCCTGCTTCACGACGACGGAGATCGAGCCCGTCTCCTTGCCCGTCGCCGGCCCCGTGGCGCCGCCGCCATGACGCGCGACCGGCAGTCCCAGCTCCTTCACGAACACTGCGGTGATGATGAAGAAGATCAGCAGGTTCAGGACGAAGTCGAGCATCGGCGCCAAGTCGATGCCCGTGGCCTCGCCGCTGTCGAAGTGCCGCCGCAGCCGCATCGCTAGTACACCAGCGTGTCGGAGAGCAGCTCCGTCTCGAGCCGCGAGCGCGACTGGAAGTAGTAGACCGGGTAGAGGCCGGTGATGCTGACGGCAAGGCCGGTGAGAGTACAGATCATCGCGTGCGAGACGCCGCTGGCCATCGCGCGCGCGTCCGCGGAGCCGCGCAGCGCCATCGAGTCGAACACCTCGAGCATGCCGCCGACCGTGCCGACGAGCCCGAGCAGCGGCGAGAGCGGCACCAGCACGCGCAAGAGCGGCAGGTTGGCGGTCATCGCCGCGTTGACCCGCGAGATCATCGCGCGGCGAATCTGGCGCGCGCACCAGGAGCGGTGGTCGGCGCGCGACTGCCAGGCGGCGAGAGCCGCGCGCGCCTCGCGCGGCAGCACGCGCGAGAAGTACCAGAAGCGCTCGATCACGAGCGTCCACATCACCAGGCCGCACGCGAAGATCCAGCCGACGAAGGGGCCGCCCTCGTCGATCAGGTCGGTGACGGCGGCGAGCGGCGCGAGCGCGTGATCGAGCAGCGTCTCAAGCACGGCGGGGCTCCTTCGCGCGCTCGAGGCTCTCTGCGAGCAATCCCGTGCTCTGTTCGTCGAGGATCTGCACGAGCTGCCGCGACATCGACGCGAGCCCGGCGTTGATGAACAGGATCGGGATGGCGATGCCGAGGCCGAGGACGGTCGCGATCATCGCCTGGCCGATGCCGTTGGCCATCAGGCGCGGATCGCTCGAGCCGGACTCGGTGATGCTTTGGAAGGTGATGATCATGCCGATCACCGTCCCGATCAGGCCGAGCAGCGGCCCCGCCGCGACGCACAGGCGCAGGAACGCCTGGAAGCGCTCGAGCCTGGGCACCTCGCGCAGCACGGCCTCGGAGATGCGCAGCTCGACGACTTCGGCGTCCTCGTCGATCGTGCCGGGATCCGCCTTGATCGCGACGAGCACGCGCCCGAGCGGATTGTCGGCCGTCGGCCGGTCGAGGCGCCCGAGCTGGCGTCCGACGCCGATGCGCGTCCAGAGCAGATACAGGCCCTGGTAGAGCGCCAGCAAGACCCCGATCACGCCGACGGCGATGATCACGTAGCCGACTGCCTCGCCCTTCTCGATTCGCTCCATCACGCTCGGGCGCTGCACGATCATGGAGAGCAGCACGCCGCGCGACGGATCGACCGCCGCTTCGACGTAGCCGTCTCGCGCGCCCTGTAGCGACTTTGCGAACGCCACGAGGTCGCCGGGGGGCTGCCGCGACAGCACGCTGAGCGTGCCGACGCTCGGGAGGTAGCTCAGGTAGCGGCCGCCCGACATCGCCACGAAGCTGCCGATCCGCACCACTTCGGCGGAGGCCGCACTGCCGTCGGCGTCCACGACGCTGGTCTGGAAGCGGACGACCTGGCCGCTCTCGGTCATCTCGCGCTGGATCTCGAACCAGAGCCGCTCGAGCTCTACGATCGACGGCAACGCCTTCGCCTTGCCGAGCTCGGCGAAGAACTCGTCGCGCTTCGGGTACTGCGCGCTCAACAGTGAGTTGTACATGATCGCGGAGCCGTCTCCGGCCACCTGACGGACCACGCCGAACAGCTCGCCGAGGCTGCCCAGCCGCTGCGTGAGCAGCTCTTCCTGCTCCCCGAGCTTGATCTCGTTGGCGTCGAACTTCGCCGAGAGCTGCTTGCTGCGCGCTTCGGCGGCGTCGCGGGCGCGCTGCGCCTGCGCCAGCAGCTCGCCTTGCTGCTCGCGGCGCGCCAGGAACTCGCGCTCGCGCTCCGCGTTCGCCTGCGTCTGAAGCGCGCGCGTGCTCCGCGTCTGCTCCAGGAGCTCGTCGAGCGTCTTCGCCGCGTGCGCCGTGTGCGCGATCGCGAGCTGCGCCGCGCACACGAGGACCAGACGCGCCAGCCGCAGGCGGTTCACGACCTGGACTCCTTCGGGGCCGGTACCGGGATGATCAGCATCTCGGGAGCGCGCAGCTTCCTGGCGACCGCAACGCCTTCCTTGAATCCGTGCGCGTAACCGGCGTCCACGACCCAGCCCGCTCTCTGCGCATCCCAGTAGCCGGTCTCGCGGCCGTCGAGCGTCTGATACAAGAGCGCGACGCGCCCGACGCGCAGGAACTGGACCGTGCGCGCGCCGTCGCCTGCGCCGAGCTCTCCGTCGTACGCTTCGCTCGTGCGCCCGTAGTCCATCTCGACCTGGTAGGCCTCGAGGATGCGGCGGTACTTCTCGGAGATCGTCACGTCCGCGCGGCCCATCATCTGCTTCAGCGTGCGCACGCGGTTCGCGCGCTCCTCGACCAGGAACGGGACGTCGAGCGCGACGAACTGCTCGAGCGTGTCGAGCATGCGCTGCATCAGCGGGAACACCTCGCGCGAGGTGGTCTCGACCTCGAGCAGCTGCCGCTCGATGGACGCGACCTCCTCCTCCTGTGACCGAACCTGGGCGCCGAGCTGCTCCGCGTAGGTCGTGTAGCTCTCGGTGTCGGCGAGCGCGCGGCGGTACTCGGAGAGCAGCTTTTGCGTCTCGTCGTCGAGCTGGCTCACGCGCTCCTGCGACGCGCGCGCCTCCTCGTCTGCGCCGATCCGCTCCTCCACGACGCTGCCGAGCTCCACCGCGGGCGGCTGCGGCGCTGTCTGCGCTTCCTGGGCAGCCGCGTGCCCCGCAGACGCGAGCAAGGCGGCAAGCAACAGGGCGCTGGATCTGGGAAGCATCGTTATCAAGCGTCGGCGTCCCGGGGGTGGTCGCGATCTATACGCGATCGCCCGGTCGACCGAAACGCGCCGGCGCCAGCTTCTCGAATTCGTCGCAGTTCTGTGACGAACGTGAAGGTTCGGTGAAGGCCAGTCACGCTTCGCTGCCGACCACTACTCAACACTCGGAGGGAAGAAAGGGGCGGGACACCAGTGCGCCCGGGCGACCGCATGCCCGGTGGCGCGCTCCAGAACACGAGTGCGCGCACGCCTGCACCGAGCTGTGGTGCAAACGTAACGACGCTGAGGCTCGCGCGTAACCGATGATCGCCATATTGCGCACGCGTCGCCCGGTGGATCCGGCGCGGTGCGTGAGAGCTCTAGATAGACCCACAGATGAGGTGAGAGATGCGCAAAGCACTTGCAATCGGAATGGCACTCGCCCTCGCCGGGATCGCCGGAGGCGCGAGCGCACAGACGACGGTGGTCAGCACCAACGTCGTCGCGAACACATCCTGGAGCGGAACCATCATCCTGCAGCAGCCGATCTTCGTGACGAGCGGGGCGATTCTCACGATCCAGGCCGGCACGACGGTTCGCGGGCAGCCGCGCTCGTCCGCCCCGCTCGCGGGCCAAACGGCTGGCACGCCCGGCGCGCTGATCGTCACCCAGGACGGCCGTATCAACGCCGTCGGCGCTCCAACGTCGGCCGGCGTGATCGTTATGACCACCGCCGCAGTCGACAACGACAACGACGGCAACGCCGACGACGTCGACATGAACGGCTTCGAGGACCGCTGGACTGCCGGTCTCGACCTGCTTCCGGGCACCGCGGACGACGACCTCTTCCTCGACGATACGCCGCGGACTCAGCCTCTCGCCCCGCTGAACTGCGCGGGCACGGGCAACGTTGCGCTCTGGGGCGGCATCGCCCTGCTCGGCCGCGCTCCGACGAACCTCGCAGCGGTCTCCGGCGTCGGCTACGGACAGGCCACGATCGAAGGCCTGACCTTCCCCGGCTTCCCGGCCGCGCTCGCGACGTACGGCGGCACCCTGCCGCACGACAACTCGGGAACCCTGCGTTACGTCTCCGTTCGCCACGCCGGCGACGAGATCGGCAACAGCAACGAGCTGAACGGCATCTCGCTCGCGGGCGTCGGCGACGGCACCAAAATCGAGTACGTCGAGGTCTACGCGAACTTCGACGACGGCATCGAGGAGTTCGGCGGCACGGTCAACGGCCGCTACCAGCACGTCGCGTTCGTCGGCGACGACATGTACGACGTCGACGAGGGCTACACGGGCGTCAAGCAGTTCCTGTTCGGGATCCAGACCTACTTCAACCAGGACGACACGCTCGCGTACGGCTCCACTTCAGGCGACCGCGCCTGCGAGTTCGACGGCGACAACTACGAGACCTCGTCCCCGGTCGCGCTACCGTCCGAGGCGAACGTGAGCGTCCGCCAGGACGTGACCGGTAACGGGCCGGCTGCTCCGCTCGCGGAGGATCCGACGCCGGGGCCGCTCTCCGGCTCGGCCTTCTACAACATGACGCTCATCGGCGCGATTCCGGACGCGCCCGCCTTCGCGCCGCCGACTTCGGCGGTTCCCAACGCGGCCAGCGGCAAGCGCGGCTGCGTGTTCCGCAACGGCTACGTCGGCGACGTGCACAACAGCATCATCGTCAACACCGGCCTGGAGACAGGCATCGAGGTCGATACGACGGCCGCGATCCCCGAGGCCGCGCCTGGCTTCGAGGCTCAGGCCAACGCCATCGCCGGGCTGATCAACCTGGTTTGCTCGACGACCGACGACGGCGCCGCCCCTGCCGCGCAGGAGACCAACGTGATCAACGCCGGCAACGCGCTGAACCTGGCCCTCGGAGGGACCGCAGCGGGCGCCAACGTGATCAACGGCGCATTTTCGAGTCTGGCTCAGGAGGACGTGACCTTCGCACTCCGCGGCAACGCGTCGTGCAAGCTCGACCCCAGCCTGAAGCCGAACGCGGTGGGTACGGGCAGCCCGATCAACCCGCGCCCCGGTTCGGGCGTCATCGGGCAGCTCGGTTGCGTTGCGCCGCAGGGTCCGAATCTCGACCCGTCCGCGACCTATCGCGGCGCCTTCAACAAGTCCGCGCCCGAGCTGTGGACGACCGGTTGGACGGCTCTGAACATCGCCGGTCTGCTCGCTGACTGACTCTTGAAACCGGAAAACTGACAAAGAAGTGAGAGCGAACATGAAGATCACAAGACTCACGATTGGCTCGGCGATCGGCGCACTGGCTCTGTCGGCCCTCCTGGCCGGTGGGGCGCAAGCGGTGACGATCGCCGGCTGGGACTTCTCCCAGTACCTCGGAGACAGCGCTCTGACCATCGACAGCGGCTTCACCCCTGTGAGCACCTTGAGCGCGAACTACTCGAACCTCGATCCGACCGGTAATGCCGGGGCGGAGTCCGCGCTGTTCGGACGCATGTACATGAACGGGCAGTTCGGGTCCGGCGTCGTGGTTGCAGACCTCTCCGGAACCGAGGCCTTCATTCCGACGGCCGGGTCGCTGAGCTCCAACCTCAATGCCCCGATCGCCGGAGGCGGTGCGCTGCCCTTCGACTCCTTCAACCAGCTTCAGCTGGAAGGTCAGGAGTTTGCAAATCTGCTCGGCATGACGGCGCAGCAGGCGGTGCAGATCGTCTTCGGCGCCACTCTGGATTCCGTGCCCCAGTTCGGCACCAACTGGTCGCTGACCTTCGGTGGACGGACGTTCAGCGGCTCCTCGTCGCTGGGAGTCGAGTACTCGACGAACGGCGCCGACTATACGGCGCTTGCGCCGGCGGGCCTCACCACCAATGACACGCTGTTCAACCTCCCGCTGACCCAAGCGCCCTCGGACAGTCTGTTCGTGCGCCTGTCGTTCAGCACCGCGAATGGCCAGCCGATCATCGACAATCTGTCGATCAACGCCATTCCCGCGATCCCGGAGCCGGGGACTGCGCTCCTGCTGCTTGCTGGCCTGGTCGGGACCGCGGCCGCGAGCCGCGTCCGCCCGCGCGCCTGATCCGACGGAACCCCGGCTGAGAAGAGCGAACCGCCAGCTTCGCGTGGCGGTTCCTCTTCTCGCCCGCGGGGCCAGTCAGAGGCAACGATGAAGAGCCTGCTGCTCCCACTGGTCGCGATCGCGCCGCTGCTCGCCGGCGGCGCGGACGTGCCCGAAGGGCACGTCACCGCACTTCCGCCGTACGTCGCTGCGGATCCGAGCGCAGCCGAGGTGACCGAGGCGATTCTGCTGGCGAGCGAGCGCTTCTGGCCCTATCAGGTCGCGCTGCGGGAGCCCTTCCAACCGCCGGGCCGGGCACAGCTGCTCCCCGTGGATGTCCCGGGCGTCCTGATCCGCGTCGAACCCTCCGGCGTCGCGCGCATCGATTTCGGGCGCGACGGCCTCTACGAGATCCCGATCGTCGATACCGACGTTGTGGAGCGCGCAAACGACGTCCGCCTCGGCGCACTCAGCAAGCTCGCTCCCAACTTCCTGGCTGCGATCGGGCCGCGCTTGCTCGACTCGGGCGCAGACTCGATCATCGCCTTCGACTTCGCGCGCGCCGCCGCGCGCCGCTACTTCGTGTGCGTCTTCGCCGATCCGAGCGCTCCAGGCTTCGACGGGTTGGTGCTCGAGCTGGCGCCCCTCGGCTCGCGTGCGGAGGTCCAGACGATCCTCTTCCCCATGGGACACCACCCCGAACACCGCATGCGCGAGCAGCTACGCCGGCTCGAGTGGACGGTGCCCTTCATCTACGACCACCTGACGGAGCCCTACGCCCAGACACTCCTCGGCGACGGCATCCGGACCCCGGCGTTGACCCTGCAGACGGGCGAGGGCCGGCTGCTGTTCCAGGGGGAGTTCCGAGGCGACGCGGCGCGCCGGCTCCTTGCGGCGCTCGACGCGGTCACGCTTCCCGCGTCCGCCGCGGTCCCCGCGGGCCACTAGGCGCTCGCGAGAGCACTTCGTGGCGAACCCGTGAAGACACCGCGAAGTGTCGGCGAGATGGGAAGCGCTTCCCCGGCGGGCGCGCACAATCCCGCCCGTGCGCACCTCGTGCAGTCGGAGCGCGCCTTGCCGCGCGTCCTCGTCGTAGGCGCGGACGCCGAGGCGGCGGAGGATCTGCGTCGCGCGCTCGCGCGCGAAGGGCTCGAGGTCTGCGTGGCCGCCGGCGCGAGCGACGCGATCGAGGCTGCGCGCGAGGCGCGGGCCGACGCGGTGATCGTCGACGCCCTGCTGCGCGAGCGCTCGGGCTTCGCCGTGTGCCGCCTGTTGCGCGAGAGCGAGCCGACGCGCGAGCTGTCGATCGTGATGCTCACGCCGGCCGACTCCGAGCTCGACAGCGTGCTCGCCTTCGAGGCCGGCGCGGACGACGTCGTGCGCCGCCCCTACTTCCCGCGCGAGCTCGCGCTGCGCGTGCGCGCCCTGCTGCGCCGACGCCGCCCCACGGCGCGCGACGAGGCCGAAGGGGTTTACGCGGCGGGCCCGATGGTGATCGACACGCGCCGGCGCGCGGTGCGCGCGTTCGGCGCCGACGTGAGCCTGTCCGAGGTCGAGTTCTCGATCATCTCGTTCCTGGCACGCGCGCCGGGGCGCGTGTTCGGACGCGACGAGATCGTGCGCGCGGTATGGGGCCCGGCGGCCGCGCGCAGCGCACGCCTGGTCGACGCGCACGTCAAGTCGATCCGGCGCAAGCTCGGCACCGCCGGCGCGCTGGTCGAGTCCGTCCGCGGCGTCGGCTACCGCGTGACCGACAAGCAGCCCTGATCTGACGTCTTCGCCGCGACGGCTGTCGCCGAGCGGCCTTCGCTCGGCTGAGCCTCGCTGCGCGCGCGCTACGCGCGCTTGCCTAGAGCCCGGGCTCGACCAGGATCTTGGCGTGGCGCTCTGGGTTGGCGAGCTCCTCGAACGCGCCTGCAACGCCGTCGATCCCGACGCGACCCGTGACGAGCGGCTCGACCGGGATCAGCCCCTCCGCCAGGTGGCGCAGCGTGTCGGCGAACTCGAACGGGGTGTAGCCGAGCACGAACTGAAGATTCAGCTCCTTGTTGATCCCGAGCATCGGGCGGATCTGATCGGGCTCCATGCACACGCCGACGACCACCACCCGCGCGTTGCGCGACGCGCCGCGCATGATCGCGTCGAGCACGCCCGGCACGCCCACGCACTCGAAGATCACGGCGGGCCGCAGCGCGGGCCCGAGCATTCCGAACAGCCCGTCCGCGGGGGCCGCGCCGGGCCGCTCCGCGAGGGAGAGCCACGTCTCGTAGGGAGACTTCTCGCGCGGATCGACCACCACGTCGGCGCCGAGCTCGAGAGCGAGCTTGCGCCGCCGCGCCGAGAAGTCCGCTGCGACGATCGGCGCGACCTTTCGCAGCTTGAGGCCGGCGATCACCGACAGCCCGACGGGACCGCAGCCGATCACCAGCGGCAGGTCGTCGGGCCCGAGATTCGCCTTCTGCACCGCGTGCCAGCCGACGGCCATCGGCTCGCAGAGCGCGGCGTGCTCGGTCGCGAGGCCGTTCGGCACCGGCAGGCACAGCAACTCCGAGAGCAGCATGTACTCGGCGTAGCCGCCGTTCACCTCGTTGTCGTAGCCGACGGTGCGCGGCCCGGACTGGCGCAGCAGGATCGGCATCGAGACCACGCGGGTGCCGGTCTTGAGCGCCTTCGCGCTGCCGGGGCCGTAGTCGAGCACCTCGGCGCAGAACTCGTGGCCCATCACCAGGTCGCGAGTCAGATCCAGCGCGAACGCGCCCTGCGAGTCGCGGGCGGCCTCCTGCATCCTGTCCGCGTATTTGAGCGCGTGCAGGTCGGAGCCGCAGATGCCGCAGGCCAGGGTGCGCACGAGCACCTCGCCGGGTCCGGGAACGGGATCGGGGATCGTGTCGGCGACGAGCTTGCGTCCACGCATCACGGCAGCGCGCATAGGGTCCCCCTTCGCCGCTAGTCTACCGGGCCGATCGACTGGAGGAGTGCCGTGGCCTTCCGCAAGCGCTACCCGACGCCAGGCTCCATCCCCGGCACGCTGATGCCGCCGGCGGGCTCACCGGCCCCGCGGATCCAGGTGATCGAGTACGGGCCCGAGCACTGGTCGAGCCGCGAGATCCAGAACGTCGAGGAGCTGGCGCAGTACCGCGAGCCCGCCCACCTGACCTGGATCGACGTGCAGGGCCTGGGCGACGTGGCGCCGCTCCAGCGCATCGCCGAGCTGTTCGCGATCCACCCGCTGGCACTCGAGGACGCGGTGAACGCGCCGAGCCGCCAGAAGGCCGAGCTGTACGACGCGAACCAGCTGATCGTCACGCGCATGGCGCGGCTCGACGCCGACGACGAGCTCTCGGTCGAGCAGGTCGCGATCTTCGTCGGCAAGCGCTGGCTCGTCACGGTGCAGGAGCGCTGGGGCGACGTGTTCGACCCCGTGCGCGCGCGCACGAAGTCGGCGCCGCTCATGCGCAAGCACGGCATCGACTATCTGGCCTACGCGCTGCTCGACACGGCGGTGGACGGCTTCTTCCCGGTACTCGAGGTGCTCGGCGAGGAGATCGAGGAGCTCGAGGAGCGCATGATCGAGCGCCCGGCGCCGGAGCTGGTGCGGCGCATTCACGTGGTGCGGCGCGCGCTGCTCGAGCTGCGGCGCGCGATCTGGCCGCAGCGCGAGACCGTGGCCGCGCTGATCCGCGAGCCGAGCCCCTTCATCACCGACACCGCACGCACCTTCCTGCGCGACACCCAGGACCACGCGGTGCAGATCGTCGAGGTGCTGGAGAGCTACCGCGAGCTCGCCGCGAGCCTGATGGAGCTCTACCTGTCCGCGCTCTCGCAGCGCACCAACCAGGTGATGCAGGTGCTGACCGTGATCGCGAGCATCTTCATCCCACTCACCTTCATCGTAGGGATCTACGGCATGAACTTCGATGCGATGCCGGAGCTGCGCTGGCGCTACGGTTATCCGGCCGTGCTCGCCGCGATGACCGCCGTCGGCAGCGGCATGGTCTGGTACTTCCAGCGACGGGGCTGGCTCAGGCCGAACGACGTCGCGCAGGATCAACCGAAGCGCGGCAGTCCCAGCTCGTAGAGCTCGGCGCCCGTGGACGTCTCGAACGCGGCGCTCTCGCCGGGGGCGACCTCGAACGCCGACCCCGGAGCAGCGTCCGCAAGCGCGCCCGAGGCGACGTAGAGCAGGCGCACGCCCGGCTCGGGCGGGAGCTCGAGCTCAGCACCTGCTTCGACGCGAAGCATCGCGAGCGAGGTCCCGCGCTCGCCGAACGTCGCCAGCGCGCGACGCCCGGCGCCAGCCCGGTCCACGCGAATGCAGCGACGCGCATCGACACCGGCTCGTCCCAGCGCGGCTCTGGATAGCGCAGCTCGCGTCGGTTCACGTGCTCCCAGATCGCCTCGTAGCCGTCCTGGTTCTTGCGGCCGGGCTGGCCCGGCTCGCGCCGGAACACGCCGTCCTCGAAGCTCCCCAAACGCGCCAGCTCGGCGTGACCGCGCCCGAGCTCCTCGTAGCTCATGAAGCCCTCCCCGCCCGCGCCGCCGCACTGCAGCAGCAGGACCTCTGCGTCCACGCTGCAGCGCTGAGGGCCGTAGAACGTCCCCTCCGGGAAGTAGACGGCGCCCCCCGGATCGACGTCCCGGCCGGGCGCGTAGTTGAGCGCGCCCGTGAGACCCACGCGAAGCTGGTCGAAGTTGTGGCGATGCCGCGGGGTGAAGTAGTCGGGTCCGCTGCGCACGACCGACAGCTCGTAGTTGTCGGGAGCGCCGGCGCGCCCCGCGAGCAGCCGCTTGAACTCGATCCGGCCGGAGCGGTGGCCGGACACCGTCTCCCAGGACAGACCCGACGCGGGGGACACGCGCATTGGTAGATCCTACCTTCCACCGGCAGCGAGCCGGATTGGGATAGGACCCCCGTTCAAACCGTGCGTGCGGATTTCCCGCACACGGCTTACCGGTGGTCTCTCGGGTCGCAGCATTACGCAGCCTCCGGGTACTGGAC
>CAYVQJ010000059.1:0-36059 GCA_964454165.1 uncultured Myxococcales bacterium | reverse complement strand
AGGCCTGGGCGACCTGTTTGTCATCCGCGTTGCCGGCAACATCGTCGCTTCTTCTCAAGTTGGCAGCGTCGAGTTCGCCGCGGCGCGGTTCGGTACCCGGCTGGTGGTGGTTCTGGGGCACTCCCAGTGCGGGGCTATCCTCGCAACCCTGGAAGAACTTCAGCAGCCGACGGATTGCCAGTCGCGGAACCTGCGTTCGATCGTCGACCGTATTCGGCCATCCGTGGAAACGTTGCTCGCGACAGAGCTCAGGCACGACCCGGACGCTTTGGTGCGGGAGGCCGTTCGGGCCAACATCCGCACCTCAGCGAACCATCTGCGACACGGATCGGAAGTCCTCGAGCAGCTGGTCCAGAATAATAGACTCCTCGTCGTAGGTGCCGAGTATTCGCTGGAGACCGGAGTCGTTGACTTCTTCGATAGTGTGGCGGAGGCCGGAAAATCCGCGATGGGCGGCGCAAGTCCATGACGGAGCCACTCGTCGAATGATCTGGATCTGGATAGCATTCATCGCGTTTGTCCTACTGATGTTGGCATTGGACTTGGGCGTATTTCATCGCAAAGCCCACGTTGTCACCGTCAAGGAGGCCCTCGCCTGGTCGGCCGTGTGGCTCGCCATGGGGTTGATGTTTGCCGTATTCGTGTACTTCGCCTACGACGGCCAGTGGTTCGGCCTCGGTACCGTCACGGACCCCGCCGACGGACTACTGAACGACGGCGCAACGGCAACGGAGAAGTACCTGACGGGCTACGTCGTCGAGAAGTCGCTGAGCGTGGACAACATCTTTGTGATCGCCGTGATCTTCGGCAGTTTTGCGGTGTCGCCGATCTACCAGCACCGCGTGCTGTTCTGGGGCATCCTGGGCGCTCTACTCCTGCGCGGCGCGATGATCGCTCTCGGGGCGAAGCTGATCGCTGAGTTCCACTGGGTTCTGTACCTCTTTGCCGTCTTCCTGATCCTGACGGCGATCAAGATGCTTTTCCTCAAGACGGAACACACCGATCCAAACAAGAACGTCATGGTCCGGTTGACGCGCCGCTTGTTCCCGGTGACCGCCAGGTTTCATGGCGAGCACTTCATCGTTCGCGCCGGCGCGCCCGCGTCGTACGAGAGCGAGGTCCCCGGTGCGCCAGCGATGCCGGACGAAGCCGTGGAGAAGGCTCGGCCGGGAACGCTGCTCCTCACGCCTCTGGCGCTGGCACTCGTCATGGTCGAGACGACGGATGTGATTTTCGCGGTGGACTCGATCCCGGCAATCTTTGCCATTACAGCCGACCCATTCTTGGTCTTCACCAGCAACGTTTTCGCCATCCTCGGCCTCCGGTCGCTCTATTTCGCGCTCGCCGGAATGGTGAAGAAGTTCCGCTACCTCAAGGTCTCGCTCGCCCTGGTCCTGATGGTCGTGGGCGTCAAGATGCTGCTTGCCGAATGGCTGAAACTCGCTATCGGGAAGCACTTTAACCTGTACCTGCTCGCTCTGGTGCTCTTCATACTGGCAGCCGGTGTCGCCGGGTCCCTTATTGCCGAGCGCCGAGCGCTGAGCCGCCTAACAAGCCGATGAAGCTGACGGTCGCCTTCGGCGCTCGCAGCTTATCGGCGGTCGTTATCCCGACTAGGTTTTGAGCATGTCGACCCCGAGCCCAGCGACCGCCTTTGCTGCCACCGCGACCTATTACATTCGATACCGTCCACCGTATCCGGATGAGTTCTTGGTCGATCTGCGATCTCACGCCAAGACCACTGGACACGGTTCGCTGCTCGACCTCGCTTGCGGACCGGGCCGCGTGGCGATCCCGATGGCATCGTACTTCCACAGCGTGCTGGCTGTTGATGTCGACGCCGAGATGATTGCCGCCGGCGAACAGGAAGCCAGCAGACGCGGCGTTACGAACATCGCCTGGCTCGTGGAGCGAGCAGAGGATCTGCAACTGCCCGCCCGCTCGCTCGAACTCATCACCATCGGCGAAGCGTTCCACCGACTAGACCAGGAGCGCATCCTGGAGCGTGCTTTGGGATGGCTTCAACCTCGAGGGTCACTCGCCACGCTCGGCGCCGAGCCTGTGTGGCGAGGGCAGGAGGAGTGGAAGCGAGTACTCGTCGACGTCGTAAGCAAGTGGACAGCTCAGTCACTGGGTGACCCCAACGAGGGTGGTTGGGGCGGCCCCAGCGACGAGCTGCGCGCGGCGGGTCTGGAGATCGAAGAGCACGAGTCGGTCGTTGAGCAAATTTGGACCTGCGACTCGATTGTCGGCTTCATGTTCTCTACATCCATCGCTGCGCGTCGGGTTCTGGGAGACAAGGCCAGCAACTTCGAGGCGGACTTGCGCGCGGCGCTCCTCGAGGCTGAGCCATCTGACCGGTTCGTCTCCATGCAGAGGTTCGGTTTCGCCCTGGGCACAAATGATGGCGACGATGGGTGACGTGCCCTTCCTCTGGGTGAAACGTCTATGGGCGGCGGGATAACAAGCGATTGCACCTGACCGGGCGACGTCGCGCTAGCCGAGCTCGACTTTCGTGCGGATGCGGTCGAGGGCTTCGGCGACCTGCTCGCGGCGCGCGAACGAAGAGACGCGGAAGTAGCCCTCGCCGTGCGGGCCGAAGCCTGCGCCGGGCGTGACGACCACGTGCGCCTGTGTGAGCAGCACGTCGAAGAGCTCCCACGACTTGGTGCCGCGCGGCGTGGCGACCCAGACGTACGGCGCGTTGGTGCCGCCGAACACGCGCAGGCCCAGATCGGCGAGCCCCTTGCGCACGAGCGCCGCGTTCTCGAGGTAGTACCGCACCTGAGCGAGAGTCTGCGCCTTGCCCGCCTCGGTGTAGGTGGCGGCCGCGCCGCACTGCACCGGATACGACACGCCGTTGAACTTGGTCGAGTGCCGCCGCTGCCAGAGCGCGTGCAGCTCCACGCTCTCGCCGCGCGCGTCGACGCCCTTCAGCTCACGCGGCACGACCAGGAACGCGCAGCGCACGCCCGTGAAGCCGGCGGCCTTCGAATAGCTGCGGAACTCCACCGCGACCTCGCGCGCGCCGGGGATCTCGTAGATCGAGCGCGGCAGGTACGGGTCGGTCACGTACGCGGCGTAGGCCGCGTCGAACAGGATCACGGCGCCGGTCTCCTGCGCCCAGCGCACCCAGCGCTCCAGGCTCTCGCGCGACGCGACCGATCCCGTCGGATTGTTCGGCGAGCACAGGTACACCAGATCGACGCGCTCGCGCGGCGGCTCGGGCAGGAAGCCGTTGGCCTCGGTGCACGGCAGGTAGACGATGCCCTCGTAGCGGCCCTGCGCATCGGCGACGCCGGTGCGCCCCGCCATCACGTTGGTGTCGACGTACACCGGGTAGACGGGATCGGGGACCGCCACGCGCGCGTCGACGGCGAAGATCTCCTGGAAGTTGCCGGTGTCACACTTGGAGCCGTCCGACACAAAGATCTCGTCGGGCGCGATCCGCACGCCCCGCGGCGCGAACTCGTGCGCGACGATCGCCTCGCGCAGGAAGTCGTAGCCCTGGTCCGGCGGGTAGCCGCGGAAGCCGTCGTCGGTGCCGAGCTCGTCCACCGCGCGGTGCATCGCCTCGCGCACGGCGGGCGCGAGCGGCAGCACCACGTCGCCGATCCCCATGCGGATGAGCTTCGCGCCCGGGTTCTTCTCCTGGAACGCGCGCACGCGCCGCCCGATCTCGGGGAACAGATAGCCGGCCGAGAGCTTGCGGTAGTGAGTGTTCACGCGGGCCATGCGCGGAGTCTCGCGGGGTGCGCGCGTGCGCGCTACTTGGGCCCGACGAGCGAGCCGGCGAGCGAGGCGCCGAGCTGCACGTGCCAGCGCGCGACGCGGCCGGCCTCGACGTCGGCCTTGATCGACTGCACCTCGGCCGACGCGAGCTCGGGGACGGCCTGGCCCGCTTTGTCCACCGCCGTGCGGATCGCGTCCTCGAGCGACTTCTCGGAGCTGCCGGTGAGCTCGAGCTTGGCGCCGCGCGTGGAGACCAGCACGTTGTCGTAGGTGAGCGTGCGCGACAGGAAGCGCTGGCGGCTCTGCTCGGTCTCCTTCTGGCGCAGGCGCTCGGCGGTCTCGGGATCGAGCGCCAGGTCGCTCTGCAGCCGCGCGAGGAAGGCGCGCTCGTCGGGGTCGATGCGGTGATCTTCGAGCGCCTGCGCGAGCGCCTGGCCGTAGGCCGCGCGCGCGACGTCCTCGTGAACCGGCGCCACGTCCGCGTCCGCGAGCGCGAGCAGGTGCTTCAGGTGCGCGAGATCGGCGCTCTCCTCGCCGCTCACGGCGCCGTCGAGCACGCAGTGCTCGAGGAAGCGCCGGTACAGGTTGCGGCGCCCGGGGAGCAGCCGCGCTCCGAACTCCATGCCGTGGCGCTGGGCGATCTCGCCGATCCGCTCGGACGCGACGTCGCGCAGCTGTGGGGCGTCGGCGAGCAGGCCCTCGATCTCCGCGATCACGCCGGTCTGCGCGCGTCCGCCGAGCACCCGGGAGAACAGACCCTCGCGCTGCGTCGCACGGCGTTGGAACGGCTCGGCCATCGGCTTCGGGCTCCTTTGCCGCGATTCTCCCCCGGGCGCCGAGCGCTAGGCAAGCGCGCGGAGCGCGCGCGCAGCGAGCGCGTCCGCGCGAGCGAAGGCCGCTCGGCGACAGCCGTCGCGGCACGGACTACGCAAGCGCGCGGAGCGCGCGCGCAGCGAGCGCGTCCCGCGTGAGCGGAGGCCGCTCGGCGACAGCCGGCGCGGCACAGGCAAGCGCGCGGAGCGCGCGCGCAGCGAGCGCGTCCGCGCGAGCGAAGGCCGCTCGGCGACAGCCGTCGCGGCAAAGGCGGCCGCAAGCGCTCAGACCTGGAGCACGCGTTCCAGCCGTTCCAGGGCGCGGGCGATGTTCGCGTCGGAGTTGGCGTAGGCGAAGCGAAGCCAGCCCTCGCCCGCCGCGCCGAAGTCGATGCCGGGCGTGACCGCGACGTGCGCGCGCTCGAGCAGCTCGAAGGCCAGGCGCAGCGAGTCGGTCCCGAAGCGCCTCGCGTCCGCGAACACGTAGAAGGCGCCCTGCGGCAGCGCCGGAACGCCGAAGCCGAGCCGGCGCAGACCGTCCACCAGCAGCAGGCGTCGGCGAGCGTACGCGGCGCGCATGCCCTCGCAGGTCTCCGCGCCGTGGCGCAGTGCCGCGAGGGCCGCGGCCTGCACGAAGTGGTTCGCCGAGATGAACAGGTTCTGCTGCAGGACCTGCAGCGGGCGCACCGCCTCGAGCGGCGCCACCACCCAGCCGATGCGGAAGCCCGTCATCGCGTAGCGCTTGGAGCAGCCGTCCAGCACGAACGCGTCCCGCGAAAGGGCCAGGGCGGATGTCACCTTGGCGCCGTCGTACAGGAGTCCGTCGTAGATCTCGTCGGAGACGAGCGGCACGCCGAGGCCCGCGAGCGCGGCGAGCGTCTCGGCGCTCTGCACCGCGCCGGTCGGGTTGGCCGGCGATCCGACCACGATCGCGCGCGTGCGGGGCGTGAGCGCGGCGCGCACCAGATCTACGTCGAGCGGGTAGCCGAGCTCCGGGCGCATCTCGACCGGAACCGGAACCCCTCCCGCGACGCGGATGAAGTTGGGATAGCACGGGTAGTAAGGCGCGCCGAGAACCACCTCGTCACCCGGTCCGACGAGCAGCGAGAACACGAGCTGCATCGCGGCGGAGGTTCCGCTCGTGACGATCACGCGCTCGGGCTCGACGGGCACGCCCGCGCGCCGCGCGTGATCGGCGGCGATCGCACAGCGGAGATCCCACACGCCGCGGCTGTCGGTGTAACGCGTCTCGCCGCGCGCGAGCGCCTCGCGGCAGGCTTCGACCGCCTCGCGGGGCGGCGGAAAGTCGGGCTCGCCGATCTCGAGGTGGATCACGTCGGCGCCGGCGCGCTCCAGCTCGAAGGCGCGCTCCATCACCTCCATCGCCAGGAACGGCCGGATCCCTTCGATGCGCGGCGCGAAGCGCAGGCTCACGCGCGCTCCTGCACGAGGCCGACGACGAGCTCTGCGAGTGCTCCCGCGTCGCCGAGCGCCGGCGTCTGCCGCAGACGCAGCCCGGGGTGGCGCGTCGCCGCGACCGCTAGCAGCGCCGGCACGTCGTGCGCCAGGTGCTTGCCGGGCGCGAGGAAGAGCGGCACGACCGCGATCTCGGTCACCCCGGAGCGCGCGCAGTCGTCCACCGCGTCGGCGAGCGTCGGCGGGCTCTGCTCGACGTGCGCGACCCGCACGAGCCAGCCCGGAGCGCGGGCCGCCACCTCCGCTGCCAGCCGCTCGAGCTGTGCGTGCGCCTCGGGCGCCTGGCTGCCGTGGTCCAGCAGCACGAGCCCACGCGGCGCGCCCCAGTAGTCGGCCGAGAGCTCGAGGTCGCCGCGCACGCGGATCGCGCACGCCAGCCGGAGCTCCGGGGCGATCCGGTTGCGCCGCTTGGACTCCCGCTCGGCAGCGGACTCGCGCGCGACGGTCCCCGCCAGCACGCGCACCCCGCAACGGGCGCAGATCAGGTCGTCGCCGCAGGCGCGCGCGATCGGCAGTCCGGCCGCGCGCACCGCGTCCACGACCAGCGTGCCGCGCTCCACCTCGAGCGTCCGGCCACTCGGGACGAAGCGCACGCTCGGCATCGCGCGAGGGTATCGGCGGCCCCCGTCGCTGGAAAGCCGCCGCGGTGCTCTACTCTGAGCCGTGTACGGCCGCGGGCGGCCGCGGCCTACGGCCTCCGCTCGCCCGCTCGCTGCGCGCGCCTTGCGCTTGCCGGACTGGCCTTCGAGTTGTGTTCTACTCTCTGCGCGATGTCCACCGCCGGGATCGTGATCATCGGCAACGAGATCCTGTCGGCGAAGGTGCAGGACGAGAACGCGCCTTTCCTGCTGCGCGAGCTGCGCGCGCTCGGCGTCGAGGTGCTGCGCCTGAACACGATCCCCGACGTGGTCCCGATCATCGCGACCGACGTCCGGAGCTTCTCCGACGCGTTCACCTACGTGTTCACGAGCGGAGGAGTCGGCCCCACGCACGACGACGTGACGATGGACGGCGTGGCCGCCGCGTTCGGTCGCCGCGTGGTGCGCGACACGCGCATGGAGGCGATGCTGCGCGGGGCGCTGCGCGGGCGCGAGCCAAACGAGAGCCACCTGAAGATGTGCGAGCTGCCCGAAGGCTCGGAGCTGATCGAGACCCCGGACCTGTGGTTCCCGCTGGTCAAGGTGGAGAACGTGTTCGTGTTCCCCGGCATCCCGCGCCTGCTGCAGGCCAAGTTCCTCGGCGCGAAGGAGCGCTTCGTGGGGCGCAAGATCCACCTGCGCAAGCTCTTCCTGGCCTGCATCGAGACCGACGTCGCGGGCGACTTGAACGCGGTCGTCGCCGCCTTCCCGGAGCTTGCGATCGGGAGCTATCCGCGGATCGGCGAAGACAGTTTCCGCACGCTGATCACGCTCGAGTCGCGCGACGAGGCTTACGTGCTGCGCGGGCTCGACGCCCTGGTCGCGCGCATTCCCGCGGACCACATCATCAAGGTCGAGTAGCAAGTGCTGCGCGCGCGCAGCGAGCGCGTCCGCGCGCGCGAAAGCCGCTCGGCGATAGCCGTCGCGGCTAAGACCCCCTACGCGTGCGCTTCGAGGGGGCGGGGTGGGGCTATGCGGTCGCCGCGCTCGCGGGCTACCAGGATCGCCAGCCGGCGGCCCGAGATGGTGTGTACGGACGCGGTCAGCTCGACGGGAACGCGGTCCCCGTTCGGGCGCGCGAACGTGAGGTCGAGCGGGCCGGCCTCTTCGCCCGCGTCGAGCCGCGACTCCAGGTCCTGGAACGCGCGCCGATCGGCGGCGTGCACGAAGTCGCAGAGCTCGCGCTCGAGCAGCCCGTCGATCGCCAGCGCGAACAGGTTCTCGGCCGCGGGGTTCGCGTCGAAGATCCGCCCGTTGTCGAGGCACAGCGCCACATAGGCGTCGCTGATCCGGTCGATCGCCGAGCGCACGCGCTTGCCCGCGTTGGGCAGCTTGCGCTTGGATTTCGAGCCCTTCTCCTCGCGCTCCTCGATCGGCTCGGGCTGGAGCACGCGCCGCAGGCCAGCGCGGAAGCGGGCCTCGAGACCGCGCAGCGCTTCGACCACCTCGGGCTCGGCCCCGCACTCCGCCGCTACGTCCACGGCGACCGCGACCGCGCGCTCGAGGCCTGCGGCGGAGTTTCCGGCGAGCCCGTCGAGAGCCGGGCGGGCGGCGTCCGGGTAGATCGACGCCAGCCGGCAGAAGCTCCGAAAGCGCCGCACGATCTCCGCGCGAGCCGCTGGCGGGGGCTCCTGCTGGCCGAGGCGCCGCATCACCTCCGCCTCGATCGTGGCGCGGTACCGATCCAGAAAGAACGCAGCCTCTCGCAACGCAGTCACTGCCCCCGACATGGCTATTCGATAACGGAATCGTCGCGGTTGAACCAGTCGGAGGCGTGTACGGCCGCGGGCGGCCGCGGCCTACGGCCTTCGCTCGGCTTCGCCTCGCTGCGCGCGCTTCGCGCAGACCGCGCCGCGATGGCTAGCGCCAAGCGGCCTTCGCTCGGCTTCGCCTCGCTGCGCGCGCTTCGCGCTTGCACGCCGTCGTCGGTACGTTCGCGGCCGATGAAGACGCTCGCCTGGGCGCATCCGTTGGCGATGGTCGCCGTGCTGGCGCTCGGACTCATCGTGCTGCGCGAAGGGGTGCGGATCCGGGCCTCGCGGCTGCGGCGGCGCGGCTACGACTCACGGCGGCATCGGCGGCTGGCGCGCGGGTTCGTCGGCCTGGCGCTGCTGGGCGGCGTGGTCGGCCTGGCCTCGGCGACGGCGCTGCGCGGAATGGAGCCGCTCCGCTCCGTTCACGCCGCGATGGTCGTGCCCGCCGTCCTCGCGCTGACAGTCGCCGCCGGGTTTGGACTACGGCTCGAGCGAGGCGGGAGCCTCGGCGTCCGACGCGCCCACCTCGTCGCCGGAACCGTCGGGCTGCTGGTTGCCCTGGCCGGCGCCGTGGCCGGCTGGGCGATCCTGCCCTGACGCCGCCGTGACGCGCGTGACGAGGGCCTGGAATCCGGGATGCCGCAGCAGCGCGACCGTGTCCCCGGCCTCGAGCGCCCGGCGAATCTCGGGATCGTCGAGCAGGCGGTGGACCTCGGGATCCTTCATCAGGCCCCGTACGCGCGGCCCGATCTGCGTCACCACGTCGGCGATCGCGTTGCGGAACGCGCGCGGATCCGCGGCTGCGTCACCCTTGACCAGCCCGAGCTGCGCCAGATTCGTGCGCAGCGTCTCGTCGTGGGCGATCGAGACGAAGCTCGCCCGGTTGAGCGCAGCCTGGGTGTTGCCGTTCGAGAGATAGGTCCAGAACAGGTCGTCCTCACGCAGCTCGCGGATGTGCGGGTCGTCGAGAACGGCCTGCACCCCCGTGACGGTTTCGGCCGGATGCGACAGCAGGCGCGTTGCGACTCGGCCGCCTGCGTCATCGTCACCGAGCATCAGCTCGCCGCCCCCCTCGACGATCGCCTGCGTGGTCGCGGTGACGGTCGAGGGCCCGGTCTCGGGCACCAGCGCGGCGGCCTCGCCGCCGGCAGCGCGCAGCCCTTCGAGCTGGAGCGCGAGGAAGCCGAGCAGCACGACGACCATGCCGCCGCGCGCGGCGCCGAAGAGCGCGCCGCCCAGGCGGTCGCCCGCGCTCCGCGGCTCGCCGTCGCGGTTGCGACGTTCGACCCGCGACGCGACCCAGGCGCCAAGCGCGAGCAGCGCGTAGCTCACCACGAACAGGATCGTCCCCGCGACCGGTACGCCGAGGAACGGCGGCAGCTCGAGCCAGGCGACGGTCGCGGGCGCGAGCGGACCGGCTCCGAGCACCGACACGGCGTAGGCGAGCAGGACCGCGACCAGCTTGAGCCCGGTCGCGAGCGCGCCCCGGATGGCGCCGGCGATGGCGTAGATCGCGAGCAGGGCAAGAGCCAGGTAGTCGAGCCACATGACGACAGCGTAGATCGGCGAGCGGAGTTCGCACCTTGAGCTGGCCACTTGCTTATGCTCGGGGCATGGAGCCGGTCCGGATCGACGACCCCATGGACCCCCGGCTCGCCGACTACCGCGACGTACGCGACCCCGAGTGGCTGCGGCGGCGCGGCGCGTTCCTGGCCGAGGGGCGGGTCGCCGTGGGGTTCCTGCTCGAGGCGCGCGACTTCCGGCTGCGCTCGCTGCTGGTGACCGAGGCGGCGCTGGCTGCCCTGTCCGACGCGCTCGCGAAGCGAGCCGCCGAGGCGCCGGTGTACGTCGTGACGCCGGCCGCGCTGCTTGCCACGAGCGGCGTCTCGTTCCATCAGGGCTGCGTCGCGGTCGGCGAGCCCGTGCGGGTGCGCGACGCCGACGAGATCCTGGCCGCGGCACGGCTTGTCGTGGTGCTCGAAGACGTGGCCAACCCCGACAACGTGGGTGGCGTGTTTCGCAACGCGCACGCCTTCGGGGCGGATGCGGCGCTGCTCTCCCCTCGCTGCGCGTCGCCGCTCTACCGCAAGGCGATCCGCACCTCGCTCGGCGCGACGCTGCGGCTGCCCTTCGCGACGCTGCACGACTGGCCGGGAGATCTCGCGCGCCTGCGCGCGGCCGGGTTCACGCGCGTTGCGCTCACCCCCGGCGACGGTGCGCAGGATCTCGGGGAGCTCGGGGCGTGTCTCGCGCTCCCGCCGCGTCTGGCGCTGCTGGTCGGACACGAGTACGACGGCCTCTCGCCCGCCGCGCTCGCCGCGTCCGACCTGCGCGTGCGCATTCGCATGGCGCGGGCGGTCGACTCGATCAACCTCGCCGCGGCGAGCGCGATCGCGCTCCAGCGCCTCTTCGAGCTGCGGGCACGCGTGTGAGGATTGCGCGCCTGCCCCATCGCTGGCGCGTCACGCCGCGACGGGCGCGCGAGATCCAGCTCGGCCTCGCCGCTCGTGTGCGGGTGGAGCCGCTCCGCTCGGAGCCGCGCCTCGTCGCGGGGGTGGACTCGGCTTTCCCCGCGGGCGCCTGCGTGGCCGGCGTGGTGCTCTGGGACGCGCTCACGGGCGAGGTCGTCGAGCAGCACGTGGCGCGGCGGCCGCTCGTGTTTCCGTACGTCCCGGGACTGCTCTCGTTCCGCGAGGCGCCCGCAATCCTCGCCGCGCTTCGGAAGCTCCGGCGGCGGCCAGACGCGCTGCTCGTCGACGGCCACGGGCTGGCGCACCCGCGGCGCTTCGGGATCGCGTGTCACCTCGGCGTGCTGCTCGAGCTGCCGACCGCGGGCTGCGCCAAGTCGCGGCTCGTCGGCGCGCACGGCGAGCCCGCGGCCCCACGTGGCTCGCGCGCGCCGCTGGTCGACGGGAACGAGACGCTCGGCAGCGTGCTGCGCACGCGCGACGGGAGCAAGCCGATCTTCGTGTCGGTCGGGCACCGGATCGACCTCGAGGGCGCCGAGCGGACAGCACTCGCCTGCGCGCGGGGACACCGCCTGCCCGAGCCCACGCACCTCGCCGATCGCCTGGTCTCATATACTCGCGCGAGTGACGTCTCGTCCTAGCTGCGTCGTCCACGTCGCTCTGCTTCCCGAGGAGAAGCGCCCGCGGCGCGTGCGTCGCGACGACACCGGCGCCCGCGTGCGCGCGGTCAGTGAGGCCGTCGGCCTGACCCGCATGGGCGTCTGGCTCCGCGCGATCGAGCCCGGGCTGGCCGGCACCTATCGCCACTTCCACACCGTCGAAGAGGAATGGGTGTACCTGCTGTCGGGCCGCGGGCTGGTGCGGATCGGCCCACTCACCCTGCCGGTTCGCGCGGGACACTTCGTCGCCTTCCCGCCGGGCCCGCGCCCGCATCACTTCCTCTCGAGCGAGGACGACCCGATCGTGCTGCTCGAAGGGGGAGAGCGGCGGAGCGACGAGGACCACGGCTTCTACGTCGATCTGGGCGATCGTTGGGGGCCGGACTTCAAGGTCGAGAAGAACCCCGAGCCGCTGCCCCCGGAAGAGGGCGACGCGTCGCAGTGCCTCCACGTCGACGACGCCGAGACGCGCACGTACCAGCACGAGGTGGATCCGCTCGCGCACCGCGAGAAGCTGCGCTCGCTGTCGGGGCCGACGGGTCTCGTGCGCCAGGCCGTGCGCTGGGTCCAGGTGAAGGCGGGCGCGCACAGCACCGCGTACCACACCCACACGACCACCGATGAGTGGGTCTACATCCTCGACGGCCGCGCCACGGCGCGCGTCGGGGACGAGCGCTTCGAGGTCGCCGCCGGCGACTTCATGGGGCACCCGGCGGGCAGCGCCGCGCACGTGATGGAGCCGATCACCGACCTCACCTACTTGATGGGCGGCATGATCGACCCGAACGACCTCGTGCTCTACCCCGACGCCGGCGTCCAGCGCCGCGCCGGCAAGCTCGAGCCCATCGCGCGTTAGCTGCTAGCGGATCGCCACCGGGTTGATCATTGCCTGCACGGCGCCGACCCACTTCGGGAAGCCGAGCACGAACATGAACTCCCAGGCCTGGTCCGCCTTGAGCTCGGCCGTGTTCACATTCTCGAGGATGTAAATCCCGTTTCTCGGGAGCAAGACTTGGTGCACGGGGAACGCCTGGTTCTTGTCCTGCGCGGGCACGGCCTCGACGCCCCAGCAGTCGGCGCCGACCGCGACCACGCCAAGGCCGGCGAGATACTCGGCACCGTCCACGCCGAGGCCCGGCTCGCTCGCCATGAACTTCTTGGGGTCGGTGTTCGCGAGCGAGAGCCAGCCGGTGTGAATCAGCACCACGTCGCCCTTGAAGATGTCCACGCCCTGCTTGGCGCGCGCCGCCTCGAGGTCCGCCTTCGTCACGGCGGTCCCGCCCGCGAGCTGTGGCACGCCCTTCAGGCCGGCGATGTCGAGCAGCACGCCGCGCGTCGCGATCGGCGGGATCAGGTGCGTGCCGAACTTCAGAAGGCCGGTCGGGCGCACGAACTCGCTCGCCACGACCCCGTTGTAGTAACGGTGATCGATGCCCAGGTGGCCGAGGCCGTCGAGCTGTGTGCCGACGCCCACCCAGGTGTGCACCACGTCGTCGTTGCCCGTCGCCTTGTTCGTTCCGAGCGGCGTGCCCATGCCGTCGCCGGGCGCGCCCATCGTGAAGATCTCGAACGTGCGCGGCGGATATGCGGGCGAGGTGGACGAGACCTCGACGCCGAGCGAGTAGACCTTGCCGGTCTTCACCAGCCCCGCCGCTTCCTTGACCTTGTCCGGCGTGAGCTCGTTCACGGCCCCGAGCGTGTCGTGCGCCCCGTACTTCGACGGATACCACGACGCCTTGCCCTGCTCCTGTCCACCCGCGCTCCCCGCAACGAGCGTGAACGCGACCGAAATCGCACCGAGCGCGCGAGATCCCATGCCGGCTCCTCCCGCGCGGACGATACCACGCCGATTTCGCGGCTCAGGCAAGTGCTTCGCGCGCGCAGCACGCGCAGCACGCGCAGCGTGCGGAGGCCGCTTGGCGATAGCCATCGCGGCTCAGGCAAGTGCTTCGCGCGCGCAACGCGGGCGTCATCGCCCGTGCGGAGGCGGTAGGCCGCGGCCGCCCGCGGCCGTACACCGCAGAGACCCGCTAGCGGCGTTCGTAGCGCGGGCGGAAGTCTTGCGTCACGTGATCGACGAGGTCGCGCACGAGAGCCGACGTGGCGGCGTCGCGATTGCCCGGGTCGAAGCTCGCATGGCCGCGGCCGAGGCTCGCGTGCGCGAGCTCGGCGCTGGCGCTGGCGGAGCCGGTCCACGCGGTGGCTCCACTTCCGGTTTCGAACAGGCGCGCGACCAGCGACGCCTCGATCTCCGTACCCACGCTTGCGGATTTCAGGAAGCGCGCGACGTGGACCTGCGGCGTGACCTCGCCGATCTCGACGTGACCCGTGATCACCGCGGCTACGCCGTAGCGCTCGCCGATCGCGCGAATCGCCTCGAAGCCGAGCCCGTCGCGGCCGAGCGCGTCGGATAGCTCCGCCTCGGAGCCGAGCTCGAGCACGCGCACGCCCGGCTGCCAGTGCTGCAGCGCATGCAGCAGCTGCGCGCTGGTCCGGCGGCCGACGTCCGGGTTCCCCTCAGAGGCGAACTCGACGAGACCGACCACCGGGTACTCGCGCAGGTCGACGCGCGGCGGAAGCTCGTACGTCTGCCGCGACGCGCAGCCGGCCGCGAGCAGTGCCATGGCGAGGAAGCCGCTGCCGATCCGTCCGTGCTCTGCGCGCATGGGGAGCCTCCGCCCCCCGGCCCACGGTATCGGCGCGAGCCGCCGCGCTCCTGACTTGCGCGCTACATGCGTGGATCCGAAGGCGCCGGGGTAGCGTCGGCGCCCGGCGGCTCGGCGTGCCCGCGCGCCCGGGCCGACGCCGAGATCCAGCGGTCGGCGAGCGCCGCACTGCACAGACCCTTGTCGCAGAACGCGGCGTACAGGATCTCGGACGCGATGCGCGACGGCGTCGAGTACCAGCGCCGGCCCTGCACGATCAGCACCGCGATCGCCAGACGCGCTTCGTTCGCTGGAGCGACGCCGATGAACCACTCGTAGCGGCCGTCTGGATCCTTGCCGGAGAGCGTTCCGGTCTTGCCCGCGACTTCGAGATCGCGCAGCAGCGCGCGCCCTGCCGGCGTGCGGAAGCCCTTGCGCGCGGTTCCGCGCTCGGTGGTCGCGGTCATCATCGAACGCAGCTGCCGCGCCAGCTCGCGCGAGATCACCTTGCGCGCAGGCGTGGGCTCGGGGAGCAGCAGCTCGCGCCCGTCCGAATCGGTCACGCGCGCGATCCAGCGCGGCTCGACGAGCTTGCCCTCGGCCAGGGTGGCCGCGAGCAGCGCCGCGTGCAACGGCGTGATGCGCAGCCCGGCGAGGCCCGAGCCGAGCTGCCCGAGCTTGTAGCTCGAGCCGTGCGGGTCGTCGGCTTCGCCGGCCGGAAGCGTGGGCGCGGGCACGGCGAGCAGGCCGAAGCGCGCGAGCGACTCGAGCATGGCCTCGCTGCCCACGTCGTGCACGGCGAGCTGCGCGAAGCACTGGTTGTTCGACGTCGCCAGCGCCCTCTCGAAGCTGACCTCGCGCCCGCGTCGCGGCGGGTTGACGCGCGTCGGTGTCAGCCGGTACGGGCTGCCGACGTAGCGGCAGGTGCGCGACGCCGCCGCCGGAAACCGCTCGAGCGCGGCCGCGGCCGTGACCACCTTGACCAGCGAGGCGGCGGGATACGTGCGCGCCGCCGGCAGCCGCGCCGGGTTGATCGAAGCAAACGCCAGCAGCTCGCCCGTGGCTGGATCGAGCACCAGCGCCTGGCCGAGCTGCACGCGGCTGCGCTCGAGGATCTGGTAGACCTTGCGCGTCAGCTCCGAGGAGAGCGTGTACTCGATGCGCAGCGATTCGGACGCAGCGCCCTCGAGCGGCACGCGCAGGTACTCGACCACGTTCGGGCCGTCGGAGTCTCCGCGGCCGAGCTCACGCGGCGGCAGGTGACCGAGGAGCTCGATCGGAACGGCTGCGGGCGTTTCCGGCCCGTAGGCGGGAGCCGGGGCCGGCGCGTCCGGCGGCCGCACGACCGCGGGAGCTCCGGCGTGGAGCCGGTCGTGCTCCTGCTCACCCATCCCGAACATCGCGGCGCAGGCGCCGACCAGTGCGAACGCGAACAGCGGGAGCAGCGCGGCCCGCGGGAGCGGCGGCCGCGACCAACCGGGCCGCCGGCCGAGACCGAGCCTGCGCTGGCGCCTGCGCGCAGCTCTGGCTTCGATCAATCCCCCTCCCCGCGACCGCCGCGCGAACACTCCGCAGCGAGAGCAAGCGATGTAGCCTCAGCGCCGCACGAGCGCCAGCGCAGCGCGCGCGCGGCCTGCCACGAAGCGACAGGGAGGACGAAGCATGAGTGTCGAGGTCAACGGCATCGCCCACATCCAGCTCACGGTGAACGACCCGGAGCGCTGCATTCCGTTCTGGGAGAAGCTCTGCCACTTCCTGGAGATGAAGACGCTGATCAAGGGCGAAGGCGTCGTCTACTGCATCGGGAGCCGCACGGGCATCCTGGTGCGCGGCGCGCCGCCGGAGAAGCGAGAGCGGCGCTTCGACCAGGATCGAGCGGGGCTGCACCACTTCTGCTTCCGCGCGCGCGCGCGCGGGGACATCGACGCCATCTACCGCTTCGCCGTGGACGAGCTGCACGCCAGGATCGTGCACCCGCCGGAGGACGGCTCGAACTTCGCGCCCGGCTACTACTCGGTGCTGTTCGAGGATCCCGACGGGATCCGCGTCGAGGTGAACCACGTGCCGGGCAAAGGCCATCTCGGCGCTGGCGGCCGCCTGGGCCCGGGCGGCGAGGGCCCCCGCAACCGCTTCCCGTGAGGGCGGCGTGCGCCTGAGGCGATCCAGAATTGATCACCTCGACAGCTTGAGGTGATTCGATCAGAATCACCTCAGCATGGCCGAGCGAGCGGAGCGGGTGCGGAGACTGCTGGATCGGCGCGGCGCGGTCGCCAACCGCGACGTGGCGCGCGCGCTCGGGGTCTCGGCGGCCACTGCCCATCGCCTGCTTCAGGCGCTCGCGCTCGCGGGGGTGCTGGAGCGCCGCGGCAAGGGCCCCGCGGCGCGTTACAGCCTCCGCTCCTTGCGCCGTCGCTTTGCGCGGGAGGGCCTGGACGAGGATCGCGCCTGGACCGTCCTCTCCGAGCACATCGCCCGCGTGCGCCCGTTGGCCATCGACGAACGCGGCAGCCTGGAATACGCCGCGACCGAGGTGATCAACAACGCCATCGACCACTCGCGCGGGAAATGGGTCGAGCTCTCGCTCTCCTTTGGTGGTGCGGGTTCCACGACCGCGACGATCTCAGACGACGGCGTCGGCGTGTTCCGGCGCCTGTGCGAGGACTTCGGCTTCGCCACGCCGCAGGACGCGATCGTGCAGCTCGAGAAGGGCAAGCTCACCAGCGACCCCTCGCGACACAGCGGCGAAGGCCTGTTCTTCTCTTCGAAGGCCGTCGCGCGCTTCCGGCTGGAGAGCCAGGGGCTCGCGTGGATCGTCGACAACGTCGCCGGCGACAGCGCCCTCGCGACCAGCCCAGCGCGTCGGGGGACGCGCGTCGTGCTCGAAGTGATCGCCAGCGGGACCCCTCGCCTCCAGGACGTGTTCGCGGCCTACACCGATCCCGAGACGCTCCGCTTCATGAAGACGCGCGCGACGATCAAGCTAGGCGCGCTCGGACGCACTCTGATCTCCCGGTCGGAGGCGCGGCGCGTCGCCGAAGGCCTGGGTCGGTTCACTCACGTCACGCTCGACTTCAGCGGCGTCGATGTCGTCGGGCAGGGCTTCTGCGACGAGCTGTTTCGGGTGTTCGCGCGCGCGCACCCGGAGCTGGTCCTGGAGCCGGTGGGCATGGACGACCCGGTCGCCTTCATGATCGCGCGAGCGCGCGCCGGATGAGCGGCCTCAGCGCGTCTTCGTCTTGTCTTTGTCGCGCGCGGCTTCGATCAGGGTCTTCTGCACCTCGCCGGGAACCGGCGCGTAGCGCGAGAACTCGAGCGTGAACTCGGCCTTGCCCTGGCTCGCGCTGCGCAGGTCGGTGGCGTAGCCGAACATCTCGGCCAGGGGGACCTCCGCCTCGACGCGGCAGAAGCCATCCCCTTCGGTGGTGCCGCCGATCATCCCGCGGCGCTGCATCACGGTCTTGATGTAGGCGCCCTGGAACTCAGTCGGGCCCTCGACCGCGAGCTTCATGATCGGCTCCAGGATCGTGGGGCCCGCCTTCTCGTACGCCTCGCGGAAGGCGCTACGGGCCGCGAGCTGGAACGCGAGATCCGACGAGTCCACGGAGTGCGCCGCGCCGTCGTTCACGGCTGCGCGCACACCGATCACGGGCGCGCCGATCAGGCTGCCCTTCTTCGCCGCCTCGCGGAAGCCGGCCTCGCAGGCCCCGATGAACTCGGTCGGGATCGCGCCGCCCCGCACCTCGTCCAGGAACTCGAGATCTTCGGTCGAGCCCGGTCCGATCGGCTCGAGGTAGCCGCCGACCTTGGCGTACTGACCCGAGCCGCCGGTCTGCTTCTTGTGGGTGTACTTGAAGTCGGCCCGGCGCGATACGCACTCGCGATAGGCGACCTTGGGCGCGCCGGCCTCAACTTCCACGCCGTACTCGCGGCGCATGCGCTCGATGTAGACGTCGAGGTGCAGCTCGCCCATGCCGGCGATCACGGTCTCGGAGCTCTCCTCGTCGACGCCCGCGTGGAAGGTCGGGTCCTCGCGCGTGAAGCGGCCGAGCGCCTTGCTCATGCTGTCCTGCATCTTCTGTTCGCGCGGCTTGATCGAGAGCGAGATCACCGGCTTCGGGATGTGCATCGACGACATCGCCACGTCGAGCTCGAGCGCGGTGAAGGTGTCGCCCGACGCGCAGTCGATCCCGAACAGAGCGACGATGTCGCCCGCTTCGGAGCGCTCGATGTCTTCCATCTCGTCGGTGTGCATGCGCACCAGTCGGCCGACCTTGTGGCGCTTGCCGGTGCGCGCGTTTTTGATGCTGTCGCCCTTGCCGATCGTGCCCTGGAACACGCGCACGTAAGTGAGCTGGCCGTAGCGGCCGTCGTCGAGCTTGAAGGCCAGCGCGACCAGCGGCTTGTCGGGATCCGACACGATCTCGAGCTCCGCTTCGCCGTGCTCCAGATCGACGCCGGTGTTGCGCACGTCCATCGGACTGGGCATGTAGCGGCACACCGCGTCGAGCAGCGTCTGCACGCCCTTGTTGCGGTAGGCGGAGCCGATGAACACGGGTGTGAGCTCGAGCGAGAGCGTGCCCTTGCGCACCGCGGCGTGGATCGCGTCCTCGGTCACGCGGCCCTCGAGGATCGCCTCCATCAGCGCCTCGGAGTGCATCGAGACGCGATCGAGCATCTCCTCGCGCGCCTGCTCGGCGGCGTCGGCGTACTCGTCGGGGATCGGGCGGGCGACGATCTTCTCGCCCATGTCGCCCTCGTAGTAGAGGGCCTGCATCGAGACCAGGTCGATGATCCCCTCGAAGCGGTCCTCGAGGCCGATCGGGAGCTGCAGCAGCACGGCGTCGTGCTTGAGCTTCTCGCGCAGCTGCTGGGTCACCTTCGTGGGGTTGGCGCCCTTGCGGTCGAGCTTGTTCACGAAGGCGAGGCGCGGGACGTTGTAGCGGCGCATCTGCCGGTCGACCGTCATGGACTGCGACTGGACGCCCGCCACGCCGCACAGCACCAGGATCGCGCCGTCGAGCACGCGCAGCGAGCGCTCGACCTCGATCGTGAAGTCCACGTGGCCGGGCGTGTCGATGATGTTGATCCGGTAGTCGCCCCAGCGCGTGTAGGTAGCGGCGGACTGGATCGTGATGCCGCGCTCGCGCTCCAGATCCATGAAGTCCATGGTGGCGCCGACCCCGTCCTTGCCCTTGACCTCGCGCACCTGATGGATCCGGCCCGTGTAGAACAGGATCCGCTCGGTGAGCGTCGTCTTCCCCGAGTCGATGTGGGCGCTGATGCCGATGTTGCGTAGATGAGCGAGGTCCGCGCGCATGTGCATTCCCTGTGAGAAACGGGGAGGATCGCTGGAGCGATCTCGCCAGCGGCCCTGGAGCCGGCGGCGAGGGGTGGCGCAGATTAGAGGGAATTCCTGGATGCCACCAGTCCTCTCGGAGGGCGCTTCCTGTTGCGCCCCGGCAACTTCCCGGCAAGAGGAGTAGTCGACCGGTCAGGCTGAGTGGCGCGCTACATCCCGCTGGCGCCGAAACGCGCTGGCGGGCCCGTGGCGTGCTGGTACGCGACTTGCTCCCGAGGTAGCCGGGGTGAGACGGGTATGTCCCTGAGCGATCAAGAAAGGGAGCGCCAGCGCCAGGTTCATCGGGCGCAGCTCTACGCCATTCGCGGCGCGTTCGGGTCCGGCGGCGGACCGCTCCCGCCCGGTTCGGGCGGCGGATCGGGTGGCGGTGGACCGGAAGGCGGCCCGTCGGGCGGGGGTCCGGACGAGCCAGGTCCGCCGTGGAACGACATTCTGGAAAGGCGCATCAACGCGCTGACGGCGCGCTCGATCCTGCTGGAGCGACGCTCACGCCGCGGCGTGCGGACGGCGCTCGCAGCGCTCGCGGCGGCCGGCACGTCGCTCACGCTGTTTTGGATTCCCGCGGCGTGGCTGCCGAGTCGCGCTGCCGAGTACGCCGAGCTGGTCGCCGGCGCGCTCGCGGTCGATCAGCTCGAGGTGCGGGGCGCCATCGAGCTGGTGGACGAGAGCGGTCGCCGGCTGGCGTTCCTGGGACGGGAGCCCGCCGAGGTCGGTGGACCGGCGCCGGTGGCCTTCGGCTTGTACGGCGAGCCGGACCAAACGCAGGTGCTGCGCATGGCCGCGTCTTCGCGCGGGGCGGCGCTGTCTTTGGAGGCGCCGGACGGCCAGTCGGCGCTGTCGCTGGTCGCGCTGGCCGGCGGCGCTCAGATCGATTTGCGCGAGGGCGACAGCACGCGGCAGCTCGGCTTGGAGCCAGCGGCGCCGCTGCCTGCAGTCGCGGCTGCGCCACGCACCGCCTCTGGCGGGATCCCGGACTGGAAGCCTGGAGCGTCGAGCCCCGCGGCGGGCAACGTGACCCCCGCGTTGGATGTCGGCGCTGGCTTCGCGGCGGTCGACCTGGCGCTGGTCGCGAGCGAGGAGGGGGCGAGGCTTTCGGGCCGCATGGTGAACGGGACGGCGCTCACGCACCACGGACTCGCCTTCCGCGCGACGCTGGACGGCGTCGCCGAGACGTTCACGATCGCCAAGATCTCCCCGGGCAACAGCACCGCCTTCTCACTCCTGCTGCCGGGCGCAACCACGGCGCCGGTCACGGCGCCGAGCGTCGAGTACCTGGGCTCGACGATCGGCTTCCAGTCGAGCTCGACCGAGCCGCGCCACGCGCGCTTCGAGACTCGCTGAGATGTCCTCTGTGACTCACGAGGAGCTCGAGCACCAACGCGAGCTGGACCGCGAGCTCCACCGTGCGGAGCTCCGCGCGGTGCGTCAGGCGTTCGGCTCCGGCGCGCAACCGGCGCAGGCGGAGCTCGTGGCGCCGGAAGAGCCGCCGCTGGACGCGGACCTGCCCGATCCGCTCGAGGCCGAGCTCTGGGCGTTGGCTGCGCGCACGCGGACGCTGGAGAGTCACCTGCGTCGCGCCGTGGTCGCCGGCGTCGGCGTCGGTCTCGCCGCTGTCGCCCTCGGCGCCCTGGCACTCGCGCTCGCGCTGCTGCTCGCCGACGAAGGCGAGCCCGCGGTGGAGCGCAGCGAGTTCGCGAAGCTCGCGGTCGGAGAGCTTCAGCTACGCGGCGGGCTCGAGATCGTGGATGAGGCCGGCCGGCGGCTGGCATACCTGGGCCGGGAGCCGAGCGCGCTCGGCAGCTCGGCGCCAGTCGCGCTCGGACTCTACGACGGCAAGGACGGGCAGGCGGTGCGGATCGCCGCGTCGCCCGGGGGGGCGGCGCTGTCGCTCCAGGCGCCCGGCGGTGAGCGCTCGGTGTCGATCGTCGCGTTTCCCAACGGCGCGCAGATCGACGTGCGCGACGGCGAGCGCGCGACGGTGGTGTCCGCCGACGGCACGCGCGCGTCCTCGGGCGCGGCACAGGTTCAGCCGGCCCGGTAGAGTCGACACCTAAGAAGTGTCGGCGTGACCAAGCCCTTCCGCTTCGGCGTGCAGTGCGACCTCGCCGGCTCGCGCCACGCCTGGCAGGAGAAGGCGCGTCGCGTCGAGGCCGAGGGCTTCCAAACCCTGGTCGTGCCCGATCACTTCGGCGCGCAGCTCTCACCGTTGCCGGCCCACGCCGCGACGGAGCGGGACTGGACCTTGCTGATCTCTCCCTGGAGTCGTTCGCGCGCAAGGTGCGCTGGGTGCGCGAGGGCGCCGGCGCGCGCTTCGACGCGCTCGAGCTGTCCACGCTGATCCAGGGCGTCGCCGTGACCGACGACCGCGCGGGCGCAGCGGCCGGGATCGCGAAGAGCCAGAGCCTCTCGGCCGATACCGTGCTCGACACGCCGTACGTGCTGCTCGGAAGCGCGTCCGAGATCGAAGAGCGCTTGCTCGCCCTGCGTGAACGCTTCGGCGTGTCCTACTACGTGATCTTCGAGCGCGACCTCGGTGCCTTCGCCCCGATCGCGCGCAGGCTCGCCGGCCGCTGACGGCTCAGTCGGCGAGCTGCTCTCCCGAGCCGCCGAACTCCTTTGGCATGTTGCGGAACTTCGGCAGGCCGTCGCGCATCGAGAGCACCTTCTCGCCGTAGTGCACGTGAAGCGTCGGCTCGAAGGGGAACTTCGGCATGGTCACGGCGAGCACGTCGGTCAGGTTCATCCCGGGATGGTCTACGAAGACGTGGCCGCCGCAGCTCTTGCAGAAGCTGCGATGGCTCTGCTCGGTCTTCTTGAAGACGCCGACCTGCTCGTTGCCCTTGCGCAGCTTCACCTGCGCCCGCGGCCACAGCGTGAAGGCGTGCACTGGCGCGCCGAGCCAGCCGCGGCAGGACTCGCAGTGACAGAAGCCCGACACCGCCGGCGCGCCGCTCACCTCGAGCTCGACTCCACCGCAAAGACACCGAGCCGTGTAGCTCGCATCGCTCACGTTTGGACCCTCCCTTCGTCGTCGTCAGAGGTCTCTGCCGCGACGGCTGTCGCCGAGCGGCCTCCGCTCGCGCGCGGACGCGCGCGCTTCGCGCGCTTGCCAGCCTATACCTTCCACTCGGGACCGGCGATCGCGCGCTGGCGCAGCAGGTGGTCGGCGAGCACCAGGGCGACCATCGCCTCGACCATCGGGACCGCGCGGGGCAGCACGCACGGGTCGTGGCGTCCGCTGGCCTCGAGCCGCGCCGCCTCGCCGCTCGTGGTGACCGTCTCCTGCTCGAGCCGGATCGTGGCCGTCGGCTTGAAGGCCGCACGCACCACGACGGGCTCGCCGTTGCTGATGCCGCCCTGCACGCCGCCGCTGCGGTTGGTGCGCGTGCGTACCCGCCCACGCTCGTCGCTGTAAAAGGCGTCGTTGTGCTCGATCCCCGTCATGCGCAGGCTGGCGAAGCCCGAGCCGATCTCGAAGCCCTTGCACGCCGGGAGCGACAGGATCCCCTTCGCCAGGTCGGCCTCGAGCTTGTCGAACACGGGCTCGCCGAGGCCGGCCGGCACGCCGTGCGCCACACAGGTCACGCTGCCACCGAGCGAGTCACCGCGACGGCGCGCGTCGTCGATCCGCCGCTCGATCTCGGCGGCGGCGTCGGGATCGGGGCAGCGCGTCGGTGTCGCCTCGACGCGCTCGCGTGTCACTGCGAGCGGATCGACCTCGGTCTCGACCGTGTGCACCTGAGAGACCCAGCCCACGATCTCGCCCAGGCCGAAGTGGCGCAGCACGGCGCGTGCGACGGCGCCGGCAGCCACGCGCCCGACGGTCTCGCGCGCGCTCGCGCGCCCGCCGCCCTGCCAGTTCCGAATGCCGTACTTGGCGTCGTAGGTGTAGTCGGCGTGCGACGGCCGGTAGACGTCGCGCACGTGCTCGTACGCCTCGGGACGCGCGTCTTCGTTGCGCACCAGGATCAGGATCGGCGAGCCGAGTGTCCTGCCCTCGAACACGCCGGACAGAATCTCGGCGCGATCCGCCTCCTGACGCGGCGTGGTCAGGCGGCTCTGGCCGGGGCGGCGGCGGTCCAGCTCGACCTGCACCTGCTCGGGCGCAAGCTCGATCTGCGGTGGGCAGCCGTCGATGACCACGCCCACGGCGCCGCCATGCGACTCCCCCCAGGTGTGGATCCGGAACAGCGCGCCGAAGCTCGATCCCACGCGCTCAGGATACGGGGTCGCCGGGCGCGCGGCGACGGCGCTCGCGGCGGAGCAGCACGTAGGTCGCCCCGGCGCCGCCGTCGTTCTGCGGCGCCGTGGTCCAGGCCAGCACGAGCTGGCCGGTGGGTCCGCGCGAGAGCCAGCGCGGGAGCGAAGGCCGGAGCACCGCCTCGCCCCCGGGCGAGTTGCGGCCGCGGCCATGCACGATCTTCACCACGCGCAGGCCGCGGACGTGCGCGTCCGCGCAAAGCTTCTCGACCAGCGTGTGCGCGCTGCGGGCATCCGCGCCGTGCAGGTCCAGCTCCGCCTGCACCGAGAATTCGCCGCGGTGCAGCCGCTTGACCACCCGGAGATCGATCCCGGGCGCCCGCCCTTCGTGGTACTCGTCGCTCTCGACCAGATCGAACGGCGCCTCGCCCGAGACCAGCGCGTCGAGCTCGCGCAGCACCTCGCGCTCGTGGTCCGAGAGCGGGACCGCCGCGCGGTAGCAGATGGCCGGAACGTGCACGTCCGCCGCCAGCCGCCGGGCGCCGGCCACGGCTTGCTCGAACAGCGCCGACTCCTCCGCGTCGCCGCCAGTCTCCCCGTTGCCCCGCTGTCGCTCGCGGTGCGCCATGGCAACCGCCAGTGTAAACCGGTTCAGGCGAATTTCGCGAGGCGGAGAGTGCGCCGTGCGAGCGTAGACAGCGGCAGCTCGTCGAGGCGAGCTCGCGCACACCAGCGCGCGTCGTCGCCTGCGCGCAGTCTCCCCTTCCCGCGCTCGAGCCGCACGACGGCCAGCGTGAGTGCCTTGTGCGTGAAGACGTGGCGCAGCTCGCCGAGCTTCTCACCGGCGCGCACGCCGAGGCCGGTGCGCGCGCGGACGGCGTCTACCAGTGCTGTGCTCGAGTCGCCTTCGACGTTCGGCAGCTCCCAGAGACCGCCCAGCAGACCGCGCGAAGGGCGCCGCACGAGCAGCACCGCGCGTGTCGGGCGCACGCGTTCGAGCAGACCGGCGAGTGCCTGCACCTCGCGCGGAGCGGGCCGAGTGCGCGGTGCTGGGAAGCGCTCCGGCTCGCCCGCGGCGCGCGCTGCGCACGCGATCGACACGGGACAGTTCGGACAGCGCGGCGCGCGCGGCGTGCAGACCAGTGCGCCGAGCTCCATCAGCGCCTGGTTCGCGAGGTCGGGACGCGGCCCCGCTGCGATCGCCTCGGCCGCGCGCCAGAGCGCTGCGCTCTCGGGCGCGCGCCAGCCGTGCAGACGCGACAGCACGCGCGTGACGTTCCCGTCCACGATCGGCGCCGGCTCCCGGAACGCGATGCTGCGAATCGCTCCCGCGGTGTAGCGCCCGATCCCGGGCAGCCGCTCCAGCGCGTCGGGCTCGCGCGGCAGCTCGCCCGCGTGCTCGCGCACCACGACCTGCGCCGCGCGCCGCAGGTTGCGCGCGCGCGAGTAGTAGCCGAGGCCCGACCACGCGTGCAGCACGTCCTGCTCGTCCGCGTCGGCCAGCGCCTGCAGCGTCGGAAAGCGCGCGACGAAGCGCTCGTAGTACGGGATCACGGTCTCGACGCGCGTCTGTTGCAGCATCGCCTCCGAGACCCAGACGCGGTACGGATCGCGCGTGCGCCGCCACGGCAGATCGCGCCGCGCGCCGTGGTACCACTCGACCAGCCGCGCGCGGACTAGTCTGACCGTGTACGGCGCGGCTGAGCCGCGCCTACGGCTGCGCTCGGCTCCGCCTCGCTGCGCGCGCTTCGCGCTTGCCCTTCCCGTTTTCGAGATGCCTTCTACGCCGATGTCTCTCACGCGCCCGAGGCGGCCTCGCTCGCGGCGGGTGCGAGCTTCGGCTCCAGATGGTCCGCGATCCACTTCGGATCGAACCACTCGAGCGGATCGACGAAGATCCCCGAGAGCAGCACCGCGTAGTGCAGGTGATCGCCGCCGGCGAGCCCGGTCTGCCCGCTCTTGCCGAGCGACGCGCCCTTTTGCACCGCGTCGCCCCTGGTCACGCCGAGCTCCGACAGGTGGCCGTAGAGCGAGAACAGCCCGAGCCCGTGGTCGACGATCGCGGTGTTGCCGTAGATCCCGAGCTCGCCCGCGAATACCACCACGCCGTCGTTCGCCGCGGGCACGGGGGCGTGCGTGGTCGAGGCCAGGTCGTAGCCGAGGTGCACCTGCTGGTCGATCCTGCGCCCGTCGACCACGTAGCTGCGCGTCTCGGCGAAGCGCGCGCCGACGTGCGTGTTGGGCATCTGCACGAAAGCGCCGGACCAGAGCCGCTCGCCGCTCGACTCGCGGCAGAGCTGGCGGATCTTCGCGTCGTTCTCGCGCCGCATCTCGCCGTTGATCTTCAGGTAGGCGGCCTCGGCGCCGCCATCCAGCGCGACGCCGAGCTCGTTCGCCTTGTCGGTCATGAACGACTCGCTGACCTGGATCGTGTCGCTCGGGAACTCGCGCTCGATCACGTTGATCGCGACGCCGATCGTCGCGCGGTTGCCGGCCGCGTCCTCGGCGACCACGCGCGGGCGCGCGTCGGGGTCCTGACCCGGCGCGAGCGCCCACAGCGCGAAGCGCTTGCCGCGCTCCAGCGGGTGCGCGAAGCCGGGGAACCAGAACTCACCCACCTCGACGCCATCGCGCTTGGTGTCGTCGCTCACGGTGTAGACCACGGCTTCGCTGCCGCCGCGGCGCACATAGGTCAGTCCAGTCTCGAGTCCGATCCGCGGCGGCTTCGTGTCGATCGAGATCGGCACCTCCTGGTGCGCGACGTTGCCGCGCCAGGAGTAGTCCTTCGCCTCGATGTGCAGCAACGCGTCGCCGTCGGCGAGGCCGAGCTTCCTGGCGTCGATCGGAGCCTGCACGCTCTGCTCACCGGAAAGGTCCGCGCCGGTGAACAGGCTACCCGGAAAGGCCTGGTTCACGAGCTCGTATTCCTTGTCGCCCGCCACGAGCCAGACGCGCAGGCTCTCCAGCCCGGTCCCGTCGTCCGACGCGCGCACCTCGTGCACGTACTCCTTGTTCACGAACAGCTCCGCGCTGCGCGTCTGGATCACGGGCGGATCGCCCTCGAACCGCGTCCAGAGATAGCCGGCTGCCGCCCCCGCGAGCGCGAGGATCAGGATCCAGACGATACGCATGTCACCCCCCGAGAAATCGCGACGCCGCTCTTAGACCTCATCGCCCTCGCGCAGCCGCGCGAGCACGGAGTAGTCCTCGAGCGTCGTCGTGTCGCCGACCGGCGCGCGCCCCGCGGCGATGTCGCGGAGCAGGCGCCGCATGATCTTTCCCGAGCGCGTCTTGGGCAGCGAGTCGGTGAAGCGCAGGTCGTCCGGCCGCGCCAGCGCGCCGATCTCCTTCGCCACGTGCGCCTTGAGTGCTGTGCGCAGCGCCTCGGACGCCTGGCTGCCGCGCTCCAGCGAGACGAACGCGGCGATCGCGGTGCCCTTGATGTCGTCGGGGCGCCCGACCACCGCAGCCTCGGCCACGGCGGCGTGTGAGACCAGCGCGCTCTCGATCTCCATCGTCGAGAGCCGGTGGCCCGCGACGTTCATCACGTCGTCCACGCGGCCCAGCAGCCAGAAGTAGCCGTCCTTGTCGCGACGCGCGCCGTCGCCGGTGAAGTAGATCCCCGGGTACCTGGAGAAGTACTGCTCCTTGAAGCGCTCGGGATCGCCCCAGATGCCGCGCAGCATCCCCGGCCACGGCTTTTTCAGCACCAGATATCCGCCCTGGTCCACGCCGACGGGCGTGCCCTTCTCGTCGACGACCTCGGCCGACACGCCGGGGAACGGGAGCGTGGCCGAGCCCGGCTTGGTCGCCACCGCGCCCGGTAGCGGCGTGATCAGAATTCCGCCCGTCTCCGTCTGCCACCAGGTGTCGACGATCGGGCAGCGCTTCTTGCCGATCGTCCGGTGGTACCAGATCCACGCCTCGGGGTTGATCGGCTCACCGACGGTCCCGAGCAGGCGCAGCGAGTCGAGCGCGTGCTTCTTCGGGTACTCGTCTCCCCACTTCATGAAGCTGCGGATCGCCGTGGGCGCGGTGTAGAAGATGCTCACCTGGTACTTGTCGACGAGCGCCCACAGCCGGTCTGAGTCCGGCCAGTTCGGCGCGCCCTCGTACATGATGGAGGTCGCGCCGTTGGAGAGCGGTCCGTACACCACGTAGCTGTGACCGGTGACCCAGCCGATGTCGGCGGTGCACCAGTGCACGTCCTCTTCCCGGAGGTCGAAGATGTACTTGGTGGTGACGGTGACGTGCACGAGGTAGCCGCCGGTCGTGTGCAGGATGCCCTTCGGCTTCCCCGTCGTTCCCGACGTGTAAAGGATGAAGAGCGGGTGCTCGGCGTCGAGCTTCTCCGCCGGGCAGCGCGCCGGAGCGCTCGCCATGAGAGCGTGCCACCAGTGGTCGCGGCCGGGCTTCATCTCGATCGGCGCGCCGATGCGCCGGACGACGATCGCACTCTGGATCGTAGGCGTGCCCTCGAGCGCGTCGTCGGCGAGCTTCTTGAGCGGCACCACCGCGCCGCGGCGCCAGCCGCCGTCGGCGGTCACCAGCACCTTCGCCTGCGCGTCGTTGATGCGGTCGCGAAGACTGTCCGCGGAGAAGCCGCCGAACACGATCGAATGCACCGCACCGATGCGCGCGCAGGCGAGCATCGCGATCGCCAGCTCCGGGATCATCGGCAGGTACAGCGCGACGCGATCGCCCTTCCTGACGCCGAGCCCCTTCAGCACGTTGCCGAACTTCTGCACCTCGCGGTGCAGGTCGCCGTAGGTCAGCACGCGGCTGTCGCCGGGCTCGCCTTCCCAGATGATCGCCGCTTTGTTGCGCCGCCAGGCGTTGGGCCCCTCGAGGTGCCGGTCGAGGCAGTTGTAGGCGACGTTGGTCTTGCCGCCGATGAACCATTTCGCGAACGGCGCCTTCCACGAGAGCACCTTGCTCCACGGCTTCCACCAGTGGACGTGCTCCTTCGCCATGCGCGCCCAGAAGCGCTCGGGGTTGGCGGCGGCCTCTTTGCGCAGGCGCGCGTAGGTCGCGGCGTTCCAGTGTGCCTGCTTCGCAAACGCGGGATCCGGCTTGAAGACCCGGCGCTCCTTCAGGATCGACTCGATCGCGACCTCGGCTTCTACCGGCATGCTCTCTCTCCGCGGCCGTGTCGAGCGGCGCGGCGCTACTGTAGTGCGCGCGATGGACGAGATCACGGGGATCCTCGACTGCGGCAGCAGCGTCGCGGTCGTCGGCTGCTCGCCGAACCCGGATCGCGACAGCCATCGCATCGCGCGCTACCTGCAAGCGGTCGGCTATCGCGTGATCCCCGTGAATCCGAACGCGAGCGAGATCTTCGGCGAGCGCTGCCATCCCACGCTCGACGCGATCCCCGAGCCCGTCGACTGGGTGGACGTGTTCCGGCGCTCCGAGGACGTGCCCGGGATCGCCGACGCAGCGCTGCGCCGCGGCGTGCGCGGCTTCTGGATGCAGCTCGGCGTGCGCCATCCCGAGTCAGCCGCCCGCCTGCGCGCCGCGGGAATCCTGGTCGTAGAGGACCGCTGCACCGCGATCGAGCACCGCTCCCGCGCGCGCCCCCGGGGGTAGCGGGGGCCTGAGCCGCGATGGCTGTCGCCAAGCGGCCTCCGCACGCTGCGCGTGCTGCGCGCGCTACTCGCTTGCCGGGTCAGCTCGCCCAGCGCGAGACGGATTGGACGAAGGCGGCCAGCAGGTCCACGTGGTCGAGGAACGCGATCACACGCTCGTCGTCGACGTCCGCGTAGCCATGGACAAGCAGGTTGCGGAAGCCCACGGCGCGAGCCAGTGCCTGGCCGAGATCCGGAGTTAGGACTCCGTGGGCCGCCAGCACCCGCATGGCATCGGCATTCGACTTCGGGGGCCCCCAGCCCTCGGAGGCGCACAGGTGCTGCGCCACGTCGAGGCAACCCTCGATCGCGGTGATGAAGTGGTACTTCAGCGCGGCCAGCCGATCGACGTCGGCGCGAACAGCGGCACGATCCCCGCGAGCGCGCTCCGAGAGGTACGAGAGGTCGTCGCGGATGCGCTGGAGCAGGCGGCGAACCCGCCGCTCGTCAACCACGCGCGTGCTTCTCGAGGAAGAGCCGGTCGAGGCGCGCCTGCCGCTCCTCTTCGTCGAGGTAGATCCGGCGCGTCTGCGCCTGCCAACGCACGCGCGCGGGTGGATCGTCGTCGAAGAGAATTTCGCCGCGCAGCGCGACGCGACCAGCGAGCTCGAGCGGGGCCGCGTCGAGCACGAGCAGGTCGACGCCGTCAGGAAGGGCGACCTCCCACGGCGCCGGCGACCGATCGCCCCAGTACGCCGCGACGTCCAGGTCCGAGTCCGCCCGCGCCCCGTCGCCAGCCCGGCTCCCGTGAACGAACGCGAAGCGCGCCCCCGCGCGCCTGAGCGCGTTGGAGACCTCCGCGCGAGCGTCCATGCCCATCAGGCGGGCGTGCTGGCAGCGCCGTGGCCGGAGCCGCGTTTGCGCGAGCCGCGGCGGCGTCGGCCGCGCCGGCGGCGCGGCGCGGCGTCGGTCGCTGGCTGTGGAGCAGGCGAATGGCTCTCGCTCGGAGCCTCGCGCGACTCGCGCGCGCGCAGGTCTTCGAGCAGAGTGTGGATCTCGCCGCCGAACGCTTCCGCCCACCAGCGCTTCACGTGCTCGAGTCCCGCGAGCTCCTCCCGCGTGCGCGGCGCCGCGCCGGCGATCTCCTCGAGCCCGGCGTTCGCGCAGAACACGCCGGGATCGAGCTCGAGCTCGCGCGCGCGTTGCGCTCGCCAGTGCTTGAGCCGCTCCAGCCGCCATTCCGCGCGCCGATCCAGCCGGCGCCGCACCGGCCCCTCGCGCTTCTCGAGCGGCGGGTGCTCCGGCCCCTCGAGCCCGCGGTGCACGGCATCGAGCATGTCTTGCCCAAGCCGCCGCACCACCAGGTCGGTGAGGCCCCTGCGCCCGAGCAAGCCGCGCTTGGACGCCGGCGGGTTCTCGGCCAGGTCGAGCAGCGTGCCGTTGCCGAGCACCTTGAACGGCGGGCGATCCGCCTCGCGCGCCCGCTTGTCGCGCATCAGGAAGAGCTCGCGCAGCACGGCCAGCGACTTGGGCTTGAGCTGGCGCGAGCCCTTGATCCGCAGGTAGCCCTCGAGGTCGAAGCTGCGCTCCGGCCAGCTCCGCTGCTCGAGCCCCCGAAACTCCGCCTGCGCCCACGCCAGCCGGTGCTTGCTCTTGAGGTCCTTCTCCAGGATCTCGGACAGCTCGATCAGGTAGCGCACGTCGGAGAGCGCGTACTCGAGCTGGGCAGGGCGCAGCTCGCGCCTCGACCAGTCGGTGCGCTGCTGGTCCTTGGAGAGCGACACACCGAAGTGGCGCTCGACCAGCGCCGCCAGCCCGACCGCGGGATAGCCCAGGAGCTGGGCGGAGATCATGGTGTCGTACAGGCTCTCGATGCGCAGCCCGCGGCGCGACAGGATGAACATGTCGTACTCGGCGGCGTGCAGGACCTTGCGCACGTGCGGATCGGCGAGGATCGGCGCCAGCGGCGCGAGCCCGTGCTCCGGCAGCGTGAGCGGGTCGACGAGCACCTGCTCCTTGCGCGTGCCGATCTGGAGCAGGCACAGCTTGTCGAAGTAGTGGAAGAAGCTGTCGGCCTCGGTGTCGACGGCGATGACCTTCTCGCCCCGCAGGCGCTTAGCCAGCGCTTCCACGCCTTCGACAGTCGTGATGAGCTGATCTTGTTCCATGCCCTGCTGTGCGAAAGGTGAGTCGGATTCGCGAGCGGCAGGGGGGGTCCTGCCCCTTCGAACCGGGCAGGCGAGGGGACCGAGCCCTTTCCGACGGCGGTCATTCTAACGAGGAGATCCCGCCGGGCCACGGGGGGTGGCCGCCCCCGGGCGGCGCACCCGGCCGTCGGTAAGACTCAGCGCCGATGCGCTGGTCGAAGCTGTTCATTCCTACTCTGCGCGACGACCCGGCGGAGGCCGAGGCCGCGAGCCACCGGCTGATGCTCCGGGCCGGGCTGATCCGCCAGCTCGGAGCCGGGATCTACAGCTACCTCCCGCTCGGGCGGCGCGTGATGCGGAAGATCGAGGCCATCGTGCGCGAGGAGATGGACGCGATCGGCGGGCAGGAGTTCTACCTGCCCGCGCTGCACCCGGCCGAGCTCTGGAAAGAGTCGGGGCGCTGGGAGCTGGTCGGCGAGGAGATGTTCCGGCTGCGCGACCGCAAGCGCGCCGACATGTGCCTGGGCATGACGCACGAGGAGGTCTTCACCGGGATCGCGCGCTCCGAGCTGCGCAGCTACCGCGAGCTGCCGCAGATCTGGTACCAGATCCAGGCCAAGTTCCGGGACGAGCCGCGGCCGAAGGCGGGCGTGCTGCGCGGGCGCCAGTTCACGATGAAGGACTCGTACTCGTTCGACGTGAACGCCGCGGGTCTCGACCACGCGTTCGAGCTGCACGCCGGCGCGTACACGCGCATCTTCCACCGCTGCGGGATCGAGGCCGTGCCCGTGCAGGCGTCGAGTGGTGTCATGGGCGGGACTGAGTCGGTCGAGTTCATGGCCGCGAGCGACGCCGGCGAGGACTGGGTCGTCCACTGCCCCGGCTGCGGCTATGCGGCCAACCTCGAGAAGGCGAAGTCCGTTCCCGCGCGCGTCGAAGACCCCGACGACCGCGCGGAGGCCGAGAAGTTCGCGACGCCGGGCGTGCGCACGATCGAGGAGCTCGAGCGGTTCGCAGGCGGCGCGCCGGCGAACAGGCAGATCAAGACGCTCGTCTACGTGGTCGGCGGCGAGCCGATGCTGTTCCTGCTGCGCGGGGACCACGAGCTCAACGACGTGAAGCTGGTCGAGGCGACTGGAGTCGTGGGCTCGCGCCCCGCCCATCCCGAAGAGATCGGCGCGCTGCTCGGCGCCGCACCCGGGAGCCTGGGCGGGCTCGGCGTCACGCGCGCTAAGGTCTGGATCGACGAGGCCCTGCGCGGGCGGCGCGGCATGACGACGGGAGCCAACGAGAACGGCTTCCACCTGCGCCACGTCGACGTGGCGCGCGACCTCGGCCACGCGCGCTTCGCCGATCTGCGCAGCGCCGTGGCGGGCGACGCCTGCGCCGCGTGCGGCAAGCCGCTCGAGCTCCGGAAGAGCATCGAGGTCGGGCACATCTTCAAGCTCGGCACGCGCTACTCGGAGGCGATGGGCGCGACGGTGCAGGCGGCGGACGGCAAGCCGATCCCGATCGTGATGGGGTGCTACGGCATCGGCATCGATCGCATCGCGGCGGCGGCGATCGAGGCCCACCACGACCAGAACGGCATCGCCTGGCCGCTCTCGATCGCGCCCTTCCAGGTGGTGATCACGCCGGTGAAGGCGAGCGATCCAGCGCAGGCGCAGGCGGCCGAAACGCTGCTCGAAGAGCTCGAGGCCGCCGGTCTCGACGTGATCCTCGACGACCGCGACGAGCGCGCGGGCGTCAAGTTCAAGGACGCGGATCTCGTCGGCATTCCGTTCCGCATCGTGCTCGGGCCGAGGGGGCTGGCGGCCGGCAACGTCGAGCTCTTCGAGCGGGCGTCGAAGTCGACGAGCGAGGTTCCGCTCACGGGCGTCGTCGCGCTGCTCCGGGAGAGGACGCGAAGATGACGCAGCCGCTGACCGCGCTCTCCGAGGACGAGGAGTTCTTCCGCCGCACGGTGCGCGAGTTCACCGACGCCGAGATCGTGCCGCGCGCGGCCAAGATGGACCGCGACGGGGCGTTCGACCCCGAGCTCGTCCCGAAGCTCTTCGACCTGGGCGTGATGTCGATCGAGACCCCGGAGCGCTTCGGCGGCGCGGGCTCGAGCTTCTTCATGTCGATCCTGGCGATCGAGGAGATCTCGCGCGGAGACGCCTCCGTCGGCGTGCTGGTCGACGTACAGAACACGATCACCGCGAACGCGATCCTGCGCTGGGGCAACGACGCGCAGCGCGAGAAGTACCTGCCGCGCATGGCGAGCGGCACCGTCGCCTCGTACGCGCTCTCGGAGGCGGGCTCGGGGAGCGACGCCTTCGCGCTCGCCTGCCGCGCCGTCCCGGACGGCGACGGCTGGCGGCTCTCGGGCCGCAAGCTCTGGATTACCAACGCCGCCGAGGCGGGGATCTACCTGGTGTTCGCGACGGTCGACCCCGGCGCGGGCTACCACGGCATCACCTGCTTCATGGTCGAGCGCGGCTTCGCCGGCTTCTCGCTCGGGCGCAGGGAGGACAAGCTCGGCATCCGCGCCAGCTCCACCTGCGAGCTGGTGCTCGACGCGGTGGGCGTGCCGCGCGAGAACGTGCTCGGCCTTGTGGGACGGGGCTACAAGGTCGCGATCGAGACGCTCAATGAGGGGCGCATCGGGATCGGCGCGCAGATGGTGGGCGTGGCGCAGCGCGCGCTCGACGAGTGCCTGACCTACACCGCGGCGCGTCACCAGTTCGGGCAGCCGATCGGCGACTTCCAGTCGGTCCAGTTCGAGCTCGCGCGCATGGCGACGGAGATCGAGGCCGCGCGGCTCACGGTCTACAACGCGGCGCGGCTCAAGGAGACCGGGCGCGACTTCGTCAAACAGGCGGCGATGGCCAAGCTGTTCGCCTCGGAGGTCGCGGAGCGCGTGACGAATCAGGCCGTCGAGCTCCACGGCGGCGTCGGCTACACGCGCGAGTACCCGGTCGAGAAGCTGTATCGCGACGCCAAGGTCGGCAAGATCTACGAGGGTACGAGCCACATGCAGCTCCAGACGATCGCGCGGCTGCTGCAGCGGAGCTGATGGCGCACGCGCTCTCGCTGCTCCGGCTGGCGTGCGTGATTCCCTTCTGGTTCGCGATGCAGCGCGGCGACGCGCCGGGCGCGCTCTGGTGCGCGCTCCTGCTCGCGGTCGCGATCGCCACGGACCTCGCGGACGGCCGCGTCGCCCGCGCGCGTGGCACCGCGAGCCCGCTCGGCCGCGCGCTCGACCACGGCGCGGACTTCCTGTTCGTCGTCACCGGTCTGGCGGCCGCCGCGGTGCGCGGCGCACTGCCGGGCGTGCTGCCGGTCCTCGTCGCGCTTGCGTTCGCGCAGTACGTCGTCGACTCGCTCTTCGCGCACGGCGTACGCCAGCTCCGCATGAGCGGGCTCGGCCGCGCGAACGGGATCCTCTACTTCGTGCCGCTCGTCGGCGACGTGCTCGTGCGTCTGGGCCTTCCCGCAGCGCCGCTCGTGCGCGCCATCGCCTGGGCGCTCGCGCTCACGACGCTGGCATCGATGCTCGATCGCCTGCTGGCGCTGCGCCGATCCCGAGACTCCGCCGGATCGTCTCGGGGAGCGGCGTGAGCTCGAGCCCGAGCGCGCGTGCGGCGGGCGCGGGATCGACGCGCGTGTCCGCGAGCAGCACTTCGAGCGCGTCGGCGTCGAAGCCGGGACCGAAGAGCGCGCGGCGCACGCGCAGCAGCAAGCGCAGCGGCGCCGAAGGCAGCGAGCCGATCCGCAGCGCGTGACCGCGCAGGCGCGCGGCGAGCTCGACGAGCTCGCGGTAGCAGAGCTCGGTCGGTCCGGCGAGCTCGAGCGTGGCGTTGCGCGCGACCTCGCTCGCGCGCGCCGCAGCCAGCGCCCCGGCCGCCAGGTCGAGGACGTCGAGCGGACGGTGCAGCACGCGTCCAGCGTCGAGCAGTCGCACCGATGGCCCCGCGCTCTGCCGCGCGAGTGCGCTGGCGCCCTCCGTGCCGGGCCCGAGCACGAGCGGTGAGCGCAGGATCGAGAAGACGAGCCCGCTCGCGCGCACCAGCGCTTCTGCTTCGCCCTTCGTCCGGAAGTAGCGATTGCGCGATGCCGCGTCCGCACCGTGCGCGGACACCAGCACGAGCTTGCGCGCGCCCGCTGGCCGCGCGGTCGCGAGGGCAGTGCGGGTGGTCTCGACGTTCGCCTGCGCGTAGCTCGCGTCGCGCCGCTCGACCAGGATCCCGGGCAGGTGGATCACCGCGTCCGCGCCCGCGAACGCGCGCTCGAGGCTCGCAGGCTCGGCGTAGGACACGATCTCGACGCGACCGCGCCCCGGAGGGATCGGCGGCACCTCGCGCGCCGCACGCTCCGAACGCACCGCCGCGACGATCTCGAGCGCCGGCTCCGCGAGCGCGCGCCGCACCAGCTCGCGGCCCACGGCGCCGTTCGCTCCGGTGACCGCGATCCGCGTCACTAGTGGTGTGTAACGCATGAAAAGGGAGTACGATCGGGTGCATGGGAAACCCGATCGTACTGACGGAAGCGGAGCGCGGGGATCTCAACCAGCGAGCGGCGAGCCGGAGCGGACGTGCCGATGACGCGCGCCGGGCGCGG
>CAYVQJ010000058.1:0-9735 GCA_964454165.1 uncultured Myxococcales bacterium | reverse complement strand
GGCGCTGATTGAACTCAAGTGACAGGTCGGGCTGGAGGCGTCGCGCTTCGGCGATCGCCGCGCGCGCCTCCTCGATACGACCGAGCTCCACCGCGTTCAAAGCGAACTCCATGAAGCCAGACCAGGTTGCGGGCAGTGCGGACTCCAGCCGGCGGGCCGCGTCGAGCCCCGCTTCGTACCGGCCCGTTTGCCAGTACGCCCATGCCAGATTGCTGTAGGCGAGCGACGCGATGGGCGCGTGAGGGCTGAGCCGCTGGACTCGCTCGCTCGCGGCGATGCACGCGTCCGGATCCCCGGCCACCAGCTGGGCCCAACCGAACCAGAACCACGCCTCCGGCATGCTCGGGTTCAAGTCCACCGCTCGCCGCGTCGAGTCGAGTCCGTTCCGCACGTCGCCCACCGTGAGATGGGCCCAGCCGAGCGCGGCGTGGGCGAGGGCATCTCGCGGGTCGAGCCCGACCGCGCGGCGCGCGCTCTCGAGCGCGGCGGACTCCATCTGCTCGGACGCGTCGCTCGAGCCGAGGAGCTTCTCAAACATGTTCGCCATCGAGAGCTGTGCCAGCGCCGTCGCGAAGCGCGGATCGAGCGCGATCGCTCGCTCGAACAGCGCGCGCGCCTCGGCATTGTCCTCGCGCGTATAGCGATCGAGACGCTGCATGCCCAGCTGGTAGAGGCTCCACGCCTCGAGGTTCTCCGTGCCCCGCTGCCGCGCGCGCTCCCCCTCTGCACGCGTCAGGTCGCCCACGAGCGACGCCGCGATGGTCGCGCTGATCTCGTCCTGCATCGCGAACACGTCGCGGACTTCGCGGTCGTAGTTCTCCGCCCAGACGTGCTCGCCGGAGGGAGCGTCGATCAGCTGCGCCGAGACCCGGATGCGATCGGCGGCGCGGCGCACGCTGCCCTCGACCAGGTAGCGAGCGCCGAGCTCCGCGCTGACTTGCTTCACGTCGCGGTTTCCGCCGCGGTACTGGAAGCTCGAGTTGCGCGCGATCACCGGGAAAGCGCGCCAGCTCGAGAGGCGCGTGATCAGGTCCTCGGCGAGGCCGTCGGCGAAGTGCGCCTGCTCGGGATCCGCCGACAGGTTGTCGAACGGCAGCACCGCGATCGCCGGACGCTCGTCGAAGCCCGCCAAGCCGACGCTCGCCGTTACCGGTTCCGCGGCTTGCGTGCGAGTGCGCACCCACCAGCCGCCGGCGACGAGGAGCAGCAGCACGGTGACAGCCGCTCCCCACACCAGCGCACGGGACCGCAACGCCGCGCGCGGTGTGATGGCGGCGCCGCCGGTCTCCGCGCTGCGCACGCGATACACGCGCACCGGCCGCGGGATGTTCTTCACCGACTGCTCGCCGAGGTCGTCGAAGGCGACCGCGAGCTTGGTGCCGACCTGATCCCGCACCGCCTGCGACACGCACACCCCGCCGGGCTCCGCGAGGCCCTCGAGCCGCGCCGCGATGTTCACGCCGTCGCCGTAGATGCGCGGACCCTGGGCCAGTACCTCGCCGAGGTGCACTCCGATGCGGAACACCATCCTGCGTTCGACCGAGAGCGCGGCGTTCCGCGCCCCGAGCACGCGCTGGATCTCGAGCGCGCTGGCCACGGCGGAGGTCGCCGCCGGGAACTCGCAGAGCAGGTTGTCGCCCGGGTTGTCCACCACGCGCCCGCCGTGCTGGCCCGCGAGGAGCGCGATCTCCTCGCGGTAGGCGGTCAAGGTCCGGACGGTCGCGGCCTCGTCCTCCGCCATCAGCCGGCTGTAGCCCACCGCGTCCATCGACAGGATCGCCGCGAGCCGGCGCTGGCTGCCCTCGGCGTCCCCGCTCATCGAGCGGGAGGATAGGCCGAACGAGCGCGATCTCGTACGATGGACACTCTCGTGCGAGACCCGAGTGTGCAGGGGACACTTCCGCGATCGACGCTCTTCGTCGGTCGCGAGCGTGAGCTCGCCGAGCTTTCCGGCGGGCTCTCCGACGCGCTCGGCGGGCGCGGACGTCTCTTCCTCATCGTAGGCGAGCCGGGGATCGGCAAGACCCGGCTTGCCGCGGAGCTCGGAGACCACGCTTCGCGAAGAGGAGCCCGCGTTCTGTGGGGACGCTGCTGGGAGGGCGAAGGGGCGCCGCCCTACTGGCCCTGGGTGCAGCTGCTTCGCTCCTACCTTCGGGAGGCGGATCCGGAGACGATCGCGCAAGAGCTGGGTGCAGGCGCACCGTACGTCGCGCAGATCGTGCCCGAGGTGCGCGAGCGGCTGCCGGCGCTGCCCCCTCCGGCGACTTCGCTCGACGGAGAGCACGCCCGCTTCTACCTCTTCGATGCCATCGCAAGGTTCTTGAAACAGGCAGCGCAGACAAGGCCGCTGCTGCTCATCCTCGACGATCTGCACTGGGCCGATCGAGCCTCTCTCCTTTTGCTGCAGTTCGTCGCCCACGAGCTGCACGACGCGCCGATCCTGGTGCTGGGCACCTATCGCGAGGCCGAGGCGCGGCAGGCCGCGGAGGTGATGGAAGTGCTTGCCGCGGTCGCCCGCGACGCCCATCACGTTCCCTTGCGCGGCTTGCGCGAAGCCGAGGTCGGCCGGGTGATCGAGGCGATCGCCGGGCGGCCGGCTTCCGTGACTCTGACCAGAACGGTTCAGCAGGCGACCGAGGGAAACCCCTTCTTCGTGGACGAGTTGGCGCGGCTGCTCGCGGCCGAGGGGCGCATCGGGGTTCCCGAAACCCTGACGGCAGGCGCATATCCGATTCCGCAGGGAGTGCGCGAAGCGATCCGCCGGCGCCTCCGGCCGTGCTCGGAAGCATGCCGCCGGGTCCTCTCGGTCGCGTGTGTCGTGGGCCGGGAGTTCGACCTGCCGATCCTGCAGCAAGTCTGCGAGCTCTCGATCGAGCGGCTGCTCGGGCTGCTCGGCGAGGTGCTGGCCGTCGGGATGGTCGTGGAGACCTCCGCGTCGCTCGGTCGCTTCTCCTTCTCGCACGCCCTCGTCCGCGAAACGCTGTACGACGACCTCGGCCCGGCCGAGCACGCCCTCCTCCACCGCAGGGTGGGCGAGACTCTGGAAACCCTCTACGGCACGAACCCCGAGCCCCACCTCGCCGAGCTCGCCCACCATTTCCTTCTCGCGGGACCGACTGGCGATCCGAGCAAGGCCACGGACTACGCGATTCGCGCTGCCCGGCGCGCGTCGTCCCTGCTCGCCGACGACGAAGCCGCCGAGCACTACGAGCGCGCGCTGGAGCTCCTCGAGCGCGCTGCGGGCAGCGAGCGGCGGCGCACCGACGTTCTGCTCTCTCTCGGCGAAGCGCTGAGCCGTGTGGGCGATCCCCTTGGAGCGAGGAGGAGCTTTCAGCAGGCGGCGGAGCTCTCCAGACGCCAGAGCGATCCCGAGAGACTCGCGCGGGCGGCCCTCGGATTCGGCGGCGGCGGGTTTGGTGGTGTCTGGGCAGTGAGTCGCATGCACGACGCTGAGCTGGTTTCGCTGCTCGAGGAAGCTGCGCAAGCGCTCGGCTCGGCTGACAGCGTCCTGCGAGCGCGGGTTCTCGCCCGCCTGGCGACAGCGCTTCACTATGCGCCGGGGGGCGAGCGGCGCGAGTCGCAGAGTCGCGAGGCTGTCGACGTGGCGCGCCGAACGCACGACGTCGGCGCGCTCGCCTACGCGCTCGCCGCGCGCCACTACACGCTCTGCGGTCCGAGCGATGTGGGGGAGCGGCTCGAGATCGCCGACGAAATCCTGCTCATTGCCGAACGGGCCGGTACCCCCGACCTGGCGCTCCTCGGCCGCGGCTGGCGGCTCGTGGACCTGCTGGAGGTCGGTGACCTCTCGCGGGCCGGGCAGGAGATCGAAGCCTACGCGCGGCGCGCCGATGAGCTGCGCCAACCCTTCCACGCCTGGTACGCGACCATGTGGCGGGCGATGCACGCGACAGCGACCGGCCGTTTGCAGGACGCGGAGAGGCTCGCGCGCGACGCCCTCGAGATCGGGCGGCGCTCGCAGGAGGAGAATGCGGCTCAGACCTTCACGGGGCAGCGGATCGACCTGCTCTGGCAAGAGGAGCGCATGGACGAGGCGATCGCAGAGCACGAGCGCGCCGTTTCCGAGTATTTCCCGATCGCCGGTTGGAGGTACTCGCTCGCGCTCTCCTATGCGAAGGCCGGGCGCAGCGACGACGCTCGGCTCGAGCTCGAGCGCGCAGCGCGCAGCGAGGACGGCGGGCTCTCGCACGGAGCTTCGCGTCTTCTCCACCCGTGCTTCGAAGCCGAGACGGTGGCGCTCCTCGGCGACTCGGCACGAGCGGGGCCCCTCTACGACTCGCTGCGTCCTCACTCACACCTGGCCGTAGTCGCTGGCCACGACGCGGTAGCGTGGTACGGCTCCGTGTCACACTACCTGGGTCTCCTGGCTGTGACGCTCGGGCGGATGGACGACGCCGCCGAGCACTTTCGGGACGCGATCGCGATGCACGAGCGCGCGGGCGCACACCCGTGGGTAGCACGGAGCAGGTACGAGTATGCGCGCGTGATGACTGGTCTCGCCGAGAGGGCGCGTGCGCCGGCGGCCGGCGCGCCGGTTGGGCTGACTTCGAGCGCTGGGATCGACGCGGCGGTGGGCAATCTGTTTCGCCGCGAGGGGGAGTACTGGACGATCGCGTTCGAGGGCCGGGCCTTCCGGCTCCGGGACTCCAAGGGGCTCGGCTACCTGGCGGAGCTGCTGCGCAACCCCGGGAGCGAGCTCCACGTCACCGCTCTCGTGGGCGCCGCGCCCGGCCTGGGCGACGCCGGGGAGATCCTCGACCCGCAGGCCAGGGCGCAGTACCGGCGCCGGCTTCTGGATCTGCGGGAGGCGCTCGAGCAAGCCGAGCGCTCGAACGACCCGCTGCGCGCGACGCGGGCGCGCGAGGAGATCGCGTTCCTCAGTCAGGAGCTCGCGTCGGCAGTCGGCCTCGGCGGCCGCGATCGCAAGGCCGCCGCAGCGGTGGAAAGGGCGCGCTCGAACGTCACCCTGGCCGTCAAGGCGGCGAAGAAGCGGATCGGCGAGCACGACCCTGCGTTGGCGGAGCACCTGCGGACGACGCTTCGGACCGGGAAATTCTGCTCCTACACACCCGACTCGCGGGTCCCGATCTCCTGGAACTTGTAGACAGCTCGGCCGTGTAGCCCGATTCAACAGCCGTTGCCTCGCTCTTTACGCCTCTCGACGGAAGGCGAAGCAACCAGAGGAGCACAGCCATGGCGGTGACACTGCGACCCGGCACGCCCAAGGACGCCAAGGAGTGCGGAAGGATCGACTACGAGGCGTTCAAGTCGATCGCGGAGCAACACAACTTCCCACCCGACTTCCCCTCGGTGGAGGCGGCCACAGGGCTCGTAACGATGCTGCTCTCGCACCCGGGCTTCTATTCGGTCGTGGCCGAGATCGATGGGAGGATCGTGGGCAGCAACTTCCTGGATGAGCGCTCGACGATCGCCGGGATCGGGCCGGTATCGGTCGATCCGCGCGTCATGAATCGAACGATCGGGCGCCAGCTCATGCAGGCGGTGATGGATCGAGCGGTGCAGCGGCGCTTTCCGGGGATGCGCCTCGTCCAGGTCGCCTGGCACTGCCGATCGCTGGCTCTCTACACCAAGCTTGGCTTCGAGACCCGGGAGACGCTCTCCGTGATGCAGGGGAAGCCTCTCGCGCTCGAGATCCCCGGGTATCGAGTCCGGCCGGTACGAGACGCGGATCTTCCCGCGTGCAATCAGCTCTGCGTCCGCGTTCACGGTCACGATCGCGGAGGTGAGCTTCTCGATGCCATCCGGAGCGGTGCGGCCAAGGCCGTCGAACGCCTGGGCAGGATTACCGGGTACGCCACTGGCATCGGCATCTTCGAACATGCCATCTGCGAGACCAACGAGGACCTGAAGGCTCTCATTGCAGCAGCACCGGCGATCACTGGCCTGGGCTTCCTGCTTCCGTCGCGCAACGGCGAGCTCTTCCGCTGGTGCCTCAGTCACGGTCTCCGGGTCGTCTCGCAGGCGACCCTCATGACCATCGGCCTCTACAACGAGCCGGCAGGCGCGTACCTGCCCGCGATCCTCTACTGATGAAGGCGGAGGTCTCGCGGCTCGCCTCGAAGCTCGCGGGGGAGCTGCTCGGGCCGGGTCACGCGGAGTACGACGCGGCGCGGCGGGTTTACAACGCGGCGATCGACCGCAAGCCCCGTATCATCGCCCGTTGCGCCGGCGCCGACGACGTGGTCGCGTGCATCGAGTTCGCGCGCGAGCGCGAGATCCAGACCTCGGTTCGCGGCGGCGGGCACAACACTGCAGGCAACGCGGTCTGCGACGGCGGCCTGATGCTCGATCTCTCGCGGATGAAGCAGATCCAGGTCGATCGCGCGAAGCGCAGCGTCCGCGCCGAAGGGGGCGTACTGATCGGCGAGCTCGATCGCGCGACGCAGGCCTGCGGGCTCGCCACCACCATGGGCAACGTGACGACGACCGGGATCGCCGGGCTCACGCTCGGGGGTGGCCTCGGGTTCCTGATGCGGAAGTACGGGCTCGCCTGCGACAACCTCGTGTCTGTCGACGTCGTTACCGCGGACGGCCGCCGGCTCACAGCGAGCGCGAAGGCCAACGCGGAGCTCTTCTTTGGACTGCGCGGCGGCGGCGGCAACTTCGGGGTCGCAACGTCCCTCGAGTACCGGCTCCATCCCGTAGGCCCGGTTCTCGCCGGGTCGATCGTCCACCCCTTCGCCGCAGCGCGCGAGCTCTTCCGCTTCTACCGCGACTTCGCTGCCAGCGCTCCCGACGAGCTCACCTGCTACTTCCTGCTGGCCGCAGCACCGGACGGCACGCCGACCGCCGCCCTGCAGCCCGTCTGGTGCGACACCATCGAGAAGGGAGAGCTCGAGCTTCGTCCGCTCAGGGCCTTCGGCAAGCCGATCGCCGACGAGGTCGCCCCCATGCCTTACACCACGGTTCAGAGTCTGGACGACCCGAACTACCCGTTCGGTCTCTACAACTACTGGACGTCGAGCTTCCTGAAAGACCTGAGCGACGCGGCAATCGACACGCTCCTCGCCCACTCGGCGAAGCGCCCTACCCCCCTGTGTCACGTCTTGATCGAGCCGCTCGGGGGCGCGGTCGGCCGGGTTCGCGAAGGCGAGACGGCCTTCGCCCATCGCCGCGCGCCCTTCAACTGCGCGATTCTCGGCGTGTGTGCCGGGCCGGCCGAATACGACGCCTGCGCTCACTGGGTACGCGAGCTGTGTCGCGCCCTGAAGCCGTTCTCCACGGGGGGCGCCTACGTGAACTACATCGGTTCCGAGGCCGACGAGGGTCCCGAGCGCGTCCGCGCGGCGGCCTACGGCTCGGGAGTCTACGAGCGCCTCGCGTCGCTCAAGGCGGAGTACGACCCGACGAACTTCTTCCGGATGAATCAGAACGTGAAGCCCGCGGGCTGAGAGGCGACCGTGAGAAGTGCGATCGAGATCGTCGAAGCCTGCCTGCACGGCGTGCGCACGAAGCACCTGGAACGAGCGCCCGTGGCGCCCGACGTCGCGGAGCTGCTCTCGGGGTTGCTTCCGCTGATCATCGACCTGCGGATCGAGCGGTACATCGTCGAGGGACCATACGTAGCGACGCTGCTCGAAGTCGAGGCGCTGTCCGGGAACTTCTCCGCCTGCGTTTGGTTTCGCCTCTCGAACGGCTCGATCGTGGAGATCCGGCCGTTCTTGCGATCCGTCCACCCGAGAAGGAGAGCGGCATGACCGAGCTACGCATCCTCACCGCCGCCGGAACGGAGCGCGTCCTCGCTGACTCCGTCATCGGTAAGCTCGCCGCAGGCCTTCGCGGCGAACTCTTGCGCCCGAGCGACCGCGGCTACGATGCTGCGCGCAAGGTGTGGAACGGAATGGTCGACAAGCACCCGGGGTTGATCGCGCGGTGCGCCGGCACGGCCGACGTCGTCGACTGCGTCCGGTTCGCGCGTGAGCACGACCTGCTCGTGTCCGTGCGCGGGGGCGGACACAACTATGTCGGCAAGTCCGTCTGCGAAGGCGGGCTGATGATCGACCTGGCGCCGATGAAGGGGATCCACGTGGATCCGGCCGGGCGGACGGCGCGGGGTCAGGCCGGGCTCAAGCTCGGCGAGTTCGACCGCGAGACGCAGGCGTTCGGTCTGGCGACCACCGGCGGGATCATGACCGATACGGGGATCGCGGGGCTCACGCTGGGCGGCGGCTACGGCTGGCTCGGCGGAAAGCACGGTCTCAGCTGCGACAACGTGCTCTCCGTCGAGCTCGTCACGGCGGACGGCCGCATCGTCACCGCGAGCGCCGCGCAGAACCAGGACCTCTACTGGGGCGTGCGGGGCGCGGGCGCCAATCTTGGAATCGTCACGTCGTTCGAATACCGGCTGCATCCCGTCGGGCCGGTGCTCGGCGGCCTCGTGCTGTATCCGATCGCGAAGGGCAAGGAGGCGCTGCGCTTCTTCGACGAGTTCTCCGCTACGTGCCCCGATGAAGTGACCACCACCTGTGTGCTCCTGACCGCGCCGGACGGAAATCCGGCCGTCGGGATCGCCGCCTGTCACTGTGGGCCGCTCGATGCGGGCGAGAGACTTCTCAAGCCGCTCCGGACCTTCGCGAAGCCGCTGGCCGATCTCGTCGCGCCGCAGCCTTACGTACAGATCCAAACCCTGTTCGATGACCCCTGGCGACCGGGACGCCACTACTACAGCAAGTCGAGTATCATGCGACGTCTGACCGATCCGGCGATCGAGACACTCCTGGCACTCGCTCGTGCGATGCCGACGCCGCTGTCTACGATCGCCTTTCAACAGCTCCACGGCGCAGCGAGCCGCGTCGGCGCGACCGAGACGGCGTTTCCGCATCGCTACGACCACTTCAGCGCCTATGTCCATCCGGCGACGGACGACCCGGCGGAATCCGAGAAGATCGTCCGCTGGGGGCGAGAGGGCTGGGATGCCATCCAGCCCTTCGCCGAGCGCGCGGTCTACGTGAACGGGCTCGAGGACGCGCTCGAGGACGGCGAGGACCGCGTCCGCGAGGCGTACGGGCCGAACTACGAGCGACTGGCGGCGCTCAAGCAGCAGTACGACCCGACGAACTTCCTGGCGAGCAACCAGAACGTCAAGCCGCGCGCCCGCGCAGCGTGAGGTGCTATCCGAGCGCGTCGAGCGTCGCTTTGGCCTCGCGCCCGTCGCGGCAGTCGTCACCGTCGGCGAAGCGCGCGTAGATCGGCGCGAGCAGCTCGCGCGCTTCGCTCGCGCGGCCTCCGCGCGCGAGCAGGCGCGCGAGGCCGGTGGCAGCGCGGAGCTCGAACAGCAGCGCGTCCACGGCGCGCGCTCGCTCGATCGCCTCGCGGTAGGCGGCCTCGGCCACGTCGAGGTCAACGCCCTGCCGAGCGAGCAAAGTCGGGGCGCCAGATTTCGTCCTCGGCGCGGCCGGCGAGGGCCTCGTCCACGGTGAGCGCGGCGACGTAGATGCTGCCCCCCGACGCGAGCGCCTCCATGCGCTGCGCCAGGCCGACCGTGTGACCCTGCGCGGTGTAGTCCATTCGCAGGTCGTCGCCGATCTTGCCGACCACGACTTCCCCGGAGTTGACGCCGACGCGCGTCGCGAAGTCGAGCCCGTGGCGCCGCTTCACCTCGCGCGCGTGCTCACGCAGCGCATCGCGCAGGTGCAGCGCCGCGTAGCACGCGCGTTGCGCGTGATCCTCGTGCGCGATCGGCGCGCCGAACAGCGC
>CAYVQJ010000057.1:0-79725 GCA_964454165.1 uncultured Myxococcales bacterium | reverse complement strand
ACCACCTCGACCGCAGCGCCCTGCGCCGGCGATCCCTCGATCCCCTTCGCCTCCAAACTCGCCATGGCTCGTGAGCCCTCCCCGCCCCCTACAGTAATTTCTCCTGGGCTGGTGTCTCACGCTTCATTGGCAGAAGGGGCGTCGACCTGAACGACTACTGCATCAACAACTGCAGCTACTCGGTGTGGGCGGAGGGCAACCCGGCTCTGCCGATCCATAGCTACTGGAACCCGCCACCGGGTCAGCCGACCAACTTCCCCAACCTGCTGAACACGCGCTCGGGACCGTCGTCGTGCGTCGACCAGCTCGCGGGCGACCTTACCTGCGAGTGGCAGACCGAATGCTGCGGACCCGGCTGCGGTCCGGCGTGCTCCTGATCCGTCAGAAGAGCCGGAGCTGGCGCGGGTCGTCCCCGGAGCGGCGCGGGGTGAGCGCTGTGACCTGGAGGCGGATGCGGCGCACGCGGCGGGCGCCGGCGTGGGTGCGTGCGAGCAGCTCGAGCGCGACATCGCGCAGGGCGGACTGGGTGTGGATCGGGTCGGCGAGCGTGCGGGTGCGCGCGACCTGGGTGTCGTCGACGTAGCGCAGCATCAGGTTGACCGTGCGCGCCGCGCGGCGCTCCCGCTCGAGGAGCTGCTCCAGGCGGCCGGCCAGCTCGAGGAGGCGATCGCCGAGCTGGCGCAGGTCGAGGCTCGCGTCGACGAACGTCGCCTCCTGCGAGAACGAGCGCGCGCGCGGGCTCGGGCGCAGCGCCACCGTTTCCTCGGCGTGCGCCAGCGCGAGGAACGACGCCGCCGAGCGGCCGACCAGTCCCTCGAGCTCCTCCAGCGTCCGCGCCGCGAGCTGGCCGATCGTGCCGATCCCCGAGGCGGCGAGCTTCTCCGCGGTCGCGGGACCGAGTCCCCAGAGCGCAGTCACCGGCAGCGGCGCGAGGAACTCCCTCGCGCGCTCCGACGAGATCATGCGGATGGCGGCCGGCCCCGCGTCGAGTCCGGCGAGCTGCGCCGTGAAGCGCGTAGGGCCGATACCGGCGACGGCCGCGATGCCGAGCGCGGACTGCACGCGGACCACCAGCTCGGCCGCGAACGAGACTGCGTCCTCACGCGGCGGCGCCTCGAGGTAGCTCGAGTCGAGGCCGTCCTCCTCGATGCGCTCGGTCGCGGCGCGCAGGATCGCGCGCACCTCGCCGGCGATCTCGCGGTACCGCCGCAACCTGGTCGGGCGCAGCTCCGCGCCGGGACAGCGCACGAGAGCTTCGGCGACGGGCATGCCCGCCGTGACGCCGAGCGCGCGCGCCTCTTCACTCGCGCTGGTCACGGTGCCCTTCTTACGCGGATCACCGCCGACCACGACCGGGCGCCCGCGGAGCTGCGGTTGGTCCGCCTGCTCCACGGCCGCGTAGAAGCCCGGGACGTGGAAGAAGACGATCAGCGTCGAATGGGCTCCAGCTCCCAGCTACCGACGGCATGGTACGTGACGTCGGCCCATTCGAGCCAGAGCGGGCGGGTGCGACCGGCGAGCCAGTCGTCGAGCGCGTCGCGGAAGTACGGACTGCCGGGATGGCCCGAGGCTCCTCCCGCGAGCGCGAGCCGCGGGTGGTCCGCGCTCGCCATGTCGATCGCGAACGAGAGCGCGGGCCCCACGCCGGGCTCGAACGGCGGCGGCGTCTGCGCGTGCACCGCGAAGATCGACTCGGGGCTGCCGCCCAGCGCGAAGGGGCCGAGCCGTTGCGAACGCCCGACCCACGCGAGCCACGGATCGCCGAAGCGCTCGAAGTCGTGGCGCAGCACCAGCGCGTGGATCCTGCCCCACGTCCATTTGGTGGGATTCGAGCTGACGTGTAGACCGAACCAGCTCCAGGTCGCCTCGAGGGCGTCGACGACGTAGCGCTCCGCGTCGCGCCGCGGCACGCGCTCCAGGAAGCCGGCGAGGAGGGCGCCGGGGAGCGGCTCGTGCGTGGTGGCGACGGCCTGCGCGAGCCCGGGCGCGAGCCGAACCGCGAGCAGCCGCTCGCCGAGCAGGTGGCGGAACACGTGGTAGACCGCGGCGCCGGCGCTCTCCGGCGCGGTGCTGCCATCCCAGCTCGCGAGGATCTGCGCCATGCGCGCGGCCGGTCCGTCCGGGACCTCGACGCTCGCGACGAGCGCGCGCGCCTCGCGCCGCGACGCCTCGGCGTGGCGCTCACGCTCGAGCGCAAGCGCGCCGTCGAGATCGATGCGGCCCACGCTCGCGAGTGCGCGCCGCACGCGAGCCTCCGAGCCCGACTGGCTCCAGAGCCACGCGATCGGCACCGGGAAGCGCGCAGGCGACGGACGCGTGGACGCGACCAGCCACGGGATCTCCGCGCCGAAGTCCGACGGCAGCTCGTCGAAGCCGACGACGCCGCGCCAGTCGTAGAAGCCCGAGCGACCGGGCACGGGTAGCAGTCCGGTGTCGATGGTGCGGATCGGCACGAAGCCGGCGACCTGGGTGCCGATGTTCCCCTCGCGGTCCGCGTACAGGAACGTCGCCGCCGGCGCCGCGAGCCCGCGCAGCGCGTCGCGGAAGGCCTCGAAGCTGGTGGCGTGTTCGAGCGCGAGCAGCGCCTCGATGCCGGAATCGCCGGCGTGTCCGGTCCACGCGAGCGCCAGTCCGGGGGGCGCGCCCGGCAGGACCGAGGCCAGCAGCGGACCGTGGCGCGTGGCGCGCACCTCCAGCCGCTCCACTCCGCCGCCGCGGACCGCGATCTCCTCGACACGCGTCTCCGCGGGCAGCCAGCGCCCGGAGCGGTCGTAGCGCGTGGGGTCGTCGGGGTCGAGCGTCTCCTCGTACAGGTCCGACACACTGGCGTGTAGTGCGACCTGGCCCCAGGCAATGGCGGAGTTGGTGCCGGTCCAGAACACGGGCACGCCCGGCCACGCCGCTCCCGCGACCTCGAAGCGCGGCGTGCGCAGGTGCGCCACGTGGAAGAGCGCCGGCAGCCGCAGCTCCACGTGCGGGTCGTTGACGAGAAGCGGCAGTCCGCTGGCCGAGCGCTTCGCGCCGACCACGAAGCCGAGGCTCCCCACCGGCCCGCGCAATCCCGCCAGCGCCGCGTGTCGCTCCGCCAGGCGCGCGAGTGGCAGCAGCCGCTCGGCGAGTCCCTCGCGACCGGGCAGGTCGGGCGTCGGGAAGAATTCCTGCGACGCCACGCCGCCGACCTCGCGCACCAGCCGGTCGAGCAGCAGGCTCGTGTCGAGCGAGCGGCCCATGAGCCACGCGCGCCAGCGCACGATCGCGAGCGTGTCCTCGGGCGTCCACGGCTCGGGATCCAGCTCGAGCCAGCGGTACTCGAAGGGGCGCTCCGCCCGGCCCTCGCGGATCTCGCGGATCCACGCATTCGCGCCACTCGCGTACGCGACGAGCAGCGCGTCGACCGATGGCCGCGACGCGGAGCGCTCGCGCTTCGCCTGCGCGGAGAAGCCGAGGGTGCGCGCCAGCCGATCCTCGTCGAGCGTGCGCGCGCCGAACCACTCGGAGAGCCGGCCGCACGCGGCGCGCCGCAAGAGATCCATCTGGAACAGACGGTCCTGCGCGTGTGCGAAGCCGAGGCCGCGCACGGCGTCGCGCTCGCTCTGCGCCTGCACGTGCGGCACGCCCAGCGCGTCGCGCAGCACGGAGATCGGCTCCTCGCTCTCGACCTCGAGCCGGCCGGACGCCGGCGGACCGACGGCTGCAGGCGTCCACCACGGCGCCGTCACGCGCGCCAGACCCCCGAGCGCCGCGAGCGCGCCGAGCGCGCCGGCCGCGAGCAGGAGTCGCTTCACGCCCCTCTTCCGCCGGCGGCCTCGAGCACCACCTGCGCCACCGCGTGCGTGCGCGTGCGCGACGCGCCGAGCCAGGCGTGCACGGAGCCGCGCTCGGCCGCGAAGCGCGCGGCGTGCCCGTGCAGACGCAGCTCCAGCGCACCGTCCTGCTCCACGACTTCGAAGTCGCGCCAGCCCACGCCGCGCCGCCAGCCGGTGCCGATCGCCTTCATCCCGGCTTCCTTAGCGGCAAAGCGCAGCGCGAAATGTGGTCCCGGCCGCCCACGTCGCTCACAGTCGCGACGCTCCGCGTCCGTGAACACACGGCGCCGGAAGCGCTCACCTCGGCGCGCCAGCGCCCGCTCGACGCGCGCGATCTCCACGACGTCGATCCCGCACCCCACGATCACGTCCGCACCTTACCTTAGTCGTGTACGGCCGCGGGCGGCCGCGGCCTACGACCTTCGCTCGGGCGCGGACCGCCTCGCTGCGCGCGCCTTCGGCGCTTGCGTCTCGTACGGAGTGAGTGCGCCTAACCTCGCGGAATTGCTTCGATTGACGCTCCCGGAGGCCACGGGTATGTTCGCGCGCCGACACGCCACAGAAGGAGGCGCGGATGGCCGTGCGCGTCGGCATCAACGGGTTCGGACGGATCGGGCGCTGCATCCTGCGCGCGGGACTCGCGGACCGCGACCTCGAGTTCGTGGCGGTGAACGACATCACCGACGCGAAGACGCTGGCGCACCTGTACAAGTACGACTCGACCCACGGCATCGCCCCCGACTCCGTGAAGGCGACCGGCGACGGGCTCGCGATCGGCGCCAGGAACGTGCGCGTGCTGTCGGAGCGCTCCCCCGCGAAGCTGCCGTGGCGCGACCTCGGCGTGCAGGTCGTGATCGAATCGACCGGCCTGTTCACGGACAAGAAGAGCGCGGGCGCGCACCTCGAGGCCGGCGCCAAGAAGGTGGTGATCAGCGCGCCGGCGAGCGATCCGGACGTGACGATCGCGCTCGGAGTGAACGACGCGGCGTACGACCCCGCGCGCCACAGCGTGATCTCCAACGCCTCCTGCACCACGAACTGCCTGGCGCCGCTGGCCAAGGTGCTGCACCAGGAGTTCGGGATCCGGCGCGGCTGGATGACCACGACGCACGCCTACACCCAGGATCAGCGGCTGCTCGACGCCCCGCACGAGGACATGCGGCGCGCGCGCTCGGCCGCAGTCTCGATGGTGCCGACGACGACCGGCGCCGCGCGCGCGGTCGGCCTGGTGCTGCCCGAGCTCAAGGGCAAGCTCGATGGCATCGCGATCCGCGTGCCCGTGCCGGACGTCTCGATCGTGGATCTGGTCTGCGAGCTCGGCCGCGACACGACGAGCGAGGAGATCAACGAGCGGCTGCGCAAGGCCGCGGAGGGACCGCTCCGGGGCATCCTGCGCGTCGAGGACCAGCCGCTGGTGTCGATCGACTTCCGTGGCGATCCGCACTCCTCGATCGTCGACGCCCCCTACACCAAGGTGCTCGACAAGACGCTGGCCAAGCTCTTGTCCTGGTACGACAACGAGTGGGGCTACGCGAGCCGCGTCGTCGACCTCGTCCGCATGGTCGCTTCGAAGCTGTGACGCGTGCGCTGCGCTCGGTCCGCGATCTCGCGCTCGCGGGCAAGCGCGTGTTCCTGCGCGCAGACCTGAACGTCCCCCTGCGCGGCGGCGACGTGGCCGACGACAGCCGCATCCGCGCCTCGCGCGAGACCCTCGAGTTCGTGCGCGCGCGTGGCGGGCGCGTGCTGCTCGCGTCGCATCTCGGGCGGCCGAAGCAGAAGCGCGACCCTGCGCTGTCGCTCGCGCCGGTCGCCAAGCACCTCGGCATTCCGCTCGCGCCCGACTGCATCGGGGCGGAAGTCGAGGCCGCGGCCGCCGGGCTGCGTGACGGCGAAGCGCTGCTGCTCGAGAACCTGCGCTTCCACCCCGGCGAGGAGAAGAACGACCCGGAGTTCGTGCGCGCGCTCGCGCGCTTCACCGACGTGTACGTCAACGACGCGTTCGGCACCGCGCACCGCGCGCACGCGAGCACCGAGGGGCTGGCGCGCGTCGCCGCGCAGTCGGGAGCCGGCGCGTTGCTCGAGCGCGAGATCCAGGCGCTGGAGCGCGTGCGCGACGCGCCCGAGCGGCCGTTCGTCTGCATCCTCGGCGGCGCGAAGGTGTCGGACAAGCTCGCGGTGCTCGAGGCGCTCGCCGCCAAGGCCGACGCGCTCGTGATCGGCGGCGCCATGGCGTACACGTTCCTGCTCGCGCGCGGCGAGCCCGTGGGGCGCTCGCTGGTGGAGCGCGATCTGGTCGACATCGCGCGGCGGCTGCTCGCCGGTCGCGCCGAGATCGTGCTGCCGCGCGACCACGTGGTGGCGGCGGGCATCGACGACGCCGCGGGTGCGGCGACCGTGACGACGATCCCCGCCGACCGCATGGCGCTCGACATCGGTCCCGAGAGCGTCGCCGAGATCCGGCGCCGGCTGGCGCAGGCGAAGACGGTGTTCTGGAACGGCCCGCTCGGGCTGTTCGAGAGGCCGCCGTTCGACCGCGGCACCTTCGCCATCGCGCGCGCGCTCGCGGAGAGCTCGGCATACACGGTCGTGGGCGGCGGCGACTCGGTCGCGGCGGTGCAGGCGAGCGGCGTCGCCGAGCGCATCTCGCACCTCTCGACGGGCGGCGGCGCGTCGCTCGAGTTCATCGAGGGGCGTGCGCTCCCCGGCGTGGAGGTGCTGCGCGCATGAGGCTCCCGGTCTTCGCGGCGAACTGGAAGATGCACAAGTCGATCGGCGAGGCGAAGAGCTTCGCCGAGGCGTTCCGGCGCCTGGTCGGGCGCGCGCCCGGCTGCGAGGTCGTGGTCGCCGGGCCGTTCACCGCGCTCGCCGCGCTGCGCGATTCGTTCGCGGGGACTCCCGTCGCCGTCGCCGGACAGAACGTCCACGGCGAGCCGCACGGCGCGTACACCGGCGAGATCTCGGTGCCCATGCTGATCGACGCCGGCTGTCGTTGGGTGATCGTCGGGCACTCCGAGCGGCGCGCGCTGTTCGGCGAGAGCGACGCGCTCATCGCGCGCAAGCTCGCGGCGGCGCTCGCCGCGCGGCTGCGCCCGATCGTGTGTGTCGGCGAAGCGCTGGCCGAGCGCGAAGCCGGGCGCACGTTCGACGTCGTCGGGGCGCAGCTCGAAGGCTCGCTCGCCGCCGTGCCGGCCGAGCGCGCGAGCGATCTCGTGCTCGCCTACGAGCCGGTCTGGGCGATCGGCACGGGCCACACCGCGACGCCGGAGATCGCGCAGGAGGTCCACGCGTTCGCGCGCGGCTGGCTGTCGAAGCGCTTCGGCGCGGACGCTGCGGCGGCGATCCGGATCCAGTACGGAGGCTCGGTCAAGCCCGACAACAGCGCGGCGCTGCTGCGCCAGCCCGACATCGACGGCGCCCTGGTTGGCGGCGCGAGCCTTGACCCGGCGAGCTTCTGGGCCATCATCCGCGACGGTCTTTCCAGGGAGACAGCGCGATGACCCTGCTCGTGACCTTGATCCACGTGCTCGCCTGCGTCTTCCTGGTCGCCGTGGTGCTGCTCCAGCACGGGCGCGGCGCCGACATCGGCTCGGCCTTCGGCGGCGGCGCGAGCCAAACCGTGTTCGGCGGCCGCGGCGCCGCGAACTTCCTGACGCGGCTCACCACGGCCTCCGCGGTGGTCTTCATGCTCACGAGCCTGACACTGACGTACTGGACCGCACCGACCAGCGTGGTGGACGAGGTCGCAGAGGAGGCCGCCGCGGGAGCGCCCGAGCCCGAGTCGACCTTCCCGGGAGCCGCGCCGCTCGAGGGCGCCGCGCCGTCCGAGCCGGGCGAGGCGCCTGCCGGCTTCGAGGAAGTGCCGGCCGCGCCGGCCGACAAGCCAGCCGCCCCCGCGGAGAAGCCCGCCGGCGGTTGAAGACGAGCCCGGCTCGTCTAAAGTGCGTCCACCGCCCAGGTGGTGAAATTGGTAGACACGCTAGGTTGAGGGCCTAGTGCGCGTAATAGCGCGTGCTGGTTCGAGTCCAGTCCTGGGCACCACTGCCTTGGTGTTGTACGGCGCACGGCGGCCTGCGCCTAACACCTTCGCTCGGCGGAAACCGCCTTGCTGCGCCGCACCGGCGGCCGGCGCTTGCTGCGGACGTGGCGAGCCTCCGTCGACCGAATTCGCCAGCCAGTAGATCAGGCCGACGCCATCTGCGGCCTAATTCCGGGTCCGCCCCGCAGACCGCTCCCAACCCCGCGACCCCGCTTCGCTTCTCCGACCGCGACCGCCCGGCCCGCGGGATCAGGCAGAACCTCCGAACCCCCCGCCAAGGTATGCTCGTGCAGTCCAATAGGAGTTGGGCAGCCGCCAACGATCGTAGGAGAACCAGTGCGAAGCCTTCACGCAACCTTCGTTCTCGCGCTCGCCGCATGCTCCTCCAACTCCGGCGTCGTCCCTATCGGCCCAGACACCTTCATGGTGTCTCGTCAGGCCGCGACCGGGTTCTCCGGCTCGGGCACCCTCAAAGCTGACGCCTTTCGAGAGGCGAACGAGTATTGCCAGGACCTCGGAAAGGTGATGCAGGTCGTTCGAACTGAAGAGGCTCGCCCGCCCTACATCGCCGCGAACTTCCCAAAGGCGGAGGTCCAGTTCATGTGCTTGAGCGCAGACGATCCGGAAGTGAGTCGCCCCAAACTGAAGAAGGAACCCGACACCCTCATCGAGGTCAACCCGTGATCACGCTCGTAGTTCTCACGGCCGACTCGCGCTGCCCAACAAGACGCTGCAGCTGACACCAAACAGCTTATTGCAATCGGCCGGTGGTGCCATTCTGGCGGCGGGCTGCTCAGCTTCGGGCGGCGTCGGTAGCGCTGTTTGGTGCAGCTGAGCGTCGATCCGTTGGGCAGCGCCGCAGATGATCTGGGTGTTCGTCATCGCAGCTGTGGTTCTCCTCGCCGGGGCTATCTGGTGGGCCTTCGAGGAGGCGGCAACGGCCGGGCGAGAGGCCTCGCGAACCGCGCTGGTGACCCTGGCGTCGACATTTCTGGGCGTGGGTCTCGCAATTCTCGCCACGAGCAACCATGAGCACACGGAGACTCTCCGTCGGCTGTGCGCTATCGCGTCGGTCGTCATCTCCGAGATGGAGCAAGGCACCCAGTTGTCTGCTCAAGATGCCGCCTCCGCAGAGGTCCGCGATGGCGACGACGTCAGGATGGTGCTGTCGAACCCGGCGACTGCCCTCGCAGTTCTCTTGGCTGACAGCGCGTTTCTTCAGGAGGCTGATCCAGCCGCAGTGCGCGAGCTGCTGACGATCAGCACGAAGCTCCAATGGCATCCGCTGCCTCCTATCAGCGGAGTGCTGGGGAGCGTTCCGCGCGCGCCCAACCTCGAGCGCGTGCAAGAGAAGCTGGCGCGAGGACTCGAGCTCGTTAGAGCTCAGAGGTCTCGTCTGTGCAGCGAGTAGGAGGCGCTACCCAACAAGCGGTTGCACCTGCCCGCGCACCGCGAGCCCTCTCGCGGCGTGGTACCGTGGGCACCGAGGGCGGCGGCTTCACCGTCGTCGCAGCGCGGTGCCCGGCAGGTGAACCTCTATCCGTTATGCCCCGTAGGTGTCACCCCTCTGAGAAGCGGAAGGGATGCAGGATGAGATGGACAACATGAAGAACACTGAGCCGACAATCAGGGGCGAGGATTCACTGCTGGCGAGCCCGCCCCGCTCGATCGTCGGGACGAACTACGCCGAAAGAGTCGAGGCGAATAGGGTCGATCGATCGAGCCCGGAAGTGACTATCGATGGCGTTGCCGCGCCTGTAGTCCCGCCTGCCGATCGCCAGTAATGCGGGTTCGACAACCAGAGCACCCAGCGCAGCAGCGTACGCGCTTGTCCGTCGGTCCTGCTTCGCCCGCTTCGCTTCAGCACCGGCCACTTCTGCGGAGGCGAAGCGAACGCGGTGGTCCAGCGTCAGGCCGTCTGTCGAGCCACAAAGGAAACCCTTCTCCTCGTCGGCCTCACGTTATGCCGACGACCGGTCGTCTCGAAGGGAGGGGGGTCGGTGTTCGATCGCGTACTTCGTCGGATGAGAGACTTGGTACGCGGGGGCCTCTACGTGATGACGGTCCACGGCCAAGAGGAGATGGAAGCCGACGGACTCATCTTGGACGACGTGGAGCACGTCGTGTTGACGGGCGAGGTCGTCGAGAGGCAGAAGGACCAGCAAACGGGCGAAGCCAAGTACTTGCTGGTGGGCAGCAGCATGAATGACGAGCGGACGAGGGTGGTGGCGAAGATCGGACCCACCGGACGGCTCGTGATCATCACGGTATATCTCTCCACAAGCGAGGACGAATCATGATCTGTGACATTTGTGGCCAGCAGGGCGCGCGGGTCCGCAGAACCACCCGCACGTTCGGATCGGGCCGTTCGGCGTTCTTGATCGAGGGCGTACCCCTCGTCCGCTGTCCCAACTGCGGCGAGAGCTACCTTACAGCCGGTACGCTCAAGGAAATCGAGCGGATCCGAAAGCACTGGCGGAAGGTCACCGTCGCGAAGCGAGTGCCCGTGGCGAAGTTCAAGGGAGCGGCATAACAGGCCGTCGCAGACCGGCGGGCGCCTCGTGCCCGCGGCTGAGCCCTGAGCTCCCCTTTCGTCGGGGCTTCCACTCGCGAGCATGCCTCAACCCAGAGTCTGGTAGGTGCTGCGGTAGTAGACCAGTGGGGCGGCGTCCGTGAAGGCGGCGTCTTCGACGTGGGCGATGTAGACGAGGTGGTCGCCGGCGTCGATGGTCTGGGTCACGCGGCAGTCGAGCGCGACGGCGGCGCCCGGGATGCGCGGGCAGCCCGTCGCGCCGTCCTTGCACTCGAGCCCGACGAAGCGCTCCCACTCCTGCTTCTTGCTCGCGAACTTGTTGGAGAGCTCGTCCTGTCCGCGCGCCAGCACGTTGACGGTGAACACACCGGAGCGCTGGATCAGAGCGTTGGTGTTCGAGGTCTTTTCCGCGCACACCAGCACCAGCGGCGGATCCAGTGAGACGCTCGCGAAGGCGGAGACGGTCATGCCGTGCACGTCCGCGCCGTGTCGCGCGGTTACGATCGTGACGCCGCTCGCCCAGCGCGCGAGCGCCTGCTTGAAGCTGTCGGCAGCGACCGCCATCGGTCCTCCCTACTTCACCTGAATCTGCAGCACGTCGGAGAAGCGCACCCGCCCGGCCGCCGCCGTGAAGCCCCCGATCGGCCCCTTGCCCTGCAGCGTCTCGACCGCGCCATGCGGCGAGCCCTTCTCGGTGCCGTAGAAGAACACCGCGGCCAGCGGGTACGCGCCCGGAGTCGCGGGGGCGCGCAGCTTCCAGCTGACGGTGACGCTGGCCCACTTCGCCTGCGCGGCGTCGCTCGACGAGACGTCGTAGACGTTCACGTAGCTCACACCCGGCGCGAGTGCGGGATTGCGGCCATCGGTGAAGCGCGTCTGGAGCACACCGTCCGGGCCGCGCACCGTGGGCTTGTCCACGATCGCCCAGCCCGCCGACGCAGCCGGGCGCGCCTGGAAGCGATGCGCGGCATCGACGAGGCCGAGGCCCAGCACGGGCCCTCCCCCGCCGCTCGACTCGACTCTCACGTCGAACGTCTGACCCGGAGCGACGGTCGGCGGCGCGACCACGCGCACGCTCGCAGCGGCATCGAGCGCCTCGATCCCGCGCAGGAGCTCGGCGCGCTGCGCGTCGCTGAGCTTCGCGTAGGCGCTGTCCGGCTTGGGCGCGCGGATCTGCGCCAGGTGCTTGTTCGCAGCCAGCTCCGCCTGCGCGCGCGCCTCGGCCAGGCCGGCGAGCGCGTCCAACGACACAGAGCTGTGACAGCTGGCGCAGAACGGCGCGACGTCGGTGACGAAATTCGGCGTGCCGCCGGGATAGGCGCGCGCCTCGAGCGGCGCCGCCAGCAGCAGACAGCAGAAAGCGAGTCTGGATCGGATCACGTCAGAACTCCTCGTGGCAGGTGCGGCAGATCGGCAGCACGCGCTCGCGCGCTACGAAGTCGAGCTCGGGTGCGCGCGTAGCCGGGTGCGCTGCGTGGCACTCCACGCAGCTCCAGGGGAAGTCGGCGTTGTGGGCCGCGATCGCGTGGAATGCGTCGTCGCGCGCCGGTTGATAGCGCTCGTGGCACTGCGCGCAGTCCTCGTCCCAGAGCGGATGGCGCATGCGTTCGGGCTCGTCGAAGCGCCCGGCCAGATAGCGCAGCGTGTCGACCAGGCTGACCCCCTTCACGCGCGCTCGCCCCTCGAGACTCGCGCCGCCGTGGCAGTCGATGCAACGGAAGTCCCGCTGCGCCGCGCCATGCGCCGCGACCAGGCTCACCGGCGGGGCGCTGAAGAGCTCGTCGAGCTTGCGCTGGTGCAGCGGCTCGGTCGGCGTGACGTGGCAGGACACGCAGAAGCGGTTGTCCGCCTCGAGCCTGTCCGAGATCGACCACGCCACGGGAACCCCTGCGAGCCCGATTCCCGTCACCGCCAGCAGCACCGCGCCTCCACGCCCCACGGCGCGAGCAGCTTAGCCGCGAACGCCGATGGCGACGAGCGCGATGTCGCCCACGTTGGTGTCGGTGGGGCCGGACACGAGCAGGTCTCCGATCGCTTCGAGCAGCGCGCCCGAGTCGCTGCGCGCGAGCTGCGCCGCGGGATCGAGGCCGCGCGCGAGGGCGCGCGACGCAGTCGTCCCGTCTACGACGGCGCCCGCGGCGTCGGTCGGGCCGTCCGTGCCGTCCGTACCCGCGAAAAGAGCGGCGACGTCCGCGCGGCCCTCGACCGCGAGCGCGAAAGCCAACGCCGCGTGCTGCATGCGGCCGCCGCGCCCGGGGCCGCGCACGCGCACGGTCGGCTCACCGCCCGCGATGAGCAGCGCCGGCTCCCGCGCGGCGAGCACCTGCACCGCGAGCGAGCGCGCAACGGTCTCCGCGTCGCCGTCCAGGGCGCGACCGAGCGCGACGGGCGCCAGCCCACGCGCGCGCGCCAGGCGCTCGGCCGCGGCGAGCGCGTCCTCGAGCCGCGCTGCGATCCGGTGTCGCGTGCAAACGAAGAGCGGGTCGCCGGGCTTGGGCGTCTCCGGCACGCGGCCCGCCGCGCCGGCCTCGAGGTGAGCGCGGACGGACGAGGGAATCGCGGCGAGCAGCCTGTGGCGCGTCAGCGCTTGCAGCGCTTCGCCGTACGTCGAAGCGTCGGGCGCGGTCGGTCCCGAGCCGATCGCGTCCAGCGCATCACCGGCGACGTCGGACACGAGCAGCGTGGTCTGCGGCCGCCCCGCCGCCGCGCGCGCGAGCCCGCCACCCTTGATCCGCGACAGGTGCTTGCGCACGGCGTTCAGCTCGAAGATGTCGGCGCCCGCGCGCAGCAACAGCTCGGTCACCGCGCGCTTCGCCTCGAGCGACACACCCGGAACGGGCGCGGGCCAGAGCGCGGACGCGCCGCCGGAGAGCAGGACGAGCAGGTGTCGCTCGCGGGGTCCCGAAGCGGCGCGCGCGAGCGCGACCTCGGCGGCCGCGAGCCCGCGCGCGTCGGGAAGCGGATGGCTCGCCTCGCGGAGCTCGAGCCCGAACAGCTCGCGGCCGTGACCGTCCTTCGTCGTGACCAGTCCGCCAACCAGCCGCGCGCCCAGCTCTTCGCGCGCCGCGGCTGCCATCGCGCTCGCAGCCTTGCCGACCGCCAGAAGCTCGACCTCGCCGTCGATCGCGTCGACGCGCAGCGCACGCTCCACCGCGCGTCCCGCGTGCACCGCGTCCAGCGCGCCGCGCCAGAGCTCGAGGAGCGCGTCGCGCGCTACTGCGCCCATGGAGGGACGATCGAGACCTCGATCCGCCGGTTGCGCGCGCGCCCCTCGGCGTCTTCGTTGTCGGCGATCGGCTGCCACTCGGCGTAGCCGGCGGCGGAGAGCCGCGCCGGCTGCACTCCGCTGTCGGCGAGCAGCCGCACCACGCGCGCCGCCCGCACCGACGAGAGCTCCCAGTTGGACGGGAAGGCCGCGGTCGCGATCGGGTGGCCGTCGGTGTGGCCTTCCACGATCACGCGATAGCCGGCGAGCTTGCGCAGCGTCGCGGCGACGTGCTGCACCACGGCCCGGCCCTCCGGGCGCAGCTCCGCCGCGCCGGGCGCGAACAAGAGCCCCGCGAGCGCGCGCACGCGCAGCCGGTCGCCCTGCCGCTGCAGCTCGATCTGACCGCTCGACACCTCGCGCGCAAGCGCGCCGGCGAGCTCGGCGCGCACGGCCTCGAGCTGCGCCTCGCGCTCGTCGCGCACGCGCTGCTGCTCGCTGAGCACCTCGCGTAGCTGCGCGTTGCCCGTGCGGCGTGACTCGAGCTCCTCGAGTAGCTGGAGCCGCTCGGTCTCGAGCGCCCCGCTCTTCGCCTCGAGCGACTCGCCCTTCTGCTGCGCGTCGCGCAGCCGCCGCTCCAGGCCCTCGAGGTACGCATCGCGGTGCGCGAGCTCCGCCTCGTAGAGCTTGCGCTGCTCGACTTCGGCCCGGAAGGCCGCGTTGCTGACACAGCCCGCGCAGCCGAGCGCCAGCAGCACCAGAGCGCGCCTCATTCGACCGCGTCCGCGCCGAACACCAGGCGCACCACCTGCTCGATCGTCTCGACGTACTCGATCTTCAGGTTGCCGAGCCGCGACTCGGGGATCTCGACCATGTCCTTGGCGTTCTCCGCTGGCAGCAATACCCGGCCGATGCCCGCGCGGCGCGCCGCGAGCACCTTCTCCTTGACGCCGCCGATCGGCAGCACCCGGCCCCGCAGCGTGATCTCGCCGGTCATCGCGAGATCCGGTGGCACGCGCCGGTCACTGAGCAGACTGCAGAGCGCGGTCACGATCGCGATCCCCGCGCTCGGGCCGTCCTTGGGCGTGGCGCCCGCGGGCACGTGCACGTGGAAGTCGCTGGTGCGGAAGCGCTCGGGATCGATCCCGAGCGCCTGCGCGCGCGTGCGCACCACCGAGAGCGCGGTCTGCACCGACTCGCGCATCACGTCGCCGAGCGAGCCCGTGATCTTCATGCGCCCCTTGCCCGGCATGCGCGTCGCCTCGACGAACAGGATCTCCCCGCCGGCCTCCGTCACCGCGAGCCCGACCGAGACGCCCGGGATCTGGACGCGACCCGCGAGCTCCGACTGGAAGCGCTGGGCCCCGAGCAGCGCGGGGAGATCGCCCGGGCCGATCTCCGCCGGCCCCGAGCCGTCCTCCACCACGCGCCGCGCCACCTTGCGCGCGAGCTTGCCGAGCTCGCGCTCCAGGTTGCGCAGGCCCGCCTCGCGCGTCCAGCCACGCGCGACCGCCGTGATGGTCTCGTCGGGGAGCTTCGGCGCGCGGTCCGCAACACCGGAGCGCTCGAGCTGGCGCGGCCACAGGTAGCGGCGCGCGATCTCGAGCTTGTCCTCTTCCGTGTAGCCCGGGACCTCGATCACCTCCATGCGGTCGCGCAGCGCCGGCGGGATGCGCTCGATCAGGTTGGCGGTCGCGATGAACAGCACCTTGGAGAGATCGAGCGGCACTTCCAGGTAGTGATCGCTGAACGCGAAGTTCTGCTCGGGGTCGAGCACCTCGAGCAGCGCGGACGACGGGTCGCCGCGGAAGTCGGCCCCGAGCTTGTCGATCTCGTCGAGCAGGATCACCGGATTGCGCGTACCGACGTTGCGCAGCGTCTGCACGATGCGCCCCGGCAGCGCACCGATGTAGGTGCGGCGGTGGCCGCGGATCTCCGCCTCGTCGCGCACGCCGCCGAGCGAGAGACGCGCGAAACGGCGCCCCAGCGCGCGTGCGATCGAGCGGCCGAGCGACGTCTTGCCGGTGCCGGGCGGCCCGACGAAGCACAGGATCGGCCCGCGCAGCTCGCGCTTCAGCTTCGCGACCGCGATGAACTCGAGGATGCGGTCCTTGACCTTCTCGAGGTCGTAGTGGTCTTCCTCGAGCACGGCGCGCGCGCCCGCGACATCGAGGCTGTCGTCGGTCTCCTGCTTCCACGGCAGGTCGACGATCCACTCCACATAGCTGCGGATCGTGCCGGCCTCCATCGCCCCGGGCGGCATCGACGCCAGCCGCGTGAGCTCGCGCTCGGCCTGGGCGCGCACCTCCTCGGGCGGCGCCGCCTGCTCCAGCCGCTTCCGGAGCTCGTCCACCTGCTCGGTCGGGCTCGACGCGAGGCCGAGCTGGCGCCGGATCGCGCGCGCCTGCTCGCGCAGCACGTACTCCCGCTGGCTGCGCGACAGCTCGCTATGGACCTCTTCCTTGATCTCCTCCTCGAGCCGCCGCACCTCGCGCTCGCGCGCCAGGTGGATCGAGAGCTTCTCCAGCCGCTGCTGCACGTCGGTCGTCTCGAGCAGCTCCTGCCGCTCGCGGAGAGACAGACCCGCGTTCGCCGCGACGACATCCGAGAGCACCGCCGGATCCTCGAGGCTGCCGACCAGCGTGCGCACCGCTTCCGGCAGGTTCTGGGATTCGGCGGTGAGCTGCACGAACTGGCGCGAGACGTTGCGCCGCAGCGCCTCGATCTCGATCCCCCCGCGCAGCTCGTCGTCGAGCACGCGGATGCGCGCGCGCAGCGACGGCTCGCGCGCCAGCCACTCCTCGACCCGCGCTCGCCGCACGCCCTGCACCCAGAGCCGCATCGCGGCGCGCTCTGTCTCGACCATGCGCAGGATGCGCACGACGGTGCCGACCTCGTACAGGTGCTCGGGACCGGGCTCCTCGACGTCGCTCGAGCGCGCGGCCAGGGCCAGCAGCAGCCGATCCGAAGCCAGCGCCTCCTCCACGACCCGCCGCGCGCGGTCGGTGGTCGCGAGCATCGGCGTGATCAGCGCGGGGAAGATCACGGTGTTGCGCAGCGTGAGCACCGGCAGCGCGTCGGGCAGGCGCTCGGCCGGCTCCGGCGCGCCGACGCTCGCAACGGGCGCCTCGCTCTCTTCGCCCGTCGTCTCGTCGCTGTCGCTGTCGCTCATGACTTCACCGGAATGGCGCGCGGCCCGCTGGGGGAGCGCAGCGGGAAGCGGATCGTCAGGATGCCGGCGTCGAGCGCGGCCGTGACGCGGTCGGGGTCGTAGGGCGCACGCAGCCGCAGCACGCGCTCGAAGCTGCCCTGGGAGATCTCCAGCTGCAGATGGCGCCGCGGCGGCGCGTCGTAGCTCGCGGCGCGGCGTCCCGTGAGCTGCAGGTACTCGCCGTCCACGACCAGCCGGACGTCTTCCGCTCGCACGCCCGCCAGCTCGACCTGGAGCACGATCGCGTCGTCGGTCTCCCAGACGTCGAGCGCGGGGCGAAAGCGATTCGGGCGCGCGGGAAGGCGCACACCGGCGCCGAAGCTGCGCTCCAGCGCGCGATCGAGCTGCTCCTCGAGAGCCGCGAGCTCCCGCGCGACCTTTCCCTTCAGAACGTCCAGGGGGTTACTTCTCTTCGGTGAACTCGGCGTCGACGACGTCGCCTTCCGGGCCGGCGGCGCCCGGCTTCGAGCCGCCTTCGGGCGCGGCGCCTCCGGCGGTCTCCTTCTTGTACAACGCCTCGCTCATCTTGTGGAGCGCGTGCTGGAGCTGATCGCCTGCGCTGCGAAGCTCGACCAGCGGAGCCTCTTCGTTGGCCAGCAGCGCCTTCGCGGCGGCGACCTGCTTCTCGAGCTCGTTCAGGTCCGCGACCGGGATCTTCTCGCGGTGCTCGCGCACCTGCTTCTCCGCCTCGTACACCATGCTGTCGACGGCGTTGCGCGCGTCGATGCGCTCGCGGCGCGCCTTGTCGTCGCTCGCGTGCGCCGAGGCCTCGCGCATCATCCGCTCGATCTCGCCCTTGTCGAGCCCGCTCGAGCCCTCGATGCGGATCGACTGCTCCTTGCCGCTCGCGCGGTCCTTGGCCGACACGCCGAGGATGCCGTTCGCGTCGATGTCGAACGTCACCTCGATCTGCGGCAGGCCGCGCGGGGCCGGCGGGATGCCGTCCAGGATGAAGCGCCCGAGGCTGCGGTTGTCCTGGGCCAGCTCGCGCTCGCCCTGCAGCACGTGGATCTCGACCTGCGGCTGGTTGTCGGCCGCGGTGGAGAACGCGTTGCTGCGCCGCGTGGGGATCGTGGTGTTGCGCTCGATCAGCTTGGTCATCACGCGCCCGAGCGTCTCGATGCCGAGCGACAGCGGCGTGACGTCGAGGAGCAGCACGTCCTTGACCTCGCCGGAGAGCACGCCGGCCTGGATCGCCGCGCCGACCGCGACGACCTCATCGGGGTTCACGCCGCGGTGCGGCTCGCGCTCGAAGAACTCCTTCACGAGCTGCTGCACCTTCGGGATGCGCGTCGAGCCGCCGACCAGCACGACCTCGTCGATCTGGCCGGGCGACAGGCTCGCATCCGCCAGCGCCTGCTTGCAGGGCGCGAGCGTGCGCTGGACCAGGTCGTCCACGAGCTGCTCGAACTTCGCGCGTGTGAGCCGAAGGTTCAGGTGCTTGGGCCCCGCCGCGTCCGCTGTGACGTACGGCAGGTTGATCTCGGTCTCGGCGACGGTGGAGAGCTCCATCTTCGCCTTCTCCGCGGCTTCCTTCAGGCGCTGCATCGCCATCGGATCCTTGCCGAGGTCGATGCCCTGGTCCTTCTTGAACTCCGCGAGCATCCAGCGAATGATGCGGTCGTCGAAGTCGTCGCCACCCAGGTGCGTGTCGCCGTTGGTCGAGCGCACCTCGACGGTGTTGTCGCCGACCTCGAGGATCGAGATGTCGAAGGTGCCGCCGCCGAGGTCGTACACCGCGATCTTCTCGTCCTTCTTCCGGTCGAGGGAGTAGGCGAGCGACGCCGCGGTCGGCTCGTTGACCAGCCGCAGCACCTCGAGCCCGGCGATCGTGCCGGCGTCCTTGGTGGCCTGGCGCTGGGCGTCGTTGAAGTAGGCGGGCACTGTGATCACCGCCTGCGTCACGCTCTCGCCCAGATACGCCTCCGCGGCGCCCTTGAGCTTCTGCAGGATCATCGCGGAGATCTCCGGCGGCGTGGAGCGCTTGCCCGCGACCTCGACCGTCACCAGGTCGTTCGGCCCCGGCACGACCTTGTACGGCACGAGCTTCATCTCGCTCGTGACCTCGCTCATGCGGCGGCCCATGAAGCGCTTGATCGAGAAGACCGTGTTCTGGGGGTTGGTGATCGCCTGCCGGCGCGCGATCTGCCCGACCAGGCGCTGGCCATCCTTGCTGAAGCCCACCACCGACGGCGTGGTCCGCCCGCCCTCCTCGTTGGGGATGACCTTGGGCTCGCCGCCCTCCATCACCGCCACGACCGAGTTGGTGGTCCCCAGATCGATTCCGATCACCTTGCCCATCGATTCCCCCGGGATTGGAGATTCCGTAGACGCAGCGGCGGTTTACACACCGTTCCGCGGCTGGCCGCCAAGCTACGGCCACGCCCCGGAGTGTCAAGCGAACCGGGGGGTTACGCACGATCCAGGGTGGGGAGCGCGCGCACGTGGAAGCGGAGCTCGAGCGAGTCCTCGAGGAACGGCCCACCCCACCAGGGACGCCCGAAGACCTCGATGCGCAGGTGGTTCTCGCCTTCGATCGCTCCCAGCACGCTGCCGGCGGCGCCGTTCTCGGCGCGCGTCAGGCCGGTGGTGACGTCGTGTCCGTTCAAGAGACACCGGAACGTCGGCGAGGAAGTTCGCTCCACGGCTGGGAAGCGCACGATGATCTCGACCTGCCCCTGAGCCACCCACTGCCCGTCGAGGGGTGCCTGCAGCTCGAGCAGGGGCGAGCCGAACAAGAGCATGCGCCGCGCCTCGAGCCGCAGCGACGGCTCGACCACCAGCGTGAGCGCGAGCACACCGGCCGCAAGGAAGCCGCCGATGAGCAGGAATCCGAATGCTCGGCCGCTCGCGCGCATCGAATCGGTTAACGGCTGCGTGCGCACTGCCGATGAATGGGTGCGAAGCTTCGCGGCGCGCGTTGCGGCCGCGTGCACTCCCACGTAGACTGGCTTGGATTCATTGAGGAATTCTCCGCGCATCACCCGGAGGAGCGGCGCTTGCTTCGATATGGCCTGCTGGCGCTGCAAGTCGCTCTCGGCGCGGGCTGCGTCTGGTTCACCTATTCTGCCGTGGCTGCGCTCCTGGTTTCGAGCCCACTGGACGACGCGCCGATTCCGCCCGCCGAGAGCGGCGACGCTCCGACGCGTCCCCTCGAAGAGTACGCCGTGATCGCCACGCGCAACCTGTTCGACACGCTCGCGAGCGTCGAGGTCGCGGCGCCGGAGACCGAGGCGATCGCGGAGAGCACGCTCCAGCTCAAGCTGATCGGCACGCTCGCCGCGGGCGCCGGTGGGGTGTCGGTGGCGTCGATCGAAGATCCGACGGGCAAGCGCATCCCGGTGCGCCTGAACGATGTCCTGCCCGGCGGCGCCAGGGTGGTGCGGATCGAGCCGACGCGGATCGTGATCGACAACCGTGGCCGTCTCGAGGAGATCGCATTCCCGGAGCGCACCCCCACGCCGAACGTCGCCAGCACGCCGGCGAACGACGCGATCCTGCGGCGCCGGCCGGGGCTGGCGCGCTCGCTCGGCCAGCAGGCGCAGCCGCAGAGCCTGTCCGAGCGCTTGCGCCGGCTGAACCAGCAGGTGCAGCAGCAGGTGCAGCCGGGTCAACCGCCGCTGCCGGGGCAGCCGGGGGTGCCGGGTGTGACCGCAGCGGCGCCACCGAGCAGCCTGCTCGATCAGCTGCGCATGCTGCCTGCGTACGACGTGAGCGGCGCCCTGCAGGGGCTGAAGGTGAGCTGGATCCAGGAGGGCAGCGGCGTCGCGACGAACGGCGTTCAGGTCGGTGACCTGATCACCAGCGTGAACGGCACCTCCATCACCAGCCCCTCCGACGGGCTGCGCGCCTTTCGCGAGGTTGCACCGGGCTCGACGCTGCTGCTCGAGCTCGTGCGCAACGGCGCCCCGGTCTCGGTGGCCGTCGATGTGGGTGGCTCGTGAGAGCCGCGCTCGCACTCGCCGTCTGCGCAGGCCTGCTCTGGGCTGACGGCGTGCGTGCCCAGGAGCCGTGCCCACTGGATCCGCCGGGGCTGATCTCGCTCAACTACCCCAACGCCGACATCACCGACGTGATCGCGGCGATCGCCGCCGCCACCAAGAAGAACTTCCTGTACGACGACCGCGTGCGCGGCACCGTGACGGTGCTCTCGACCGAGTGCATCAGTGCGGAAGAGGCGTACCGCGTCTTCGAGTCGATCCTGCAGGTCAAGGGTTTCACCACGGTCCAGGGCCCCGGCGGCATCCTGAAGATCATCCCGGTGCGCGACGCCAAGGAGTCGCCGATCGAGACGCTGCCCGAGTCCGAGCGCGTGCCCAACCGCGACCTCTACATCACGCGGCTGATCCCGCTGCGCTTCATCAAGGCCGACGCCATCGCCAACGCGCTGCGCCCGCTCGTGTCCAAGGACGCGAACATGGTGGAGTACCTGCCGACCAACACCATCATCCTGACGGACTCCGCCGCGAACGTGCGGCGCCTGCTCACGATCATCGACCAGATCGACGTCGAGACCTACCAGGAGCAGATCAAGGTCATCCCGATCGAGTTCGCTGACGCGGGCACGCTCGCGGAGCAGCTCTCGGAGATCTTCGGCGGGCAGGTCACCGGGGCCGGCGGCGCGCCGCGGCCGGTGCAGCGCGCGCGGCGCGCCACGCCCGTGGCACAGGTGCCCGCCGCGGGGGATTCGGGGGCGCTCGGCGAGCAGGGCCAGCCGCGCTTCATCACCGACGACCGCACCAACTCGCTGATCGTGATCGCGCCGGGCGCGACCATCGCGCGCGTCGAGCGCACCATCGCGCTGCTCGACTACAAGCGGCGCGGCAGCGGGAAGATCCACGTCTACCGGCTGCAGAACGCCGACTCCGAGGAGATGGCGGCCACGCTCGCGGCGCTCGCCGGGAGCGGCGGAGGCGGCGGCGGCGGCATCCAGCGCACCAGCACGACCGGCGCGCTCGGTGGCGCAGTTCCCGGCGCGGGCGTGGGGGGCGCGGTCGCGTCGTTCGAGGACGGCGCGAAGATCACCGCCGACGCTCCCACCAACTCGCTGATCATCCAGGCCAGCGCCGAGGGCTACTCGACGATCAAGGAGGTGATCGAGGCGCTCGACACGCGCCGCCCGCAGGTGATGGTCGAGGCGCTGATCATGGAGGTCGACGTCACCGACTCGACCGACCTCGGCTCGGCATGGCTCTACACCGCAGTGAACGGGGGGCGCGGCTCGAACCGCACCGGGGAGGATGGGATCACCGGAATCGGCAGCGGGCAGGGCGCCGCCTCCCTTCCAAACCTCTCCGACCCCACCGCGTTGGGCCTCGCCGGACTCGCCAACGACTTCACCGCGGCGATCCTCGGCAAGACGATCACGGTTGACCCCGACGGTGCGGGACCGCTCACCGCGCGGACGATCCCGGTCATCCAGGCCGTACTGACGGCGGCGGCGTTCAACTCTGACCTGAACATCATCTCGGCGCCCGTGGTGCTGACGGCCGACAACAAGGAGGCCCAGATCGTCATCGGGCAGGAGATCCCGGTGCCGACCTCGAAGCTGCAGACCCCGACCACGACCACCACCGGCCAGAACCAGTCTCAGTTCACCACCTCGTCGAACATCGAGCGCCAGAACGTCGGTGTGACGCTGCGCGTGACGCCGCAGATCAGCGAAGGCGACAGCGTGCGGCTCGAGATCTTCCAGGAGATCAGCGACGTCGTAGCGGGCACCGCCATTTCCGACCTCGGACCCACCACCACCAAGCGCACCATCGACAACACCGTCTATGTGAGCGACGGCGAGGCCGTGATGGTCGGCGGAATCGTCTCCGAGGCTCTGGACAAGTCGGAGTCCAAGGTGCCCTGGCTCGGCGACATCCCGATCCTGGGCTGGGCCTTCAAGTCCACCTCGCACAGCACACGCAAAGTCAACCTGGTCGTGATCCTGACGCCCCGCATCGTGCGCAACCCCGGCGACCTGCAGCGCTTGACCGTCGAGAACCGCGAGGAGTTCCGCAGCGCCGCGGGCGCGCGCATCGAGTTCACCGGCAAGGAGCAGGAGGCGCGCGACAAGGCGCTGCGCGCGGGGCTCGATCTCCCGCTCGATCCCAACCCGGTGCGGCGCGAGCTGGACAAGCACGACAAGCGCTACCCGGTCGAGCAGCTCCCCTCGCTGCGCGAGGAGCAGACGAAGCTCGAGACGGAGCGCCAGCAGCACCTGAAGGACCTCGAGGCTGCAGAGGCCGCCGGTGAGTGGGTGGTGCAGGTCTCGTTCTTCCGCGCGCCCGACGATGCCGCGGCCCTGCTCAATCGACTGATCAAGAAGGGCTACGACGGCAGCGTGCTCTCGCGCGTGGAGCAGGCGGAGTCGGTGCACTACGTGCAGCTCGGCCCCTACTCGACGCTCGAAAAGGCACAGCAGATCGCGCGCGAGGTCGGGGCCGACACGGGTCTGGCCACGACGGTCCAGGTGGGGCCGTGAGGAACGCGCGATGAACGGAGTCCAGTCGCTCGCGGACGCGCTGGTCGAGCGCACCTCGCTCTCGAGCGATGGGCTCGAGCAGGCGCTCCGGCGCCAGCACGAGACTGGCCGCCCGCTCACGCAGACCCTGCTCGACCTCGACCTGGTGCCCGAGCCCGAGCTGCTCGAGGCGCTCGGCAAGATCTACGAGATCCCGGTGCGCGCGGACGTGCGGCCGGAAGAGGTCGACGCCGAGCTCGCCACGCGCGTGCCGATCTCGTTCGCCAAGACCCACAACATGCTGCCACTGCGCCAGCTGGACGGGCGCGTCGAGGTGCTGGTCGCCGACCCGCTGGCGATCGAGCCGCTCGACGACCTGCGCTTCATCTACCCCGGCTGCGAGTTCCAGCCGGTGCTCACGCTGCGCCGCGCGATCCTCGCCTGCATCAACTCCGTCTACGACCGCGGCACCGCCAGCGACGTAGCCGCGAAGATGGACGAGGAGGACCTGGACGAGCTGGCGAGCGAGATCCTGGAAGAGCCCGAGGACCTGCTCGACTCCAACGAGGAGAGCGCGCCGATCATCCGCCTGGTCAACTCGCTGCTGCAGCAAGCGGTGAAGGAGCGCGCCAGCGACATCCACGTCGAGCCGCAGGAGAAGGAGCTCGTCGTGCGCTTCCGCGTCGACGACATCCTGTACGAGCCGATCCGGCGCCTGCCCAAGCGCATCCAGAACGCGGTGACCTCGCGCATCAAGATCATGGGTCGACTCGACATCGCCGAGAAGCGCCTGCCGCAGGACGGCCGCATCCTGCTCAAGATCGCGGGCCGCGAGTACGACGTGCGCCTCTCGACGGTGCCGACGCAGCACGGCGAGCGCTGCGTGCTGCGGCTCCTGCCGCGCAGCCAGGCGCTGCTCTCGCTCGAGCGCCTGGGCTTGAACGCGACGTATCAGACCACGCTGCGCAAGCTCGTCCGCCGCACCAACGGCATCATCCTGGTCACCGGGCCCACGGGATCGGGCAAGACCACCACGCTCTACGCCGCGCTCTCCGAGATCAACACGCCCGACAAGAACATCATCACGATCGAGGACCCGGTCGAGATCCAGCTCCCGGGGATCGGGCAGATCGAAGTCAAGCCGTCGATCGGGCTCACGTTCGCGGCCGGACTGCGCTCGGTGCTGCGCCAGAACCCCGACGTGATCCTGGTCGGCGAGATCCGCGATCTCGAGACCGCCGAGATCGCGATCCAGGCCAGCCTGACGGGCCATCTGGTGCTCTCGACCCTGCACACCAACGACTCCGCCGGTGCGATCACGCGGCTGATCGACCAGGGCGTCGAGCCGTTCCTGATCGGCTCGTCGCTCGTCGCCTGTCTGGCGCAGCGGCTGGTGCGCGTGCTGTGCACCCATTGCCGCGAGACGTACGAGCCGACGCCCGACGAGCTGGCGGAGCTCAGCCTCACGCCCGCGGACCTCCGAGGCCGGCCGCTCTACCGCGCGCGCGGCTGCGCGTCGTGCAACAACTCCGGCTACCGCGGGCAGTGCGCGATCTTCGAGATCCTGGTGGTGGACGACGCCGTGCGCCGCCACATCACGCGCGGCATCGACTCCAAGACGATCCAGGACGCGGCGATCGCGCGCGGCATGACCACGCTGCGTCGGGACGGCACGCTGAAGGTGCTCGACGGCACGACCTCGATCGCGGAGGTGCTGCGCCAGACCGACGAGGCCGCGGTCGCGTCGCTCGAGCCGCAGCAGGCGCCGGCCAAGCCGCAGAAGTAGGCATGCCGGTCTTCGCCTACAAAGGGATCACCGCCGGCAACCGCGCGGTCGCGGGCGTCGTGGACGCCGAGAGCGCACGCGCGGCGCGCTCGCGGCTGCGCTCCGAGGGGATCTTCCCGACGAAGATCGAGGAAGGCGAGGCTCGCAGCGCCGTCTCGGAGCTGTTCTCGCGCTGGAAGCTGCCCGAGCTGCGCCGGGTTCCGGGGCTCGACAAGGCGCTGTTCACGCGCCAGCTCGCGACCATGATCGCCGCGGGCGTGCCGCTGGTGGAGTCGCTCTCCGCGCTGACCCAGCAGGTCGAGAACCGCCGGCTCAAGGGCGTCGTCGGCCGCGTGCGCGACTCGGTGAACCACGGCCAGACGCTCGCCGACTCGCTGGCCGAGCACGGCTACGTGTTCGACGAGCTGTACGTCTCGATGGTTCGCGCCGGAGAATCCGCGGGCGCGCTCGAGCTGGTGCTGCGGCGCCTGGCCGACTACATCGAGAGCGAGCTCGAGCTCCGCAACCAGCTCACCGGCGCGATGGTCTACCCGGCGCTGATGGTCGGCGTGAGCATCATCGTGACCGGCGTGCTGCTCGTGTACGTGATCCCGAACATCACGCGCCTGCTGCGCGACATGGACAAGCCGCTGCCGCTGCTCACGGTGATCGTGATCGGCGTCTCGGAGTTCCTGCGCGACTGGTGGGTGCTGCTGATCGTCGCTGCGGCCGGCGGTGGCCTGCTGTTCGACCGCGCGCTGCGCACCGAGCGCGGCCGGCGCGTCTGGGACGGCCTCAAGCTGCGTCTGCCGATCGTAGGGCGCGTGGTGCGGCTGGTGTCGGTGTCGCGTTTCGCGCGCACGCTCGCGACCCTGCTCGCCGGCGGCGTGAACCTGGTGCGCGCGCTCGACCTGGCGCGCGCGGTCTCGGGCAACGTGGTGATCGGCGACGCGGTCGCCGCGGCGCGCGAGGCGATCACGCGCGGCGCCAGCATCGCCGCGCCGCTGCGCGCCTCCGGCGAGTTCCCGCCGATGGTCACGCACATGATCGCCGTCGGCGAGGCGTCGGGAGAGCTCGAGGCGATGCTCGGCAAGGTGGCCGACACCTACGACGAGCTGGTCGCCAACAGCATCAGCCGGCTCACGGCGCTGATGGGGCCGCTCCTGCTCCTGGTGGTGGCGGCCATCGTCGTGGTGATCATCCTCTCGACGCTGCTGCCCCTGCTCAACCTCACCGCCGCGCTGTGAGCGCCGAGAAAGGACACGACATGAGGAGAACACGCGCTGGCTTCACGCTGCTGGAAGTCCTGGTCGTGGTGCTGATCCTCGGCCTCTTGATGACGGTCGTGGCAACCAACCTGCTCGGCCGCGCCGACGAGGCCAAGGTGACGCTCGCCGCGACGCAGATCCGCCAGCTCGAGCAGGCGCTCGAGATGTACCGGCTCGATAACGGGCGCTACCCGTCGTCCGAGCAGGGGCTCGAGGCGCTGGTGCGCGAGCCGTCGGGCGAGCCGCGCCCGAAGCGCTACCCCGCGGGCGGCTACGTCAAGCGCGACTCGATCCAGGACCCGTGGGCCAGTCCCTATCAGTACCGGGTGCCCGGCCAGCACAACAGCCACAGCTTCGACCTGCTCTCGCTCGGGTCGGACGGCAGCGAAGGTGGCGAGGGCAGCTCGCGCGACATCGGGAACTGGGACGTCGTCCCGAACTGAGGCGCCTGCCATGCGTGCGGGGCGCGAGACTTCCGGCTTCACCTTTCTCGAGATCCTGCTCGTGGTCTCGCTGATGGCGCTGTTCTACGGCCTGTACCTCGGCGGGATCTCGAGTGCCTTGCCGATGGAGATGCGCACCGCTTCGCGCGTCGTCGCCGCGGAGCTCGAGTACGCGTCGCAGCGCGCGATGACCACGGGCGAGCTGCACCGCTGGGTGGTCGACCTGGAGCAGCAGGCGTTCCGGCTGGAGCGGCTCGAGGTGCGGCCGCCGGCGGCGCAGGAAGACGTCTCGCACGCCGAGCTGCTCGACCTGGCCCCGCCGCGCGGGGAGAGGGAGTTCGTTGCGCTCGAGCAGAAGCAGGGCGAGTGGCGCGCACTCGACGAGTCGGGCGTGTTCTTCGTGTCGCTGCAGATCGCGGACCAGATCTCGACCGCCGGCGTGATCGGGGTGCTGTTCGCGCCCGACGGCGGCGCCGATCCGGCCGAGCTGGTGCTGCAGGACGGCGCCGGCCGGCGCACCGCCCTCCGCGTGATGGCATTCACCGGCGAGGTCCGCGTCGAAGAGCTCCCCGATGCGTAGGGCAAGCGCGCGAAGCGCGCGCGCAGCGAGCGCGTCCACGCGCGAGCGGAGGCCGCTCGGCGACAGCCGTCGCGGCACGGATGTGCAAGCGCGCGAAGCGCGCGCGCAGCGAGGCGCAGCCGAGCGAAGGCCGCTCGGCGACAGCCGTCGCGGCACAGGCCTGCAAGCGCGCGAAGCGCGCGCGCAGCGAGGCGCCGCCGAGCGAAGTGGGCGGGAGGATGGATCCGCCGTAGGGACACGCGGTTTCACGCTGCTCGAGGTGCTGATCGCGATGTTCGTGCTGGCGCTCGCGATCGGCGGCCTGATCACCGCGATGGCCCAGAGCTTCCAGAAGCTCGCCGACGCCCGGCAGCGCCTGGAGCAGCTCGAGCTCGCCGAGGCGCAGGTGCGCGAGCTCGACGCCAACGCGCAGAGCGGCGCTCTCCCCGAGCTCGGCCACTCGAGCGGCACGTTCGATCCGCCGTACGAGCGCTGGGCCTGGGATCTCGTGGTCGAGCCCTGGTCGCTGCCGCTCCCGGAGGGCTACGGCGGACAGGGCCTGCCGTCGAGCGTGTTCCAGCCGTCCGGCACGAGCTCGCCAGTGCAGCCGAGCGTGCGGCTGGTCTCGTACCGCGTCTACCCGGTCGACGGCTCGCCCGACGCCGAGGATCCCTTCGTCTCGCTCGCGGTCGAGCGCGTGCCCCCCGAGCTGATCGCGGAGGCCGCCGCGCGCACACAGCAAGCCGGCGCCCAGACGGACTCGCAGCCACAGCCACCCGGCTCGGACGCGTCGAATCCCACCGGCGGCGCGCGACAATGACTCCCCACGCAAGCGCCGCGCAGCGGCGCGCGCAGCGAGGCGCAGCCGAGCGAAGGCCGCTCGGCGCTAGCCGTCGCGGCAAAGGCCCCGCAAGCGCGCGAAGCGCGCGCGCAGCGAGCGCCTCCCCGCGCGAGCGAAGGCCGCTCGGCGCTAGCCGTCGCGGCAAAGATGAGGCAAGCGCGCGAAGCGCGCGCGCAGCGAGGCGCAGCCGAGCGGAGGTCGTAGCGCGCGGCCGCCCGCGCGCGTACACGACTCAGGCCGGCTTCACGCTGCTCGAGATGCTGATCTCGATCGCGGTCACCGCGCTGATCGTGATGACGGCGGTGCAGGCCTACCGGAGCATCACCAGCGCGCAGGAGCGGCAGTCCGGCGACGTCGACCGCGAGCGCTCCGCCATGGTGCTGCTGGACCGCCTCGAGCGCGAGCTCTCGGGCGCGCTGCTGATCAAGCAGCCGGAGGACGCGGATCCGGCGACCCAGACGTACCTCTTCTACGGCGTCGACGTCATGACCCCGTCCGGCGACAGCGACGCGATCCGCTTCGTCACGCTGTCGCCGGCGCGCGCGCCCGGCGCAGCGGCGCTCGTGCCTCCGCGCATGATCACCTATGCGGCGCTCCCGAACGAGGACTTCGGCTTCGCGCTGGTGCGCCAGGAAGAGCCGCGGCCCGCGGCGCTGGCGAAGGAGATCTCCGTCGCCGAAGGCCAGGTCGTGCTCGACGATCTCGCCGAGTTCAAGCTCACGTACGTGCTCGAAGAGACGGGCGAGGAGCTCCCGGTCTGGGATTCGAGCGACGTCGGCTTGCGCGACAGCCTGCCCGGCGCGGTAAACGCGAGCGTGACGCTGTTCGACGTGGATGAGAACGGCGAGATCGTGCCCGGCACGCCGCACGAGCGCACGATCGCGCTCCCGATCCGGCCGATCGACCTCGAGGAGCTGCGCGCCGCGGCGGCCGGCGCCGGCGAGGGCGCGAAGTGCCTGACCGGCGCGGAGTGCGCCGCGAAGTTCGGTGCGCTGCTCGAGGGCGCGACGCCCGAGCAGCGCTCCAGGCTCGACGCGGAGCTTCAGGCGAACGCGCAGGTGTGCTTCGAGCCGGCATCGCCGCTCGCCGAGGTGCTGCGCGAGCTCGGCGCCGACGTGGACTCGGAGTGCAAGTCGTGAGGCGCGGGGAACGCCGCGGCGAGCGGGGCGTCGTGCTCCTGCTCGTGCTGGTGATCCTGACGCTCACGATCGGCTCGGTGTACGCCTTCCAGGCGCGCACCACCGTCGACGTGATCGCGGTCCGCTACCGCTCCGAGCGCGCGCGAGCGGAGCTGCTGGCGCGTTCCGGGGTCGACCTGGCGACGCGCGCGATCATCGACGACTCCACGACCTCCGAGGATCCCTACGCCGCGTCGCAGGAGACCGCCGACGACGCCTGGCGCCTGCTGGCGCGCCAGCCGATCGTGGTGCCCGGCGGCGGCGTGGTCGAGCTCGCGATCCGCGACGCCGGCAGCAAGCTCAACCTGAACGGCCTGATCGACGAGAAGGGCGTCGCGCGCCCCGAGAGCGGGGAGTTCCTGAAGCAGGCGCTCGGCTTCATCGTCGAGGAGATGCCCGGGCGCGCCGAAGACAAGCCTTACAAGCCGGACGAGCTGGCCGAGGCGATCCTGGACTGGCTCGATGTCGACACCCAGAACCGGCTCGGCGAGGACGAGAACGAGGCCATGTCGCGCGCGAACGTTCCGGTGAAGCCGCTGGACCGCCCGCTGCTCACGCTGGCCGAGCTCGACGGGGTGCCGGGACTCGATGCCGCGCTGCTCGAGACGCTCGACTTCTACTTCACCTGCTTTCCGCTGGTGCCTCCGCTGGACGCGATCGGCGTGAATCCGAACACCGCGCCCGCCTACGTGCTGGCGCTGCTGTACCACGGGACCGAAGGCGACCACCGCCTGATCGACAAGGACGACCTGTTCCGCGTATTGCGCGGACGCCGCGAGGGCAAGATCTTCTGTGAGCAGGCCGACCAGGAGCGCTGCGTGGAGATCGCCCCGGAGATCGGTAGCGTGGGAGAGACGGTGTTTCCGCCGCTGACGTATCGCAGTGACGTGTTCGAGATCGAGAGCACGGGTCGCGTGGACGAAGCGCGCGTGCGGATCGTGGCGGTGCTCGACCGCAGCGACCCGGCCAGCCCTGCCATGCTCTCGTACAGGATCGAGTGATGTTCGAGCGCGTGGTGGTGGGTCTCGACGTGGGCACCTGGTCGGTGAAGGCCGTCGAGCTGCACGCCGGCCTGCGGGGCGTGCGGCTGGTGCGCCTCGAGGAGCAGGAGCTGCCCCAGGGCGGTCCACCCGAGGAGCGCGAGGCGGCGGTGTTCGCGTTCCTGCGCGAGAAGAGCCTGCCGCTCGAGAACGTGATCACGGCCTATCCGAGCGACCGCGTGACGCAGCGGCACCTGCGCTTTCCATTCACCGACTCGAAGAAGCTCGCCCAGGCCGTCCCGTTCGAGATGGAGGACGCCCTGCCCCTCCCGCTCGACGAGGCGGTGCTGACGTGGGAGTCCGCGCGCTGGGGCGACCAGATGGACGTGCTCGCCGCCGTGTCGCCGCGCGCGGAGATCGGCGCCTGGCTGCAGCGGCTGTCGCACGCGGGCATCGAGCCGCGCGTGCTCGAGCTCGAAGGCGCTGTCCTCGCCAATCTGTCTTCGGGGCTGCACCTCGGCGACGTGGCGCGCGTGCTGCTCGACGTGGGTCACCGCAACACGAACCTGGTGCTCTTGCTCGACGGCCGCCCCGTCGCGCTGCGCGCGATCCCGATCGCCGGGCGCCACCTGACCGAGGCGCTGGCGGAGGATCTGCGCGTGTCGCCGGACGCCGCGCGCGAGCACAAGCACCGCCACGGCGTGTTCGAGGGCCCGGGTGGCAAGCCGGCGACGCCGCGTGTGGCGCGCGTGCTCGAGCGGCTCGGGCGCGAGGTGCGGCGCTCGCTCGAGGCGCTCACCGCCGATCCGCTCGGGCGTCTGGCCCCGGGTGAGGTCGTGCTGGTCGGCGGCTCCGCGCAGCTCTCGGGTCTCGACGCCTGGATCGCGCAGGCCCTCGGCATCCCCTGCGTAGTGCTCGAAGTGCCGCTCGGCGATCCGGAGCTGTCGCCGCTCGCCGAGGCCGGCCCGGCGGTGTTCGCGCAGGCGACTGCACTGGCGCTGCGCGGCGCGCCGACCGCGCGCGTGACGACGTTCGACTTCCGCCAGGGGGCGTACGCGTGGGTGCCGGATCTCTCGGACCTGCGCCGGAGCGCCGTCGCCACGCTCGGGCTGGCGGCGCTCGCGACGACACTCTGGATCGGCAGCCTGCTCGTCGAGCGCGCCGCCCGCGAGCGGCGCGCGGACTCGCTCTCGGAGCGCATCGCCGCGCTGCACGAGGCTGCCTTCGGCGAGCGGCCCGCGAATGGCGACGCCTTCACCGCGCTCGAGGCGAAGACGCGCGAGACGCGCGACCTGGCGGCGCACCTCGGTGTCACCGGGCTCGGCCTGTCGGCGCTCGAGGTGCTGCGCGAGCTCTCGGCGCGCATCCCGGAGGGGCTCGAGATCTCGCTGAACGAGCTGAACGTGGAGCGGCGCGCGATCCAGGCGCGCGGCCACGCGCGGGACTTCGAGTCGGTCGACAAGGTGCGCGCGGAGCTGGCGCGCTTCGAGTGGTTCGCCGACGTGCGGCTGACCGACGTCGTCTCCGACCCGCGCACTGGCGGCAAGAGCTTCAACCTGACCATCCGCCTGAACGACGGTGCCTCGTGAACGAGCTCTGGGAACGCGCGCTCGCCTACCTGCGCCAGCGCTCCGCGCGCGAGCGCTGGCTCGGCGGCGGCGCGGGCGCCCTGCTGCTCGCGCTGTTCCTGCACCAGACGCTGATCCAGCCGCTGCAGGCCCAGGTCCAGGCCGCCGACGCGCGCATCGAGGCGCTCGAGAGCCAGCTGGTGCGCGCCACGCGCATGGCCGCCGACGTGCGCCGCTTGCAGGGCGAGCTCCAGGCGGTCGAGGCGCGCATCGAGCCGGGCGTGAGCGCGAACCTGCTCTCGCTGCTCGAGTCGCTCGCGGGAGAGGCGCAGATCAAGGATCGGCTGGAGTCGATCAAGCCCAAGCAAGGCAGCGCCAACCCGCGCTATCCCGAGACACGCGTGGAAGTCAGCTTGAAGGGCGCGACGCTGTCGCAGACCGTCCAGTTCCTGCACAAGATCGAGACCGCGACGATGCACCTGATCGTGCACTCGATCCGGATCAAGTCGCGCGGCGGCGCCGACCGCCTGCTCGACGTCTCCTTCTCGGTCTCGAGCTTCGAGAAGGCCTAGGGAGAACCGCCTCTTCCAGTAGACTCCGGGCCATGGACTCCATGTGGGGCATGAAGCTGCCGGACGTCGAGCGCTGGTCGGAGCGCGTGGTGGTGGCGCGTGGGCGCAACCCGGGGCCCTTCACCGGTCCCGGCACCAACACCTGCCTGCTCGGCACGGGAGCGCGCCGCATCCTGCTCGACACCGGCTCCGGCAAGCCCGAGTACATCCCGATCCTGCGCGATGCCCTCGGCGAAGTCGCGGGCGCGCGCGAGATCGGAGAGGTGATCCTGACGCACGTGCACGGCGACCACATCGGCGGCGCCGCCGACGTGCTGCGCGAATTCGGCGCGATGCCGGTGCGCAAGCTGCCCTGGCCGGGGCGCGACGAGCCGTTCGGCCTGACGCTCGAGCCGCTCGCGCACGACGACGTGATCCGCACCGAAGGCGCGACGCTGCGCGCGATCCATACGCCCGGCCACGCGCAGGATCATCTGTGCTTCTACCTCGAGGAGGAGCAGGCGCTGTTCACCGGCGATCTGGTGCTCGGCGCCGGCACGACCGTGATCCCGACCGAGGGCGGAGACATGGCGCTCTACCTCGATTCGCTCGAGCGCCTGCTTCAGCTTCCGCTTGCCTGCATCTATCCCGCGCATGGGCCGAAGATCGACCGGCCCTACGACAAGATTCGCGAGTACCTGGAGCACCGCCGCGAGCGCGAGCGCCAGATCCTGGCCGCGCTGCGCGACGGTGTCGGCGCGATCCAGGCGATCGTCGAGCGGATCTACGTCGGCACGCCACCCGCGTTGTTCCCCGCGGCAGGGCAGTCCGTCCTGTCGCACCTCGTCAAGCTCGAGCGCGAGCGGCGCGCGGCGCGCAGTGTCGACGCCTCGGGCGCGGAGCGCTGGTCGCTTGGATAACGCCGAGCACGCGGAGCTTCTCGCGCGGCTCGACAGCGCCGATCGCGCCGAGCAGCGCGCCGCCGGCAGCGAGATCGCGCGCCGGCTGAAGGCCGAGCCGGCGCTGCGCGGGGCGCTCTACGAGCGGCTCCGCGCCGGCGCTCCCCTCGGCCGCTTCGCGGCGGCGTGGTCTCTGGCGCAGGTCGAACGCCCGAACCTGCGCATGCTGCCCGCTCTGCTCGCTGCGCTCGAGCTCGCCGACGGCGACGTGCGCTGGAGCGCGGTGCAGCTCCTGGTGGACCTCGGCCGCGTGCAGGCCGAGGTGCTGCCCGTACTGCTGCACGAGGCCGAGCACGCGGAGCCGCTGCGCCGTCGCATGGCCCTGTACGCGCTGCGCGAGCTCGCGCCCGACGCGCCCGAGACGCGCGCGCGCGTGCTCGCGGCGCTCGACGCCGGCGATCCCGACCTGCGCCGCGCCGCGCTGTCCTCGATCGCCAAGCTGATCGATCCCGAGCCCGCCTGCCTCGAGCGCGTGCTCGACGCGCTCGAGCGCGATCGCGATCCGCGCATGCGCCGGATCGCTGCCGTGCTGGTGCCCGCGCTCGCAAGGCACTTCCCGGAGCTCTCCGCGCGTACGCAGGCCGCGCTGGAAGCTGCAGCCGCCGAGGGCGACGCGGCGCTCGCACGCAGCGCCCGCGCCGGCCTGGCGCACTGCGCCTCGCTGCAAAATCAGGAATGATTCGCAAAATCTATTGACCCGCCCAGGGCGCGGTCCTAGTCTCCGGCCGTGCCCGCAGCAGCTCGTCGCGCCCGTCCGGTCCGCCGCAACCGCACGCGCCAGCGCGCGCGCCTGCTCGAGCTGCTGCGCGCGACCGAGACGCACCCCAGCGCGGCCTGGCTCCACGGCCGTCTGCTGCGCGAGTTCCCGCAGCTCGCGCTCGGCACCGTCTACCGCAACCTCGAGGTGCTCGTCGGCGAGGGCGCGATCGACGAGGTGCCCGTCCCCGGCGGTCCGAGCCGCTACGACGCCAAGACCAGCGCCCACCACCACTTCACCTGCGAAGCGTGCGGCCGGATCGATGACCTCGAGCTCGCGCTCCCGACCGATCTCGGCGCCCGCGTGCGCCGCAAGTACCGGCTGGCGCCCCGGCGCTTCCGCATCGATTTCTACGGGCTGTGCCGCGCGTGCGCAGCCCGCGCCTCCACCTGACACCCGTTCGCGAAAGGAGACCCGCAGTGCCCGACCTCAAGGGAACCAAGACGCACGTCAACCTGAAGGACGCCTTCGCCGGCGAATCGCAGGCGAACCGCCGCTACCTGTACTTCGCCCGGCAGGCCGACATCGAGGGCCATCCCGACGTCGGCGGCCTGTTCCGCGACACCGCGGAAGCCGAGACCGGCCACGCTCACGGCCACCTCGACTTCTTGAAGCGCGTCGGCGATCCGGCGACCGACAAGCCGATCGGCGACACCTCGAAGAACCTCGGCGCCGCCGTCGCCGGCGAGACCTACGAGTACACCGAGATGTACCCGGGGATGGCCAAGACCGCGCGGGGCGAGGGCTTCGCCGACGTGGCGGAGTGGTTCGAGACGCTGGCCAAGGCCGAGAAGTCGCACGCCGGGCGCTTCCAGAAGGCGCTCGACAGTCTGCCCAAGCTGTAAGGACGCGCGCGGGGCGAGGCTCCCCTCGCCCCGCGGCGCAGCAAACACGATGAAGAACGCAGCTCCGCGCGACGCCGAGTTCACCGAGCGCCCGGCCCTCGACGCCGAGCTCACGCGCGTGTTCGAGAAGTGCCACGACTGCCGGCGCTGCCTGCCGCTGTGTCCGTCGTTCCCGTCGCTGTTCCGCTCGATCGACGCTCACGACGGCGAGGCGAGCCAGCTCAGCGCCGGGGAGCGCAAGGAAGTCGTCGACCTCTGCTACCAGTGCAAGCTCTGCTACAACCACTGCCCGTATCACCCGCCGCACGACTGGGCGCTCGACTTCCCGAAGCTGATGACGCGCGCGAAGATCGTGCAGGCGCGCGAGGCAGGCATCCCGTTCGCCGAGCGCGTCGGCGCCAGCCAGGACCTGATGGGCAAGGTCTCGTGCCTGACCGCGCCTCTCACCAACGTCGCGTTCCGGAATCGCGCCGCCCGCTTCCTGATGGAGAAGGCGACCGGGATCGACCGGCGCTGGATCATGCCGACCTACGAGTCGCGCCCCTTCTCGCACTGGCTCGAGCGCCGGCCGCGCGGTGAGGGACGCAACGGGCGCGCGATCCTGTTCGCGACCTGCTTCGTCGAGTACAGCGACGCCGAGACGGGCCGTGCGCTGCTCTCGGTGCTGGAGCGGAGCGGCGTCGCCGTCGAGAACGGCTACGAGGCCTGCTGCGGCGCGCCGTTCCTGCACGCGGGTGACCTCGAGCGGGCGCGCGCAAACGCCGCGCGCGTCGTCGCGGCTCTGGCGCCGCGCGTGCGCGAGGGGCTCCCGATCGTCGTCCCGGGTCCCACCTGCTCCTATCAGCTCAAGAAGGAGTATCCGGAGCTGCTCGACTCCGAGGACGCGCGGCTCGTCGCCGCGAACTCCTTCGACGCGGGCGAGTTCGTCTGGAAGCTGCACGCGGAGGGCAAGCTGGCGCGTGACTTCTCCAAGCCGCTCGGGCGCGTGGCGTATCACCTGCCCTGTCACCTGAAGTCGCAGAACATCGGCTTCCGCTCGCTCTCGCTGCTCAAGCTCGCGGGCGCGCAGGTCGAGATGCTCGACCACTGCTCGGGCGTCGACGGCACCTGGGGCATGCAGGCGCGCTGGTACGAGCAGAGCCAGAAGGTCGCGGGCAAGCTGCTCGACGCGGTGCGCTCGAGCGCGCCCGAGCGCGTGGCCACGGACTGCCCGCTCGCGGCGCTGCGCATTCTGGAGGGGACCGGCCGGCGCGCGGTCCACCCCGTGGTGCTGCTGCGCGACGCCTACGGCATGGAGGACGCGAAGTGAAGCCCCTCGAGCGCTCCGACCTGCTCGATCTCGTCGCGTACGAGAAGGCGCGCGAGGAGATCCTGGCGCGCACCATCGCGCGAAAAGTCGCGCGCCGCATCGCGGTCGGCGACCGGCTGACCTTCGTGTTCGAGAACCGCGACACCGTATTCTTTCAGGTCCAGGAGATGCTGCGCGCCGAGCGCAGCGTGCACGACAACAAGATCCAGGCCGAGCTCGACGTCTACAACGAGCTGCTACCGGGGCAGCACGAGCTGTCCGCCACGCTGTTCATCGAGATCCCGGAGAAGCACCTGATCCGCGCGGAGCTCGACCGCCTGATCGGGATCGACGAGCACGTGGTGCTGCGCGTCGGCGACGCACGGGTCCAGGCGGCGTTCGATCCCAAGCAGTTCGAGGCGGAGCGCATCTCCGCGGTGCAATACGTCCGGTTCCGGCTCGGTCCTGAGCTTGCCGCGCGCTTCGCCGATTCGAGCGGACCGGTCGAGCTCCGCGTCGAGCACCCGAACTATCGCGCGGCCACGTCGATCACGGGCGCTGCGCGCGCCTCGCTCGCGGCGGACCTGGCGTAGCGTCGTTGAGCGCGGTCCGGGTCCAGGAGCTGCGCAAGCGCTTTCGGGTCCCGGTGCGCGACGCGGGGACGCGGGCCGCCTTCGGCAGTCTGTTCCGGCGCGAGTACCGCGACGTGCCCGCGGTGGACGGCATCTCGTTCGACGTCGCGCCCGGTGAGATCGTGGGCTTCCTCGGGCCGAACGGCGCGGGCAAGACCACGACGCTGAAGATGCTGTCGGGATTGCTGCATCCCGACGGAGGCTCGGCGCGCGTGCTCGGGCACGAGCCGTCGCGGCGCGAGAAGCCGTTCCTGCGCCGGATCACGCTGGTGATGGGACAGCGCAACCAGCTCGTGTGGGACATCCCGGTCGGCGACTCGTTCGAGCGCAACCGCGTGATCTACCGCGTCGACCCGGCGAGCTACCGCGCGGGCATGGACGAGCTGGTCGAGCTGCTCGAGCTCTCGGAGCTGCTGCGCAAGCCCGTGCGCAACCTCTCGCTCGGCGAGCGCATGAAATGCGAGCTGGCCGTGGCGCTGCTGCACCGCCCCGAGGTGCTGTTCCTCGACGAGCCCACGATCGGCCTGGACGTGACGATGCAGCGCCGAATCCGCGAGTTCGTCGCCGCCTACAACCGCAAGAACGGCTCGACGATCCTGCTCTCCAGCCACTACATGGCCGACGTACAGGCGCTGTGTCGGCGCGTGATCGTGATCCACCACGGGCGTCTCTTGTTCGACGGCAAGCTCGCGGAGCTGGTCGAGTCGTTCGCATCGCACAAGACGATCGCGGTCGAGCTCGCCGACGGCGCGCCGGACCTCTCCGGCTACGGCGAAGTCGTGTCGAGCGTAGACGGGCGAGTCACCCTGCGCGTTCCGAAAGCGGATACGCCTCGCGTGACGGGGCGGCTGCTGGCGGAGCTCCCGGTGCTGGACCTGACCGTCGAGGATCAGCCGATCGAGGACGTGATCGAGCGCGTGTTCGCGGGCGGCGCGCCGTGAGCGAGCTGCGCGCCTGGCGCGAGGTGTACGGCGCGTTCCTGCGCATCGCGATCGCGGCCGAGCTTCAGTACCGCGCGGCGGGCGTGATCTGGCTGCTCGGGTCGATCGTCGAGCCGCTGATCTACCTGGTGGTGTGGACCACGGCCGCGCGCAGCGCGGGCGGCGCGCTCGGCAGCTTCGGCCCCGCCGACTTCGCCGCCTACTACCTGGTGCTGATGGTCGTGAACCAGCTCACCGGGAGCTGGCTGATGCACGAGATGCAGTGGCGCATCCAGAATGGAAGCCTCTCCTTCCTGCTCTTGCGGCCACTGCATCCCGTGCACAGCGACCTGGCCGAGAACGTCGCGCACAAGCTCGTGATGCTCGTGGTGATGCTGCCGGCGGCGGCCGTCGTCGGCTGGGGCTTCGAGGCGCGCTTCGACACCGGCGCGTGGGCGCTGGCCGCGTTCGTGCCCGCCTTCCTGCTGGCCTTCGCGCTGCGCTTCGCGATCGAGTGGCTGCTCGCGCTCGGCGCCTTCTGGACCACGCGCGTGATGGCGGTGAATCAGGCGTACTTCGCCGTGCTGTTCTTCCTGTCGGGGCGCGCGGCGCCGACCGAGCTGCTTCCGGCGCCGCTGGAGACGCTCGCGGCTGCGCTGCCGTTCCGCTGGATGGTTGCCTTCCCCGTCGAAGTCCTGCTCGGCCGCGTCTCGCCGGCGCAGGCCGCGGCCGGCTTCGCGATCCAGCTCGCCTGGCTCGGGCTCGCGCTCGCGGGCTCGGCGCTGCTCTGGCACCGCGCGCTGCGCCGCTTCTCGGCGGTGGGCGGCTAGCGTGCTGCGGCTCTTGCTCGTCTTCGCGCGGCTCGGCTTCCTGAACGAGGCCGCCTACCGCGCGAACTTCTGGGTGCAGGTGTTCGAGTCCGCGCTCGCGCTCGCGACCGCGCTCGGAGCCGTGTGGCTGATCTTCGCGCAGACCGACACGCTCGCGGGCTGGCGCCCGCCGGAGCTCGTCGCGCTCGTCGGCGTGTACTTCCTGGTGCTGGGCGCGATCCAGCTCGTGATCGCGCCGAGCCTGCAGCGCTTCATGGAAGACGTGCGCGAAGGCACGCTCGACTTCACCCTGGTCAAGCCGGAGGACGCGCAGCTCCTGGTCAGCATCTCCGACTTCCGCGTCTGGAAGCTGCTCGACCTGGCGCTCGGCGCGGGAACGCTCGGGGTCGCGCTGTGGCAGCTCTCGGCGGCGATCGGCCCGCGCGAGGCGCTCGCGTTCGGCGTGGCACTCGTGGCCGGCGCCGCCAGCGTCTACGCGTTCTGGATGATCCTGGCGACGCTCTCGTTCTGGTTCCTGCGCATCGAGAACATCCTGATGATCTTCTGGAGCACCTACACCGCCGCGCGCTGGCCGATCGGGATCTACCCGGGGTGGCTGCGCACGACGTTGACCGTAGTGGTGCCCGTCGCGGTCGCCGTCAGCGTGCCCGCCGAGGCGGTGACCGGCCGACTCACCGCGACGACCCTGCTCGGCTCCGTCGCACTCGCCGCGGCTCTGCTCCTGGTGTCGCGCGCCTTCTGGAAGGCTGGCCTGCGCCGCTATTCCGGTGCCTCGAGCTAGAGCTCTGATAGGGCGCGGACGACGTGGTCGGGGCGCACGTCGATCTCGGGCGGGACGCCGGCGGCGTCGGGGTCGATCCAGACGGCGAAGATGCCAAGGCGCTGCGGTGCGGCGACGTCCCACTCCAGGTTGTCGCCGACCATCCAGGTGTCGTCGGGGCGCGCCTCGAGCCGGCGCAGCGCCTCGCGGTACACCGCGAGGTCGGGCTTGCCCACGCCGAACTCACCCTCGATCAGGATCGCGTCGAAGTGCCGGGCGAGGTCGAAGCGCTGGAGCTTGGCGCGCTGCGCCTGCGCGCTGCCGTTGGTGATCAGGCCGAGGCGCGAGCCGGCGGCGCGGGCGCGCTCGAGCGCGTCCACCGCGCCCGGCAGCAGCGCGATGCGCTCGTCGCGTGCTTCCGTAAAGGCGTCGGCGAGGGTGTGCGCGGTGCGCGCCTCGCCCACGCGCAGCGCGTCGAACGCGGTGCTCACGATCTGCCGCCGCGAGCTCTTGAGGTCGAGCCGCCCGCGCGCCGCCCGCGCGGCATCGGCCCAGAACGCGTTCGCCGCGGCTTCGATCGCGTCCACCAGAACCTGAGCCTCGAGGCCGAGCCCGCGCGCGAATCCCGGCGCCAGCTCGCGCCAGACGCGCGGCGCGATGCGCCCGAACTCCAGGATCGTGTCGTCGAGATCGACGAGCAGGACGCGCGGGAGCCCGCCGCTGGACATCGCGCGCGATCTTAGGAGACTGGAGCGCCGTGAGCGACCCGTCGCGACCGCTCGTGCTGGCCAGCTCGTCGCCGCGGCGGCGTGAGCTGCTGCGCGACGCCGGCTTCGAGTTCCGCGTGCTCGCGCCCGACGTCGACGAGTCGGTGCGCAGAGGCGAGGGGCCGGGCGCGACCGCGCGCCGGCTCGCCGACGAGAAGGCGCGTGCGATCGCCGCGCGCGTGGACGCCGCGAGCTGCGTGCTCGCGGCCGACACGGTGGTCGTGATCGACGGCGAGCTGCTCGGCAAGCCGCAGGACGAGTCGGAGGCGGTCGCGATGCTGCTGCGTCTCGCCGGGCGCGAGCACCGCGTGCTGACCGGCATCGCGCTCGCCGTTCCCGCGCTCGGGCGCTCCGAGCTCCGGCTCGAGGAGAGCGTGGTGCGCATGGCGCCCGTGAGCGCCGAGCAAGCGCGCGCGTACGCCGCGACCGGCGAGCCGCTCGACAAGGCTGGAGCCTACGCGCTGCAGGGCGAGGGCGGCCGCTTCGTGCTCGAGGTGCGCGGCTCGCGCTCGAACGTGATCGGGCTGCCGCTCGAGACCGTGCTCCCGCTCTTGCGCGAGCTCGGTGTGCACCCGGCGTGTCGGAGCTAGCGGAACACTTGCATGAGGTGCGCGCGCGCATCGAGCGCGCCGCGCGCGCGGCCGGGCGCGCGCCCGACGAGGTGCGCCTGGTCGCGGTCTCCAAGACGGTCTCAGCGGCGCGCATCGCCGAGGCCGCTCGCGCCGGTCAGCGCGCGTTCGGCGAGAACCGCGTGCAGGAGGCCCAGAGCAAGCTGCCCGAGATCGCGCGTGCGCACGAATCGCCGCTCGAGTGGCACCTGGTCGGACGCCTGCAGCGCAACAAGGCGCGCGCGGCGGTGGAGCTCTTCGACGTGATCCACGGCGTGGACCGCGTCGAGCTGGTGGAGGCGCTGGCGCGCGCCGCGCTCGCTCTGGGCCGCCGCCCTCGCGTGCTGCTGCAAGTCAATCTGGACGACGAGCCGCAGAAGGGCGGCGCGCCGCCCGAGGAGCTGCCCGCGCTGGTCGCTGCGACCGACGCCCTGCCCTCGCTCGAGCTGGTCGGGCTGATGGCGATCCCGCGACCCAACGACGACTCAGCGGCGATGCGCCCTGCGTTCGCGCGCCTGCGCGCGCTGCGCGACGCTCTCGCGGCGGGCCGCGCGCGCCCGTTGCCCGAGCTCTCCATGGGCATGTCTGCGGACTTCGAGGCCGCGATCGCCGAGGGCGCCACCCTGGTGCGCGTGGGGACCGCGATCTTCGGCGGAAGGAAACCCGGATGACGGCGACACTCTCGAGCGTCGGCACGCTCGGTGCTGGCAACATGGCGGAGGCGATCCTCGGCGGCCTGCTGCGCGCGGGCATGCAGCCGGCGCAGCTCACGGCCTCCGATCCCGACGCGACGCGGCGCGAGCACCTGGCCCGCGCCCTCGGCGTGCGCACCACCGCCGACAACGCCGAGCTCGCGCGCAAGTGCGAGCTGGTCGTGATCGCCGTGAAGCCGCAGCAGCTCGAGACCGCGCTGCGCGACCTGCCGCGCGACACGCGCCCGCTTTATCTGTCGATCGTGGCGGGCGCGACGCTCGCGACGCTGCGCCGCCTGCTCGGGCCCGAGGCGCGACTCGCGCGCTCGATGCCGAACACCCCCGCGCTGATCTCCGCCGGAATCTCCGCGCTGGCGCCCGCCCCCGGTCTCGGCGAAGACGACGCCGCGCGCGCGGAGTCGGTGCTCGGCGCCGTCGGCCGCGTGGTGCGCGTCCCCGAGTCCTTGCTCGACGCGGTAACCGGCCTGTCCGGATCCGGTCCCGCGTACGCGTACCTGTTCATCGAAGGTCTCGCTGAAGCGGGGGTGCGCGAAGGACTGCCGCCCGCCATCGCGCGCGAGCTCGCGCTCGAGACGGTGCTCGGCGCCGCCCGGCTGGCGCGCGAGAGCGGCGAGCACCCCGCACTGCTGCGCGAGCGCGTCACGTCCGCCGGCGGCACCACGATCGCGGGCATCGCGGCGCTGGAGGCCGCGGGCTTCCGCTCCGCCCTCTTCGCCGCCGTCCGCGCCGCGACCCAGCGCTCCCGCGAACTCGGCGGGTAAAGCAAGCGCGAAGCGCGCGCAGCGAGCGCGTCCGCGCGCGAGCGAAGGCCGCTCGGCGACAGCCGTCGCGGCCAAGGAGGCTCAGACCTCCTCAAGGTGCGAGGGGTTCCGGCCGATCCTGCATCACAGAGATGCGCCTCTCGCCGATCGACATCCGGCAGTACCGCTTCAACACGCGCTTTCGGGGCTTCGACCCGCGCGAGGTCGAGGTGTTCCTGGAGTCCGTGGTGGCGGACTTCGAAGCCGTCGTGCGCGAGAACTCCGAGCTGCGACGCGAGCTCGAGAGACTCGCGCGCGAGCTCGAGGCGTACCGCGGCCGCGAGCGGGTGATCCAGGAGACGCTCACCACCGCGCAGACCGTCGTCGACGAGCTGCGCCGCATCGCGGTCAAAGAATCCGAGGTCATGGTGACCAGCGCCGAGATCCGCGCCGAGCAGCTCCTGCGCAAGGCCGAGGAGCAACGGGCGGAGCTGGCCCGCGAGATCGCGGAGCTGCGCCACGTGCGCTCGCGCGTCGAGGCAGACGTGCGCAAAACGCTCGAGGGCTACCTGTCCCTGGTCGATGGCTTCCGCGAGGCGCGCGAGGTGCAGGCCAACGGCGCGCGGCGGGCGCTCGAAGAGCACAAGTGAGCCCGGTTTGACGCCCTCGGGGGGCGTGCCCTAGATTGCGGCGGGCCGCCGGAAACCCCAAGGGAATCAAGTAGATGCCAGTTTACGAGTACGCGTGCTCCAAAGGGCATCAGTTCGAGGTCGAGCAACGCATCTCGGATCCAGCGCTCACCCGCTGCCGGCTCTGCAAGGCCAAGGCGCACCGCTTGATCTCGCGGACCTCGTTCATCCTGAAGGGCGGCGGCTGGTACTCGGACGGCTACGGCTCCGGCAAGGGCAAGAGCGAAGCGCCGAGCACGAGCACGAGCCCGAGCACGCCGGCGGAATCCAGCTCGAGCGGCGACTCCAAGAAGTCGGACACCAAGAAGCCCGACGCCCCGAAGCCGGAGCCGAAGAGCTCGAAGAAGGATTCGAGCAATCCATCAGGCTCCGGCTCCAAGTCCTCGTCCCCAGGCGCCTCGGCGAGCTAGCTCTCGGGTGGCGGCGACGGTCGTCGATGGTAAGCGCATCAGCGCGGATCTCCGGGCCGAGATCGCCAAGGAGGTCGAGACGCTCGGCGGCGCCCGGCCCTGCCTGGCAGCGGTGCTCGTCGGCGAGGATCCCGCCTCCCAGATCTACGTGCGCAACAAGCGCGCGGCCTGCGCCGAGGTCGGCATGGAGTCGCGGCTGATCCAGCTCCCCACGGACACGACCGAGGCGCAGCTCCTCTACGTCGTCGCCGGATTGAACGCCGATGCCACGGTCAACGGGATCCTGGTGCAGAGTCCGCTGCCGCGCGCGATCGACCCGGCGCGCATCGCCCTGGCGGTGGCGCCGCGCAAGGACGTAGATGGCCTCCACCCCGAGAACGTGGGGCGGCTCGTCGCCAACCGTCCGGGCCTTTACCCCGGCACGCCGGTCGGCTGCCTCGAGATCCTGGACCGCTACTCGGTGCGGCTCGAGGGCGCGCACGCCGTGGTGATCGGGCGCAGCGAGATCGTGGGCAAGCCCGTCGCGCTGCTGCTCCTGCACCGCAACGCCACGGTCACCGTCTGCCACTCGCGCACGCGTGACCTGCCCGGGCACGTGCGCCAGGCCGACGTGGTCATCGCGGCGCTGGGCAAGCCGGGCTTCGTGCGCGGCGACTGGATCAAGCCGGGGGCCGTGGTGGTGGACGTGGGCATCAACCGCGTGCCGAACTCGAGGAAGATCGTGGGCGACGTGGAGTTCGCCGCCGCCTGCGAGCGCGCGTCTCTGATCACGCCTGTGCCGGGGGGCGTCGGGCTGCTCACGATCGCGATGGTTCTGCGCAGCACGCTGCGCGCCTTCCAGCTCCAGCAAAGCGCCATGCGGTGAGCGGGGCCGCCCTCCGCGAGACGCCCCTCCACCATCGCCACGTCGAAGCGGGCGGGCGCATGGTCGATTTCGCCGGCTGGTCGCTGCCCGTGCTGTACGCCGGGATCCTGGACGAGCACCGCGCGGTGCGAACCCGCGCCGGGCTGTTCGACGTGTCGCACATGGGCGAGCTCGTGCTGCGCGGCCCCGGCGCGCTCGCGTTCGCCCAGCGCGTGTTCACGAACGACGCGCTCGGCCTGCGCGACGGCCAGGTGCGCTACGGGCTGGTGTGCCGCGGCGACGGCGGCGTGATCGATGACGTCACGCTCTACCGGCGCTCGGAGCAGGACGTGTTCCTGTGCGTGAACGCCTCGAATACCGCCAAGGTTCGCGCATGGCTCGAAGAAGTGGCGGCAAAGGAGCGCCCCACCTGCAAGCTCGAGGACGAGAGCGACGCGACCGCCCTGCTCGCCGTGCAGGGTCCCGAGGCGCGCGCTCTGGTTCACACGCTGTGCAGCGGCGCCGAGCCACGCATCGGGAGATGGCGCTTCGAGGAGCGCGCGCTCGCCGGAGTGCCGGTCACGCTGTCGCGCACCGGCTACACCGGCGAGGACGGCTACGAGATCTACGCGCCCGCGGACCGCGTGGTCGCGATCTGGGACGCGCTCCGCGAGCGGGCCGGAGAGGCGCTCACCCTCGCCGGCCTCGGCGCTCGCGACACGCTGCGCACCGAGATGGGGTACCCGCTCTATGGTCACGAGCTCGACCTCGCGCACGACCCGCTCGAAGCCGGCCTCGAGCGTTTCGTCGCCTTCGGCCGCGGCTTCATCGGAGAGGCCGCGCTCGCCCGGCGACGCGCGACCGGGCCCGAGCGGCGCCTCGTCGGCCTGCTGCTCGACGGCCGCCAGGCCGCACGCCCCGGCGCGCCGATTCTCGACGACGGCCCCGTCGGCGCGGTGACCAGCGGCACCTTCGCCCCGACCGTCGAGCGCGCGATTTCGATCGGCTACGTTCCCGCGCGGTACGCCCGGCCTGGCACGCGGCTCGCTGTCCTGGTCCGCGATCGTCGGCTGCCGTGCGAGGTCACGACAACTCCTTTTCTTCACAGGAAGGCCGGATGAGCCAGAAGTCCTACGAGATCCCCGACGACTGCCGCTACACGCGAAGCGACGAGTGGGTTCACATGGACGGAGCGCGGGCCCGGATCGGCCTCACCGACTACGCGCAATCCGAGCTCTCGGACATCGTCTTCGTCGAGGCGCGCGATGTCGGCAGCCAGACCGAGACGGGCGACAAGATCGCCGACGTCGAGTCGGTCAAGGCGGTGGCCGAGCTGTACGCGCCGTTCTCCGGCGAGATCGTCGCCGTGCACAAGGCGCTCGCCGAGCATCCGGAGTGGATCAACGAGGACCCATACGGACGCGGTTGGGTGGTCGCGATGGTCCCCGACGAGTTCGAGGCGGTGGACGCCCTGCTCTCGCCCGAGGAGTACCGCAAGCACGTAGAGGAGCGCGCCCGGCGGTGAGCTTCGCGCCGCACACCGCGGACGACGTGCGCGCGATGCTCGCGCGCATAGGCGCGGGGCAGATCGAGGAGCTGTTCGAGAGCGTTCCCGCCGCGCTGCGCGCCCGCGCGCGTCTCGACTTGCCGCCGCCGCGCTCGGAGCGCGAGGTGCTCGAGGACCTGCGCGGCTACGCGGCGCGCAATACGGCGCCGGCCCCTGGAAGGAGCTTTCTCGGCGCGGGCGCCTACCGGCACTACGTGCCCGCCGCGGTGGATGCGCTCGCGGCGCGCGGCGAGTTCGCAACGACCTACACCCCGTACCAGGCGGAGATCGCGCAGGGCACGCTGCAGTGGGTGTTCGAGTTCCAGAGCATGGTGTGTCAGCTCACCGCGCTCGACGTCGCCAACGCCTCGCTCTACGACGGCGCCTCCGCGACGGCCGAGGCTGCCCTGCTCTCGCTGCGCGCCACGCGGCGCACGCGCATCGCGGTGAGCGACGGCCTGCACCCGAGCTATCGCCAGGTGCTCGCCACCTACTCCGGCGGGCTCGGCGCCGAGCTGGTGTCTCTGCCACTCGACCCCGACGGCCGCACGCGCGCCGAGGTGCCGGCCGACGTCGCGTCCGTCGTCGCGCAGTCGCCGAACTTCTTCGGCTGCGTCGAGGACTTCCAGGCGCTCGCCGACGCCGCGCACGCGCAAAGGGCGCTCGCAATCCACGTGACCAGCGAGCCGCTGGCGCTCGCGCTGCTGCGGCCGCCGGGCGAGCTCGGCGCCGACGTCGCCTGCGGCGAGCTGCAGGGCTTCGGCGTGCCCACGAGCTTCGGCGGGCCGTTCGTCGGCTTCTTCGCCGCGCGCGAGGCGCACCTGCGCCAGCTCCCGGGGCGGCTGATCGGCGAGACCCTGGACGCCGACGGCCGCCGCGCCTTCGTGATGACGCTGACCACGCGCGAGCAGCACATCCGGCGCGAGAAGGCGACGAGCAACATCTGCACGAACCAGGGGCTGATGGCGCTGCGCACCACGATCTACCTGGCGCTGCTCGGGCGGCGCGGCCTGCGCGATCTGGCGCTCGCGAATCTGTCGCTCGCCGCGTACGCGCGCGAGCGCTGCCACGCGGCCGGCCTCACGCTGCGCTATCCCGCGCCGGTGTTCAACGAGTTCGCAGTGCGCGTGCCGGACCTAGAGAGGAAGTTCGAACGGCTGCTCGCGCAAGGCATCGTCGCCGGCCTGCCGCTCGCGCGCTTCGACGCGGCGCGCGCCGACGAGCTGCTCGTCTGCACCACCGAGTGGAACCGGCGCGACGACATCGAGCGCCTGGTCCAGGGGCTCGCCGCGTGACGACGCCGGGAGCCACGGGCCTGGTGCTCGAAGAGCCGCTGCTGTTCGAGCGCTCGCGCAGCGGCCGCCGGGGTGTGCGCGTCGAGCCCGCCGACGTCCCGCCCGCGGACCCGCGCGCGCTGCTCGGTCCCGACGCGGTGCGCGACGAGATCGCGGGTTTCCCGGAGCTCTCCGAGCTCGAGGTCGTGCGCCACTTCACGCGGCTCTCGTCGTGGAACTACGGCGTGGACTCCGGGCTGTTCCCGCTCGGCTCCTGCACCATGAAGTACAACCCGAAGGTGAACGAGGCGGCGGCCGCCCTGCCCGGCCTCGCCGACCTGCACCCGCTCGCGCCCGAGTCCACGCTGCAGGGGATCCTGGCACTCGGCTACGCGCTCGAGCAGGCGCTGGCGGAGATCTCCGGGCTCGACCGCGTATCGCTTCAGCCGGCTGCCGGAGCGCAGGGCGAGCTGGTCGGGATGAAGATGATCCGCGCCTACCTGCGCGCGCGCGGCGAGGGCCAGCGCACGCGCGTGCTGATCCCCGACACCGCGCACGGCACCAATCCCGCGAGCGCCGCGCTGAACGGGATGGAGGTGGTCAAGCTCGAGACCGGCGCCGACGGCATCCTGCACCCCGAGGCGCTGAAACAGCTGCTGGACGAGCGCGCCGCGGCCTTGATGCTGACCAACCCCAACACGCTCGGTCTGTTCGAAACGCACGTCCTCGAGCTGTCCCGCCTGACCCACGCCGCCGGCGGGCTGGTCTATCTGGACGGCGCGAACATGAACGCGCTGCTCGGCGTGGCGAAGCCCGGACACATGGGCGTGGACGTGATGCACTTCAACCTGCACAAGACGTTCTCCACGCCACACGGCGGAGGCGGTCCAGGCGCGGGTCCGGTCGCCGTGCGCAACGCGCTCGCGCCCTACCTGCCGACGCCGGTGATCTCGAAGGACGGCGAGCGCTACCGGCTCGACGACGACTTCCCGCACTCGATCGGCCGCGTGCACGCGTTCCACGGCAACGTGGGGATGTGGATCCGCGCGCTGGCCTACGTGCGCGCGCTCGGCGGCCCGGGCCTGCGGCAAGCCTCGGAGCTGGCCGTGCTCAACGCCAACTACCTGCTCGAGTGTCTGCGCGCGCACTACGACGTGCCGCACGCGCAGCGCGTGATGCACGAGTGCGTGCTGTCCGATCGCAGGCAGCACGTGTACGGCGTCACGGCGGCCGACATCGCCAAGCGCCTGATGGACTACGGCTACCACCCGCCGACGATCTACTTCCCGCTGGTGGTCGCGGGCGCGCTGATGATCGAGCCGACCGAGTGCGAGTCGCAGCAGTCGCTCGACGAGTTCGTGGCCGCACTCGAGGCGATCGCGCGCGAGGCGCGCGAGACGCCGGACGTGGTCACGGGCGCGCCGCACCGCACCCGCGTGCGCCGCGTCGACGAGGTGCGCGCCGCGCGCCGCCCGCGTCTGCGCTGGACACCCTGAGGTGCGGCCGGCCCGCGCGGCCGCGGCGTGCGCGTCCATAGCACTGGTCGGTGCGGGCTGCCTGAGCTTCCGCGAGCTGCCGAAGAACCCGCTGTCGGCGGAGATCAGCGTCGAGGACGAGATCGAGCTCGGCGCGCAGATCCACAAGCAGGTGCGCGAAAGCGCGCCGATGCTGCACGACCCGATCGTGCTCGACTTCTTGAACGCGATCGGGCAGGAGCTGGTCGCCGCGACCGAGCCGCAGCCGTACACCTACCGCTTCTCGATCGTGAAGAGCGACGAGCTGAACGCGTTCGCGGTGCCGGGCGGCTACGTCTACATCCACAGCGCCGTGCTGCTACAGGCGGGCGACCTGTCGGAGCTCGCCGGCGTGCTCGCGCACGAGGTCGCGCACGTGAAGCTGCGCCACATCGCGCGCGCGCAGCAGGAGACCGCAGTCACCAACTACGCGGCGCTCGCGGCGATGATCGCCGCGATGGCCTCCGGCGACTCGAAGGTCGCAGCCGCCGTGACCACGATTGCCAGCGGCGTGAACGTCTCGCTCCAGCTCAAGCACAGCCGCTCGCACGAAGCCGAGGCGGACCGCGAGGGCGTCGGCTATCTGGTGCGCGCCGGCTTCGACCCGCGCGGCCTGGTGCGCTTTCTGGAGCGGATCCAGACCACGCGCCCGCGCGGCGGCGAGGAGATCCCGCCCTACCTCTACAGCCACCCCGCGCCCGGCGAGCGCATCGACGACGACCGGCGCCAGATCGAGAAGCTCGGGCTGCCGCCGGGGCTGACCTGGAAGGACCCGCGGCTGGCGATAGCACAGGCGCGCCTCGCGGCGCTGGCGCAGCCGATCGCCGGCGGGAGCGGGCTGCAGGCGCGAGCGACCTTCGACGCGAGCGCGACCGACGCGCTGCTCGCAGAAGCGAAGGCGGCGGCGGTGCGCGGCGACAGCGCAGAGGCCGAGGCGCTGCTGATCCGCGCGGAGCAGGTCGAGGCGCGCGACCCGCGCGTGCCGCTCGCGCGCGCCGAGCTGCTCGAGGAGAGCGGCGATCTCATCGGCGCGGCCGACCAGCTCGGGCGCGCCTTCAAGCTCGATCCGAACGTGCCGCTCGTGCAGTACGAGCTCGGCCGGATCCACAAGCGGCTCGGGCACAAGAGCCGCGCGGTGTTCTACCTGGAGCAGGCCGTGGGCAACGCCACGCCGGGGAGCACGCTCGCCAAACGCGCGGAGTTCGAGATCGACGCGCTCTCCTGGCCGGTGCTCGAATCGAGCGGGATCGCCAGCGAGCAGGGCGGCGCAGAGCGCACGCGTTTCGCGCGCGGTGAGCCCATCGTGTGGTGGGGGCGCGTGAGCCGGCGCTTCTCGCTCTCGCCGCTCGCGTACGAGATTCGCTGGGTGGACCCGAGCGGCGTGATCACAGCGCGCCAGACGCTCGAGCCGAGCGGGCTGCGCTGGCTCGCCGCGAGCTTCGACAGCGGGGGTGCGGAGCCCGGCGCCTGGAAGGCCGTCGTCTACGCCGGCGACGGCCCGCTCGAGACGCGCGCGTTCGAGATCACCGCGCAAGAAGCGCCGACCGCCGGCTCCTGACGCGATGGACGCGCGGACGGCCGCAGCGTACGAGGCGGAGGCAGCCCGCTGGATCGGGCGCCGGCGCCCGGAGTGGCTCGACGACGGGCGGCTCGACGCATTCGCGGGGCGGCTTCCCGCGGGCGCGCTCGTGGCGGACCTCGGCTGCGGTCCGGGCTGGTACGCCGAAGCGTTCCGGGCACGCGGGCTGCGCGCGCTCGCACTCGATCTATCAGCAGCGATGCTCGCCGACGTCGGACAGCGCGCGCCCGGCCTGCCGCGCGTGCGCGCCGACCTGCACGCCCTGCCCTTCGCAGCGGGCTCGCTCGACGGCGCGTGGGCGGTGAAGTGCTACCAGCACCTGCCGCTGGTCGAGCTCCCCGTCGCGCTGGCGCGCCTGCACTCAGCACTCCGGCCGGGCGCGCCGGTCCAGCTCACGCTCGCGAACCTCGATGCCACGGATACGAGCCCGGAGGAACGCGCTGCCGGCGCCTTCGAGCGCCGCTTCGAAGGCGAGGAGCTGCGCGGTCGCCTGTTCTCGCTGCTCGATCGCGCGCAGGCGTTCCGGATCCTCGAAGCCGCGGGGTTCCAGGTGACGGCGCACGAGACGACGGGCGGACAGAACCGCTTCTGGCACTGGCTCACGCTCGAGCGCTAGATCCGAGCGAGGGGCGCGGGCAAGCCGGGAACGTCGACGCGCGTGCGGAAGATCGTGCCGCGGCGCTCGGGCTTCTCGGTGTTGTCGGCCGTGACCAGGTACAGGTCGCGCAGATCGTCGCCGCCGAAGCACAGGCTCGTGACCATCTTCGCCGGCAGCTCGAGCCGGTAGTCGAGCCGGCCGTCGGGATCGAGGCGCAACGCGCAGCCGCCCTCCGCGACCGCGACCCAGATGCAGCCCGCTGCGTCCACCGCGAGACCGTCCGGAACGCCGACGGGCCCCGTCGCGAGCTCGCGCCGGTTCGACACCGACCCGTCGGGCGCTAGATCAGACACCAGCACCGCCCGTCGCGCGCTGTCGCTGTGGTAGAGCCGGCGGCGATCCGGCGAGAAGCCGATGCCGTTGGAGAGCTGCACGTCGTCGTAGAGCTTTACGGCGCGCCCGGGCGCGTCGATGCGGTACAGCTCGCCCGGTACGCGCGGGCCGGGCTTGAAGGGGTCGGAGCGGATGCTGCCCGTGTACACCCGCCCTGCGTCGTCGCAGAACAGGTCGTTGAAGACCAGTCCCGGCCCGGCGAACAGGATGCGCGTCTCGCCATCCTTCACGTGGCAGATGTCGCGGCCCGAGATCACGAGCCCGCCCTCGGCGTGGAGGGCGATGCCGCCCACGCTCTTGCGCCGGGGCACCACGACGTCGATGCGCCCGTCCGGGGCGCGGCGGAACACGCCCCCGTTGGGGACGTCGCTGAAATGCAGGTTCCCCCCGGCATCGACCCGGGGTCCCTCGATCAGGCCGTAGCCGAACGCGAGCGTCTCGAGTTCCATCCGCGCGTTGTACAATGAACGCGATGGAAGCGCGACCCGGACTGGTGCCGGGCTCGGACTTCAAATCCGATGGTGGGTTCGGGAACGGGTCCACGGCGGGTTCGATTCCCGTGCGCTTCCGCCAGCGGTACCACCGCCCCAATCGACGAGGAGGACGGGGATGAGCTTGCGCGTGCACTTCCACGATGTCCCGCACTCGGAGCTGCTGCAGGCAGAAGCGGAGCGCCACGCCTCGCAGCTACAGCAGGAGTTCGAGGCGATCTCGAAGCTCGAGGTGAGCTTCTCGCACGACCGCGCGGAGCATCAGACGCACCTGCACCTGACGGGCCGGGAGGGGGAGTTCGCCGCACACGCGGCCGACGCCGACGCGAAGGCGTCGCTCGAAGCGGCGTTCACGCGGCTGCACCGGCAGCTCCGGCGACACCACGACAAGCGCACCCTCGAACGGCGCCGCCCGAGCTAGCCCGAGCGTGTACGGCGCGGCGTAGCCGCGCCTACGCCTTCGCTCGCCTGCGGCTCGCTGCGCGCGCGCTTCGCACGCTTGCGGTCCGCGCTCGCTCAGTCTTGGGTCAGCCTCCTAGCCAAGAATGAAGTGGAGGCGGAGCGCCAGGTAGACGCTGCCGCGGAAGCGCAGCGCGCCGGTCAGCAGGGCGTGCGGCGCGGAGAGCTCGCCGGCATTCAGGCGCCGCCACGTCGGGACATCGAGGCGCAGCACCAGGTCGGGCGCGTCGAGGACTCCCGCGGAGCCCTGCACGCGGCCGCCTTCCACGTGCAGCCAGTACGCGCCGCCACCCTGACCGTCGAGCTCGAACTGGATCTTCGCGCGCAGCTCGGCGATGCGGTCGCGGCGCTCCGCGTCGTGATTCACGGCGTCGGGCACCCAGCGCTCGAAGAACTCGAGCGGTGAGATCTCGGCCGGTGGAACCGCGCGCCCGGACACGCGCGACATTCTATGCGTCAGCTCTCCGAAGCGGCGCGCGACGAGCTGCCGCGGATCGGACCGCCGCGGCCAAACAGGTGACCCTGGCCGCCTTCGATCCCGATATCGCGCAGCGCCTCGAACTCCGCGGTGGTCTCGATGCCCTCGGCGATCAGCGTGGAGTGCATGCGCTCGGAGAGCTTCTGCAGACCGCGCAGCAGCTCGCGGCGCTGCGGATCGGCGTCGATGCCGCGCACCAGCGACATGTCGATCTTCAGGAAGCGCGGCGCCAGCTCCATCGCGGCTTCCAGGCTCGAGTAGCCGGTGCCCACGTCGTCGAGCGCGATCGTGAAGCCGAGCCGCCCGAAGTGATCGATCGCCTCGCGGAAGATGTGGAAGTTCGAGATCGCCTGGCGCTCGGAGATCTCGAGCACCACATCCTTCGGCGCGAGCCCGAGCCCCGCGAGCGTGTCGCGTACGCGCGCGGCCTCGAAGTCGGGATGGTGGACGCTGGTCGGCAGGATGTTCAGGAACAGGCGAATGCCCTCGGGGATACCGCGCGCGTTGCGCAGCGCCTGGCGCCGGCAGAGCGCATCGAGCTCGTACTCGAGGTCTGCTCGCTGCGCGGTGGCAAACAGCGCGTGGGGAGTCTCGAGGCCGGTTCCTATCGGACCGCGCGACAGGCCCTCGTAGCCGAACACCTCGCGATCGGCGAGGCGCACGATCGGCTCGTACACCGTCTTGATCGTCTCCTCGAACAGGATCCGGGTCAGGCCGGCAACGCGCTCGCGGCGCAGGCGCTCTGCGTCGAAGTGTGCGCCGGCCAGCGTCGTCTCGACCAGGCGGCGGATCTGCGTCTCCGGCCGCTGAAAGGGGCGGTACAGCGCCTGGCCGGAGCCCACCGGGACCTCCGCCGGCTGCGGCAGATACGGGTAGACGATCTTCTTGAGACAGATCGCCACGTAGCCGCGCAGCTCGGAAGTGACGCGGGCGATCTCCTCGGTGTAGAAGTGGCGGTCCTCGCGCGGCCGCGGCAGGAACACCAGGATGTGCTCCTCTACCAGCGCGCCCGCCGTCATCACGAAGCCGTCGCCGAGCTCGCGCACGAGGCGCGTGCGCAGGCGCTGCGCCAGGCCGTCCAGTGCTGTGCGGAAGCGCGCGACGCCGTAGATACGCTCGATCTCGGCGAGACCGGTGGCGTCGACGAGCACGAGCCCGAGCGCGCCGTCGGTCACCAGCCGCTGCGAGAGCGTCTCGAAGTGCGCGGCAAGGGGCTGCAGCGTGCGCTCGCCGTAAAGCGAGACCAGCTTTCCGCCCGAATCGTCGTCTTCCGCGGCCGACACGGCTCTCTCCCGCGACATCCCTGCCCAGGAGTGAATCGGTGGCCCGACCACCGATCTTGACCGCGAGAGTTGCGCGCGAGTTGCCGGCGGGAGTCAGTAGCGGGGAACGCTCGGGTCGACGTCGGTGGACCAGAGCTCGATCCCGCCGCGCAGATTCTCGACGCGGGAGAAGCCCCTGGAGCGCAGCAGCACACAGGCGTTGCGGCTGCGCCCACCGTGGTGACAGTGGACCACGATCGGCCGATCGCGGAACGACTCGAGCTCCGCCAGCCGCTCGGGAAGCTGGCCGAGCGGGATCAGGCGCGCGCTCGCGATCTTCGCGGCGTCGTGCTCCCAGGCCTCGCGCACGTCGATCAGGAGCGGCGGATCCGCCGCCGCGAGCCGGGTCTGCAGCTCCTTCGGTCCGATCTCGGGCACGCTCACCGGCACCTCCGTGCTGCCGCCGCGGCAGAAGCTCTCGTAGTCGATCGGCTCGGTCACGCTCGGCGCGTCGCCGCACACCGCGCAGTCGGGATCGCGCTGGATCTTGAACTCGTGGAATTTCATCGCCAGCGCGTCGTAGACCACGAGTCGGCCGCGCAGCGGCTCGCCGATGCCGAGCAGGTGCTTCAGCGCCTCGGTCGCCTGCAGCGTGCCGACCACGCCGGGCAGCACACCGAGCACGCCCGCCTCCGCACAGTTGGGCGCCAGCTCGGGCGGCGGCGGCTCGGGGAACAGACAGCGGTAGCACGGGCCCTTCGCGCCGCTGTCGAACAGACTCAGCTGACCCTCGAAACGCATGATGCTGCCGTAGACGAGCGGAGTGCCGAGCCAGACGCAGACGTCGTTGGCGAGGTAGCGGCTCGGGAAGGTGTCGGTGCCGTCGATCACCACGTCCCAGCCCGCCATCAGCCGAAGCGCGTTCTTCGCCTCGAGCCGCTCGCGGTGCGCGACGATCTGCACGTCGGGGTTCAATGCGCGCAGCCTCTCCTCGGCGACTTCGAGCTTCGGCCGCCCGACGTCCTCGGTCCGGTACAGCACCTGCCGCTGCAGGTTCGACGCGTCCACCACGTCGAAGTCGATGAGACCCAGCGTGCCGACACCCGCGGCCGCGAGATAGAGCGCGGCCGGTGAGCCGAGACCTCCCGCGCCGATCAGCAGCACGCGCGACGCGAGCAGCTTCGCCTGACCGTCGGCGCCGACGCCGTCGAGCAGGAGGTGACGCTTGTAACGCTCGACCTGCGCGGGGGTGAACGCCATGCCGGCGAGCCTACAGACGTCAGTCGCGAGCCGCTAGGCCGAGGTGACGGACACGCCTTCCAGGCGAACGAGCGGTGCGAGAACCGTGCCCTCGACCCAGCGGCGCTCGCACGAGACGGCGGTGATCTCGCCGAGTAGCTCGTACAGGTTGCCCGAGATCAGCGTCTCCTGGATCGGGCGCGGCGGCAGATCGCGACGCAGCAGGAAGCTGCCCTTCGCGACGCCCGAGAAGTCGCCCGACACCGCGTCGGTGTTGCCCGAGAAACGCGACAGCAGGATGCCGTGGTCGACGGCGCCGAGCAGCGCGGCGTCCTCCACGTCACCCGCGCCGACCGCCAGGTTCGTGGGGCCGATCGCCGGGGGCGTACCCGAGCCGCCGCTCGCGTGACCCGTCGAGCCCTCGGCGCGACCGAGCGCGCGCGCTTCGCGCGCGTTGAACAGGAACGCGCGCAGCTCACCCGCTTCGACCAGCGGGAGCGGCCCGTGCGGCAGACCCTCGCGATCGAAGCTCGCGGAGCCGGGGCGTCCCGGCAGCGTGCCGTCGTCCACCAGCGTGAACGCGGGCGAGGCGATGCGCTGTCCGATCCGATCGGCGAAGCGGCTGCGCCCCGTGCGCACCGACGTCGCGGAGAGCGAGCCGACGAGCGCGGGCAGCAGGAAGTCGGCGACCGCCTCGCGCGACAGCACGAGCGAGCCCTTGAACGTCTCGCCGGGACCCGCCGAGAGCGAGGGGACGAGCCTCGCGATCCAGCGCTGCGGGAGCGTGAGCAGCTCCTGCTCCAGCTCGCGCAGCGCGCAGCAGACGGCGACCTCGCTGTCGAAGCTGCCAACGCGGTCGCCGTCGACCGCCATGCCGAACAGCATCGCGTCGCCCTGCCCGCTGCGCTCACAGATTGCGATGCCGGTCGAGCTCGCGACCGCGGCGGTCGTGAGCGAGCACGCTACCCAGCCCGAGTCGATGCGCGCGCGGCCGTCGAGGTCCTTTGCGCGCGCCAGCAGCTCGCCGGCGAGCTTGCCGAGGGCTCCCACGTCGAGCGCCTCGAGCGCGGGATCGTGCAGGTCGGCCACGTTTGCGGTGCGATGCGGAGAGGCGAGCTCGTCGAACGGATCGGGCGGCGTCACGCTCGCGATCGCCAGCGCCTGGCGGACAGCGTCGTCGAGCGCGTCGCGGCTGGGATCGTTGGTCGAGGCGAAGCCCGTCGCGCCGCGCAGCCGCACGCGCACGCCGAAGCGCTCCTCTTCGTGCGTGTACGCCAGACCGACCTCGTTGGCCTCGAGGTTGACCTTGGCCTCGCGCTCCGACGTCGCGAACACTTCAATCGCGTCGGCGCCGATCCGGCGCCCGCGCTTCACCGCATCGCGCGCGCGCTGCAGGAGCTCCGGCGCCTTCACGCCTGCCTCCCGCCGAGCACGGCCTGACAGCGCAGCCACGGTCCGCCCGCGTCCACTTTGGCCGGCTGCCACTTGCCGCAGTAGCCCGAGCCGAGGTCCCAGCGGAACTCGCGCGAGATCGCGTCCACCGTGCGCAGCACGTCGAAGGCAATGCCGCTGATCGTGACACCGCGCACCAGCTCGCCGAGCTGGCCGCCCCTGATGCGCCGCGCCTCCTGCACGCCGAACATGAACTCGCCGCTCGCGTCGGCCTGGCCGCCCTGAGGTCCTTCGAGCAGGAAGCCGTCGGCGACGCCTGCGATCATCTCCTCGAGCGTCGCCTGCCCCGGCTCGACGTAGGTGTTGCGCATGCGGATCAGCGGCTGGTCCGAGAATTCCCAGGCGCGCGCGTTCCCGGTGGGCGCCACGCCGAAGCGCGCCGCCGACTCGCGACTGTGCAGGTACGACTCGAGGATGCCGTTCCGGATCACGACGGTGCGCTGCGTCGGCACGCCTTCATCGTCGACGGGGAGCGTGCCGCCGGCGCCGGCGCGGAGCTCCGAGGCGCCGCTGTCGACGAGCGTGACCAGATCGCTCGCGACGCGCTGGCCAATCTTCCCTTGCGCGACGGAGCCCGACTGCACGAAGTCCGCCTCGACCGTGTGCCCGATCGCTTCGTGCGCGAGCAGGCCGACCAACGCGGGCGAGAGGATCACCGTGTAGCGGCCGCCGTCCGGATAGCCGGCGCCGAGCAGATCGACCGCCGTGCGCGACGCCTTCTCGGCGATCTCGCCCGCGCTGCGGCGCTGGAACAGGCACTCCCAGCCGCCGGTCGCGCCCGCCGATTCGTGCGCGCGCTGGAGCTCGCCGTCGCGCTCGGCGACCGCGTTGACAAGGAACTCGGGTCGCACCAGCCGAATCTCGGCGTCTGCGCCATCGCTGGTTGCGATCACCTTCTCTTCGAAGATCTCGCTGTAGCGGCACGCTGCGGAGCGCACGCGCTCCGACGCGCCGCGCGCGCGCTTCTCCATCTCGAGCGCCAGGCCGACCTTCTCCTCGAGCGGCTTGGCGCGAAGCTCGGCGACGCTGGGATCGATGAACGCGCCGCGCGCGAGGACCGCCGGAGCCAGAGCCCGCGGCGCCTCGCGCCGGAAGCCAGCGATGCCGTGCGCGGCGGCCCGAGCCCGCTCGATCGCCCCGCGCACGCCTTCGCGATCCGTGCGGCTGGTGCTCGCGAACCCCCACGCGCCGCCGTCGAGCACCCGCACGCCCACGCCGCGTCGCCGCGTGGCCTGCGCAGACTCGACCTTGCCCTGCTCCACCCGCACCGCGTTGGTCTGCCGGTCGTGGTAGCGCAGCTCCACGTAGCCAGACGACTGGGCCGCCAGGTCCCGCAGCAGGTTACGCATCTCGCCTCCTGGGACCATCGACAGGCCCGACCCGACCTTAGCTCACCTTGACCCGGCGAGGCTCTCTTGACTTCGAGGAACCAGCTCGGGATTCACCAAACCGTGGGCACCAGGCCGGAGCGTTGGATCCGCTCGTCTCCAGTCAGAAGCGGCGCCTCCAGGCGTGCTGCGGTGCCTGCGATCAGCCGATCGAACGGATCGACGAGCGCGCGCAGGCCACGCGCCTCCTGCACGTCCTGCCAGACCAGTGGCTCGATCGGGAAGCCGCGCTGCGACGCGAGTCGCTCGTGCCACTCGTCGAAGTCCAGCGCGCTTCGCACGCGGCCGCGTTCGATCAGCAGAGCGAGCTCGAAGAAGCACAGCGAGGGCACGTGCACCTGGTCGCGGCCCGCTTCGGCGCGGTGGAAGATCCGGAGCGCCCTTCGGCTTGCGCGCCCCAGCTCGCCCCTGGCGAACAGGATGAGCGCCTGCGTGTCGGTCACGTAGTTCACCGGCGGCGCCGGGCAGGTCTCCGCGCGGGCCGTCGCGGTCGGGTCGCGTCCAGTCCCGCCAACCAGAGCTCGCCGAGGCGCCGCCGCTCCGCGCTCAGCTCGGCCCGCGAGCACAACAGCTCCAGGGTGCCTTCGATCGACCTGGAAGAGACGACCTGCTTCCGGCGCGCGAGGCGCGCGTACTGCTCGACACCCACCAGGACGGCGCGCTCGCGGCCGTAGCGCCCGATCGCGATCGGAGTGCCGCCTCGCGCCACTCTCTCGACGAGGGCAGACAGCCGGCGACGCGCCTGGCTCACGGGTAGCGGTCGTCGTGGCACAGCTCTCTTGTACCGGAGGCTCCGTGCAGGGACCAGCGGCTTGGCCGGCCCGATCCGGCCGACGACAGGAGGCTGGTGCCGGAGGTGGGAATCGAACCCACATGCCCGAAGGGCACGCGATTTTGAGTCGCGCGCGTCTGCCGTTCCGCCACTCCGGCGCGCGGCCAGACTCTAGCCGAGTCCCCGCTCTCGGATCAGCCGCGCGGCCGCCTTGACCGTTCCCGCCGCCCCGCCCTACCTTCCGCTCGCCGCGCGACCTCCGCGGCCCGTGGGGCTGTAGCTCAGTTGGGAGAGCGCTTGAATGGCATTCAAGAGGTCAGGGGTTCGATTCCCCTCAGCTCCACCACCGCACTCAGGGCGCGCCTGACAGCATCGGGCTGCCCGGGACGGACGACACCGTCATCGTCGTCGAGCGGTCGATGGTCGGCTGCACCGCAGGCGGATATGCTGCGACCGCGTGAGCGGAGCGTCGCGATCCGGTGAGCTGCCGGGTGCCCGCCTCGAGCCGGAGGCGAGCGCCGCGTACGAGGGTCGGCTACGTGACGCGCTCTCCGCGCACCCGGAGGTCCGCTGGGCGTACCTGTTCGGCTCGGCAGCGCGCGGCGAAGCGTTCCGGGACCTGGACGTCGCGGTGATGCTCGACGCCGCGGCACGCGGCGCAGTCGCCATCGGGCGCGTGGCCAGCCGTGCGGAAGAGGCCGCGCCGCGCGTTCGCGTGGACGTCGTCGATCTCGCCTCCGCGGCGCCTGCGCTCGCCGGCCGCATCGCGCGAGAGGGTCGCGTGCTCGTCGATCGCGACCCGGAAGCGCGCAAGGACTGGGAGGTCGACGCGAACCGGCGCGCGCTCGACATCGAGCCTTGGCTGGCCGAGTTCGAGCGGCTTCGCGATGAAGCCCTACGGCAGCGCGCGGGCTGATGGTCGATCGGGACAAGGCGCGCCGACTGCTGTCCGAGCTGCTCGGATGCGTCGCGGACCTCAAGCGCTACCGCGAGCGCGTGACGCGCGACGAGCTCCGAACGAGCCGCGACACGCAGCACATGGTGCTGCGCGCGCTCTACGTGGCAACGCAGGCGGCGCTGGATCTGGCGATGCACCTGGGTGCGGACGCCGGGCTTCCGCAGGCCGCGACCTATCAAGATGCGTTCCGACGGCTCGGCGAGGCGGGCTTCCTCGACGGCGCGCTCGCCGAACGCCTGACCGGCTGGGCGGGCTTCCGGAACGTGCTCGCGCACTTCTATGCGCGGATCGACTACGACCGTGCCTACGATGCCCTCGCGGAGCTCTCGGACCTCGAACGCTTCGCCGCGCTGGTTTCGACGAAGCTGTAGCCCGCTCCCGAGTCGAGCTCGAAGTCGTCGAAGCGAAAGATCACGGGGTCCCCGGTCAGGCCGCGCTGGCGACAAGAGCGTAGAGCCGTTCCATGCCGGGCACTCAACCGTCGGGGGCCACGTGCCGATCCTCGTGGGAGCGTCCCCCTGTGGCGCGGAGGAAGCGGACATGCGCGGACTTCCCTTGATCCCGGTTCTCGCGTTGGGTCTCGTCGCCGGCGGGACCGCTGGCTGCGTCGTCGTCGAGCAGCCGCACCGGCATCCGGCACCCGTCGTGGTCCACAAGCCGGGGCCGCCCCCGCATGCCCCCGCGCACGGCTACCGGCGCAAGCATCAGCAGGACAACGTCGAGCTCGTCTTCGACACCGGCGTCGGCGTCTACCTGGTCGTTGGCCAGTCGGACTGCTGGTGGGACGACGACCACTACTACCGCTGGCGCGACGGCGCGTGGTTCACCTCCGTGCACGTGTCTGGACCGTGGACGGTGGTCGAGGTGAACGTGGTCCCCGGCGGCCTGCGCACGCACAAGGCGAAGACGAAGGGCAAGGGCAAGTCGAAGCACAGCCCCGCCTCGCACAAGCGCCACGACTAGCGCCCGGCTAGGCCCGCTGCTTCTCCGGCACGGGGAACTTCCACAGGCGCGCGGCGTTCAGGCCGAGGATCTTCGTGCGCGCGCTCTCGGAGAGCTTGGCCATCGTGCGCTCGATCGCCTGCGCGCTGTGCGGCCAGGTGCCCTCGTGGTGCGGGTAGTCGTTCGCCCAGAGGAAGTTGTCTGCAAGCCCGTGCTCCTCGGCCAGGTCGAGCCCGGGCGGGTCCTCCTGGAACGACGCGAAGCCCGAGCGCTTGAAGTACTCGCTCGGCAGGAGCTCGAGCTTCGGGCGCACCCACATGTGGTGCTTCTTGTAGGCCTCGTCCATCGCGACCAGCGCCCACGGCACCCAGCCGATGCCCGCCTCGATCGACGCGAAGCGCAGGCGCGGGAAGCGGTCCAGGATGCCGGACGAGCACAGGTGCGCGATCGGCTCGATCGTGGGCGCGAGCGAGTGACACACGTAGTTGATCACCGCGCCGCCGTGGCCGCGCGCGGCGCGCGGGTCGCGCCCGGTCGAGACGTGGAACGTCATCGGCAGGTCTTGGTCCTGCACGCACGCCCAGAGCCGATCGAACTCCGGCCAGTTGTAGTTGGGCTCGTCTGCGTCGCTCGGTCCCCACGTCGGCTTGCACGGCAAGCACAAGCCGCGGAAGCCGAGCGCCGCGACGCGCGAAATCTCCGCGAGCGCGCCGTCGAGATCGCCGGTCGCGATGCACGCCATCGGCGAGAGCCGGTTGTTGTGAGGGCCGAACGTCTCCCACGCCCAGTCGTTCCACACCCGGCACTGCGCCTGCGAGAACGCCGCGTCGGGCGTGGCCCACATCGAGAGGCCCTTGTTCGGGAAGATGATCTCGGCGTCGATGCCGTCGCGCGCGTGGTCGCGCAGCCGCTCTTCGGGCGTCGCGCCTGTCTGGTTGCGCTCGAGATCCTCGCCCTCGAAAACCATGTGACGCAGCCGGATCGGGCGAAAGCCCTCGGTGACCTGCCAGCGCGCGCCCTTCTCGTCGACGCGGTAGCCGGGCAGCCGACTCTGGTACTTCGCGTCCATGCGCTCTTTCCACAGCGTCGCCGGCTCGTTGGCGTGACAGTCCGCGGAAATCATCAGGTACTTGCGCGGATCTCCGGGGCGCGCGCTGCGCGTCCAGCCTTCGCAGCCGGGCGTCGCGAGGCGCCACGCATTGTTGGGATCGGGCGCCACGGGTTCGCTGGCGGTACGGGTCATGCGCCGAGTATAGATTGCGCGATGGCCCAAGGCCGACTTTCGAGGTGACGACCGGGGCCGCCCTCCTCGCCGTGCTCGCGCTGCTGGCGCTGAACGGCTTCTTCGTGCTGGCCGAGTTCGCGCTGGTCAAGCTGCGGCCGACGCGCGTCGAGACCCTGATCGACGAGGGGAACGCGCGCGCGCGCCTGCTGCAGCGGGTGCAGGGCCGTCTCGACGACTACCTCTCGGTCTGCCAGGTGGGCATCACGCTCGCGAGCATCGGGCTCGGCTTCGTGGGCGAGCCCGCCTTCGCCGCGCTGCTCGAGCCGCTCCTCGGCTCGTGGGTCTGGGCCCACCTCGTCGCCGTCTGGTTCTCGTACCTCGTGGTGTCCTTCCTGCACATCCTGATCGGCGAGCAGGTGCCGAAGATGCTGGCGCTGCGCGCGCCGGAAGGCTCCGCGCTCTGGGTGGCGCCGTGGCTGCCGGCGGTGCGCGCGGGCCTGTGGCTGCCGCTGGTGGTGCTGCGAGGCTCCACCAACCTGGTGCTGCGCCTGCTCGGCCTCGGTGCGCCCGCGAGCGAGCCGCTCCACTCCGAGGACGAGCTGCGCATCATCCTCGAGGCGTCCCAGAGCGCCGGCGAGCTCTCCTTTCGCCAGCTCCTCTTGATGGAGAACGTGTTCGATCTGCGCGGCGTGCGCGTGCGCGAGGCGATGATGCCGCGACACGTCGCGCGCGTGCTCCGGCTTGACGCGACGTGGGAGGAGAACATGGCGGTGATCCGCGAGTCGCGCCTGTCGCGCTTCCCGCTGGTGGAGAGCGCGGACGGCAAGCCGCTCGGCTTCGTGCACGTGAAGGACCTGGTGCTCGTGGGAGCCGAGCGCCCCGACCTGCGCCGGCTGGCGCGCCCGCTCCTGCGCGTGCGCGACGACCAGAACCTGGAGGCGCTGCTCGCCGAGCTGCAGCGGCGCCACCAGCACATGGCGATCGTCCTCGACACCGCGGACCGCTGGGTCGGCGTGATCACCTTCGAAGACGTGATCGAGGAGATCGTCGGCACGATCGTGGACGAGTTCGAGCCGGACCCGACGATCTTCCTCGCCGACGGCCTCACGCCCGGACGCGTAGTGCTCGGGATCGAGGCGGAGTCACTCGAGGCTGCGGTGCGTGCGGCGTTCGCGCGCGTGCCGGCGGCCGAGCTGCCCGTACCCGCGTCGCGCGCCGCTCAGGCCGTGATCGACCGCGAGCGCAGCATGCCCACGCTGCTCGCGTCGGGACTCGCCGCGCCGCACGCGCGGCTGGAGGAGGTAAAGGATTTCGTGCTGGTGTTCGCGCGCTCCGACTCGGGCATCCCGATCGCCGGGCGCGCCGAGCGCGCGCATCTGCTCTTCATCCTGCTCACGCCCGGCCGTGACCCGCGCGTACAGCTCCGCCTCCTGGCGCGCATCGCCGGCCTGCTCGACAGTGAGTACGTGATCGACCGCCTGCGCGAGGCGCCGTCTGCCGAGGGTGTGATCGAAGTCCTCCGCGCCGCCGACCCCGGCGCGCTCGGCTAGGGCAAGCGCGAAGCGCGCGCAGCGAGGGCGCCTCGCCCGAGCGGAGGCCGCTTGGCGATAGCCATCGCGGCCAAGAGCTCTCAGGCCTACCGAGCTCACACCCGTCTCCACTGCACCAGGGTGTAGGGGGCCTTGCCGTCGCGGTGGTCTTCGAAGACCGCTTCGACCTCGGAGCCGATCGCGACCGGCTGCTTCGGGTCGCCGAGCAGGTTGCCGATCATGCGCACGTTGCCGGCGTCGGGCAGCTCGACGAGCACGACGACGTATGGCACGCCGTTCACCAGGGCAGGATGCACGGGATGCCAGACGCGCTCCCAGCTGAAAATGCGCCCGCGACCCGAGACGCGCTCGAAGCCGACCTCGAACGAGTGACAGCGATGGCAGATCCACTCGGGCCCCCACTGCCAGCCCTTGCAGGCGCGGCAGCGCTGGGCGACCAGCTCGTGGCGCGCGTTCGCCTCCCAGTACGGGCGATCGAGCCCGTCGGGAAGCGGTACCACTCCGGCGAGCCCGGGCGGGAGAGCTGTCGGCGCGCTCACAGCACAGCCTCCGAGCCTACGATCATGCACGAGACAGGTGTGACCATCGGCCCGCTGCCCACGAGCCCGATCTCCGCGTCCGGCACCTGGTTCGACGAGGTACCGCGAATCTGGCGCACCGCTTCGAGCTGCAGCTCTAGACCGTGCATGTAGCACTCGGCGAGGTTGCCGCCGCTCGTGTTGAGCGGCAGCGCGCCGTCGGGCGCCAGCAGGTTCTTTAGCACGAGAAAGTCGTTCGCCTCTTCGTACGTGCAGAAGCCGTGCTCGATCAGGCTCATCACCACGCCACCGGTGAAGTTCTCGTAGCTCTGCACCACGTCGACGTCCTTCGGTCCGACGCCGGCCATGTCGTAGAGCCGCGGCGCGAGCGTCTTGAAGCTCGCCGTGGCGTAGTCGGGGTTGTTGTGCGAGCCGGCGCCCGCGCGGTACTCCGAGCCCTGCGCAACGCCGAGCAGATAGGCGGGCTTCTGGCGCAGGTCGCGCGCGCGCTCCGACGAGACCAGCACCAGCGCCGCGGCGCCGTCGTTCTCCTGGCAGCAGTCGTACAGGTGGTAGGGCTCGACGATCCAGCGCGAGGCGTCGTACTCGGCCTCGGTCAGCGGACGCCCGTACATCACCGCCCGAGGGTTCTGCTGCGCGTGGTGATACGACGCGAGTGCGATGGCGCGCATCGCCTCCTGTCGGATCCCGCGCTCGTGCATCAGCCGGGTCGTGCGCATGGCGAACATCTGCGCCGGCGACATCAGGCCGTACGGCATCCAGAGCGCGGGCTCGCCCATCACCGCCGGCGCGCGCGTGCCTTGCCCGAAGCGTCCGAACTGCCCCTGCGCCAGCGCGCGATACACGACCACGCAGTCGGCCAGGCCCGCGGCGATCGCTGCCGCGCCGTTGCCGACCGCGCCCGAGCCGCCGCCGCCGCCACCGCCCCACTGCATGTTCGAGAAGCGCAGCTCGCGGATGCCCAGGGCCGCCGCCAGGCGCGACGGGTCGTTGCGGTCGTTGCTGTACGAGGCGAAGCCATCGAGCGCGCGCGGATCGATGCCCGCGTCTTCGCACGCCGCGAGGATTGCGCGCAGGCCGAGCTTGAACTCGGCCTCCGGCGCGTTGCCGCGCTTGTAGTAGGGGGTCTCGCCGATCCCGATGATCGCGACCTTGCCGCGCAGCGTTCGCACCCGCGTATGATACCTGTGCTGCGCGCAATCCCGCGCCGGGAGGGACCATGGGAGTCGTCATCGAGACCACCAGTGGACGCGTCGAGGGCGTCGCCGGCGAGGGGCACCAGCGCTTTCTGGGCATCCCGTTTGCGAGCCCGCCCGTCGGCGCGCGCCGCTTCCGCGCGCCGGAGCCGATCGATCCCTGGAGTGGCGTGCGCGACGCCAGCCGCTTCGGCGCCTCGGCTCCGCAGAATCCGAGCCCGCTGCCCGGCATGGCCGTCGGCGAGCAGAGCGAGGATTGCCTGTACCTGAACGTGTACACCCCGCGTGCAGACGCTGCGCGCCGGCCCGTCTTGTTCTGGATCCACGGCGGAGGCTTCACGGGCGGCTCCGGATCGCAGGACTTGTATCAGGGCAGCCGGATGGCGCTGCGCGGCGACGTCGTGGTGGTCACGATCAACTACCGGCTCGGCGCGCTCGGCTACCTGTCGCTTCCCGGTGTCACGCCGAACCTCGGGCAGCTCGACCAGCTCGCGGCGCTGCGCTGGGTGCGCGAAAACGCCGCGGCGTTCGGAGGCGACCCCGCCAACGTCACGATCTTCGGCGAGTCGGCCGGCGGCATGGCGTGTGCGACGCTGCTCGGCATGCCGGGTGCGCGCGGGCTGTTCCGGCGCGCGATCCCGCAGAGCGGCGCCGCGCACCACGTCCACACTCCCGACAGCGCCGGGCGCGTCGGGCGGGCACTGCTCGACGAGCTCGGCGTCGATGCGGCCGCGCTCGCAGCGGTCCCGGTGGATCGCCTGCTCGCGGCGCAGGCAAAGGTGCAGGCGAAGGCCATGGGCGGCGGACCCGGCCTGGTGTTCGCGCCGATGGTGGACGGCGACGCGATCCCGGTGCAGCCGCTCGAGACTGTGCGCGCCGGCGGCGCGCGCGACGTGGACGTGATGGTCGGCACCACCCGCGACGAGTGCAAGCTGTTCCGCATGGGCGCGCCGACGGGCGAGGTCGACGAGGCCCGGCTGCTGCGGCGTGTCGAGGCGCTGCTCGGCAGCCGGTATGCCGCGGCGGCGCCGCGCGTGATCGACGCGTACCGCCAGGCGCGGGAGGGCCGCGCCTCGACCGCTCCCGGCGAGCTGCTCGACGCGATCGAGACCGACCGCACCTTCCGCATTCCCGCAATCCGTCTCGCTGAAGCGCAGCAGCGCCAGCGGCCCGACACCTACATGTATCTGTTCTGCTGGGAGTCACCCGCGCGCCGCGGCGCCCTCGGCTCATGCCACGCGCTCGAGCTGCCCTTCATGTGGGGCACGCTCGACGCGCCGACGATGGACCGCTTCGCCGGCAGCGGCCCCGACGCGGAAGCGCTCTCGCGCAGCATGATGGACGCGTGGCTCGGCTTCGCGCGCAGCGGCGTGCCCGGTCACCGCGAGCTCCCCGACTGGCCGCGCTACGACACCGCGCGCCGCCCCACCCTCGTGTTCGACCGCAAGTCCGAGCTGGCGCACGGGCCGCTCGACGCCGAGCGCGCGGCCTGGGACGAGATCCTGTGAGGGCGCCCCGATGACGCTCAAGACCAGGCAGCAGTACGTCGAGAGCCTGCGCGACGGCCGCGTGATCTTCTGGGACGGCGAGCGCATCGACGACATCACCACCCACCCGAAGTTTCGCGTGCCCATCTCACTCGCGGCCGCGGACTACGACTACGACGACGCCAAGCGGCGCGACGTGATCACCTACCGCACCGACGAGGGCGAGCTGGCGCACCGCGTGTACCAGGTGCCGCGCACGGAAGAGGACCTGCGCGCTCGCATGGAGCTGGCGCACCAGATGTCGATCGTGGGGGGAGTGACGGGAGTCTACATGGCGCTGCTCTCGATCCAGGGCGAGGTGGCCGCCGCCAACCCGCGCTTCGCCGAGAACATCGAGACGCTCTACCGCTACGCGCGCTCGAACGACCTGCGCGCCGCAGAGGTGATCACCGACGCCAAGGGCGACCGCGCGCGCCGCGCCAACGACCAGGACGATCCCGACCTGTTCCTGCGCATCGTCTCACGCGAGAAGGGCGGCATCGTGGTCCGCGGCGCGAAGCTCCACATCACCGGCGCCGCGCTGGTGCACGAGCAGGTGGTGATGCCCACCAAGTCGATGCGCGCGGACGAGGCGGACTACGCCGTCGCGTTCTCGATCCCCACGAACACCAAGGGCGTGAAGATCATCAACAGGAGCTTCGCCGCCGAGGCCGAGCCCAACCCGTTCGACTTCCCCGCGAGCTCGCGCGCGGCAGTGCCCGAGGGCTTCGTGATCTTCGACGATGTATTCGTGCCGTGGGAGCGCGTGTTCCTGGCGGGCGAGTGGCAGCTCTCCGGCGTGTTCGCGCGCTCGCTCGGCCTGTGGGAGCGCACGATGGGGCTCGCGGCCGCGGCCGAGCAGGCGCAGCTCATGGTCGGGCTCGCGGCCCTGGTCTCCGAGATGCAGGGCAAGGGCCGTGATGCGCACGTGCAGGAGACGCTCAGTGAGCTGGTCTGCTACGCGGAGATGATCCGCATGGGCCTGGACCACGCATGCCGCTCCTACCAGCGCACGCCGTCGGGCATGGTGCACCCCAACGTGCTCGCGGTGAACGTCGCCAAGTACTACTTCGCCGCGAACTACCACGCGGCGGTGCGGGCGCTCCACGATCTGGGCGGCGGGCTCGTGCTCACGCTCCCCAAGGAAGCCGACCTGCGCAGCCCCGAGTCGGGCCCGTACCTGCGCAAGTATCTGCACACGACCAAGGACGTCGACGTCGAGGCGCGCATGCGCGTGTACAACCTGATCCGCGACCTGACCGCCGACGCCTACGGCGGCTGGCACCTGGTCACGTCGCTGCAGGCCGGGGGCGGCCTGCAGGCGCAGCGCATCATGATGAACCGCACCTACGACATGAACGCCGCACGTGAGAAGGCGCTGCGCGCCGCCGGCGTCCCGCGCAAGAGCGACTAGCGATCTTCGTCGGCGCTCTCGATCGCTCCGGGGGAAGCGCCCTGGCGCTCGAGGTCTTCGCGCGTGAGCTGGCGCGGCAGCTCGCGGTTGTGGTCCGCACGCTGCAGCGCGTGCTCTGCCGAGCGGCGACCCAGGACCGGATCGGGCCGCTCGCCACGCGACTCCGCCGCCTCGAACGCCGAGTCGATCGCGGCGGCCTCGCCCTGCAGCTCCGCCTCTTCGGCCTCCCACTCGCCTTCCCAGTCTTCGTCGTCAACCTCGGCCGCGCCGTCCTCTGCCTCCGCCAAGCCTTCCTCGAGGTCCGCGATCTTGCGCTCTACATCGAAGAGCGCGTCGTCGAGCGCGAGCGCCTTGCGGTAGCTCTCGAGCGCCTCGACCGGCTGGCCCGCCTGCTCGAGATTCTGGGCGGCAGTGAGGTACATGTAGACCTCGCTCTCGTGGCGCCAGCTCAGGCGCACGCGCCAGCCGTCGGCCTGCTGCACCAGCGCGAAGCCCTTCTCCACGCTCAGCATCGGAAGCGGGGCGTCGAGCGCGGCCTCCGCGGCGTCGTCGAAGCTCGAACCGCCCTCGAGCCCCTGCTGCATCGCGATCCCGATCGCGCGCGACATGTCCGGCTGCGTGATGCGTACGCGCGCGCGGGCGCGGTTCGCCGTCGTCTCGAGCGACACGATCTCGAACGTCGCACGGCGCGCGAGCTCGCGCACGATCACGCTGTCCTCGTTCGACTCGAGCGCCTCGTAGTCGTCCAGGCTGCGGAACGCCTGGTCGTCCACGGAGACGTGGGCGTAGGCCTCGTCGAGGTCGTCCGAGTAGACCGCCTCGAGGTAGCGCAGCAGGACCGCCCGCGGATCCGACCCGTCGGGCGCGCAGCCCACGCCAGCCAGGACCAGCAACCCCGCGATTGCGCATCCGAGCTTCGCCATCTCGACCTCCCCGCCACAGCCTCGGTCGCTCGGGGGCGCGGCTTGATGCTCAGCGCGCGGGGTACGCGACCGTCGCGACTTCGCAGTCGGCGCAGGCTCCGTAGCCCGAGCGGAAGTCACTGAAGCAGCGCGGGCAGTAGCTCGCCGCAGCCGGATCCGCGTGCGGCGGGGGTGCTTTGGGGTCGAGGTCGAGCTCGCGGCAGATCGCGTCGAGGCCGGCGCGTTCGACGACGGCGCACGCGTCGCCGTCGCGCGCTGCCCCCTCGATGCGGGCGCGCTCGCGTCGGGCGAATCCGGCGAAGTCCAGCGGGGCGAGCAGCACCGCGGCGGCGGCGATCGGGTGCACGCTTGCGAACGCCTCCGCCAGCAGCGCCTTCGGCGCTGCCAGCAGCGCCGGCGGAAAAAGCCCGGTCGCGAGCACGAGGTCGAAGCGTGCCGAGCGCGCCCCCGGGGCGATTCGGCGGTGAGCGCGCAGCACCAGCGCGATACACGCGAGATGCAGCAGGCCCAGCACCGGCAGCACCGCGCGCAGCACGCGGTCCTCGTAGTCGAGCCAGAGCAGCGCCGGCACCGCCCCAAACGCCGCGAGCGCGTAGGCGTCGCAGAGCGGCGAGAGCCAGCGTGTCGCGCGCAGGGCCGCCGCCCGGGCCGCCCGGGCGCGCTCGAGCGAGAGGGACTCGCCGAGCCAGGTCTCGATGCGTTCTGCGCGCGCGTCCGGCGCGCACGACGCGACTGCGCGCAGCAGCTCCGCGGCCTGGCTCGCGGCAGCTGGACTGGCCAACCGCGCGAACGTGCGACGCGACACCAGCACGCGTCGGCTCACGGCGACCGCACCCGCGAGCGCGTTGAAGTCCGCGAGCGCTCCCGTCCCGCTGCGCACGCCGAGCGTCTCGAGCGCGAACGTCAGGCGCAGCGCCAGCAGCCCGGGCGCGGATGGCAGCGGCGACCGCATGCGCCAGCCCGCGCCCGCCACCGCGCGCACGCGCGCAACGGGGGCTGCGAGCAGCAGCGCTCCCTCGGGAGCGCGCACCAGGCACTCCCAGATCAGGAACAGCGCCGCTGCGGCGATGAGCTCCACGACCCGCTAGGCGCGGCTGATGGGATCCTCGGCCGAGATCGTGCGCGTGCCCGCGAACGAGGCCCAGAGCTTGCGCGCACCGGCCGCGAGCCCGAGCGCGCCGACCACGAAGAGCTTCCAGAAGCGCGCCAGCAGGCCGGACTTGATCAGCGCGGCGCCCGCGCCACCGACCACGAGGGCGGTCAGTCCGATCTCGGCGAGCCGATCCGTGCCCGGCACGTACTCCGCGTAGGTGTGGCCGCGGCGGAAGCTGTACGCCTCGAGCAGCGCGTCCGCGTCCGTGATCGCTGCGTCGAGCTCCTCCGGAGACGCGACCAGCGTCGCGGTCATCACGCCGCTCCGCCCGAGCAGCTTCACCGCGCGATTCACGCTGCGCTGGCCCTGGCTCTCGCCGATGATCGACCACGTCAGGTGATTCGTCTCTTCGTCGTAGTGCGGCTTCTCGTGCCAGCCGACGATGGTCATCTGGGGCCAGCCGCGGCGCTCGCGCTCCGCATTGGCGGCCTCGGTGCCCTCGCGCACCGACGCCAGCAGCGCGTCGGCGTCGAGCTCGTCCTTCTCGTCGTCCTTCACGTAGCCGATCTCGTCGAACTCGAACACCACGAACCAGCCCTCTTCGTCCGAGGCGGGCGAGACGATCGCGAGCTCGGTTCCCGAGACCGGGTTCTGGTTCAGCTCGAGCATGCGCTGCGTGTCCTCGGCCCCGAGGAACACGTAGTCCTCCGACAGCTCGAGCTCGGCGAGGTCGTCGCCGATCGACGCCGTCGCCGGACCGCGCTCCCAGCCGAGCTGCGGCGCCTCCCCTTCCGCCGCCGCGAGCGGCGCGCAGGCGAGCACCAACACGAACGAGCACAGCCTTCCCAACGAACGCGGCGCGGGGTGCATGAAACCTCCGTTCAGGGGCGCATCTCTCCGCGCGCCCCTTCTCCGCGTCGGAGTCGGTCTACGCGCGCAACCTCTTTAGCCTAGCGGGCGTTGGCTGTGTGCTCACTGATCGCGCCGATGATTTGCGGCCAGGCGCCGGGCGGCAGGTCGTGGCCCATGCCTTCGATGAGCAGCAGCTCCGCTCCCGGAATGGACTTCGCGGTGTCGATGCCGGCTTCGACCGGGACCAGCGGGTCGGCCTTGCCGTGGATCACGAGCGTCGGCACGCGCAGGGCGCCGAGCGCCTCGCGGCGGCTACCGGACGCCAGCACGCCTACCAGCTGGCGCGCCATCCCCGCGGGGTAGAAGCAACGATCGTAGGTCCGGGCCGCACGCTCGCGAACGCGCGCCTCGTCGAAGGGAAAGCCGGGGCTGCCGAGCACGCGGCTGGCGGTCACCGCGCGCTCGATGTTCCCGGTGCGGTCCGCGGGAGCCGGCGTCATCAGGATCTGCATCGCCTCCGGCTTCGCGGGCGGCAGGTCGCGGGCGCCCGTCGTAGACATGATCGAGGTCAACGTTCGCACGCGCGCCGGGTGCCGCAGCGCAACCGTCTGCGCGATCATCCCGCCCATCGACGCCCCGACGACGTCGGCCGCGGCGACCCCGAGCGCGTCGAGCAGCCCCGTCGCATCGTCGGCCATCTCTGCCAGCGTGTAGGCCGCCTGGAACGGCTTGCCCTCGAGCGTCGCCTGCATCGCCTCGAGCGGGGTGGCGCAGGGACGGCCCTCGAGCTTGGTCGACAGACCGATGTCGCGGTTGTCGTAGCGGACCACGCGGTGGCCGCGCGAGGCGAGCCCTCCACAGAACTCTTCGTCCCACAGGAGCATCTGGGCGCCGAGACCCATCACGAGCAGCAGGGTCGGGTCACCCGGGTCGCCGAAGCTCTCGTACTCGATCTCGATTCCGTTGGCGTGTGCGCGCGGCATGCGCGGATCATCCCCGCGCGCGGCGGTCGGCGTCAACTCTCCGCGGGGGACCCGCGCTTGCGCAGGTGGCGCGCGATTACGTCCTGCAGCTCGCGTTTGGCGATCGGCTTGGTCGCGAAGTCGTCACAGCCCGCGTGCAGGCACTTCTCGCGATCGCCCTCCATCGCGTGGGCGGTCAGCGCGACGATCACGCCGGCGTAGCCCTCGGCGCGCAGGCGCTGCGTCGCGGCATAGCCGTCGAGCACGGGCATCTGCATGTCCATCAGCACGACGTCGAAGCCTGCGCCTGCCTCGGCGGCGGCGAGGGCGGTCGCCACGGCAACCTCGCCGTCCGGGACGACCTCCACCTGGTGACCGGCGCGCCGCAGGATGGTGGAGATCAGCCGCTGATTGTCGAGGCTGTCCTCCGCGAGCAGCACTCGACCGAGCTGGGCGAGCGCGGGTTGCTCCGCCGGAGGCTGGCTCGCGCTCGCGGCCGGCGCCGGACGTCCGACGAGCGGCACGCCCTCCAGGTCCCCAGGATCGACCGAGAAGCGGAAGCGGCTGCCGGCCCCGGGCTCGCTCTGCACCGTGATCTCGCCGCCGAGCCGCTGCACCAGGCGGCGCGAGATCGCGAGGCCGAGCCCGGTGCCGCCGAAGCGCCGCGTCGTGGAGGTGTCGGCCTGCGAGAACGGCTCGAACATCCGCCGCAGATACTCCGGCGCGATCCCGATGCCCGTGTCCGTCACTTCGAATACCAGGCGCGCACCCGAACCCGGGCCGCTCCGGGCCTCGAGGCTCACGGCCAGGCTCACGCCGCCGCGCTCGGTGAACTTGATCGCGTTCCCGAGCAGGTTCAGCAGGATCTGGCGCAGCCGCGCGGCATCGGTCCGGACGCGCTCGGGAACCGCGGTCGCGTACTCGACGCCGAGCGCCAGTCCACGCTCGCGCGCGCGGCCGCGCAGCATCTCGAGGGCCTCGTCGACGATCGCGATCGGCGCGCACGGCCGCAGCTCCACGTGCAGCGCCCCGGCCTCGATCTTCGAGACGTCGAGCACGTCGTCGACGAGCCGCAGCAGGTGCTCGCCGTTGCGCCGCAGTGCGCTCACCCAGCCCGAGACCTCGCCGTCGCGGGTCACGCGCTCCTCGACGAGCTCCGCATAGCCGAGCATCGCCCCGAGCGGCGTGCGGATCTCGTGGCTCACGTTCGCCAGGAAGTCGCTCTTGGCGCGGCTGCCGGCCAGCGCGCGCTCCTTCTCGCTCACGAGCTCGGTGTTGGCGCGCTCGAGCTCGCCGCGCTGCGCTCCCAGCCGCACCGCCATCTCGTTCCACGCGCTCGCCAGCTCGCCGAGCTCATCGCGGCGCGCAAGCGAGACGCGGGCAGCCAGGTCCCCGGAGCCGATGCGCTCTGCCGCGAGCTTGAGCGTGCGGATCGGCGCGACCAGCCCGCGCGCCACCGCGAATCCCACGATCAGCGCGGCCGCGAGCGAGACGCCGCCGGCGCCAATCAGGTTCCTGCGCGAGCGCGCCAGTGCGTCGCGCTCGTCGACGAGCTCAGCCGTCACCCAGAGGCGAGCGCGGCCGAGACCGGGCACCGGCGCGTGCACGGCTTGATCGGTCAGCGGCGGCTCGCCGCCCACGCCGAGCTCGGCGCCGCAGAGCTCCGACCAGCGCCGCAGGATCGCGGGCCGCACCTCCTCCACAACGACCAGGCGCCCCGGGCCCGGCCCGACCGTCTCGAGCGGCACACCGCCGGTCGCGAACAGCCGGCCGGAGTCCTCGAGCAGCAGCGGCTCCGTCGCCTCGAGCGCGATCGCGTCGTGTCTGGGATCTCCCGAGGCGCCGATCGCGCGGCCGTGCGGGCCGACGAACAGCACGCGCTCCGCCTTCTCGCCCGTGCGCAGCGACTCCGAGAAGTGTGCGAGCGTCGGCGCGTCGTCCACCTCGAGCGCGGCGCGAAGCTGGGGCGTGCGCGCGAGCGAGCGCCAGCGGTCCGCGAAGCTCTGCAGGTGCGCCCGCACCAGCAGCTCCGCGGCGCGAGCCGAGCGCGCCGCCCGGCGCTCACCGCCGTGGGAGAGATCGCGTGCGAGCGTGCGGTCCTGGACGGCGAGGCCGAGCGCGGCGGACAGCACGGCGGTGCCGCACAAGAGCACCAGAGTGCGAGCGCGGAGCGAGCGCGTCACGGCGCAGCCGCGGCGGGCGAGAGCGCGCTCTCACCGAGCGCCAGCTCGACCTGCGTCGTGCGCCCCGTCCGGACCGAGATGGCTCGCGAGGCGCCGGGCAGGCGCCACGACCAGGCACGCAGGCGCCACGAGCCCGCGGGGACGCCGTGAATCGCGAACGAGCCGTCGGTCCGCGCGCGCGCGTGCCACGGCGTCGGAACCACGAACACGCTCGCGCTCATCGACTCGTGGATCGAGCAGTAGATCCGCACCAGTCCCGGATAGCGGAAGCTGACGCTGCGCGACGCGCCGCGCGGGTAGCTGCCCACGTCGAAGTCGTTGGGCTTCGAGAACGAGAACACGTTGTGGAAGATCAGGTCGTCGTTGGGCAGCTCGACCGTCTGGCCCGCGACGACCACCAGGAAGGCCGGATCGAAGCGCGCCCCGCGCTGGTGGATCGCGAGCCGCGGGCCGCGCGGCGCCGGGATCGCCCGCCCGTCTTCGGGCTCGACGAATACCACGATCTCGCCGACGCTCGCGAGATCCACCCCGCGCACGTCGAGCGCGACGCGGCCCTCGACCGCTCCCGGCTCCGCGAGCGCGTGCCCTGCCCCCGTGGCGAGGGCCAGCGCGAGCGGGAGCGCAAAGCGGCGCAAGCGAAGCGCGCCTAGAAGTCCACGCCGAGCCCGGCGCCGAAGAAGCCGGCGTCGTCGCCGGCCTCGCGGATGCCGGGCGTGACGCCGCGCACCAGCGCGAAGTCGAGGAGCGTGTACTCCAGGCGCAGCGTGAGCGCGTCCGAGAGCCGCCAGCCCGCGCCGATCGAGTACGCCTCGAGCGAGCGCGCGTTGTAGCCGAGCGAGCTCAGGTAACGCGAGTCGAGCGAGTAGCCCTCGTCGCGATCGTAGGTGCCGAGGCCGTTCGCGCGCAGCGCCAGGTAGAACGGCTCGAGTGCAGGCGAGGCGAGCGAGCCGTTCAGTACGAGCTCGGCCAGCCAGTAGCGCAGCCGCCGGTCGTAGCTGCTGCCTTGCTCCGCGTCGAGGTGCAGGCCGCCGCCCGAGAGCCAGAGCCGCGCGTGGCGACCGAGCTCGACGATCGCGTCGCCGCCAAGCAGCGTCGCGCCGCGGAACTCCGCGGGAGCATCCGCGATCGGCGCGCCGTCCTGGAAGTTCGGCACGCCCGTCCAGTCGCCGAACGGAAGCGCCCAGGTCTCGCCGATCCAGAGCGAGCCGTACTCCTCGCCGTCCGTCTTGCCGATCTCGCCCGAGCGCAAGGCACTCGCGGAGAGCGTCAGCCACTCCGTGGGCCGCACGAACAGCTTCAGCGTGGTCTGCGGATCGGCGTCACCGTTGCCGTTCACGAAGCCCTCGCCGTCCGTCAGCGAAGCCACGTAGCCGAAGCGGCCGCTCGCGTCCTCGCCGAACAGCTTGAGCCCCTCGTCCCACCACCAGGGCCCGGCGACCGCGTTGGTCAGGAACGGGTTGTCGCGCACGCCGCGCCCGTAGCGCTTGTAGGCCTCGCCGACCGGGAGCTGGAAGCGCCCGATCTGGGCGTTCAGCCACGAGCGACCGCCGAGCTCGCGCAGGTCCACGTAGAGCTCGCCGACCGTGTTGTCGACCTCGGCCAGCCGCACCAGGTTCCACTCGAACATCAGGCTGGCGTGCCGAAACAGCGTGCGCTCGCCGAGACGCGCCTCGCGCGAGAGGTCGGCGTCGACGAAAAACCGCGCGTCCCAGACGTCGAAACCCTGCTCGCGGAAGGGCGAGTCCTCGGCGCCGTTGAACCAACTAAGAGTGGTGCTGCCGCCCAGGCGGACCGGGCTCGCGTCGCGCACCGCAGGCGAGGTCGCGGCGCGCGTGGCGACTTCCTCGCGCGCTTCGAGCTCCTCGACGCGGCTCTCGAGCAGGGCGACCCGCTGGCGGAGCCACGTGATGTCTTCGGCCGACGCCGCGGATTCGGCGCGCGCCGAATCCGCGCCGAGCAAACAGAGCGACGCCGCGAGCAGAATCGCCCGCTCAAGGTGACGCATGTGTGTCCTCCCCGATCTGATCGACCCCGACCTCGAGATCCAGCCGCGCCGTAGCTCCTACCGGAAGCTCCACCTGCCGGACGACGGCCGGGAAGCGCGGATGCCAGGTGTGCACGCGCACGACGCCGGGCTCGACATCGCGCAGCGCCCAGCTTCCGCTCGGCGACACACGCGCGAAGGGGCCCGGCGCCGCGAACACGCTCGCCTGCGCATCCGCGCCGAGCAGGAAGACGTCGTGCGCGCCGGCGGCGACGCTCTGCACGTGCGCCTGGCCCGGCTCGATGCGGCGCACCACGCCGAGGCCGGGCATCGACACGACCTGCGGCGTACGCGTCGCGTTGGCGAGCGTGAGCAGGCCGCCCGCGCCGAGGACCGCGTGCTCGGGCTCGAGCCACACGCCGATCTCGCTCGAGCGGACCTCGATCCGGGCGGCACCGCCGCTCGCGACTCCCCGCTCGAGATAGACCACCGCAAACCCCGGGCGCGAGTAGTCGACCAGGCGCGCGTCGCGCAGGCGCGGATCCGCGTAGCCCCCTCCCGCCCCGGACGGGAGCTTCACACCCTGGTGCGGGACCAGGCGGAACGTGCCGACGAGGGTCGCGCGCCCGGGCGCTGGCGCGGGCGGCGCGCTCGCGCAAGCGAGCGCCAACACGGCTGCGAAGTGCATGAGCCGGCGCAACGTCGCCCCCCTTCCTGCGAGTTGCATTCCGGAAGGGTTATCGAGCCCGTCGCACGCGGGCTTGAGAGCGCCGAGGCGGGAAGCCTCAGCGCGAGCCGGGCGCTTCGCCGGGACAGCGCTCGAGCGCGCGCAACACAGTGCGCGTGTCGCCGAGCGGCGGCACCTCGAGCGCAGTCGGCGCCGGTGCGCCGACGGCGCGCAGCTCCGGACCGTACTCGCTGGCGAGCGCCCCGCCCGGCGGGGGCACGAGCGCGCCGGCGCCGCGCGCGACGAAGCTCCCGGTCCCGGCCGCCCGCGCCGCGCACGGCGAGCGCAGCAGAGACTCGCGGTCGACGAACGCAGCGGAGAGCGACACCAGGCCGCTCGACAGGTCAGTGTCGGGTGCCTGGATACTCACATTGCCCTGCACGCCGAAGCTCGACGAGGCGCTGATCGTGCTGTCGGGCGACGCGAACAGGCCGCGCGCGACGATCTGCACGTTTCCGCCGGGACCGCCGAACGCGTCGGCGGTGATGCTGCTGCGCACCAGCCCCACGACGTCGGGATCGATCTCGACGTTGCCTCCCGCCCCCTCGCCGCTGCCCACCTTCGCCGAGATCGACGCGTCGCGCAGCAGCACCAGCTTCCCGGCTCGGATCCCCACGTTCCCGCCGTCGGCGAACAGCGCCTCGGTCGTGACACTCGCGCCGCTCTCGAGCAGCACGCGGTCGCGCGCATCGAGCAGGACGGAGCCGGCGTTTCCGGTGAAGGCGCTCGTCGCGACGGCGCGCGCGCCCGAGGCCAGCGCGATCACCGGAGCGGACAGCCGCACGCTGCCGCCCGGGCCGCTGGCCTCGGTCTGCGCCGCGACTTCGCTCCCGCTCGACAGCTCGATCGCCTCGCCGGCCACCACGTCGATGTTGCCGCTCGCGCCGGATCCGCGCGTGCGGACCGAGAGCTTCGCGCCGTGCTCCAGCCGCACCCGCCCGGTGGCGTCGACCACGATGTCGCCCGCGTCGCCCGCGAGCGTGCCCGGGCCCGGGTTCTCCGTGGTCTCCGCGTAGATCCCGGACGCCAGGCCCGTACGCGAGTGGACGCCGCTCGCGAAGAGCTCCCGAGTGTTGATCTCGACGTCGCCGGCGTCGCCCACGCTCACCGCGGTGGACGTCAGCGCGCCGCCCGCCAGCAGCTCGACGCGATCGGCTTCGATCGTGAGCGATCCGCCATCGCCCAGATCGCCGCGCACCGAGATCAGCGAGTCGCTCGCGCCCTCCGAGCCGTCGACGCGCACCACGTCGCGCGCGTGGATCTCCACATTGCCAGCGTCTCCGGCGCCGAAGGTGCGTGCGGAGATCACCGCCCCCGCTTCCACGTCGAGGCGACCGCTGGTCAGGATCACGTTGCCGCCGCGCCCGGTGCGTTCGAGCGGGCGCGCACCCGACTCGCAGCCGCGCGGACCCGCGCCCGCGCAGCCGCTGCGCGCGAAGACTCCTGTGGTCTCGAGTGGATTGACGCCGGCGCGCAGCAGGATGCGGTCTTGCGCGGTGATGTCGAGCAAACCCGCGTCGCCTGCGCCGGTCGTGAGCGCGGAGACCTCGCCGCCCTCGCGCACCTCGAGCAGGTCCGTCGTGATGCGCAGGTCGCCGCCGCGGCCCGCGCCCGCCGCGAGCGAGGATGTGCGCGTGCCGATCAGCGAGGGATCGAAGCCGCCCCGCTCGACGCGTACGCTCGACGCCTCGACCTCGACGTCCCCGCCGCGCCCGCCGCCCGTCGTCACCGCGCTGAGCTCACCGCCATCGAAGATCTCGAGTGTCTCCGCCTCGACGCGGACCCTGCCGCCCGCCCCGCCCGCGTCGGTGCGCGTGCCGACGAACGTGCCGAAGCCGGTGATCCGGACCGCCGAGCCCGCGAGCTCGATGTCGCCGCCCGGACCCGCGTTGAGGGCCCACGTGAGCACGTCCGCGCCGCCGCCGATCTCGACGCGGGGGGCGGCGAGGCGGATGCCCCCGCCGGGCGCCGCGCCGCGCGAGTTCGCCTCGAGCACCGCTCCCTCCACGAGCTCGATCGCGCCGCTCGCCTCGAAGTCGAAGGCGAGCGCCGCCCCCGCTACCGCTTGCGTGTTGGTCGCGTCCAGGCTTGCGCCGCCGCGCACCGTGAGCTCGTCAGCTCGGGCGACGACCGCCCCGTTGCCGATCCCGCCCGCAGTCGGCGTTCCCACGCGCAGGAACGCAGCGTCCGAGAGCAGCACGCGGCCGAGCTCGGGTGCGGTGGACGACGCGGGATCGAAGGACGACACGTCGACGGGGATGTCGCCGGGACCCGCCACGGCGACGAGCTGGAGGGTCCCGCCCTGGGCGCGCAGCGTATCCGTGCCGGCGCGGCCGGAGATGTCCAGGTCGCCGCCAACCAGCGAGAGCGTGAAGCCCCTGCCCACGCGGACGGCGGCGTCCTCGACGCGCAGCGCGGCCGGAGCCTCGGACAGGAAGCCGAACGCCGCCGGCGCATCCGCCGAGAGCACGGGGGCGCCGGTGCTCCCCGTGGGGAAGGCCAGGCCGTCCGCGAACCGCAGCTCGTCTGCGGTCGCGGTGTGGAAGGAGCCGCGCACGTCCACTGCTCCCGGCGTAGTGTTCGTCTGCGCGAACACCACTCCGCTCGGGTTCAGCAGCCACACGTCCGCGCCGGGGATGATCGAGCGGAGCGTCCCGGCGATCAGCGACGGTGTGCCGCCGGTCACGCGCGCGACGACGTTCGCCGTCTGTTCCAGCGCGCTGAAGGTCGCGCTCTGGCCCGAGGCGAGAGACAGCTCGCTGAAGCTGTGGAAGAGGTTCCTGCCCTCCCGCCGCCCGAGCTCCTCGGTGATCGGGAAATCGGTGCCGACCTGCGCGATCGGACCCGTCGTTCCGAAGGAGCCGTCGAGCACTACGTCGGCGCTCGCGGAGGCCGCGAGCAGGAGCCAGAGCAGCAGCGTCGCACGCGCCCGCATCGCCGCATTGTACGGCGGAGTCTCGAGCGGCGGCTCGTGTTAGGCTCGCGCGGGCGGAGAGCCAGTGATGCGGACGTCGTCGCGGCAGTGGATGCGCAGCTCGCTTCGCGCCGC
>CAYVQJ010000056.1:0-3524 GCA_964454165.1 uncultured Myxococcales bacterium | reverse complement strand
TCGCCGAGCGGCCTTCGCTCGCGCGGACGCCCTCGCTGCGCGCGCGCTTCGCGCGCTTGCAGTCTTTGCCGCGACGGCTCTCGCCGAGCGGCCTTCGCTCGCGCGGACGCCCTCGCTGCGCGCGCGCTTCGCGCGCTTGCTCAGCCTGCGATGCGGGGGGCGAGCACCGCGAGCGCGCCGGCGCCGGCAGCGAGCGCCGCGACGAGGCCGGCCCGGCGCGCGAGCCGCCGGGGAGCGCGGCGCCGCGGCGCGCGCGGGCGCTTTTCGGTGCGGGCGGGATCGGGCTCGACGATGCGCTGCTCGCGCAGCCAGCGCGCGATCTCGTCGCGCAGCACGGCCGGATCGCGTGCGCCCAACCGGCGCTCGAGGAGAGCCCGCAGCTCGGCGGCGGATGACGGGCGCTTGCCCGGACGCGCGCGCAGGCAGGTGCGAAGCGCGCGCGCGAGGGCACGCGGCGTGCCCGGCGCCGCCTGACGCGCCTCGGTGTAGTCCTCGCGCAGCATGCGCTCGAGCAGGGCGGCGGCTTCCTCGCCCTCGCTCTGGGCGCGGAACGGCGGCGTGCCCACGAGCATCTCGTAGACCAGCACGCCCCACGCGTAGAGATCGCTGCGCGCATCCACGCGTTCGCCGCGCAGCTGCTCCGGGGCGGCGTACGGCGGCGACGCCACCACGACGCCGGGCTTGGTCAACCCGCCGGCATCCGCTTCGAGCGCGATCCCGAAGTCGCCGAGCTTCACCTCTCCGGCGCGCCCGAGCAGCACGTTGCCCGGCTTCAGGTCGCGGTGCACGATCCCCTGCGCGTGGATCTCCTCGAGCCCGCGCAAGAGCTCGAGCGCCACGAGCCCGGCCACGCGCGGCGGGACACGTCCGGCGCGCGCGAGCGCGCCGCGCAGATCGATGCCGTCGACGAACTCCTGCGCGATGTACAGCTCGCCCCGCCAGAGGAAGGCGTCGTAGACCGAGACCACGTTGGGGTGCAGGACCGAGGCCGCGGAGCGCGCCTCGCGCTGGAAGCGCTCCGTCCACTCGTCGCTGCCGCCGAGCTCGCGGCGCAGGTGCTTGAGCACCGTCGCCCGCTCGAGCAGGCGGTGGCGCGCGAGCAGCACCGTGCCCATGCCGCCAGCGCCCAGCTCGCGCAGGACGACGTAGGCGCCGAGCGTGCGCTCGCCGTTCGCGGCGCGCTCCACCGCTGGCTCAGCCGTCCAGAAGCTGGTGCGCGCGTGGCGGGCGTGAGCGTTCGGAGACGACGAGCTGGAACTCGTGCTCGCCGATCTGGATGCGGTCCGCGTGCTTCAGGTCGGCGGCGGCGACACGTGCTCCGTTCACGAGGCAGCCGTTGGTGCTGCCGAGGTCGCGCAGCCGGAAGCCGTCGGCGTGGAGCTCCAGGGCAGCGTGCTGGCGCGACATCGCCTGGTCTGCGAAGGAGAGCTCGACGCCCGGCCCGCGCCCGATCAGCGTGCGCTCGCGCTCGAGCGCGAACTCGGTCCCGGCGTCGGGACCGGACAGCGTGACCAGCACGACCTGGTTTCGAGCCAGGAACTCGTGCGGCGTGCTGGCGCCGGTGGCCTGCAGCTTGCGCGTCGATCCATCCCGCATGGCGGACTCCTCCCGACCCCGGGCCGTCCCATCGGCGCGACCCACCTGGCGCTTGAGTCCACGTCGAGGAAGCGGGCGTCGAAGCCGCGCGACGGAGGCCAGCGCGCCGGAGTAGCCTCGCGCGCGGTGAGCCACGAAGCGGCAGTCGGCATCCTTGCCAATCCGGTGTCGGGGCGCGATGTGCGCCGGCTGGCCGCGCGCGCCTCGACTTCGACCCTCGAGGACAAGCGTGCGCAGGTCGCGCGCGCGGCGCTCGGTGCGGCTGCCGCGGGCGTGCGCCGCATCGTGGTGATGCGCGAGCCGTTCGGCGTCTCGACCGGCGCGCTCGAGACGCTCGCGCTCGACGCGAAGGTCGAGGTCGTCGACGTCGGCGCCGGTGTGCGGCGCGAGGACAGCGAGCGCGCCGCGGTTGCGATGCGCGAAGCGGGCTGCGGCGCGCTGGTCGTGCTCGGCGGCGACGGCACCAGCCGCGCGGTCGCGCGCGTCTGGCCGGACGCTCCGCTCGTGCCGGTCTCGACCGGCACCAACAACGTGTTCCCGGTGATGGTCGAGGCCACGCTCGCAGGCGCGGCTGCGGGACTCGCGGCCGCCGGCGCGCTCGAGCTCGGCGAGATCGCGCGCGCCTGCAAGCTCGTGCGCGTAGAGATCGAAGGCGAGGCGCCGGACGTGGCGCTCGTCGACGCCACCTTCCTGGTCGGCGACTTCGTCGGCAACTTCCTGCCCTTCGAGCCCGCGTGCCTCCACACGCTCGTGCTCGCGCGCGCCGAGCCCGCAGCCGTGGGCACGTCGCCGATCGGCGGACTGCTGCTCCCGGCCGGCGCCGCCGACGACTTCGGCGTCGTCGTGCGCTGCAATGTTCGTGGCGCGAACGGGCGCGTGCTCGTCGCACCGCTCTCCCCGGGGCTCTTTCGCAGCGTGCACGTCGCCGCCGCGCGAAGGCTCTCGCTCGACGAGCCCGTCGAGCTCGTCGGCCCCGGCGTGCTCGCCTTCGACGGGGACCGCGAGCGCCGGCTGGCACCCGGTCAGCGCGCGCGCCTCGTGGTGCTGCGCGTGGGCCCGCGCGTGATCGACGTGGGCAAGGCGCTCGCCCTCGCCGCAGCCCGCGGTCTGTTCGTGCTAGCCCGCTGAGCGAGCGGCGAGGGCCAGCACGTTGCCGTCGGGGTCCGCGAAGAACGCCATCCACTCCTCGGCCCCGGCCGGCCCGAACTGCCCGTCGGCGTCGCGGTGGATCAGGTGCGGCTCGCGCGTGAACTCGACCCCTCGCGCGACGAGCTCGCGATGCGCCGCGTGGATGTCGGACACGCGGAAGTAGAGCGTCGCGGGTCGGGCGTTCTTCTCGAGCAGCAGGCGCGTCGACCCGAACGCGAAGAACGCCAGCCCCGGCGGCTCGAAGCGCGCGATGAAGCGCGCGCCGAGCACGTCGCGGTAGAAGCGGATCGAGCGGTCCAGGTCGTCGGAGTGCGCGGCCACCTGGTGGATTGCGTCCAGCTTCATCGGAGTAGAATCGCCGGACAACCGCCCCGAGGTAAAGCATGGACTTCCAGATCCCCGAAGAGATCGCCAACAAGCTGCGCGAGCTCGACGAATTCATCGAGCGCGAGATCAAGCCGCTCGAGCGCGAGAACGACAACATCCGCTTCTTCGACCACCGCCGCGAGTGGGCGCGCACCGACTTCGAGAACGGCGGCGTGCCGCGGCGCGACTGGGAAGAGCTGCTCCGCGAGATGCGGCGCCGCGCGGACAAGGCGGGCCACCTGCGCTTCGCGCTGCCCAAGGAGCTCGGCGGGCAGGAGGGCTCGAACCTCGCGATGGCGATCATCCGCGAGCACCTGGCGCACAAGGGGCTGGGGCTGCACAACGACCTGCAGAACGAGTCGTCGATCGTCGGGAACTTCCCGCAGGTGATCATGATGCTGCGCTTCGGCACG
>CAYVQJ010000055.1:0-43584 GCA_964454165.1 uncultured Myxococcales bacterium | reverse complement strand
CGTCGCGGTCGGAGTCGAGCAGGCCGATGTATCCCTTCCGGGTGAGATCCACGACCGTGATGTGACTGCCCGTGGCGACGTACGCGACGCCTTCCTCGGGCACCGGCCACGCGCGGTAGACGGGACGGGGAATCGGGATCTCGGCGATCACCGCCGCGGCGAGCGGCTCGGTCACGTCCACGATCGCGAGCTGCTGTCCGCCGCCCTTTCCGACGAGCGCCAGGTTGCGCAGCTCGTCCCAGCTCGTCGTCGGGTCGCCGTCGTCGTTCTCGAGGGCGCCGATCCGCTCGTCGCCATCCAGGTCGACGTAGACTCCGCTGGCATTGCGCACGCGCAAAGTCCGCTCGAGATCCAGCTTCGCGATGCGGACGAGCCCCGAGGCGTCGAACAGCTCGAGATGGCCCCCGCCGACCGCGGAGAGGAGGCCCTCGGTGAGATCGACGTCGTCGTAGCTGGGCGCCCGCAGATCCTCGACGTCCACGTCGATCGCGGTCGCCACGATGGCGGTCACGGCCCCGGGCGTCGGGACGTTCACGGTCGCGACGCCAGACCAGCCGCAGCTCGAGGTCGCCCGGTTCTGCGTGGTGCAGACCTTCGCGCCCGCGGCGATGCCGTTCACGAACAGCGCGTCGAAGCGCTGCGTGTCCTGCACGGAGACGGTGACCGCGATCGAGCTCTCCGAGCTCACGAGGTAGCCGGGGTTGCCCTGAATCACGACAGTCCCCGGCCCGAACAGCGGATTGGGTGGGTCGAGAGACACGAGGCGCGCCTGGAGCGGAGCGCGGACCGGCTGGTCGTTTTCGTCGAAGGCGGTGGCGACGAGCTCCGTGATCCCGGCGCGCGGCCGGATCGAGACCTCGAAGGTCCGCGTGCCGGACGGCCCGGGGGGGAAGATCTCGGCCGGGACCGTGTTCACCACCACCCGCCGCACCGAGGGCTCATCGATGACACCGGCTACCAGGAACGGACCGTCACCGACCTCGAGCGGATCTCGGTTGGGAGTGAGGAAGCGGATCGCGCCGTTGTCTTGCGTGAAGTCCGGGTCGGTGCGGACAACGGTGAAGCCGGTCCTGTCCTCGGGGAGGAACGTGGGCCCGAGCTCCACCCCGCGTGGATCCCCGGCGGATCGCGCCACGGCGCGCGCGACGTCGAGGGTCATCATGCCGATACCTCGATTCGCGAAGTAGAGCGTGGTGCCGCCCTCGTAGTCGATGGCTCCCGGCGCCGTCGCGACCTCGGGAACGCCAGGCAAGGGGCTGGTCGCGGGCACGGAGAAGACGCCGGAGTACGGGTCGGGGACCATCGTGACCCGCTCGAGCTCTTCGACCACGCTGATCGAGGTGCCGACCAGGGTCACGGAGCGCCGCGTGAGCTCCGGCACGTCGGCGTCTGCCCTGTAGAGGCGCACCGAGCTCCAGACGTCCTGACCGCCGATCGTGAGCGCCCCGAAGGTTTGGCGGGTCCCGTCCGCAACCGGGAAGTCGGGCACGATTGCGATGTCGCGCACCACGCCTTCCCTCGCGACGTCGAACAAGAGCTCGCCGGACTTCACCGGGTTCACGGGGTCTTTCACCAGCACGCGGTACAGCGCGTTCTGCTCGCCGATCGCTCCTGGATTCGCTGCGACGAGCATCAGGTTCTCGTGCACGTCGAACGCCGTTGCGCCGAGCAGCTTGACGCTCGAGATCACCGAGCCGTAGCCGGCGGTCTGGAACGGGAAGATCAGGGTCTCCGCGAGCGCGAGTCCGCCGATTCTCCGCGCGCCCTGCGTGATGCGGAGCAGGCAGCTCGCGCCGGTGGGCAGATTCCGCTTCGGGGTGACCTTGAGGATCGTCGCGCCCTGCGCGAGGCCGCCCGAGGTCGTGAGCGGAACGCTCTCGTGGACGAACAGCAGCGGGACTGCGCTGCTGACGCCCGCAGCCAGGCACTCCATCAGCACGGTTCGGGACGTGAAGGTGGCCACGTCCATCGGGTGCGAGAAGGAGATCGAGATCGAAGCGTTGGGTGGCACGCTGTCGTTCTTGAACGACGAGATCCCGGTGACGAGGGGAGCGTTCCCGTCCTCGCCGAGCACCACGACCTCGGAGAACGCGCGCGGGGCGAGTGCTCCGACCTGCGCCTGCGCCAGCACCGTGTTGGTCCGCGGGTCGACCAAGTTGATCTGCGCGGGAGCGCCCGCGCGCACAGGGATCACGTTGAACTCGTAGGTTGCGATCCCTTGAATGCGCTCCAGCGCTTCCGGCTCGACGAGCGCGCCGACGGTCTCGTTCACGGTGGCCTCGATCAGGGGCTCCACCAGCAGCGAGCCTAAGCGAGGAGTGAAGGACATGGCGAGAACTTGGACGAGCGCGACGCGTGCCACGGGCGCCATGGTGAGCACGCCGTCGAGCGTGCGGCGGATTCCGCGATAGGGCGGCGAGCGTGTCTCGACCACGCGGCTGCCGTCGGGGAGCGTGCGCAGCTCGGCCTCGTCGACGAGCGAGTAGATGCGGCGGCTGCCGACCTCGCGAAGCTCCCACACGAAGAACTGCGCGTCGCTCGTGGCGTCCGGCGGCGCGGGGAAGCGCAGCTTCAGGTCGGGCGGCTCGGCCCTCGCGACGACCGTGATCGTCTGGCCCGGCACGGCCTGCGTCGGCAGCACGAGTGACAGCACCGGGCTCGTCGCGCTGGCGACACGGCGCGGTGTCAGGTCCGCACTGGACGCCACGATCGGAAGCTCGACCTCGAGCCGCTCCTCGTTTCCCGTCCGGTCGCGGCCCTGCACGACGAAGGTCAGCGTCGAGCCGGCGGGCAGGTTCGCGGGCAGGTCGAGGGGCGTCGCGATCTCGTAGAGCGGGACCGTGTCCTGGATCGAGAGCTCCGGCAGGCCCTCCACGTCGAGGCGCAGGAAGTCGACGTCGGGGATCACGACGTCGGCCATGTCGAAGCGCGCGGCGTCGATCTGGCGCACGCCGTCCTCGGCCGGGAATGGAAGCGGCGGGAACGACGCGGGATCGAGGGGCTGGATGCGGACGACCGTGTCGCCAGGAAGGACCGCGGGCGGAATCGTCGCCGCGAGTCCCTCCTCGCCGAGCACGACTCCGCCGGCAGCGCTCGCCACAGCGACTCCGGGCGGCGGCGCCACGCGGCCGAGCTCTTCGACGGTCTCGTTTCCGGCGCCGTCGCGCAGCCGCAGCTCGACGCTGTCGAGGAATCCCGCCGCAGCCTGGATCGCGAAGCTGCCGTCCACCGCCGCGAGCACCGACGTCGTCGCTCCCGTCGTGCGATTGACGAGGCTCACGATCACGCCCGGCTCCGCGGCGCCCGCGTTGCCGGTCACGCGCACGGCTCCCTCCGCGACGGGCTCGTAGACGATCTGGCCGGCCGCAGGTCGGGGCGGCGGCGTCGTGTCCGCGGTGGTGAAGCTCGCGTCGAACGATCCGTCGGGCCGATTGCCGAGGAGCGTGTTGCCGAAGCGGTCGCGCGCCGTTGCGGCCAAGCGGAGCGTGTGCAGCGTCTCGCTCCGGAGCGGCGCCGCCGCCCGCAGGGTCAGCGTCAGCCCGTCCGCCGAGAGTGCGGCGTCCGCGACGACCGGTCCCGAAGGAACGGCGAGGGCCGCGCCGTTCTCGACGCTCGCGCGCTCCATCGCGGCATCGAAGCGAACGGTCAGCTGCGCCCCGGGAGCGACGCCCGCGGCTCCGTCGGCCGGGGCGATCGAGACGACGCTCGGACGGAACGCGCGCAGCGAGAGATCGAGCGTCGTGATCCCCCCGGGAACCGCGGGCTGCACGGAAGCGCTCGCGCTCGCGCCGCTGTCGAGATCGGTGCCCGCGACCGTCGCGGGGCCGAGCGTCGCGACGAGCGCGTAGCGCGCGTCCGTCGCCTCGGCGAGGGAGACGAACGGAAGCGACGACGTCTCGGCCAGCGCGCTCCGCGGCACGCCGCCGCCCTCCGATGCGAGCGTACCGGTGACGAAGGCGACGGGCGCCGCGACCGCGACGAACGAGTACGCGCCCTCCGCGTCGATGCCGGGCAGCGGAAGCCCAGTCGGACCCACGCGCGCCACGAGCTCGGCGCCCTCGAGCTCCGCGATCGCGACCCACTCCAGCCGGGTGGCGTCGCGGGCGCGCACGCGGCGCACCACCAGCACCGTCTCGGTCGGCGCCGGCGGCGCGCCCGGAGTGAAGCGGAGCACGAGCGGCGCGGCGGGTCGCGCTCCACCGAGATCGAGCGCCGCTCCTCCCAGGAAGCGCAGCCGCGCGTCGCTCGGGAGGTCGCTCGAGAGCGTGCGCGCGAGTGAGACGGAGGTCGAGGCGGCGAGCGCGCCCGCGGGCACGTCGACGGCGAGGCCGTCGTTCGTCGCGACGCTGCCGCCCGACGCGTCGAGGGCCGCGCGCGTGGCCGCGTCCGTGGCCAGCGCGTCGAGCGCGATCACGCCTTCGCGAAGACGGGCGACGTCGACCTGATCGGAGGGCGTGACCCGGAAGGCCGCGCGCAGGCCGGCGGCGCGGCGAAGGAGCAGGAAGTCCTGCGTGGCGGGCTCGGTCGCGACTACGCTTCCGTCGATCCGGTCGTAGCTCTCCGCGAAGCGGACCGCGAGCGGTGTGCCGCTCGGGAGCGCGCTCCCGGCATCGAGCACGACTTCGACGTCGGAGCGCGCGTCGGCGGCGAGGAAGATCACGTCGGGGCTCGGCAGGATCGCCGCCTGCGCGCCGGTCGGGATCGACCGCGGCGTCGCGGCGGCGAGCGAACCGCCCGGCGCCGGTAGCGCCCCGGGGCCGTATTCGTCGGGAAGCACCAGCGCGTACGCGCCGAGGGCGCGCATCTCGACGCCGCCGGCGCTCGCGGCGACGGCGAGCCAGCTTCCGGACACCGCGTCGAAGCGCACCGCGATCGCGGAGATGCCCTGCGCCGCGCCGGGGAAGCGCAGCTCGCCGGGGAGGGCGAGCGTCGCGTCGGCGGGCGCGACCTCGGCGGCGGCGACAGGAGCCCAGCCCGGGGGAAGCGGCGCGGGCAGCCCCTGCTCCGACAGCGACGTCACGCGCAGCTCGATCGCCGAGGTGAGCGCGCCGGCCGGAAGCTCGACCTCGACGCTGCGGTCCGTGCTCGAGGCGCGAATCGGTGCGTCGGGCGTCGCCGGCGCGCTCGAGCCTCGAGGGGTGAGGCGAGCGTCGAGCGGGCTCGCGATGCCCGCCGCCGGAACGTCGAGGCGGCGCTGCGCCTCGGTGAAGCCTGCGCGCGCGACGAGGAGGCGCGTGGGCCCTTCCGGGAGCTCGAGCGCGAAGCGTCCCCGCGCATCCGTGAGGACGACGAGAGCGCTTCCCTCCGCCCGCACGCTCGCGCCGGCCAGCGGCTGGCTACGCGTGTCGTCGTAGACCTCGCCAACGACCAGCGCGCGCCCCGGCGCGGTGACGAGCGTCGCGACTTCGGGCGACGTCGCGGCGTTGCGAGAGAAGTCGACGGCGCGCGCACTCCAGCGCAGGCTCGTTCCAGGAGCGGTGTCGCCCGGAATCTCGAACGTCGTCTCGTACGGCGGCTCCGCGTCCGCCGCGATCTGCACGCCGTCGACGAGGAACTCGATACGGAGGATGCCCACGTCGTCGGCGGCCGTCGCGGTGACGCGGATCGTCTGACCCGGAGGCGCCCGCGCGGGCGGTAGCACCGCGACGTTCGTCGGCGGCGAAACGTCGGCGGCAGCGACGACACGCAGCTGCGACTCCGCTCTGGCGACGTTGCCCTCGGCGTCGAGCGCCTCGACCGCGAGCTCGAGGAGTGCGCCGGGCGCCGCGTCCGCCGGAATCACTAGCGCCGCCTGGTAGGGCGGTGAGAAGGAGGTCGCCACGAGCTCTCCGCCGAGCAGGAAGCGGACCTCTCTTACACCGCGGTCGTCCTCGGCGAGGACCGTCAGCTCGACGCTGCTGCCGGGCGCGCCGCTCGCGGGAGCCACGAGCGAGATGGTGGGCGGCGTGCGGTCCAGCACCGCCACGACGGCGAGCGCCGCGCTCGCGTCACCCCGATTTCCGGCCGCGTCGAAGGCTTCGGCGCGCAGCTCGAGCGTCGCGCCGGGCAAGAAGGGCGCGGTGACCTCGGCCGCGAGTTCGCCTCCCGCGACGGTCTGCAGGGCGACCCCGTCCGCACGCAGCACGAGCTGCACGACGCCCACCTCGTCGGAGGCGAGCGCCCGCACGCCGAAGAGCCCCCCGGCAGTCACCTGCGAGGGCGCGATCAGCTCGACCACGGGAGCGACCTGGTCGGCCGGGACCACGTTCCCGCACGCTGTCCCGCGTCCCGGCGGCTTGCCGAGCAACGCCCTTCGCAGCACGACCAGATCGGCCAGCGTGCAGTCGTCCCGCAGGCCATCGCCGTCGGCGTCGCGCGCGTCGGGATCCCCCGCGACGTTGCACAGCTCCGGACGCGCAAGTCCGGGTCCCAATCCCGCGAAGCGGCGGCGGATCAGCGTGCCGTCGTTGAGGTGGGCGGCGCCGTTGCCGTTGACGTCGCCGCACTCACAAAGGTCGCCGATGCCGTTGGCTGCGAACGAGCCGAGTCCGCCCCGGTCTTCCTGTCCCGGGTTCACCACCCCGGCGCAGTTGTCGACCGAGTCGGCGCGACCGTCGCGATCGAAGTCCTGCGCGGTTGCAGGCGCTGCGGGCAGCGCGCCTCCGATCACCACGAACACGAGGTGGCAAACCGCGCGCACTTACTCTCCCTGCAACCCGGTAAAGTCTCCGCGAATCCGATCGCACCGGTCAAGCACTCAGTCGCGCGTCGTACAGCTCGTCGATAGGGGCGGCGCCATCGCGCGTTGTGGGATGGCGCTACAAGGCCGATCTCCTCCTTGACCTTGCCGGCGGAGCTCGTTCAGACTCGCGGGCCTCAGGGAGGTTGCGATGCGCAAGTCGCTGTTGCCGGTTGCCCTTGGTGTCGTGCTCTTCGCTGGATCCGCGCGCGCGATCCCGGTCGTTTACGCCTCGCCCGACGGTGTCGACCGCGGTGTCGTCGAGATCGTCGAAGGAAGCGGCCCGACGGCGCTCGAGCTCTGGCTCGTGGACCCGGATTCGGAAATTTTCGAGTACCTCGTCAGCTTCGACGCGAGCGCCGGGATGTCGCTGCTCGACTTCACGCCGGCGCCGAACGCCGACGGGCTGGTCGCGATCGAGCAGGTGTTTGTGGGCGGCGACGGGGGCTCCTTCGCGCTGATCTCGGGGTCAGCGCTCGCCGCGGTCGCAGGACCGGTGCGGATCGGGACGCTTCTCGTCGATCCGCTCGCCCAGGGCGCGGAGCTCCTGCTGGCGGCGCTCCCCGGCGTGGCTGCGCCGGTATACGTGAATCAAGACTTCGACGTAGTCCCGATCCAGACGCCACAGCTCGTGGCGCGCGTCGCGCCGGTGCCGGAGCCGCGGGCGGCGTTGATGTTCGCCAGCGGCGCGGCGCTCGTCGCGTTCTCGCTCCGCCGCATGCTCCTCAGCTGACGTCTACGCGCGCAGGCGGTAGCGGATCGGCATGCGCTTGATGCCGCCGAGGAAGCTCGAGCGCACGCGCTCGACCGGGCCGGCGAGCTCGACCGACTCCAGCCGCGCGGCGAGCTGGCGCACCAGCACGCGCAGCTCGAGCCGGGCGAGGTTCGCGCCGAGGCAGAAGTGCTCGCCCACGCCGAAGCCGAGGTGCGGATTCGGCGAGCGGTCGACGCGGAACCGGTCGCCGTCCGGGAATACCTCTTCGTCGCGGTTCGCCGACGGGTAGAACAGGCACATCGAGTCGCCCGCGCGGATCTTCTGCCCGCGCAGCTCGAAGTCCTCGACCGGCGTGCGGCAGAACTGGATCACCGGCGCGGTCCAGCGCACGATCTCCTCGACCGCGGAGTCGAGCAGCTCGGGCCCGCGCACCAGCTTCACCCATTCGCCCGGGTTCTCCACGAACGCCAGCAGCGCCCCGCTCGCCGCATTGCGCGTGGTCTCGTTGCCCGCGATCACCAGCAGGAAGAAATAAGACAGGAGCTCGAAGGGCGGCAGCGGCTTGCCGTCGAGCCGCGCGGCCACGAGCACGCTCGTGATGTCGTCGCGCGGCGCCGCGGCGCGCTGCTTCGCCAGCTCCGCGAAGTAGCCGAACAGCGAGGTGCGCGCGCGCTGCACGGTCTCGATCGGCGTCTCGCCCGCCTGCTGGTACTCGGGATCGGCCGAGCCCGCGACCTGGTTGGTCCACTCGAACATGCGCCGCCAGTCCTCGCGCGGCACGCCGAGCATGTCGGCCAGCACCGAGAGCGTGAGCGGCGCGACCAGGTCGCCGACGAAGTCCGCGTTGCCCTCGGCGCCGCGCTCGCGCAGCCCGTCGAGCAGGTCGTGCGTGATGCGCTCGATCTCGGGCGCGCGGCGCGCGATCGCGCGCGGCGTGAACCAGCTGCTCGCGAGCTTGCGGAACTGGCCGTGCTCCGGCGGGTCCATGTTCAGGAGCTGGCGCGCGATCTGCGGACCCTGGGCGTTGCCGCCGGCGCCCGGGAGCACCGCCAGGCGCGGCGCGTTCAGGAAGCGGCGCGGCTGCTTGGACAGCCAGATCACGTCCGCGTGTTTGGTGATCGCCCAGAAGGGGTTCATCACTCCCTTGGTCCAGTAGCAGACGGGCGCCTCGCGCCGGAGCTGCTGCCACGCGGCGTGGGGATAGCCGGAGCGCGCGTAGGTTTCGGGACCGATGATGTCGAGATCCGGGAAGTCGTCGGACGTCATTCCCGGAGTGTATAAGGACTTCATGAAACGCATGAAGCTCGGGCTTCAACTGGGCTACTGGCAGGCGCAGCCGCCCAAAGACTTCGTCGCGCTGGCGCAGGAGGCCGAGCGCCTGGGCTACGACTCGGTCTGGACCGCGGAGGCCTGGGGGTCCGACGCCTTCACACCGCTGGCGTGGATCGCAGCGCACACGCGGACGTTGAAGCTCGGGACCGGGATCGTGCAGATCTCGGCGCGCACGCCGGCGTCGTGCGCGATGCACGCGCTCACGCTGGACCACCTCTCGGGCGGCCGCCTGATCCTCGGCCTGGGCGTCTCCGGGCCGCAGGTCGTAGAGGGTTGGTACGGCATGCCGTTCGCCAAACCCCTCACGCGGACGCGGGAGTACGTGAACATCGTGCGGCAGGTCTTGAAGCGCGAGGCGCCCGTCTCGTTCCGGGGCGAGTTCTATCGGCTGCCCTATGACGGCCCCGGCTCGTGGGGGCTCGGCAAGCCGCTGCGCTCGATCGTGCACCCGCTGCGCGCCGACCTGCCGATCTACCTCGGCGCAGAGGGCCCGAAGAACGTGGCGCTCGCGGCGGAGATCGCCGACGGCTGGCTGCCGCTCTACTACTCGCCGCTGCGGCCGGAGGTGTATGCGGACAGTCTTCGGGCGGCGAAGCCCGGCTTCGAGATCGTGCAGGGGGTCAGTGTGCACGTGACGAACGACATCGCAGCGGGCCTTCTGCCGGTGAAGGCGATGCTCGGCTTCTACATCGGCGGCATGGGCGCGCGCCAGCGCAACTTTCACATGGAGCTGATGAGCCGCATGGGCTTCGAGGCCGAGGCGAAGCGCATCCAGGACCTGTTCTACGAGGGCAAGCGCGATGAGGCGATCGCGACCGTGCCCGACAAGTTCGCCGACGAGATCTCGCTGGTGGGCCCGCTCGAGCGCATCAAGGAACACCTCGAGCTCTGGAAGCAAACGCCCGTCACCACCCTGATCGTCGGCACCCGCGACCCGAAGCTCCTGCGCACCGTCGCCGAGCTGGTGCTGGCCTAGGCCTTAGAGCGCGCGGCGCACGACGACCACGCGGTCTGCCTCGCGGGCGATCGCGAAGCCGGCGGCGAGGTACAGCTCGAGGGGGCCGTGGTAGGCGTGGGCGTCCGAGTCGGGCGCGCGGCGCGGGTAGGCTTCGGCGAACGCGAAGCCCTCGCGGCGGAAGCCGTCGCAGGCGGCGTCGAGGAGCTGCTTCGCGACGCCGCTCCTGCGGAAGGGTGGGGCGACTACGAAACAGACGATCGAGCCGACGCGGGCGTCGTCGACCACGGGCTCGCGCGCCAGACCGGGGAGCTCCGCGCGCGGCGCGGCGTGGCACCAGCCGACGACGCGGTCGTCCGCGTAGGCGAGCCAGCCCCGCGCGCTCCCGCTGCGGACCATCTCGACCTTCTCGGCGCGATTCTCCGCGTCCGTGCGCTTGCCCCACTCGCGCAGGTCGCCCTTCCACTCGTGGAACAGGCAGTAGCACGAGGCCCACATCGGGTTGTCCGCGAACCCGTCTCGGTCGAAGAAGCCGAAGAAGTCCCGGCCCCGGGCTGGCTCGAGTGCACGGATCTCGAGCGCACCTGGCAGGGGCCGCCGCTGCCCGTCCCAGGGCGCCATGCGGAGCTGGGCCGCGACGATGTCGCGCGCGCGGACCTCGTCGAGGGGGAAGTCGGCATGCTTCGCGGCGGAGTGCGCGCGCAGCGCGGCGAGCAGCCCGGCCTCGTCGGTCCCGGGAATCACCTCGCCGCACAGACAACGCAGACCCGACATCGCCTCCGGCCATAGCAGGAAAGCGAGAGGCGTGGCAAGTTCCGCCGCGACTCATGCGCGCGCTCCGGCGGCTCGCCCCGTATCACCGGCTCTACTGGCTCCCGTTTTGGGCGGGGAACGGTCTGCTGCTCGTCGCGCGCGTATTCGAGGCGCTGATCCCGCAGCTGCTCAAGCAGGGGGTCGACCGGATCGCGGCGTCAGACGCGCGGCTGGTATGGCCTGCGCTCGGGATCGCCGCGTGCGTGCTGGCGCGCTACGTAACGATCGCCGTCGGCCGGCGCTGGGTGCGGCGCGTCGGCATGGCCGTCGCGTACGACCTGCGCAACCGCCTGTACGCGCACCTGCAGCACCAGGACATGGACTTCTTCCGCCGCCATCGCACGGGTGACCTGATGGCGCGTGCGATCAACGACCTGGGCATGGTGCGCCGGCTGGTTGCGCAGGCGTCGCGCACGTTCTTCGTGATGCTGTTCTCGGGGACCATCGCGCTCGCATTCATGCTGCGCGAGTCGTGGTCGCTGACGCTGCTCCTGCTCCCGCCGCTGCCGCTGATCTTCTGGCTCGCCTGGCGGCTGGCGCGGCGCGTGCACGACGAGTCCACGCGCGTGCAGGAGGGCTTCTCGACGCTCTCCGAGCGCGTGCAGGAGAACCTGTCGGGGATCCGCACGATCCAGGCGCTGTGCCAGGAGCCCGCCGAGATCGCGCGCTTCGCCGGCGCGAACGACGCCTACGTGGACCGCAACCTCGAGCTGGTGCGTACGACGGCGCTGCTCGCGGCGTGGCTGCCCGCGCTCGGCGCCCTGTGCACGCTCGCGATCCTGGGCTTCGGCGGCGGGCGCGTCCTGACCGGCGAGCTCAGCCTGGGAAGCTTCACCGCGTTCCTCTGGTACCTCGGCATGCTGCTCTGGCCGGTGCGCGAGGCCGGCAACCTGATCATCCAGGTGCAGAGCGGCGTCGCCGGCGTGGAGCGCGTCTACGAGCTGCTCGACGCGGATCCGGCGATCCGGGATCGAGCGGGCGCCGGCGGACCCGAGCGCCTGCACGGCGAGCTCGAGCTGCGCGACCTGACGATCCGCTATCCCGGCGCGCAGCGGCCCGCGCTCGACGCGATCACGTTCCGGGTCGCGGCGGGCGAGACCGTCGCCATCCTCGGGCCGGTCGGGTCGGGCAAGTCGACCCTGCTGCGCGCGCTGGTGCGGCTGGTCGAGCCGCCGCCGGGCAGCGTGCACGTGGACGGGATCGAGTCGCACGCGCTGCCGCTCGCGCGCCTGCGCGCCGAGATCGCACTCGCGCCGCAGGAGCCGTTTCTGTTCTCCGACACGGTGCGCGAGAACCTGTCGTACGACGACATCGAGCGGCCGCTCCCGCTGGTGCAGGCCGCGGCCGAGGCCGCCGAGCTCTCCGACGCGCTCGAGGCGTTCCCTCACGGCTTCGAGACGCTCGTGGGCGAGCGCGGGGTGATGCTCTCCGGCGGGCAGAAGCAGCGCGTGACGCTCGCGCGCGCCTTCGTGCGCGACGCGCCGGTGCTGCTGCTCGACGATCCCTTCTCCGCCGTCGACTCGGAGACCGAGTCGCGCATCCTCGGCCAGCTCTGCGAGATGCGGAAGGGGCGCACCACGCTGATCGTGTCGCACCGCCCGGCGGCCGCGCGCGCCGCCGACCGCGTGCTCGTGCTCGAGGACGGCCGCCTGGTGGAGAGCGGCACGCACGCCGAGCTGCTGGCGCGCGGCGGCGCCTACGCGGCGCTCGAGCGCGTGCAGACGCGTCGCTCGGAGCTGCTCGAGGAGCTGGCCGTCGCGGAGGCCGGGGCTGCGGGAGGCGGGTCATGAAGCCGCCGCGCAGCGATCACTCGATCTTCGAGGCAGAGCTGGCGGGACGCACCTTCGACGCGCGCCTGGTGTTCCGGCTGGTGCGCTACCTGCGCCCGTACCGCGGTCGCATGCTCGCGACGGCGCTGTGCGTGATCGCGTCGTCGGCGCTCGCGGTGCTCATGCCCGTGATCACGACTCGCGTGCTGATCGACGGCGTGCTGCGCCAGCGCGCCGCGATCGAAGCGCCCGACTTCGGCATGCAGGAGCTGGCCGCGGCGGTCGCGCTCGTCTCCGGACTGTCGCCGCTGCCTGCGGCGTGCGCGCTCTACGCCGTGCTGATGCTGGGCTGGGCAGCGCTGGTGCACGCGCAGCGGCTGCTGCTCGCGGGCGCGGCGTTCCGCGCGCTGCGCGACCTGCGCCGCGACCTGTTCGCGCACCTGGAGCACCTGGCGCCGTCGTTCTGGGACCACGTGGCCGTCGGGCGCGTGATGACTCGGGTGACCAACGACGTGGAGGTGCTCTACGAGCTGCTCTGGGGGCTCGGGCTCTTGTGCGGCGAGATCGTGCCGTTCTTCCTGGCGATGGCGCTCCTGGCGATCGCCGATCCGCCGCTCGCGGGGCTGCTGCTCGTCGCCGTGCCGCTGGTCAGCGTCTCGACCTGGCTGTTCGGCCGCGTGACGCGCCGCGTGTACCGCGCGGTGCGCAGCTCGGTGTCGCGCCTGAACCAGAACCTGCAGGAGAACCTGGCGGGAATGCTGGTGGTGCAGGTGCACGGGCGCGAAGAGGTCAACCTCGAGCGCTACCGCGCGATCAACCGCGAGAACCGCGCGAGCGAGTACCGCGCGATCGGGCTCGAGACGGCATACGGCGCGTTCGTGGAGAGTCTCGCCCCCGCGGCGCTCGCCGTGATCCTCTGGTTCGGCGGAGGGCAGGCGCTCGCCGGGGTGATCACGCTCGGCACGCTGATCCTGTTCGCGCAGTACGCCGACATGCTGTTCCACCCGATCGTCGCGGTGGGCGAGCAGTACAACGTGCTGTACCGCGCGATGGCGAGCGCCGAGCGCATCTTCCAGCTGCTGGACTGGCGCGAGCGCGTGGCGGAGCCGGAGCAACCGAAGTCCCTGCCGCCGCGCCTGCGCGGGCGCGTCGAGTTTCGCGACGTGAGCTTCGGCTACGCCGACGGGGCGCCGGTGCTGCGCGGCGTCTCGTTTGCGATCGAGCCGGGCGAGCGCGTGGCGATCGTCGGCGCGACCGGCTCTGGCAAGACCACGCTGGTGCGCCTGCTCTCGCGCCTGTACGACTTCAAGGACGGCGCGATCGAGGTGGACGGCATCGACGTGCGCGACGTGCCCGTGGCGGACCTTCGGCGGCGGATCGGGATCGTGCTGCAGGACTTCCACGTGTTCGCCGGCACGATCCGCGAGAACCTGCGGCTGGGTAACCCCGCGGCCGACGACCGCCGGATCGAGGAGATCGCCGCGCTCGTGTCCGCCGACCGCTTCGTGCGCGCGTTGCCGCGTGGCTACGACACGCCTTTGGCCGAGCGCGGGGAGAACCTGTCGCACGGGCAGCGCCAGCTCCTCGCATTCGCGCGCGTGCTGCTTGCCGATCCCGAGATCCTGGTGCTCGACGAGGCGACGGCCAGCGTCGACCCCGAAACCGAGCGCCTGATCCAGCAGGCCCTGCGAACGATCACGCGCGGGCGCAGCTCGATCCTGGTCGCGCACCGGCTGCTCACCGTGCGCGAGGCGGATCGCATCGTCGTGCTCTCGCGCGGCCGCGTGCGCGAGATCGGCACCCACGCCGAGCTCATCGCGCGCGCCGGCCACTACCGCACGCTCTACGAGCTTCAGTTCCGCGAAGAGGGCCCGCTGGAGCGCTCCGCAGGCTGACGGCGGCGCGCGAAGAGCACCGGGTGGCGCTCCACGCGGCGCTCCGGGGTATTGCGGTAGCCGTGCGGAAGGACCCCGCGCGCCAGGATCTCGAAGCCCAGCTCGCTCAGCGTGTCGGCGTACCAGTCGACGTCGAACTCGCTCCAGTACATGCGCGCGCCGAAGAAGTCGGGCTCGGTGTAGCCCGGATGCCCGCGCTGAGAGACTGTGGCGAGCAGGTAGCCGCCGGGGGCGAGCCACGTCGCGACGCGCTCGAGCAGCGGCTTGTGCTCCTGTCGCGGCAGGTGGAACAGGGCGTAGAACGCGACGACCGCTTCGAACGACGCCGGCGTGAAGCGCTGAGACATGATGTCGCCGACGACGAAGGTCGCGTTCGGAACGGCCTTCCGCGCGCGCTCGATCTGGCCCGCCGAGATGTCCACGCCGACGACGTCGGCGCGCTGCGCGAGGGCGAGCGTGACGGGCCGGCCGCCGCCGCAGCCGATGTCCAGGACCCGCGCGCGCGGCGGCAGCAGCTCGATCAGACGCAGCAGCTCGGGGCGCGGATGCTCGTCGCGCTGCGCGTCGTACGCCGCCCCTGCGGCGTCGTAGCCGGAAGCGACGATCTGCTTCGGGTCTCCGGTCACGGGCTCCGCGGCCCAGGTCTCGAACTGTGTGAGCGTGTCAGTGATCTCGAACCACGGTGCCCTCGAGCCAACGAAGGTGTGTCGGAACAGGCGCGTCCCCGGGTCGTCGTCGAGGCAGCCCGCGGGAAGCGCGACGACTTTGCCCGTTGGCTCGGGCGCCGGCATCGGTGAACCGCACGTGCGACAGAACGCGTGTCGGAAGCCCGAAGCTAGCTGGAATACGGCGATCTCCCCGGCGCCTTGCACCCAGCGAAAGCTCCCGGCCGCGGTCAGGAGTGCGGTGCTGAACGCAGAGCCACTCGTCTTGCGGCAGCGGCTGCAGTGGCAGGTCTGCATCGGGCTGACCTTGCCCTCGATCTCGAACGCGACGGCGCCGCACAGACAGCTTCCCCGGATCACGCGCGGAACATACCAGTGTGGGATGATCCGGCGCGATGCAGGCGGCGCATGCCGAGAGTTCGCCCCCGCCCGCGGCGTCCGCCGCGCCGCGGCGCACCGGCGTCGGCGCGCGCGAGGCGTTCCTGTACGGCGCCGGGAACTTCGCGTTCGCGCTGCTCGGGCTCGTGGTCGCGGTGAACCTGCAGTTCTTCTACACCGACTACGTCGGGCTCTCGGCGGGGCTGGTGTCGTGGTCGCTCTTGTTCGCGCGGCTGTTCGACGCGTTCTTCGATCCAGTCATGGCGTGGGTGTCGGACGGCACGCGGCTGCGCTTCGGACGCAGGCGCCCCTACATCCTGGGCTCCGCTCTGCCGCTCGGCGTGGCGTTCTACTTCCTGTTCGCGCCGCCGCCCGTCGCGGATCCGGCGAATCACCAGGGCTTCCTGCTGTTCTACATGCTCACGGCGTACCTGGTGACCTACGTGATCTGGACGATCGGCGCCGTGCCCTATTACAGCCTCGGCGCCGAGCTGACCGACGACTACCACGAGCGCACGCGCGTGATTGCCGTGCGCGAGGGGCTCGGCTTCGTGGGGCTCGTGTGCGCGACGATCCTGCCCGCGTACCTGGTTCACGTGTACGGCGGGCGCGACGGCTACGGCTTCATGGGCGCGATCCTCGGCTTCGGCACCGCGGCCTTCCTGGCGCTCTCGGCGGTGGTTCCCGAGCGCGCCGAGTTCCGCGGCCGCCCGCCACTCGGGCCGTTCGCGGGCTGGATCGCCACGCTCTCCAACCCGCACTTCCGCAGCATCCTGATCGCGTTCACGCTCTCGGCGATCGCGGGCGCGGTGCCGGCGGTCCTCGTGATCTACGTGTCGGTCTACATCATCGGCACGCCGGACTGGTGGGCGCGCGCGATCCCGGGCTGGCTGCCCACGTGGTCGTACTACCTGCTCGTGTACTTCATCTCGGGGATCGTCTCGCTGCCGTTCTGGAACGCCTGCGCGCACAAGATCGGCAAGCGCGCGACCTGGGGTGTTGCGATCGCGCTCGCCACGCTGACCAGCGCCGGCTGCTGGTGGCTCGCCGACGGGACCATCGTGTTCTTCACGATCCTGCTCGTGTTCGGTGGGGTGGGTTTCGGGAACTACGTCGCGCTACCGGCGTCGATCGTCGCCGATCTGATCGACTGGGACGAGGCGCAGACCGGCCTGCGCCGCGAGGCCTCGTACTTCGCGCTCTGGGCGTTTGCCACGAAGTTCGGCAGCGCCTTCACGGGCTTTGCCGCGCTGCAGGTGCTCGAGCGCGTCGGCTACGTGCCGGGCGTGGCGCAGAGCGAAGACGTCAAGCTCTGGATGCTCTGGATGTACTCGTGGTTCCCCGCGATCTTCTACGCGCTCTCGGGCGCCGCGCTGCTCACCTTCCGCTTCGAGCGCCACGACCTCGACGCCGCCCAGCGCGCCATCGGCCGCGGCTGATGCGTAAGCGCTCAGGCTCGACGGGAGTTCTGAGGGGCACGAGCCAAGCATTCCCCGCCCGACGCCTCACGCACGCGAAGGGACCGAACGCCCCACGCGCCGATATCCGTCGCTACAGGCAGCCTAGTTCCGCGTCCCCACCCTACGCGCGTCGAAACCGCGCGCCCCTGCTGCGATTCTCCGACCGCGACAGCCCCGCCGGCGGGTTTAGGCAGAACTTCCCAATCCCCCGCCGAGGTATGCTGGTGCAGTCCAATAGTAGTTAGGCGGCGCAGAAGCCGATGAACCGAACCGCCTCCCAGAAACAACGTGGTGTCCTTGTTGCGTCGCTGACTCTTTGTTCACTACAAAGTCGCCGGTGTGACCGGCGCACAGGAGGGAAAACATGAAACAACGACTCGCCTGCATGCGGATTCTTGCGGTGGCCTGCGGGCTTCTGTTGGGTGGCGCAGCCATGGCGCAAGAGCTATCCAAAGTCGACACGACGCACGTAGTCGTCAAGCTGGACAATGACACGCTACAGGTGACAGCAGTGACGCTGAAACCCGGCGAGAAGCTGGCCCTCCACTCGCATCCTGCGTATACCCTCTACACGATCCATGGTGGAACGGTGCGGATCGCGTATCAGGGCGGCAAGACGGAGGACCTCGTGTGGGACCACGGAGATGTGGTCTATGGAGATCCGGAAGCGCCGCATACGACAGAGAACGTCGGCAAGACAACGGTCAAGATTCTGCTGGTGGAGGTCAAGGGTCCAGCCGCAGCAAAGAAGAAATAGGCTTGGTCAGCATTTGGCTGCGAACACGGGCCTCGGCATCACCCCTGTTGGCGGTCCGCATCGGTCTCGTGGACCTGGCCCTCTGTCTCATCGGATACCGAGCGCCGCCTAACAAGCCGCTGAAGCTGACGGCCGCGGGCTTCAGCCGTGCGGGCGGCCTCGATAGATACGAGCCGTAGTAGCATCGCGCGCGGCCGCAGCTTAGCGGCGAGCCGTTAGACGGCACCAGATTGGACGCCACGCAGCGAGGCCGATGATGGAAGCGCCGCAACTTCTTGCGCTCCAGTTCACGCTGAGCCTCCTTGCGTACGCGGCGCTCGGGCTCTGGTTTGTCCGGCCCTGGCTCCAGACGAAGCCGCGCGCCACGGCGCTCACCATCCTCGTCTTCCCGCAGACGTTTCGCTTCATCGGCGTCACCTTGCTCGCTCCGGGTGTCGTGGAGCCGGGGCTTCCGGAGGCATTCGCCTGGCCCACCGCCATCGGGGATACGGTCACAACGGTTCTCGCCTGGCTGTCGCTGATTGCGCTTCGAGCGGGCTGGCGCCTCGCGATTCCCGCGGTCTGGTTGTTCAATCTCGTCGGGCTCAGCGACCTGCTTCTCAATCTCGGTCGCGGAGTTCGCCTGCAGGTGGCGTCTCAGCTTGGTGCCGCGTGGTTCGGTCCTGCCTTCATCGTGCCGGGCATGCTCGTGATTCACGTTCTCGTCTTCGTCTTTCTCGTGCGGGGTAGGCCGCGTGCCGTCTAACAGGTATCAGGCTGTCAGCGGTCGAGCGGAGCTCGGGGCGTGGCTCGTTGTGCGGTGGCCGGGGTGATCACCGACGTCGGCGCGCTCGTGCTCTACACCGGCCGACTCGACGAAGTCGTCGCCTTCTACCGCGCGATCGGCGTCCCGCTCGTGCCCGAGGACCACGGCGACGGCGTGCAGCACTACGCCTGCGAGCTCGGCTGCACGCACTTCGCGGTCTTCGAGTCCGCGGCGGGGAGCGCGCTGCCACACGGTAGTGGCGGCAGCATCTTCTTCGGCCTCACGGTCGGCTCCGTCGAGGACGCGGTCGGGAAGGCGCGTGCGCGCGGAGCGCAGGTGGTCGAGGAACCGACGCGCTATCCGTGGGGGGTCCGCGCGCTGGTCGCCGATCCCGACGGCCGCACGATCGAGCTGTTCCAGAGGCCAGCCTGAAACGGGAGCTCCATGTTCATCGCAGGTAAATCACTCGAGGCGATCGACTTCGGCGGTCTTCGCATCTTCGACTACACCGCGGGCCGCGAGCTGGGTTCATCTCTCGCGGTCATCGAGGTACCCGCGGGGGCCCGGCATCCTGCGGCATGGTCGAAGCGCTCCGACAAGTACTACCTCGTCAGCGCAGGCTCGATCGCCTTCGTGCTGGATGGAGTGCAGAACGAACTCGCCACGGGGGACTTCTGCCTGGTACGTCGAGGTTCGCGCTTCAGCTATTCGAACCCGACGGCGACGCCCGCGAGGCTCGTGCTCGTCCACACGCCGAGCTTCGACCTCGAGTCGGAGGTCTTCGTCGAGCCGCCGCGCCCCTAGGGGTCTCGAGCTCTTGAGCTTCAAGCTGCAGATCAAGGTGGTGCCTGGCTCCTCGCGCGACTGCATCGCGGGCTGGCTGGGTGACACGCTGAGGGTTCGCGTGACGGCGTCGGCGGAGCGCGGCAAGGCGAACGCCGCGGTCGAGCTGATTCTTGCGGGTGCGCTCGGTCTTCGCCCGGATGCCGTCCGCATCGTCGCCGGCACCGCGTCGGCGCGGAAGATCGTCCGGATCTCCGGACCTTCCCAGGTGGAGATCAAGCGCCGACTGAGCGCCTACCTGGCGTTGCCCACGTCGCGGTAGGGGATCGAATCTCCCCGCCGAGGTATGCTGGTGCAGTCAAGACGTTTCGAAGGTCAGCGGGGAGCGAGCGGGTGAAAGGCGAGCTCGACAGCCAGATCGCACTGGAGCAGCGGATTCGCCGGCTGTTCGCGCACCATCGAATCGAACGCGCCCATCTGGTAGGCGGTGGCTTGGTGGGTGAGTTGATCGCCCTCTGCACTGCAGCCCCTGACCTCTTCGCATCGCTGACGCTGGTTTGTCCACACTCGATCCCGAGTACTCTCTCGCGCGATCTCCGCATGCCGTTCTGCATCGTGTCCGGGGATCACGGTCGTGCGGCCGACCTGATAGGTCACGCGCTGTCAGGGGTCGCAGATCCGAAGCGAGTCGTCCTGAGAGACTACGACCCACTGGTCTGGACCGACGCCGCCCAGGAGCGGCCGGAGGAGATCTTGCGCGGTCTCGTGGCCTTCCTGGCGAGCGTCGATCGCGAGGTGAAGCTGACGGAGGCTGAATCAGTCGATCCGACCGGAATGGTGGCGGAGCTCGCGTATCGTGGCTGCGGTGCTGGCCGGCCGCTGGTGCTGTTTCCTCTCGGTCTGGCCCCCAGCCAGTGGCAGCCACTCATGAAGGATTTGGCTAGCCGCTACACCGTCATCTCGATCACGGGTGCGCACGCGCCGCCGACGTCGATCTTCGAGCGCCGAGCCGCCAACCCGGGCTACCAGGCGGTCGTGGGATCGGTCCTGGATCGGATCCGCTTGCCAGCAGGTGGACGTCTTCTCGACGTCGGTTGTGCGAGTGGTGCTGTGACTCGCTGGCTCGCAGAACATATCCAAAGGGCGAACTCGATCACCGCAGTGGACTTCAATCAGTTCTTGCTGAGCGAGGCGGTGTTGCTTAGCGACGACGCCGACCTCGCGCGGATCACGTTCGAGGAAGGAGATGCCCATGCGCTGCCGTTCGAGGCGGCATCCTTCGATGGCACGATCTCGATGACGATGCTCGAGGAGGTCGATGCGGATCGCGCGCTCGCCGAGATGGTGCGTGTCACCCGACCAGGTGGGCAAGTCGGTGTAGGCGTACGCGCGCTCGACATCGCGCCGATCGTCGGCGCCGACTTGCCGGAGTCGGTTCTGGCGAAGGCGCGAACGAGCCTGAGCGCGGCCGGCGTGGGTCCGGCCGGATGTGCGGACGCCTCGCTCTATCGGCGGATGACCGCCGTTGGCCTTGCGGACGTGCGCGTGATGCCGCAGTTCAACACGTCCGCTCACCTCCAGTTCCGGAATCAGGGCCGCCTGGGCGTCGACGGCCTCGCTGCCGAGGATCTGGAGGTATGGGCTCAGGCCGTCGCTGCCGCTGGAGAGGCCTTCTTCATTGCTGCGCCCATGCACGCGGCTGTCGGGACCAAGCCGCTCGACTGAAGCGGGCGTGACCATGACACACCGGGCTGGGGCCCAAAGGAGAGCGGATGAAGAAGGCTGAATTCTATCGAGAGGCGCGGAACGATACGCCCGGCCCCCTCGCGGGTGTGCGGGTTCTGGAGGCGACGACGACCTGGGCAGGCCCGATGTGCGCGGCAGTGCTTGCCGACCTGGGCGCTGACGTGATCAAGGTCGAGCTCCCCGGCGGGGAGGTTGGGCGCCATCTCAGTCCCCTCCTACCGGGGACCAGGACCAGCTTCGTGCACGCGACGGTGAATCGCAACAAGCGCAGCCTCACGCTCGACGTGCGGCGAGCGGAGGGTCGTGAGATCTTCCTCAGGCTCGCGGCCAGGTCCGACGTGGTGGTCGAGAATTTCAAGGCCGGCACCATGGCGAGTTACGGCCTCGGCTACGACGAGGTTCGCGCGGTCAAGGCCGACATCGTCTACGTATCGATCACCGCATGGGGGCAGTTCGGTCCCTATCATCGGCGGCCAGGTTATGACCCCCTGGCTCAAGCTGCCTCCGGGTTCGTGTCTTTGAATGGGGCGCCCGACGGGCGGCCGACCAAAGCCCCGACGTTTCTCGGCGATGACCTCGGCGGTCTGCATGGGGCGATCGGCGCCATGGCGGCGCTGCACCATCGGGATCGCACCGGCGAGGGTCAGCACGTAGACGTGGCATTGCTGGACGCGATTCTGTTTCAATCCGACGGGTTGCCCACGCTCGCCGCGATGGGCGTGGAGCCCACGCGGATGGGAAACGAGTACGGCTTCGCGGTGCCCGCCAACGTGTACGACTGTCAGGACGGGCCGGTCTATGTCGCGGTCGTACTCGACGCTCACTGGAGGATTCTGGCGGCGATCACCGGCAACCCCGATCTTGCGGATGACCCGAGCTTCGCGACGCGAGAAGCCCGCAGCTCGAACCGGGATGTGTGCAATGCAATGCTCGGCGGCTGGCTCGCCGAGCGCACTCGCTCCGAGGCGATGGAGATCTTCGATCGCGCTGGACTTTCGATCGCGCCGGTCAACACCTACGCACAGGCGGCGCGCGACCCCCACGTGGTCGAGCGCGACATGTTGCAGCCGACGCGGATGGAAGACGGCTCGCTCGCTCCGATCACCGGGCCGGCTGCGAAGTTCTCGCGGACGCCGACGTCCGTGCGAACTGGTGCGCCGGCGCTCGGACAACACAACGAAGAGATACTGGCCGAGCTCGGTCTCGATGCCGCGGCGCGAACGAAGCTCGAGAACTCGGGAGTCGTATAGGTTCGGGTGTCGAAGAGAATCTATCTGGCGTCGCCCATGTCGCCGTAGTGGCTCGAGAACACCACCTTGTAGTCGTCGGGGTCCAGGAACATGACCTCGCGGTGTCCGGCGAGCTGGTTCACGTGGGGCTCCTCGAGGATCCGCGCGCCCGAATTGCGCACGCGCTCGACCGCGGCGTCGAAGCGGTCGGTGCGAAACCAGAGCAGCACGCCGTTGCCGACCGGGACCTCGTCGGAGATCAGGTGGGGATGCTCGTGGGCGTCGCGGTGGTGGAGCTGGAGCAGGAGCGTGCCGTCGCGCGTGATCTGCTCGTACTCCTCGCCGCCGTGACCGCTCTTCGCGTCGAGCACCTGCTGGTAGAAGCGGCTGCTCGCGCGGACGTCGCGCACGGTGATCATGGTCTCGGACTGCATGCCTAGCGCCCTCCCAGCGGAGCGACAACGTGCTCTGCGAAGGAGTCTACTACGTCGTCGCGGTCACCCTGGATCACCACGTAGCTGATGCCGAACTCCTCGCGGCGCTTCTCGAGGCGGTCGCGGACCTCGGCGGGTGAGCCCGTGATAAAGAGCGGTGAGACGGCGACCTCCTCGAGCGTCATGCCGAGGTTCTTCGCCATGCCCTCGCGGATCGCGCCGGCGGCGGGGCCGATCGCGACCAGGAAGGTCAGGGAGTTGAGCTCGATCGCGTCGGGATCGCGCCCGGCCTTCGCCGCGGCCTCGCGCACCCAGCCGATCTTCTGGCGCAGGCGCTCGGGGGTCAGGTCGCGGGGCGTCTCGGGCGTCACGCGGCCCTCGGGGATCGACGGGTTGATCCCGATGATGTCGGCGTGCCGCGCGGCGAGGCGCAGCAGCCTTGGGCCGCCGCCGCCGATCAGAATCTGCGGGTGTTCGCCGCGCGGGAGCTCCGCGGCCTGCGCGATCGCGCGCACGCGGTAGTGCTTGCCCTCGAACGTGGTGCGCTCGTTGGCCCACATCGAGCGGATCACCTGCAGGGCTTCGTCGAGGCGCTCGATGCGCGTGCCCGCGGAGTCGTACGCCATGCCCGACTCGTCGTAGTCCGTCTTCATCCAGCCGGCGCCGATGCCGAACTCGTGGCGGCCTCCGGAGACCAGATGCAGCGTCGCGGCGCCCTTCGCGTAGATCACCGGGTGGCGGTAGTCCACGTCGTACACGAGCGATCCGACGCGGATGCGCGTGGTCACCGCGGCGATCGCCGCGAGCGCCGTCATCGGCTCCCACTGCGTGCCGAAATGATCGGGGAAGAAGAGCGTGGAGTAGCCGAGTGACTCGATCCGGCGCACGCGCTCGGCCCAGCCCTGCGCGGGCAGGTGGTGGATCTGGATCCCGAAGCGGAACGGGTGGGGCATGGGGGTCTCCTGCGCCGCTAATGCGCGGCGTAGCGTTGGAAGAAGGACTCGAGCGGCCGTCCCGCGACCTGCTCGGCCGCGGCGCGGAAGCCGTCGGTGCTGAGCGTAGTCGGACCGCCGGCGTGAAGCGCGCGCACCACGTCGTCGAGCGAGCGCGCGCCGGCGCTGGCATCGCGCAGCTCCGCGTCGAGTGCGCGCAGCGCCACGACGGCGGCGGCGGTCGTCGCGCCGCTCGCGCGGTCGCTGCGCAGCGGGCCGGCGCCCTTCGCGAGCTCGGAGAGGCGCGCCAGCGACTTCTCGTAGCGGCGCTTGCTGATCGTCCCCGAGCGGCGCAACAGCTCGAGCGAGTACAGCTCGGCGAGCCCCTCGACGATCCAGTCGCCGTCCGTGTCGGAGCGCAGCCGCAGCACCGAGTGGACGAGCTCGTGCACGACGGGGCTGGTGCCGTCGTCGGCGATCAAGGGCCGGCGCGCGTGCAGGAACAGCGACGCGGGCCCCGAGAGCCCACCGCGCCACATCGGGTCGCCCGCGCCGACGACGAGCAGGCGCGGCGGCAGCGTCCCGACGATCGTGCGCAGCTCCGGCAGCGTCCAGCGCAAGAGCGCCAGCGTGTCGAGCCTGCGGAAGCCGTGGCCGCGCGGGGCCGCCACCACGACGCGCGTGCCGGCGATCTGCTCGCGCAGCATGCCGAGGTTGCCGACCGCGATCCAACCCGCGGGGCGATCGAAGCGCCGATGCGGCTGGTCGAGCTTGAACTCGTCGCCGTCGCGCTCGAAGGGCGCCGCGGTGACCCAGCCCGCGGGGAGCAGCAAGCGCAGCGTCGCGCGCGAGGTCGAGCCAGCCACCGCGCGCACCCCCGACATTGGGACCAGATCCTCGCCCCGGAACAGCGCCCAGCTCTTGGCGCAGCGCGCGTCGTAGCTGCGCTGGTCGCGCAGGTGATCGATGCGGAAGCGCCAGCGCAGCGACGCGCCACCGCGCTTCGGCCGCCACGCCAGCGCGTCGCCCGAGGTCTCGATCTCGCCGTCGCCGCTGAAATCCTGGTGGCGCGCGGGATCCAGCTCGAAGCGCACCACGCGCACCGCGTAGCTCGGGTCGTCGAGGCGTAGCTCGACGTGTGCGGTGCGCTCGGTCGATACCACGCGCACGTCGTAGGTCACGCGATACACGCGCGCCGGCTTGGCGGCGCGCGCTCCCGGCGCGGCAGCGAGCGCTACGCCGAGCACGACAAGGGCCGCGAGGCGCCGCATCACAGCGCCCGCAGCGGCGGGAACGCGCGCGCCACCGCCCGGCCGAGCTCGAGCCGCTCGCCGAGCACCATCCCGTCGCGTACCGCCTGGTCGACCGCGCGCAGCCGCGGCAGCAGCCCCGTGCGGTTGGCGAGCTGAATCGCCAGCCCGGGTCGCGCGTTCAGCTCCAGGATCACCGGGCCGCGCAGTGAGTCTACGACGACGTCGGCGCCGACATAGCCGAGGCCGGTGCAGTCCGTCGCGCGCACCGCTGTCTCGAGCGCCTGCTCGAACTCCGGCACCTCTACCCCCAGCACCGACTCTCCCGTGTCAGGATGCACCGACACCGGCGTGCTGTAGAGCACCGCGTGTGTGGTGCGGCCGGTCTCGAGATCGATCCCCGCGCCGACGGCCCCCTGGTGCAGGTTGGCGCGACCTCTCGATGCACGCGTCGGCAGGCGCGTCATCGACATCACCGGTACGCCCCGGTAGATCACCACGCGCACGTCGGGAACGCCCTCGATCGCGATCTTGGCGAACGCCGGGTGGATCTCGAGCCGCTCCTCCGCGAACGCGACGTCGCGCTGGCCGGACAGTGAGTAGAGCCCGGAGACGATGCTGGCCGCGTGGTAGAACACGTCGTGCTCGGCGATCCGGCGCCCGCCCGGGCGCAGGTAACGCTCGCCGTCGCGCGCGAGGATCACCATGATTCCGTTGCCCATCGCGCCGTGTGCCGGCTTGAGCACGAACGACGGATGGGGCCGCAGCTCGGCCAGCATCTCGCGGATCTCCGAGTGCTGGCGCGCGACCGCGAGCAGGCGCGGGCAGGCGATCCCCGCGGGCTCGAGCAGCGACTTGGTGCAGAGCTTGTCGTCCACCGTCGGGTACAGCCGGCGCGGGTTGCGCGCGAGCGTGAACTCGTGGTTGCGGCGGTTGATGCCGAGCACGCCCGCGGCGAAGAGCGAGGCCCAGGGCGTCATGCCGTCGGCCCCCGCACCAGTGCGGCGAGCGAGCGGAAGCGCCGCAGCTCGGTGAGCCGATAGCCGGTGTAGCCGCCGATCATCACCAGCACGCCCATCACCGAGATCACGACTTCGGGGAAGCCGAACACCAGATGCTCGGCGATGTCGCTCTGGAACAGCGGATAGGCGCAGAGCGCCACCAGCGTAGAGTTGCCGAGCCGCAGCAGCGCCTCGCGCGGCCCCTCCTCGGCGCTGGTCACCGAGTAGCGCTCGATCAGCATGGTCAGGATCACGATCGGAAACAGCACGCCGGCGTAGAGCTCGAGCGACTCGAAGCCGTAGCCGAGCAACGACAGGCCGCAGATCGTGAGCACGACCAGGCTGAGCAGCACGCACAGCCGCGGCACCATCAAAAGCTGCAAGCGGTCGAGCAGGAGCCGCCCGCCGATCCCCACCAGGATCACGGAGCCGACCATGGCGAGGCCGCGCACCAGCCCGGTCCCGCGCATCGCCAGCGCGATCAGGATCGGCATGAACGTGCCGAAGGTGGCGATGCCGACCACGTTGCGAAACAGCGACACCACGAGCGCGCCGAGCGGGAGGAGCAGCAGCACGCGCAGCACGTCCTGCGTCGCGAGCGGCAGGCGGTAGAGCGACAGGCGCGCGAGTACGGCGTTCGGGGGAACCGTGAGCACGGCCAGCTCTTCGCGCCGGAGCTGCTCGCGCAGCACGTGCCAGCGATAGCCGACGGCCTCGATCCCCGTCGCCTCGACGAGCGGCGCGTCGCCGCGGCGCAGCACCAGCAGGTCCGCAGGCAGCGTGCCCAGGAAGCCTTCCGTCGGCGAGAGCGCGAGCCAGTCGCCGCCGACCCAGGCCTCGACCCAGGTCGCCGGCCGCGCGTCCTTGCTCGTCGCCAGGTGCAGCCCGGCCGCGATGCGTGACGCGACGCCGGCCGCGCGCAGCAGCGTGACGAGCAGCCGCGCCTTGCCCTGCTCGCTGCCTTCGCGCGCCGCGAGCACGAGCAGGGCGTCGTCGCTGCCGTTGGGCGCCGTGGCGATCTCGTCGGCGACGAACGCGAACAGCGTGCGCAGGCGAGCCGCCGGATCCTCGACCGCGGCGCCCACCACCGCGGTCAGCGCCTCGAGGATCTGCGGGCTCTCGCTCGGCAGCTCGCGACCCGCGCGCCCGAAGGCGTCGCGGATCGCCTGCGGCGGCTGCGCGCCGGGCTCCGGCGGCCGCTCGGGCCGCGGTGCGAGCTGCACGCGAAACGCGTGCGCCAGCCGGTGCACGCCGACGACCGGCCCGCTCCAGACGCCGATGCGCTGCGCGTCGGGGCTGCGGATCGTGAACAGGAGCTGTCCCGAGACGAGATGCTCGTCGAAGATCGTCTGTCCCGGCTCCGACTGAGGCAGCGCCGCGCGCACGCTGCCGCGCGAGCCGTTCCCCCGCGCGTCGATCGCCAGCTCGACGCGCCACAGGTCCTCGGGCCCTCTCGGCACGACGGGCATCCCGAGCAGCAGCGTCTTCCACGCGAGAACCGCGAGCCCGATCGCGACGAGCACGAGACCGGTCAGGAACGGGGGACGGCTCATCGCTACTCCGGGCGCTCGTCGAGCTCGGGGCCGTCCGGAAGGTGCGAGTCGGGCGCCGGGCCGGCGTCGACCGGCTGCGTCTCGCCGCGCGGCTCGGAAGCGCTCGGGTTCATCGCCAGGTGGTACGCCGCGAAGCCGGGGATCACGAGCTGATCCTGCGCGATACCGATCACCAGTCCGGCGAGGGGAGAGCGCACCTCGACGCGGTGACCATCGATCGGGTCGATCACGCGGCCGAGCAGCGCACCCTCGGGCACGCGATCGCCGAGCCGGACCTCGCTCGTCAGGATGCCGCCGTCGTCCACGCGCACCCAGCGCGAGCGCACCAGCACCTCGGGCTCCGGGGGCAGCGCGGCTCCATCCGCGTCCGCGGCGCTGGCGGGTGTCGCGAGCATGCCGAGCGCGCGTTCCAGGCTGCGCACGCCGGCCACGCCGCGCTCGATCTCGTCGCGCTGGAAGCGCATCGGCTCGCCGGCCTCGTAGGTCACGGCGGGAATCCCGACCTCGACCGCGGCGCGCCGCAGCGTTCCCGCCCGGCCAGCGTGGTGCAGCACGATCGGACTGCCGAAACCGCGCAAGAGCCGCAGCACCTCCGGGTCGTTCACGTCGCCGCGCACCTGCGCCAGGTTGGTGCGCCAGAACGAGCCGCTGTGCATGTCGACCAGCGCGTCGCAGCGACGGATCACGTTCTCGAACAGGGCGTACGCGATGCGCGCCGCGGAGCTGCCGCGCCGCGAGCCCGGGAAGTAGCGGTTCAGATCGCGACGATCCGGCAGGTAGCGCGAGCCGCGCCGGAAGCCGTGCACGTTGACGATCGGCGCGCCGATCAGCGTGCCAGCGAGCTCGTCCGGGTTCGCCTCTTCGAGCGAGCGGCGCACGACCTCGATCCCGTTCAGCTCGTCGCCGTGCACGCCGCCCATCAGGCACAGCGTGGGACCGGGTGCCACGCCGCGCGCGACGCTCACGCCAATGGGCACGGAGCCGCCGGCGAACGACTCCGTCGCCGCGAGCGAGAGGCGCCGCTTCTCGCCCGGCGCGACCGACTTGCCGAGCAGCTCGAGCGGCGCCCAGGGTCCCGTCGACACCTGCGGAATCGTGGACTCAGCCGGGCAGGGTGGAGCGGCCGCAAGAGCCAGCACGACCAGCGCCGCGCGCGCGACCCTGCCGCGCCGAAGGTGCGCTGGCGCGGCGAAGCTCCCTGACTGTGTCGGCAACCCGCCCTCCCAGGTCGCTCGGGCCGGCGACAGCATACACAGTCCCGGCTCGCACGCCGCGCGGTGCCGGGGCGTTACACTGGCCCGGAGGCGAGGGTCGAACGTGGCTCACGGACACGAGCATGCGGGCGTTCACGGCCACGGGCATGCGCCCGCTGGGACGGGCGCCCTCGAAGCGGACGTCGCGCGCCGCGGACGCGCGCTCTTCACCGTGCTCTGGCTGACTGCCGGCTATATGGTCGCGGAGGCGATCGGCGGCTGGTGGGCCGGGTCACTGGCGCTGCTCGCGGACGCCGGCCACATGCTGTCCGACGTCGCCGCGCTCGGGCTCGGTGTGTTCGCGAGCTGGATCGCGCGGCGACCCGCGACCTCGCGCCGGACCTACGGCTTCTACCGCGCCGAGATCCTCGCGGCGCTCGCGCAGGGCGCTCTGCTCGTGGCCGTCGCCTTCACGATCGCGCTCGAAGCGCTGCAGCGGCTCGGCACCGCGCACGAGGTCCGCGGCGGTCTGGTGCTCGGGATCGCCGCCGGCGGGCTCGCAGTGAACCTGCTCTCCCTGCGCTTCCTGCATGAGGAGCGGCGCGGAAGCCTGGCGGCGCGCGGCGCCTGGCTGCACGTGGCGTCGGATGCCCTCGGGAGTTTGACGGCCCTGCTGTCCGGCGCGCTGGTGCTCGCGTTCGGCTGGCACCAGGCCGACCCGCTGGCGTCGCTCGCGATCGCGGCGCTCGTCGTGTGGGGCGCGTGGCGACTGCTGGCGGAGTCGGTGTCGGTGCTGCTCGAGGGCGCGCCAAGCCACATCGACGTGGACGCCGTGCGCGAGGCGATGCTCGGCGTCGGGGGCGTGCTCGCCGTGCACGACCTGCACATCTGGACCATCGCCAGCGGCAGGGTCTGCCTGTCGACGCACGTGGTCGCCAAGGACGGTCCCGCGGGCCACGCGGTGCTGGCCGAGATCAACCGCGTGCTGGAGCGCGGCTTCGGGATCGAGCACACCACGATCCAGCTCGAGCCCGAGGACTTCGACGAGGCGGGCTCCTGCGACTAGTGGCGCTACTCGTCGCGGTGCAGCTCGTGCCGGGCGCCGCTCTCGCCGCCGGCGATCCTCCGCCCAAGGGTCTGCCGGGCCCGCCGGAGTTCAAGGATCCCCGGCTCGCCCGCGGAGGAGCCGCAACGGGCGCCGCGAACCCGGCCTTCGAGCGTATGGGCGCGGCGCGCGCGCACGAGGCAGGCTGGCGCGGGCAGGGGCAGCTCGTCGCGTTCTGGAATCCCGCGACGCCCGAGTCCACGGTGAGCTGCGACGATCCCGACGTGCGGCCCGCTCTGTTCGTGAACGCGGCGGAAGATCACGATGGCAACGGCCGACTCGATCCAGCGGATCTCGACGGAGTCGACGACGACGACAACGGCTGCGTGGACGACGTGCACGGCTGCCGCTTCCGCGCGGACGGCGCCGACGGCCGGGTCTGCAACGTCGCGGGCTCGGTCCACGACGCGCACGTCGTCGCCTACGCGGTCGGACGGCCGGGGGGACAGCGGGTCGGGTTTGCGCCCGAGGCTCACGCGCTGCTGATCGCGGGCGCGCTCACGACTCCGAACGCGCTCGAGCGCGTGTGGACCTACCTCGAACGCATGCGCGTGCGCGCCGTGGTGTCGGCGATCGCGGGCGGGCCGTCGATCCGAACCGCCGCCGGCTGTGACTCCGTCGGCACGGGCACTCACCCGCGCTGGCTCGAGCTCGCCGCTCACCCCGGCGCTCCGTTCTGGCTGCTCGGCTTTCCGGATCGCTGGCCGATGTGCGATGCGGAGCAGCTCGCGCTCGTCGGCGTGATGAACGACGACGCGAGTGTGGTCGGCAACGCGGCGAGCAGCGTCCCGTCCCCCTTCGTCGATCTCGCGGTCACGGCGGACGCCGGCCAGGACAAGGGGCAGAGCTGGGCGCTCGGGATGGCGGGCGGGATCGTGGCCGTGCTCGCGCAGCGCTTTCCCGGCGCCACGCGCGCCGAGTTGCTGTCGCGCCTGTGCCGGAGCGCCGCGAAGATCGGGTCCGAGCCGTACGCGGGCACGCACCCGCAGGTCCCCGGCGCGAGCTGGAATGCACGCTACGGCTGCGGCCGCATCGACCTGCCGCGCGCGCTCGAGCTAGAGGATCAGTGAGTGCTCGCGAGAGCGCTCAGCGCGCGCTGCGCGCGCTGCATGCCGAGGTCGATGCACGCTCGGCGGCGCTCTCGGCGCGCCACGCCGGGCGCCTGCGTTGCGGGCGCGGCTGCGCGGCGTGCTGCGTCGACGAGATCCGCGTGTTCGAGGTCGAAGCCGAGCGCATCCGCGGCGCGCACCGCGCGCTGCTCGAGGAGGGCGAGCCGCACGCGCCGGGCGCCTGCGCGTTTCTCGACGCGGCCGGCGCCTGCCGCATCTACGCGGACCGTCCTTACGTGTGCCGGACGCAGGGCCTGCCGCTGCGCTGGATCGATGAGAGCGATGCGCGCGCGCCGGTGGAGCTGCGCGACATCTGCCCGCTCAATGCGGAGGGAGAGCCGATCGAGGAGCTGCCGGCCGACGCCTGCTTCGAGCTCGGCCCGCATGAAGGACGCCTCGCCGCGCTGCAGGCGGGGGTCGATGGGGGCGCCCTCCGCCGCGTCGCCCTGCGCTCGCTCTTCAGGCGCTCAGGACAGCAGACGTAGTAGCGCCCCGCCGAGCTTGTGTGCGCGCGCCCCCGCGATGGCGACCTGTGCGCGCGCGAGCAACGCATTGCGCGCGAAGTCGGCGCTCGAATCCGCGTAGTCCGTGTCGTCGATCCGCGAGCGCGCCGCCGCGAGGCTCCCCGCGTGCGACGACAGGTTGCGGATGCCCGACTCGAGGCGTGACTCGATCGCGCCGAGGTCGCCGCGCGCGCGGGAGACCTGCTCGAGCGCAAGGTCGAGCTGATCGAGGGTCGCGGGGTCGGCGGAGTCGAGCCCCGCGACGCCGAGCGCCTCGGCCGATTGATCTCCGATGGTGAGTGAGATCGCGCTCCCGGTGCCATCGCGGAGCGCCGCGGAGAGCGAGCCGTCGAGCAGCGGCCGCTGCCCGAACCGGGTCGCTTCGGAAGTCCGCGTGATCTCGGCGGCGAGCTGGTCGTACTCGGCCTGGATCGCGCTGCGCTCCGCGGCGCCGAGCGCCCCGTTGCCCGCCTGCACTGCGAGCTCGCGCATCCGCACCAGCGCGTCGGACGTGCTGGCGAGTGCGCCCTGCGCGGTGCGCGCCAGGCTGACGCCGTCCGCCAGGTTGCGTGCGCCCTGCGCGACCGAGCGCTCCGCGGCCCGGAGCTGGGTCGCGATCGCCAGCCCCGCGGCGTCGTCGCCAGACCGCGTCAGCCGTCGTCCGGAGGACAGCCGCGCCGCATCGCGGTGCAGCAGCTCTCGCGTGCGGCGCATCGCGTCGAGACCGACCGACGCCCCGAAGCCCAGGCGCATGGCTCACTCCTTCGCGTCCAGGACAACGCCGGACGCCGAAGGACAGCATCGGTCGGCTACGCCAGAAGTTGACTCAGAACAGCCGGAAGGCGCTCCAGCCCTGGATTGCCGCATAGGCCGAAAGCGCGAACACCACTGCACCGAGAATGCGCATGAGAGACCCTCCACCCCCGCGAGGCGTCTTGAACGTGCCCCGCTGTCTGTGTGTGGGACCGCGACGCCGAAAGGTGTCGTCGCCGTATACTCGGGGCTCGCGCGCTGGCAGCGCGGGAGCAACTCGGATGCAGACGCGATCACTCGGGCGCACGGGACTCCGCGTGCCCCCCATCTGCCTGGGAACGATGACCTTCGGCCTGCAGTGCGACGAGGCCACCAGCTTCGGGATCCTGGACCGCGCCTTCGAGGCGGGCGTGCACTTCATCGATACGGCCGACGTCTATCCGCTCGGCGGCGACCTCGCGACGGTCGGCCGCACCGAGGAGATCATCGGGAGCTGGCTGGCGCAGCGAGGCGCGCGCGAGCGCGTGGTGCTCGCGACCAAGTGCCGCGGGCGCATGGGCCGCGAACCGAACGACGAAGGGCTGTCGCGCCAGCACGTGATGCGCGCCTGCGAGGCGAGCCTGCGCCGGCTGCGCACCGATGTGATCGACCTGTACCAGACGCACGCGTTCGACGCCGACGTGCCGATCGACGAGACGCTGCGCGCGCTCGACGATCTCGTGCGCGCGGGCAAGGTGCGCTACGCGGGCTGCTCCAACTACCCCGCGTGGCGGCTGGCAGAGGCGCTGGCCGCCAGCGAGCGCCGCGGTCTCGTGCGCTACGACTCGCTGCAGCCGCGCTACAACCTGCTCTACCGCGAGATCGAGACCGAGCTCTTGCCGCTGTGTCGCGCGCACGGCGTGGGCGTGATCGTGTACAACCCGCTCGCGGGCGGCTTCCTCTCGGGCAAGTACCGCCGCGGCGAGGCGCCGCGCGAGGGCACGCGCTTCACGCTCGGCACGGCCGGTCGCTTCTACCAGGCGCGCTACTGGCACGACCCGCAGTTCGAGGTCGTGGAGCAGCTCGGCAAGGAGTGCGAGTCGCGGGGTGTCGCGCTCGCGTCCGCCGCGGTCGCGTGGGTGCTGGCGCAGCCCGGCATCACCAGCGCGATCGTCGGCGCCAGCCGTCCGGAGCAGCTCGACGCGACACTCGCCGGTGCTTTGCTCGAGCTCGATCCCGAGCTCAAGAAGCAGCTCGATGCCGCCTGGCAGACCCTCCCGCGCCGCCCCGTGATCGAGGGCTACCGCTAGAGTCAGCGCGGTGAGCGCCGAGCGCTGGCAGTTCTGGATCGACCGCGGGGGGACGTTCACCGATTGCCTCGGGCGCGATCCTGCCGGCGGCGCGCTGCGCGTGGCGAAGGTGCTCTCGTCGGATCGCGCGCCGCTGGTCGGGATCCGGCGCATCCTCGGGATCGCGGACGACGCGCCGATCCCGCCCTGCGAGGTGCGCATGGGCACCACCATTGCGACCAACGCGCTGCTCGAGCGCAAGGGCGTGCCCTGCGCGCTGGTGATCACGCGTGGCTTCCGCGATCTGCTCGAGATCGGCACGCAGGCGCGGCCGCGCATCTTCGAGCTCGAGATCCGCAAGCCCGAGCTGCTGTACCGCGAGGTGCTCGAGGTGGACGCGCGCGCCGACGCGCAGGGGAACACGCTGGCGCAGCCGGATCCGGCGCGTGTGCGAGCCGAGCTAGCGGCGTTGCGGTCGCGCGGACTCTCGAGCGTCGCGATCGTCGTGCTGCACGCGTGGCGCGCGCCGGCGCTGGAGCGCGAGCTCGGGCGGCTGGCCGAGGAAGCGGGCTTCGAGCACGTGGCGCTCTCGTCCGAGGTGGCGGCGGAGATCGGCATGCTCGGGCGCGGTGACACTACCGCGGTCGACGCCTATCTGACGCCGCTGATTCGCGACTACGTGAGCACGCTGCGCGCCGAGCTGCCCGGCTCCACGCTGCGCCTGATGCAGTCGTCGGGTGGCCTGTGCGACGCGCAGAGCTTCCGCGGGCCGAACGCGCTGCTCTCGGGACCGGCTGGAGGAGTGGTTGCGTACAGTGCGATTGCGCGCGCGGCCGGTCACGCGCGCGCGATCGGCTTCGACATGGGCGGCACGTCCACCGACGTCTCGCGCTGCGACGGCGAGTTCGAGCGCGTGTACGAGAGCGAGCTGGCCGGCGTGCGCGTGCGCGCGCCGATGCTCGCGATCCACAGCGTGGCCGCCGGCGGCGGCTCGCTTTGCCGTTACGACGGGCAGCGGCAGACGGTCGGGCCCGAGAGTGCCGGGGCTGTCCCCGGGCCGCTCTGCTACGGACACGCGGACGCGAGCGAGCTCTCGATCACCGATGTGAACCTGGCACTCGGGCGGCTGGCGGAGGATCGCTTTCCGTTTCCGCTGGACGCGTCGCGGGTGGAGCGGGCGCTCGCGGCGCTGGCGGAGCGACTCGCCGCCGACGGCCACGCGAGCGCGCCCGCCGAGATCGCCGCCGGCTTCGCGCAGATCGCCGACGCGGCTATGGCCGAGGCGATCCGGCAGGTCTCGGTCGCGCGCGGCTACGACGTGCGCGACTACGCGCTGGTGGTGTTCGGCGGCGCGGGCGGGCAGCACGCGTGTCCGCTTGCACGGCGGCTCGGAATCCGCCGCGTGCTGTTCCACCCGCTTGCCGGCGTGCTCTCGGCGTACGGCATGGGACTCGCCGACGTGTCGTGGCACGGCGAGGCCGACGTGGGCGCGCGACCGCTCGGTCAGGACCTCGACGCAGCCCTCGAGCCCGGGTTTGCTCGCCTGGAAGCGGACGGACGCGCGACGCTCGCGCGCGACGGCTTTCCGCCGGAGCGACTCGAGGTCGTGCGCCGGCTCGACCTGCGCTACCGCGGCACCGAGAGCGCGCTCGTCCTGCGCGAGACTCCCGGCGCGGACCGGCGCGCCGCCTTCGAGGCCGAGCACCAGCGCGCGTTCGGCTACACGCGCCGGGATCACCCGATCGACGCCGCCGTCGCGCGCGTCGAGGTGATCGCGCGGCACCTGCCGCCGATCGAGGCCGAGCTCGAGCCGCTACCCGCGCCCGCCCCGCGCCGCCGCGCGCGCATGTATGCCGACGGCCGCTTCCACGACGACGCGCCTGTCTACTGGCGCGAGGACCTCGGCCCCGGTGCGTGCATCGTCGGACCCGCGCTGATCCTGGAAGGCACCGGCACGATCGCGCTCGACCCGGGCTTCGAGGGCACGCTCGACGCGGTCGGGCGCCTGGCACTCGAGGATCGCGCCGGGCGGCCCGCGCACGAGCGCGTCGGCACCGCGCGCGACCCGGTCCGCCTCGAGATCTTCAACCACCTCTTCATGTCGATCGCGGAGCAGATGGGCACCGTGCTGCGGCGCACCGCGTTCTCGACCAACATCCGCGAGCGGCTCGACTTCTCGTGCGCGCTGTTCGAGGCGGACGGCAGCCTGGTCGCCAACGCTCCCCACATTCCGGTGCACCTCGGCGCGATGGGCGAGACGGTGCGCGCGGTCCTCGGCGCGTTCCCGAACCCCGCGTCCGGCAGCGTGTACGTGACCAACGACCCGTCCGCGGGCGGCTCGCACCTGCCCGACGTGACGGTGGTGACGCCCGTACACGACCTGCAGGGACGACTGCGCTTCTTCACCGCCAGCCGCGGTCACCACGCCGACATCGGCGGGATCACGCCGGGGTCGATGCCGCCGTTCTCGCACACACTGGCGGAAGAGGGCGTGGTGATCGCGCCGCTCGAGCTGGTGCGCGGTGGTCGGCTCGATGAGACGGCGCTGCGCCGTGTGCTCGAGAGCGGTCCGTTCCCCGCGCGCAACCCGCGCGACAACCTGTCCGACCTGGAGGCGCAGATCGCGGCGAACCAGGCGGGCGCGCGGCTCGTGCGCGAGCTCGAGGCGCGCTACGGCCTCGACACGCTGCTCGCCTACATGCGCCACGTGCAGGACAACGCGGCGGCGAAAGTGGCGGAGGAGATCGCGCGGCTGCCCGAGGGAGAGCGGCGCTTCGAGGACGCGCTCGACGACGGCACCCCGATCCGCGTGGCGCTGCGCGCGAGCGGCTCGTCGCTGGAGATCGACTTCACCGGCACCGGGGCCGAGGTGGACGGGAACCTGAACGCGCCGCGCGCCGTGACGATGGCGGCGGTGATCTACGTGCTGCGCGCGCTGGTCGGCGAGCCGATCCCGCTGAACGCCGGCTGCCTGCGCCCGGTCAAGCTCGTGATCCCGTCGGGATCTGTCCTCTCGCCGTCGCCGGGGCGCGCGGTCGCCGGCGGCAACGTCGAGACCTCGCAGCGCATCGTCGACGTGCTGCTCGGCGCGACCGGTCGCGCGGCAGCCAGCCAGGGCACCATGAACAACCTGACGTTCGGCGATGCGAGCTTCGGCTACTACGAGACGATCGGCGGCGGCGCGGGCGCGGGTCCGGGCTTCCACGGTGCCAGCGGGGTGCACACGCACATGACGAACACGCGCATCACCGATCCCGAGATCCTGGAGACGCGCTTCCCGGTGCGGCTGGTCGAGTTCGGGCTGCGGCGCGGCTCGGGCGGCGTCGGGCGCTGGCGCGGTGGCGACGGCATCGTGCGCGAGCTCGAGTTCCTGCGACCGCTGCGCGTGTCGATCCTGTCCGAGCGCCGCACGCGCGCGCCGTTCGGGCTCGCGGGCGGCGGACCGGGCGCGCGCGGCCGCAATCTGCTCGACGGCCGCGACGTCGGCGGCAAGGCCAGCTTCGACGTCGCCGCCGGTGCGCGGCTGCGCATCGAGACGCCGGGCGGCGGCGGCTACGGCGTGGCGTGAAGGCGCGCGGCTTCCTGCTCCAGCCGACCTACCGCGTGCGCGCGAACGCGCCCGTGGTGCAGCTCTTCGGCCAGCTCGAGGACGGCGCGCCGTTCCTGCTCGAGGACGAGCGCTTCCGCCCGTACTTCTTCGTGCACGCGGAGCGGGCGAGCGTGTTCGGGCGGGATCGGCGCGTGCGCGTGGAGCCGTGCGAGCTGCTCGACCTCGCCGGGCGGGCGCTGGTCCGAGTGACCGCGCAGATCCCGGGAGACGTGCCGCGCCTGCGCGAGCGCGTCGAAGCGGCCGGGGGCGAGGCGCTCGAGGCCGACGTGCGCTTCGCGTATCGCTACCTGATCGACCACGGCGTGCGCGGGGCGCTCGAGATCGATGGACCCGTCGAGGAGCGCGGCCGCCTGCGCGTGTTCCGCAATCCGAAGCTCGGCCCGGCACAGGGGGTGCGCCCGAAGCTCGTGGTGCTCTCGTTCGACATCGAGACCACGCCCGACGCGTCGCGAGTGCTGTCGGTGGCGCTGCTCGGCGCCGGCGCGGACGAGGTGCACCTGCTCGGGAGCGTCGCGCCGCCGGGAGCGATCGCCCACGCCGACGAGCGGGACCTGCTGCGCGCCTTCGCCGAGCGCGTGCGTGCGCTCGACCCCGACGTGCTCACCGGCTGGAACGTGGTGGACTTCGACCTGCGCGTGCTCGATCGCCGCGCCGACGAGCTCGGCGTGCCGTTCGAGCTCGGCCGCGTGGCGGGGCGCACCGGCTTCCAGCGCGACCAGAGCTTCACGCGCTCCTCGCGCGCCGACGTCCCGGGCCGGATGGTGCTCGACGGTCCGGCTCTGCTGCGCGACGCCTTCATCCAGCTCGACGACTACTCGCTAGGGACGGCCGCGCAGACGCTGCTCGGCCGCGGCAAGACGATCGAGTCGGTCGGCATGGAGCGCGCGCGCGAGATCGAGCGGCTGTGGCGCGAGGATCCCGTGGCGTTCGTCGCATACAACCGGCAGGACGCCGCGCTCGTGCTCGAGATCCTGGAGCGCGAGGCGCTCCTCGAGCTGGCGATCGAGCGCAGCCTGCTCTCGGGGATGCAGCTCGACCGCGTGGGCGCGAGCATCGCGTCGTTCGATCTGCTCTACCTGCCGGAGCTGCGGCGGCGTGGCCGTGTCGCGCCGTCGGTGAACACCGAGCGCAAGAGCACTCCGGTGGTCGGCGGCGCGGTGCTCGACTCGACCCCCGGGCTCTACAGCAACGTCGCCGTGTACGACTTCAAGAGCCTGTACCCGAGCCTGATGCGCACGTTCCAGCTCGACCCGCTGGCGCACGTGCTGGCGGGCGACGACGCGATCCAGGCGCCGAACGGCGCTCTCTTCGCGCGCACGGGCGCGATCCTGCCCGAGGTGCTGGAGAGCTTCCGCGCGCGCCGCGAGGACGCCAAGCGCCGCGGTGACCGCCACGCCGATCTCGCGATCAAGATCATGATGAACGCGATGCTCGGCGTGTTGGGCGCCGCCTCGTGTCGCTTCTTCGATCCCGAGGTGTTCAACGCGATCACACGCTTCGGCCAGCAGACGCTGCGCTGGACACAGGAGGCGTTCGAGGCCGAGGGCGCGCGCGTGCTCTACGGCGACACCGACTCGGTGTTCGTGACGCTCGATCCCGCCGCGCCGGAGGCAGCCGCGCTGGCGGCGGCCGACGCGCTGCGCGCGCGCGTCGAGGCCACGATCTCCGCGCGCATCCGCGAAACGTATCGCGTGGAGCCGCGGCTCGAGCTCGAGCTCGAGAAGGTCTACACGCGCTTCTTCATGCCGACGGTGCGCGGCGGGACGCAGGGCTCGAAGAAGCGCTACGCGGGGCTCCTGCGCGGCGAGCTCGAGCTGGTCGGGCTCGAGTCCGTGCGGCGGGACTGGCCCGCGGTCGCGCGCCGGCTGCAGCGCGGAATGCTCGCGCTGGTCTTCGAGGGCAAGTCGCCCACGCCCTTCGTGCGCCAGATCGTCGAGCAGGTGCGCGGCGGCGAGCTCGACGCCGAGCTCGTGATCCGCAAGGGCGTGCGCAAGGGCGCGCTCGAGCGCTACACCGCCGCGGTGCCGCCGCACGTGCAGGCGGCGCGCAAGGCGGGCGGCGCCGCGGATCGCGTGGTGCGCTACGTGATCACTACCAGCGGCGGCCCCGAGCCCGTGCTCGCGGGACACCCTCTGCCCGGCCCGCTCGACCGCGAGCACTACGTCGAGAAGGTGCTGCGCCCGATCGCCGACGCGATCCTGCCCCACGTGGCCGAGAGCTTCGACGCCGTCCTCGGCCGCCCCCGCCAGCTCACTCTGCTGTGACGCGCCGCCATTTCAGGCCGGCGCCCGCGACGAGCCTGTACCCGCTTGACGCCCGAAGAGCTCGGGTCGGCTTGACCGTATAGCGAAGAGGCTATACCAACGTCGGGAGTCGCTCGCGGTGCTGAAGCCCATTCGCTGGATTCCGGGCAGGCTCCGCGTCGGGAGGACAGCGAGGCAGGAGGCCGGGTTTCTCATCCGCTCCCTGTTAGCGCTGGGCGAGAGCCGCGCGCGAATTGCCAAGCTCGTCGCAGCGTAAGGGTGGCGTCGTGCTCGAGCGACGTTGTCAATCCGCGATGAGCAGGCGCGTGTCGAGGACTGCTACGCCGTCGGCGTCCTCGATCTTGCTCTGGACCGTGACGTAGCCGTCGCCTTCGAGGGGCGCCTGCAGTGCGCCGGTCGCGGCGCCGTCCCAGCGCGAGAACTCGCGCTTGTGCTCGTCGAGGCGCAGCCAGCCGAGCCGCAGGCCGTGCGCCGACTCCGCGGAGAGCACGACGGCGCTGCCGCCGATGCCGTTCGGGGTGCGCGCGAAGCTGACGCTCGGGGGCTCCACATGCGTGCGCTCCGCCGGCAGCGGGATCTCGTAGGCGCGCTGCGCGCCGGAGCCGACCAGCGCGACGACCACCTGGTTGCCGTCGCCGGCGATCGGCAGCTCGACGCTCTTGCGCTGGCCCGGCGCCAGGCTCTCGATCGCGCGCGAGGACGTCTGCAGGATCACGCGGACCTCGCCGGTGGGAGCAGCACCGCGGTTCTCGACTTCGACCGTCACGTTCTCCGCGTCGCGCCGCACCACGTCGATTCCGAGCACGGGCGCGTTCACCGGCGCGCGCACCACCAGCCGGTGTGAGGCGAGCGCACGCGCGCCGCTCGCCACATGCGCGAACATCGGGATCTCCGCGAGCGAGAGCCCGTCCGGCGCAGTCACCTCGATCTCGGCGCTCTGCGTTGCACCCGCCTCGAGCGTGCCGAGCGGGGCGAGCCGGCCAGCGAGGAAGGTGATCGGCGAGTCGAGCGCGAGCCACGCGTGCGGCACCGCGAAGTCGTTCGGATTGGACACGCGCACGCGCAGGCGCGACGGCTTGCCGGGCACGACGTCGAGCGCCTCACCTTCGATCGTGAGCGCGCGCGGCAGCGGCTCCGGGAGCCCGTTGGCCTCGGTCCACTCCACCTGCGCCGCCGCGAGCTTCTCGCGCAGCCCCGTCGTGGCGCGCGCCCGAAGCTCGCGCGCTGCGGAGGTGCGCCCCTGCTTCACCACCGCGGTCGCCAGCTCGACGGGGAACTGGTCGTCCGCGCCCTTCGTGCGCAGGTACGGGATCGACGTCGCAGGCGCGGCGACCACGCGGCCGAGCTGCTCGTCGGGCACCGGGAACAGCATCAGGTCCGGCTCGATCCCCTTCAGGTGGATCGCGCGGTCCTGCGCGAGCAGGTACTCCGCGACGGTCAGCTTGAGCAGGTTGTCCTGCGCCAGCGGGATCACGCGCTGCACCAGCCCCTTGCCGTAGGTCGTCTGCCCGATCAGCGTCACGCGCGGCAGCTCGGAGAGCGCGCCGGAGAGGATCTCGGCTGCCGACGCCGTTCCGTTGTCGACCAGCACGGCCACCGGGAAGGGGAACTCGACGGCGGGGTTGGCGAGCGAGCGATCGCGCACGCCCATGCCGGCGCCGTCATCGCGCCCGACCACGCGCACGATCGTTCCCTGATCGAGGAAGAAGTCGGCGAGCGCCGCGGCCGCGAGCATGCTGCCGCCGGAGTTGCCGCGCAGGTCGAGCACCAGCCCGTCGAGCTTCCCGAGCTCCTGCACCTTCGCCAGGAACTCGCCGGGAGTGGCGCGGCTCTCCTCCAGGATCTGCGCGTAACCCACGCCGGGCTCGAGCAGCTTGGCGTCCACGCTCGGGATCGTGACCTCGCCGCGCGTGATCGAGACCTGCAGCGAGGCGTCCTGCCGCTTGACCGAGAGCACGACCTGGCTCCCCGCCGCCCCGCGGATCTTCTCGACGGCCTCGGACACCGAGAGCGGCTGCGTCGGCTCGCCGTCGATCCCCACGATCGCGTCGCCGTCCGCCAGGCCGCCGCGCTGCGCCGGGCTGTCGGGGAACACGCGCATCGCGGTGAGCGAGCCGTCGCGCCGGCCGATCCGCGCGCCGATCCCGTAGAGCTTGCCCGAGAAGCGGATCTTGAAGTCCTCGCCGCGGCGCGCGCTGAACACGGTGGAGTAGGGGTCCAGGGACTGGAGCGCGCCGTTGACCGCGACCAGCTCCAGACTCGAGCCGTCGCGCGCCAGATCCTGCAGGTCCTCGGGATCGAGCCGTGGCTGCACGAAGGCGATGGCGCGGCCGAGCAGAGCGCGGAAGCGCTCGGGGTCGAGCGCGTCGTCGAGCGGCACGTCCGCGCGCTCGTCGCCCACGTACAGCACGCCGTGCGCGCCGTTCGCCTCGAAGCGCACCGGATCGAAGCGCGCCTCGAGCGCCTCGAACGCGCCGATGATCACGCGCCGGTCGAGCAGCTCCGGCTTCAGATACAGCACCCGCGTCTGCGCCATCGCCTGCGCGGCGACTTCGCTCGCCGGCTCGGCGGGAGGCAGGCCCGGCGAGAAGCACGCGGCGAGGGCCAGCAGGGCGACGAGCGGGGCGAGGCGGCGTCGATGGAGTCGCATGGAAGGAAGGCAGAATAACCGAAGCTGGCGCGACGGCCCGACTCGCTTGGCGCGACGCCATGCGCCGCTAGAATGCGCCCGGGCGCGTAGCTCAGTTGGTAGAGCAGAGGACTCTTAATCCTCCGGTCCCCGGTTCGAGCCCGGGCGCGCTCACCATCGTTCGGCTTATCCTCGCGCTCGATGAGCGGGGACGCGGAGGGCAGCCAGCGCCGGCTCGCGGCGATCCTGTCGATGGACGCGGTCGGCTACAGCCGGCTGATGGCGGTGGACGAGGCTGCCACCGTCCGAACGCTGACGGCCTATCGCGATGAGATCGCGCTGCTCGTGGGTCAGCACGGCGGGCGCGTGGTGGACAACCCGGGCGACAACGTGCTCTGCGAGTTCCCGGCGGCGACCTCCGCCGTGGCCTGCGCGCTCGAGATCCAGCGCGTGCTCGGGGCGCGCAACGCCGCGCTGTCTGCCGAACGCAGGATGGTATTCCGCGTCGGCGTCCACCTCGGCGAAGTGCTGGCCCAGGGTCCGCGCATCTACGGCGACGGCGTGAACATCGCGGCGCGGCTCGAGGGCCTCGCGGAGCCCGGCGGGGTGTGCGTGTCGCAGGCGGTGCGGGACCAGGTCGGCACCAAGCTCGCGGTCGCCTTCGACGACCTCGGCGAGCAGTCGGTGAAGAACATCCCGCAGCCGGTGCGCGTGTACCGCGTGCGGAGCGCCGACACCACCGGCGCCGAGGCGAGGCCGCCCACGAAGCAGCGCACGCGCGCGCTGCTCTGGGGCGTCGCGGCCGTCGCGCTGCTGCTTCTCGCGACGGGCGGCTGGTGGCTGCGCGGTCGCACGCAGGCAGCCGAACCGGCGCTTGCCAGCCTCGGCGTAGCGGGCTTCGACGAGCGGCCCGCGATTGCGGTGCTGCCGTTCGACAACCTCTCGGCCGACCCCGAGCAGGCGTTCTTCGCCGACGGCCTCGCCGAAGACCTGATCACACGCCTCTCGAGCTGGCGCGCCTTCCCCGTGATCGCGCGCAACTCGAGCTTCCAGTACCGCGGCGGCAACGTGGACCTGAAGCGCGTGAGCGCCGAGCTCGGCGCTCGTTACGTGGTCGAGGGCAGCGTGCGCCGCGCTGGCGGCCGCATCCGCGTGACGGCGCAGCTAATCGACGCTCCCTCCGCCGAGCACATCTGGGCCGAGACGTACGATCGCGACCTCACGGACGTTTTCGCTCTCCAGGACGAGATCAGCGCGACCATCGCCGCGTCGCTGGTGGGCGACCTCACGCGTGCGGAGGGGGAGCGCGCGCGACAGCGAGGCACCGAGAACCTCGAGGCTTGGAGCCTGTATCAGCTCGGCCTGCAGCGCCTCGATCGGTTCACGCGCGAGGACTCCGCCGAGGCGCGGCTGCTGTTCGAGCGAGCGATCGCGCTCGATCCGCGCTTCGCGACGGCGCTGGCACAGCTCTCGATGGCGAACATCTGGGAGAAGCTCCTCGGCTCGAGCGACGCGTCCGAGCAGAAGGAGTCCGCCGCGTTGGAGAGCGCGCGCCGCGCGGTCGAGCTCGACGCGCGAGATCCCGCCGCCCACGTCGCGCTCGGAACCGCCTATCTCGGGATGGGCGACGTGCGAAACGGACTGGACTCGACACGGCGAGCCGTGGACTTGAACCCGAGCATGCCGGAGGCGTGGTTCTGGTTCGGTTGGGCCCAGCTGGTGGCCGGGGATCCGGAGGCGTGCATCGCTGCGAACGAGCGAGCTCAGCGCTTCAGCCCTCACGCGCCCATCGCGACCATGGCCTACGACAATCTGGCATGGGCGTACTGGCAAACGGGCCGGTACGAAGCGGGGCTCGACGCGGCCCGCCGGCTGGAGGCCGCACTGCCCGCAACCTGGTCTGGCTTCATGGAGTTCGCTTTGAACGCGGTGGAGCTCGGTCGTATCGAGGAGGCGCGCGCGGCGATCGCCGAAGCGCGACGCCTCCAGCCCGACCTGTCACTTGAGTTCAATCAGCGCC
>CAYVQJ010000054.1:0-18101 GCA_964454165.1 uncultured Myxococcales bacterium | reverse complement strand
GTGCTCGACGCCAACTCGAAGGCGATCGGGCAGGTGGTCCCGCTCCAGGGGATCACGGTCCGCTCGCTTCCCTCCGGCCCGTCGGACACGACCGACGCGTCAGGGAACTTCTTGCTGACCGGTCTGACGCCCGGCGCGCAGACCATCAACTACGAGCAAGAGGTCCCTTCTCCGGCCTACGGAGGCTACCGCGCGACCGAGGTAGCGGTGTCCGGCGTCACGCACGTGCTCGCGAGCGACATCCTCTTGCCTCGCATGGCGGGGGCCGCGAGCACGAACATCGTCGCGAATATGGACACGAACCTGACGCATGCGGGGATCGGCGTAAGCCTGTTCATCCCCATGAACACCGTGCAGAGAGACGGACAGGACTACGCGGGCCCGATCAGCATCGCGGAGGTTCCGGCCGGCTTCACGCCCGGAGCGCTTCCCGACACCCTCGAGCCGAGCCTGGTGATCACGCTTCAGCCGATGGGGCTCACGTTCAGCGTACCCGTCCCGGTGACGTTTCCGAACCTCGACGGCCTGGTGGAGGACAGCGAGGTCGACATCTGGTCGCTGCGTCACGCAGATGGCGTGTTCTTCGTGGCCGGGACCGGGGAGGTGAACGGAGGCCAGATCACGACGCTCGCCGGTGGCGTCCGCGAGAGCTCATGGCACTTCGTGCTGCCGCCTGCGACGACGAGCGCCGCCGTTCCGCGTGCTGATGGAGATGTCCACGATCCTCAGCGCTGTTCCGGGTGCGCGGGCTTCGGGTCGGATCTCGTCGTCCCGTCCGGCGCCATCTCGTCGAGCTTCGAGCTACCGGCGTACGTCGCGCAGTCTCGCGCGAGGAGTCTCCGCTTCGTCTATCGCTCCGACCGCGCGCATCCCGAGCCCGTCATCCCGTTCGAGCCGACGATTCCCCGGCGCGCTGCGGTCCCACCCCGGGTGTCCTGGCAGGCGACGCTTGCCGGCGTCCTCCAGGGCGCTCCCGCCTTCGTGAACACGAGCGGGTTGTCGGAGATGCAGGACGAGCCGCTGCGCGGAGCGGTCAAGCTCTCTGCGGCCGGCGTCTCGACCGGCTCCTATCCCGTGTCGATTCGTGTGACGAGTCAGTACCAGGGCCTACGAACCGCGCGCGTTTCGAGCCGCATCGAGGAGCGCGCGGTCGTCGTCAACGAGTCGCAAAGCCCCTTCGGTGCGGGCTGGGGTTTGGCGGGCCTGCAGCGCGTGTACGTGCAGCCGGACCAGAGCGTGCTCGTCGTCGACGGCGACGGCTCCCACGTGCGCTTCGGACTGCCTGCCGACACCAGCGGCATCGCGACGGCGGGGAACCTGATCGACGTTGCGCCGATGCCAACCGTTGCCGGCGGTCCTACCCCGATCGGGAGCGAGTGCGACACGCGCATTCGCCTGTTCCCGGAGCAGACGGGCGTGGTCCTGGCGGCGCCGCTGACCGTCGACCTCTCCGAGCCGCGCTCCGTCTCGGCCACGGCTCAGCTCGTTGGAACGACGTTGCTCGCGGGGGAGGTCGTCTCGAGCTACTTACTTCACTTCGATCCGCGCGACGCCCTCGCGCGGCGCTTGGGCGGGAGCGTCACCTTCGACCGACCCATCCTCGGGGTGATCGCGCTCTCGACCTCGCTCACCGCCAGCGACTCCGCTCTCGGGAATCTCGGCACCCTCTATCCGGCGAGCTCCGAGCGCGGAGCCGAGTTCACGCCCCAGACGGGTGGCCCGGATTCGATCACTCTCAGCAACGACCGACGCACGCTCAGCGTCGATCTCGGTGTCACAGCGGGCGACGACACGAACGTGGATCAGGTGCGCGTCGTCGTGGATGGCGCGCCCGCCGAGCCTTCGAGCGACGTGCTGCTCCTCGACCGCTTCGATTGCGAGAATCGGGGCCAGGGGCAGGCGAACCATCGGGACTTCGCGAGCTGGGGTGTCGGTGCCGCCGGGCAGGTGGACCTCTTCGGGATCGGCTTCTTCGGTTCCTCGGACGCGCGAGTGGAGCTGGTCGGCGGCACCGCGCAGGAGGGGACGCTGACATCGACCACCACCTTCGCCCTCGCTCCCGGCGACTATCTCCTGTCGTTCATGATGCGGACCGGTGGCGTGGACCAGAACTCGATGACCGTGTCGCTCGGGGGCGCCTTCTCGGAGCCGTTCGTGCGCACGCTCGCACCCCCCACGCCCACGAATCCTGATCAAGACGTGATGGAGCCGATCGCCCGCCGAATCCAGGTGACGTCGCCGACGAGCGCGGCGCTCGTCTTCGCGCACGCGATGGACAGCGCCAACGACAACCTCGGCCTGCGCATCGACGACGTCGTGCTGCGTCGCAGCTCCGGGTACAGCCGTCCGCCGGGCGAGTTCTCGACGCTGCGCCGGAACAACGACGGTACATTCGAGCGCATCCTGGTCGACGGGACGCGGCTCGAGTTCAGTGCCGCGGGACTTCAGACCGCGCGGGTGGAGCCGAACGGCAGCCGGACGACCTACGGCTACACCGGCGGCCTGCTCCCCTCGATCGTCGATCCGCTGGGCTCGATCGCGCCTCCGACGAGCGGCGTCACGACGCTGTTGCACGTCGGCGGGATGGTGGCCATCACCGATCCCGCGGGTCGCCAGACCGTGCTCATGCGAAGCGGGACTGGGGACCTGCGCGACGTGGAGCTGCCAGACGACTCGAAGCTGTTCTACGAGTACGACGCACAGCACCGGCTGCTCGCCGAGACGAACGCGCGCGGGTACACGACCCTGCACGACTTCGACGCCGCCGGCCGCCTCGAGCGTGCGGATCGGCCCACCGGCGCGACGCGCCTCGCGTCGAACGCTCAGGGCGTGGGGCTCGTGGATCCAGCCACGGGCGTCGGCACCGAAGCGAACCCGGCTCCGATCCGTCGCCCGTCGGACGGCGTCAGCCAGATCACGGACGCAGAGAACCGGGTGACTCGCATCGACAGCGGCCCGCTCGGCGCGGCCGAGATCGTAACCGACGTCGCGACGGGCCTCGAGACGACGATCGCGCGCGACGCGGCGGGCAATCCCGAGGTGACGCAGCTTCCCAGCGGCCACAGCGTCGCGCGCGCCTTCGACACCAAAGGCAACGTGGAGAGCGTCGACGACAGCGCGCTCGCCTTCACGCCGAGCTTCACCTACCACCCGACCTGGAACGGCGTGGAGACGATCATGGACTCCCGCGGGACGTGGAACCCGGTCTACGACGAGGTCAACGGCAACCTGCTCGCGGTGAACAGCCCCGAGGTGCGCTCGACGAGCTTCACCTACTACTCGGCCGACAGCGATCCGCAGACCGGGAGCGACCGCCTGCTCGAGACGATCACCGACCGGCTCGGCACCGAGACCACGCTCCGCTACGACGCGCGGGGCAACCTCGAGGAGATCGAGCAGGGCTCGAACCTCACGCCCGGCCAGGAGCGGCTGACGAGCTTCACGTACACCCCGGCTGGGTACGTCGACACGATCATGGATGCCGCGGGCCGGCTGACCAACCTCGATTACGACCTGATGGGCCGCGTAACCCGCCAGACGCTCCCGGGCAGCCGCGTGGTCGACCTCGCCTACGACGACGCGGGCAACCTGCTGTCGCTGCTCCCGCCGGGTCGACCGTGGCACTACTTCGGGTACGACGCCGGGGACCGTGAGACGCGCTACGACCCGCCGAACGCGTTCTCGGGCCTGCGCGCGACCACGTACCGCTACAACCGCGAGGATCAGCTGCTGGAGATCGCGCGGCCGGATCACCGGGACGTGGAGCTTGTGTACGACACGTCCGGTCGGCTGGACCGCTTCACCAGCCTGGAGGGGAGCAGCGCGCGCGTGTACGACCTCGGGTACTCCGGCACGGGGCTGCTCCAGAGCCTGTCGGCGACGGGCGGACCGACGCTGGGGTTCGGGTACGCGCCGCAGAGCTCGCTGCTCGAGTCGACGAGCTGGACCGGAAGCGGCACCGTGACGGGCACGGTGAGCTGGAGCTACGACCCTGACGGCAGGCTCGGAACGCAGACGGTCGGGACGACGCCTGCGGTGGCGTTCGGCTACGACGACGATGGACTGCTGACCCAGGCCGGCGCGCTCATGCTGACGCGGGACCCCGCGGAGTTTCCCGACAGCGGCCTGGTGGCGGGGACGACGCTCAGCCTGGTGACGACCGCGCCGGACTACAACGCCTTCGGCGAGCTGGAAGAGGACGAAGCCGTTTTCAACGGGCCCACGCTGCTGTACCGCCTGGAGATCCTTGCACGCGACGCGTTGGGGCGGATCGAGACGAAGCGCGAGACGATCGGGACCGACCCCGCGGTGACGACCGACTACACCTACGACCCCGCGGGCCGGCTCGATACGGTGACGATCGGAGGCCAGCTCGCGCGTGACTACGCCTACGACCTGAACGGGAACCGCCTGGCGGAGCAGCCGGGGCCGGTGATCGCGAGCTACGACAGCCAGGACCGGCTGCAGAGCTACGGCGCGACGAGCTACATGCACACGCGCGGCGGAGACCTGGCGACGAAGACGGACGCCGCGGGGACGACGAGCTACGTGTACGACGGCCTCTCGAACCTGCGCCGCGTCGACCGCCCCGGCGGCCTGCCGGTGGTCGAGTACGAGATCGACGGCGCGAGCCGCCGCGTGGGCAAGCTCGTGAACGGTACGCGGACGAAGGGCTGGCTGTACCAGGACGGCCTACGCATCGTCGCGGAGCTCGACGGCGCGAACGCAGTCGTATCGCGCTTCGTCTACGGCTCCAAGCCGAACGTCCCGGACTACATGGTGCGGGGAGGAGTGACGTACCGAATCCTGAGCGACCACCTGGGGAGCGTGCGCCTGGTGGTCGACACGGCCACGGGCGCGATCGCGCAGCGCATCGACTACGACGAGTGGGGCAAGCCGACGTACGTGACCGGCACCGGCACCGCAGACTTCCAGCCGTTCGGCTTCGCCGGCGGCCTGCACGACCCCGACACCGGCCTGGTCCGCTTCGGCGCCCGCGACTACGACCCCAGCGTTGGAAGGTGGACGACCCAGGACCCGATTCGGTTCGACGGCGGAACAAACCTGTACGCCTATTCTGTCGCCGATCCAGTCAATACTGTCGACGTCAACGGCCGGATCGCCGCGCTCGCCGCGGGAGCCGTTGGAGGGGGCATCAACGCGGCGATCACTCTCCTCAATGGCGGTAGCAAGCTCGCGGCCACCGTTGCATTCGCCTCGGGATTCGCAGGTGGCTTTGTTGCCGGCGCAACGTTCAACCCGCAGGCCGGCGCGATCACTGCGGGCTTGGTTTCGGGGTTCCTCGGAGGCCTGGCTCACGGCCTCGTGCAAGAGAGCGGAGACGCGTTGACTGGCTGCGGCTTCGACACAGGCGACCTTCTCGTCTCGGCGGGTTTGGGTGCGGCAGTAGGTGGCGTAGGTGTGGGCGTAGCTGCGAAGTACGTCGCGAGAGGTCAGCCAGACGTCGGGGCCCTCGCCCAGTTCCTGTTCGGGCTGGATGTGTCGATCATCGCGGGCATCGACGCGAGCGCCTCGCCGTGACGCCGCGGAGAACGGCTGCTCAACGAGCTGTGCTCCGCTCATACTTGGCGGTGTTCGCCGGCCCGGGCCTAGTGGTTCTCGGGGCGAGCATCGGGCTCAACCTCTGGACAGACGATCGATGGGTCCTCGGCGTTGGGCTCGCGATCAGCCTCGCATTGGTGCTAGGAGGCGCGTGGTGGACGGAGCGCCGCGTGAGAAGCCGATCGCGCGCAGAAGACCACCAGTGACCGACTCGCCGAGACCGCGCTGCGCTACGACGCCGCGGGGCAACCTCGAGGAGATCGAGCAGGGCTCGAACCTCATGCCCGGTCAGGAGCGGCTGACGAGCTTCACGTACACGCCGGAGGGCTACGTCGACACGATCATGGATGCCGCGGGCCGGCTGACCAACCTCGACTACGACCTGATGGGCCGCGTCACGCGCCAGACGCTCCCGGGCAGCCGCGTGGTGGACTTCGCCTACGACGACGCGGGGAACCTGACGTCGCTGCTCCCGCCGGGGCGGCCGTGGCACTACTTCGGGTATGACGCCGGAGACCGCGAGACGCGCTACGACCCGCCGAATGCCTTCTCGGGCCTGCGCGCGACGACCTACCGCTACAACCGCGAGGATCAGCTGCTGGAGATCGCGCGGCCCGACCACCGGGACGTGGAGCTCGAGTACGACACGTCCGGGCGCCTGGATCGATTCACGAGCCTGGAGGGGAGCGGCGAGCGCGTGTACGACCTCGCGTACTCCGGCACCGGACTGCTCCAGAGCCTCTCGGTGACGGGCGGCCCGATGCTCGGCTTCGGGTACGCGCCGCAGACCTCGCTGCTCGAGTCGACGAGCTGGACCGGAAGCGGCACCGTGACGGGCACGGTGAGCTGGAGCTACGACCCCGACGGCCGGTTGGGGACGCAGACGGTCGGGACGACGCCTGCGGTGCCGTTCGGCTACGACAACGATGGACTGCTGACCCAGGCCGGCGCGCTCACGCTGACCCGGGACCCCGCGGAGTTTCCCGACAGTGGCTTGGTGGCCGGGACGACGCTCAACCTGGTGACGACCGCGCCGGACTACAACGCGTTCGGCGAGCTGGAGGAGGACGAAGCAGTTTTCAACGGGCCCACGCTGCTGTACCGCCTGGAGATCCTTGCACGCGACGCGTTGGGGCGGATCGAGACGAAGCGCGAGACGATCGGGACCGACCCCGCGGTGACGACCGACTACACCTACGACCTCGCGGGCCGGCTCGACAGGGTGACGATCGGAGGCCAGCTCGCGCGCGACTACGCCTACGACCTGAACGGCAACCGGCTGGCTGAGCAGGCGGGCCCGGCGATCGGCGTCTACGACAGCCAGGACCGGCTGCAGAGCTACGGCGCGACGAGCTACATGCACACGCGCGGCGGAGACCTGGCGACGAAGACCGACGCGACTGGGACGACGAGCTACGCCTACGACGGCCTCTCGAACCTGCGCCGCATCGACCGCCCGGGCGGCCTGCCGGTGATCGAGTACGAGATCGACGGCGCGAACCGGCGCGTAGGCAAGCGGGTGAACGGCACGCGCACGAAGGGCTGGCTCTACCAGGACGGCCTGCGCGTGGTCGCGGAGCTGGACGGCGCGAACGCGGTCGTGACGCGCTTCGTGTACGGCACGAAGCCGAACGTCCCGGACTACATGGTGCGGGGCGGGGTGACCTACCGGATCCTGAGCGACCACCTGGGGAGCGTGCGCCTCGTCGTAAACGCATCGACGGGCGCGGCCGCGCAGCGCATCGACTACGACGAATGGGGAAAGCCGACGTACGTGACCGGCACCGGCACCGCGGACTTCCAGCCGTTCAGCTTCGCCGGCGGCCTGCACGACCCGGACACCGGCCTCGTCCGCTTCGGCGCCCGCGACTACGACCCCGCTGTTGGCAGGTGGACGACCAAGGACCCGATTCGATTTCCTTTCGCAGACATCGGCTTGGTTACGGGTCTGTACGGCTATGCAAGCTGACCTGCTCCCCAAATCTGGCCCACTTCGTCTGAGCGCCGGCGAGTTGGTACGGATGGGTTCGCGGAGCTGCGGCCGAACGGTTGCCTTCAGTGCTCCCGCTGCCGGTACCAGGCGGCGATGCCGAGCAGGAGCAGGGCTTCGGGTAGCGCGAAGCCGAAGAACTGGAAATAGCTGAGCGTCTCCTGGATCGTCACCGGGTGGTGGTCCGGCGTCCAGAGCTTGGGGCGGATCGCGATGCGGCGGTCGTCCTCAGCGAGCCACCAGATCGCGTTCATCCATAGGTCGCGGTTGTAGAGCGACTGCAGCCGCGCGTTCGAGACGAAGTCGCGGCTGCCGATCACCAGGATGCGCGCCTCGGCGTCGCCGCGGGGGTAGCGGCCGGCCGCGGCGAGCGGAATCTCGCTGCCCGTCGGCTCGTCGGGATCGGGCCGGATCTCGCGGTCGGCGAGCGCGCCCTGCACGTCCTGCTCCAGCCAGGCGCCGGACGTGGTGTAGACCAGGTTGCGCATCTCGTCGTCCGGCTCCGGCTTGCGCGCCGCGACGACCGCGCGCGCGCCGGGGACGAGCAGCAGCGTGCGCCGGTCGAGGCCGCGCACCACCTTGTGCGTCGGCTCGAAGCCGTTCACGAGCAGGCTCCGCGGACCCGGGTGCTCGACCAGCGGCGAGCTCAGGCGATCCGCGAGGATGCCGGGCGGTAGCTCGAAGCCCCAGCGTTCGAGCAGCGTCTCGAAATTCGAGGTCACGCCCGGCTGGATGAGCGCGAGCATGCGGCCGCCGCGCGAGAGCCAGGCGTCGAGCGCTGTAATCTCGCCCTCGAGCAGGTTGCGCTGCGGCGCGGCGACGATCACCAGCTGCGCGGCGTCGGGCACGCTCGGGCTCGCGGGACCGATCCAGCCGCGCGGCTCGATCCCCTCGGCGCGCAGCACCGCCGCCACGCCCGAGAAGCCGTGGTCGCTCTCGTCGGCCAGGTCCGCCTCGCCGTGACCGAGCATGAAGTACGCCAGGACCTCGCGGCGGCGCATCAAGCGGACCAGCGCGTTGGTCAGGTTCTCCTCAGACGGGAAGCCGACGTACTCGCAGCGATTGCCCTGACACGCGACCACGGTGGACTCGGTGCGGCCGAGGAGCGTGCGCGCGGCCGGAGGCATCTCGGACTGCGGCAGGAAGCGCGTGCCGAGCTTCGGGCAGGCGGCGCCGTAGGCGCGCACGAGGGGGCCGACCTCCTTGGAGAGCCTGGCGTCCTCGAAGAAGAGCAGCTCGACGGCGGGCGCGCCGTCGGGCGCGGGCAGCTCGTCGCACACCGCGAAGGTCTGTGGCGAGAGCGTGTAGCTGCGCTCGATCGTCAGGTCGAGCGTCGCGTCCCAGCCGTAGGAGAGCGTGCCGAGCGCCAGGGCGCCCACCACCGCGACGACGGCGAGCCCGCTCCACTGCCAGGCGATGCGCCGCGCGCGCGCGCCGCTGAAGTCGCGCAGCCCGCGCAGAGACAGCACGGCGCCGGCGACGATCAGGGCAGCTCCCCCGTAGAGGTTGAGCCGCGAGAACCAGCTGAGCTCGCGCTCCGTCGCGTAGTAGGCCGCGAGCCCGGTGAGCACCATCACGAGCCCCGCGCTGCCGAGGTGTCGCACTAGCGCACGCGTCCGAGCTCGACGGCGGCGAGCGACGTCACGAAGCCCGCACCCGCCAGCGCCGCGAAGTACAAGAGATGCCGCAGCTCGACGATCCCGCGCGCGAAGCTCTCGAAGCGGTCCTGCAGCGAGAGCGCGCGCAGCAGCGAGCCGAGGCCTTCGCCCGTGATCGGCTCGATCCAGCCGAAGTCGAGCAGGATGAACGGCAGCGAGAACGCGAGCACCGCCGCGACGAGCTGGCTCCGCGTGACCGACGAGCACGCCAGCCCGATCGAAGCCAGCGCGACGCTGTACGCGAGCATGCCGATGTACAACGCCGCCAGGTGCTCGAGCCCGAGCCCGCCCTTCTGGATCGCCACCGCGGGCAGCACCGCCGACGCGGCGACCATCCCGAGCACGAACAGGTAGCAGGCGACGTGCTTGGCGAGCGCGAGCTCCCACGGGCGCAGCGGCGTGGTCAGCAAGAGCTCGTCCGTGCCCTGCTGCCGCTCCTCCGCGAACACGCGCATCGTCACGAGCGGGATCAGCATCAGCAGGAGCAGCGACAGGTCGCCGCTCGTCGGCACGAACACCTCTTCGAGCACGTTGAGCTGACGCGGCGGCGTGCCCGGGTCGAAGCTCGTGGTGCCGATGTCCGCGCCCTGGAACACGAACAAGAGGCGGTTGTAAGTGATCGCGTGCTGGAAGAAAAAGATCGCCGAGAGCGAGACGAAAGCGGTCAGCACCACGTAGGCGATCGGCGAGGCGAACAGCGAGCGCAGCTCCTTGCGGAGCATGGCGGCGATCCGGCGGGTCACGGCGCGCGGCCCTCGGCGCGGCCCGTGACCTCGAGGAAGCGCGACTCGAGGCGGCCCTCGCGCAGCTCGTCCGCCGTCGCCAGGTGCACCAGCCGGCCGCGGTCGAGCAGGCCGACGCGCCCGCACACGAGCTCCGCCTCGCCGAGCTGATGCGTGCACAGGAGCACCGTGTGCGAGCCGCCGAGCGCGCGCAGGCTCTCGCGCAATTCGATCTGCTGGCGCGGATCGAGGCCCACGGTCGGCTCGTCGATCACCAGCAGCGCGGGGTCGTGGATCAGGGCTTGCGCCAGCGACACACGCTGGCGGAAGCCCTTCGAGAGCACGCCGATTCGGCGGCGCCGCACCTCGCCGAGCGCGAAGCGCTCCACCTCGCGCTCGATCGCGGCGCGCGCGTCGGCGCGCCCCAGGCCACGGAGCTGCGCCATCAAGCGCAAGAACGCGTCGACCGTGTGATCCGGGTAGAGCTTGGGCTGCTCGCAGGCGTAGCCGATCCTGGCACTCACCTCGTGGCGGTGGTCCACCACCGAGACGCCGTCGATCCAGACGTCGCCCGAGGTCGGCAGCCAGTACCCGGTCAGAATGCGCAGGAACGTGGTCTTGCCCGCGCCGTTCGGCCCGATCAGCCCGAACACTTCCCCGGGTGCTACCTCGAGCGAGAAGTCGGCGAGCGCCACGTGTGCGCCGAAGCGCTTCGTGACTGCCTTCGCCTCGACCTTCGCGCTCACGCCACTCCCCCGGGCGCCGCATTCTATCGGACCGCGCGCCGCGGACTACTACGCCCGTCGTCCGCACGGCGGATCTTGGCAACCCGAGCCATTGCTGAAAACCCTGCAAACCCGATGGGTTGCCGCGCGGCTCGCGTTGACGCGCGAATCGGCCGCGATCTAAGATGCGCGAACCCGCGGGCGCGGGCGGAGAGCGCGATGAACTTCGGATTCTCGGAAGAGCAGGAGTTCCTGCGCAAGACGGCGCGCGAATTCCTGCAGAAGGAATGCCCGAGCACGGTCGTGCGCCAGCTCATGGACGATCCCGCGGGCTATCGCCCCGCGATGTGGAAGCAGATGGCGGAGCTCGGCTGGCTCGGTCTGTTGATCCCCGAGGAGTACGGCGGAGCAGGGCTCGGCTTCGTGGATCTGGTCCCGATCCTCGAAGAGGTCGGTCGCGCGAATCTGCCGTCGCCGCTGTTCGGCACGCTGCAGGGAACCCTCGCGCTGCTGAGCGCGGGGACGGACACGCAGAAGAAGGAGCTGCTCCCGCGCGTGGCGGCCGGCGACCTCGTGCTGTCGTTCGCGATCACCGAAGAGGCGGGGACCGAGGAGGCGCGCGACATCGCGACGCGCGCGGCGAAGTCGGGCGGCGGCTACGCGCTCTCCGGCACCAAGCTGTTCGTGCCCGATGGGCAGAACGCGGGGAAGCTGGTCGTCGCGGCGCGCACGGGTGCGGAAGGGGAGGGCGGGATCTCGCTGTTCCTCGTCGATCGCACGGCGCCGGGTGTCGGCGTGACGCCGCTGCAGTCGATGGATCAGACGCGCCGCCTCGCCGAGATCCGCTTCGAGAACACGCCCGGCGAGCTGCTCGGCAGCGAGAACGGCGGCTGGCGCAGCTGGGAGTGGGTGCGCGACCGGGCGCTCGTGGCGCTTTCGGCCGAGGCCGTCGGCGGCTCCGACAAGGTGCTCGAGGACTCGGTCAAGTACGCCAAGGAGCGCATCCAGTTCGGCAAGCCCATCGGCGTGCACCAGGCGATCAAGCACAAGTGCGCCGACATGCTGATCCTGGTCGAATCGTCGAAGTCGATCACCTACTACGCGGCGTGGGCCGTGGCCGAGGACATCGACGAGGCTCCTCTCGCCGCCGCGATGGCCAAGGCGTACACGAGCGACGCTTACCGCCAGTGCAGCGCCGAGAACATCCAGATCCACGGCGGGGTCGGCTTCACCTGGGAGTACGACTGCCACCTGTACTTCAAGCGCGCCAAGGCGATCGAGGTCACGTACGGCGATCCGACCTATCACCGCGAGCGCGTCGCGCAGCTGCTGAAGCTGTAGTCGTAGCGGCCGGGGTCGGATGCGCTTCGTCGTCTTCGGGGCCGGGGCCGTCGGTGGCGTGATCGGCGCTGCGCTGCACGAAGCGGGCTGCGACGTGGTGCTGGTCGCGCGCGGTGCGCACCTCGAGGCGATCCGGCGCGACGGCCTCTTGTTCGAGACGCCCGACAAGAGCGAGCGGCTGCGCATCCTCGCGGTGGCGGGACCGGGCGAGATCGCATGGCGGCGCGACGACGTGGTGCTGCTCTGCGTGAAGTCGCAGGACACGGTCGGCGCGCTCGACGCGCTGGTCGCGGCCGGTGCCCAGAGCGTGCCTGTCGTGTGTGTTCAGAACGGGGTCGCCAATGAGCCCGCGGTTGCGCGGCGCGTCGCTCACGTGCACGGCATGCACGTGATCCTGCCCTCGAACCACATCGAGCCCGGCTCGGTGCAGGCGCAGTCCCGAAAGCTGCTCGGCATCCTCGACCTCGGCCTGTGGCCGCGCGGCGCCGACGGCGTGGACGCGCACGTCGCCGCCGCACTCGAACGCTCCGGCTTCAGCGCGCGCCCCGACACCGACATCATGCGCTGGAAGCGCGCCAAGCTGCTGATGAACCTCGGCAACGCTCTCGAGGCCTGCTGCGGCCCGCGCGCAGACTCCGCAGACCTCGCCCGCCGCGCCCGCGACGAAGCGATCGCCTGCTTCCGCGCCGCCGGCCTCGCCTTCACCCCCGACGAGGAAGTCGCCGCGCGCCGCAGCGACCACCTGCAGCTTGCTCCCGTGCGCGGCCAGCGCCGCGGCGGCGGCTCGAGCTGGCAGAGCCTGGCCCGCGCCACCGGACAGATCGAGACCGACTACCTGAACGGCGAGATCGTCCTCCTCGGCCGCGAGCACAACATCCCCACCCCGGTGAACCGCGCCCTCCAGGAAGCCGCCAACCGCATGGCCCGCGACCGCGCCGTTCCGGGGAGCCTGTCTGTCGATGCGCTGCGGAACCGTGTTCACGCCCTCGAAGTCGAGTGAGACAGCGCATCGCGGTCGCTCGATCCGCCGGACGCGTCACGGCCGGCTTGGAACGCGATGACCATCGCGTTCCCGACCTCCGCGATGTGCGGCACGAGACGAACCAGCCGCGGAGCGCGTAGCAGCGTGAACGCCGATCCCGCGCCACACATCGGCCGGTTCACATCGGGCGTTCTCGAGTGCAGATCGCGCACGCAGGCGCCGGCACCGCCCTCGCATCTGCGGCGCGCATGCAGGTCGAGACCTCCACCGGCGTGGCCGCCACGCGCAAGCTTCCCACGCTCGCGTTCCCGCGCCGACGTCCCGAGGACACGGCGCTCTATCGAGCGGTTTGCGAGAACCTCGAGACCTTCCTCGCGCGAGCGGAGCAGAGCGGCCGCAGCGTTCCGCGCTTCGTCGTGCGCGAGCTGCGCGCGTACCTGAAGTGCGGCCTGCTCCCCTTCGGCTTCGTGCGGGTGCGCTGCACGCAGTGCGGCGTCGAGCGGCTCGTGGCCTTCTCGTGCAAGGGCCGCGGCATTTGCCCGTCATGCGTCGGACGCCGCATGGCGGACACGGCGGCGCACCTCGTCGACCGCGTCGTGCCCGAGGTCCCCGTGCGCCAGTGGGTGCTGTCGCTGCCCTGGGCGCTGCGCCTGCGGATGGCCTACGACTCACGCCTGTGCAGCGCAGTCCTCTCGCTCCACGTGCGCGGGATCTTCGACGCCCTGCGCCGGCGCGCGCGCCGGGACTTCGGAGTCGCGAACGGCCGCTGCGGCGCGGTCACCTTCGTGCAGCGCTTCGGCGACGCGCTGAACCTGAACGTCCACTTCCACAGCCTGGTGCTCGACGGCGTGTACGTGGAGGGGCCGGAGGGCGTTCGTTTTCGTCCGCTGCCGCCGCCGTCCGATGCGGAGATCGAGCGCGTGGCGCGCGGCCTGGCTCGGCGGCTGATGCGCTTGCTCGAGCGGCGCGGGCTGCTGGAGGAAGAGGTCCAGTCCGATCCGGCGCTCGACGACTCCGTCCTGCTCGAGCTCGCCGCCGCTTCGGTCCAGGGCCGCGTGGCCAGCGGCTCGCGCGCGGGTCGGCGCGTGCTGCGTCTCGGCGACCGGATCGATCCCGACGACCTGCGGGAGACGCATGCACCGCTGTGCGCCAACGTGGGCGGCGTCAGTCTGCACGCGGGCGTCGCGGTTCCCGCGCGCGATCGGCGCCGGCTGGAGCGGCTGTGCCGCTACGTGGCCCGGCCGCCCATCGCCAGCGAGCGCCTCTCCGCGCAGGACGACGGGCGCCTGCTCTACCGCCTGAAGCGCCGCTGGCGCGACGGCACCACGCACGTCTTGTTCGAGCCCATCGAGCTCGTCGAGCGCATCGCCGCGCTGATCCCGCCGCCGCGCGCCCACCTGGTGCGCTATCACGGCGAGCTCGCTCCGGCCGCGCGCAGGCGTGCCCGCGTCGTGCGTGACCGCGTCCCTCTCGCGCCCGAGTCATCGGCGGTGTCCGCTCCAGCGCAAGCGCCTGCGCCGGGAGCGTCCCGCTCGGAGGATCCGGGACATCCGTCGCGCACGGACTCCGCCGCAGATTCTCGCCAATCAGGTGCCAGCGCCTACGTCGGCTCGCGCTGCCGCCCGGACGAGCGAGCGACCGTTCCGGCCTCTCATCCGAGCTCGGCGTCGGGACCAGACTCCGACGGCTTCCCGCGCGCGCGCCGCCTGTCCTGGGCGCAGCTCATGCAGCGCGTCTTCCTCGTCGACGTTCTCGAGTGTCCGGTCTGCGCCGGTCGCATGCGCCTCGTCGCCGCGATCGTCGAGCCCCGGGTGGTCGCGCGGATCCTCGCGCACCTCGGCCTGCCCGCGCGGGCGCCGCCCCTGCGCCCCGCGCCCGCAGATCCCAGCGCCGGCAGCCACGACGAGACCGACCCCGCGTAGGACCGCGCACCGGAACGGTTTGCCCGCGCACCGGCGCGACGCCACCCGTGCGCCCGCGTTCGTCGCGGCGCGCTCGCGGCGCGCCCTCGCGCCGTGGGCCCGACCCTGCCGGCAAGCCCCCAGGGCGCCCCCGGCTGCCCGCCGCCCCTTGAAACCCCGGCGTCATAGGCTCGTCCGTGCCCGGCGTTGACCAGAAAACGCCTTACCGGAAGCCGCGAACCGTGCTTGAATGCCCTATCCATCTTCCGAATCGCAGAACTCTCCCTATATCATGTACTTGGAAAACGCCCTGAGCCGCAACTCGCCCACAAATTCTCCTGACGAAGCGACAATGAAGATACTGCGAACACCGGACAAGCGTTTTGAGAACCTGGCGGATTATCCGTTTGCGCCCCATTACACCACCGTCGGAACCCATGACGGCAGCGAACTGCGCATTCACCATGTCGATGAGGGGCCCGCCGATGGCCCGTTGGTACTTTGCATGCATGGGCAACCTGTGTGGAGCTACCTGTACCGCAAGATGATTCCTCATCTGACTGCCGCCGGCATACGGGTCATCGCGCCAGACCTGCCGGGTTATGGCAAGTCGGATAAACCGGCTGCGCGGGAGGACTACAGCTATGAACGCCAGGTTGACTGGATGGGCCAGTGGCTGGTGATGAACGACTTTTCGGGTGTGACGTTTTTTGGCCAGGACTGGGGCGGATTGATCGGCCTGCGCATGGTGGTGAACCATCCTGGCCGGTTCGCCCGGGTCGTGATTGCGAACACGGGGTTACCCTACAATCCGGATGTACCGGCTGATGTAGTCAAGGCGGTGGAAGACTTTCGTGCCAATGCGCCCACGCCCTCGCTCTTGCAGATGCAGAAAGCCCTCGGCCAGATGCCCGGTGACCAGGCCAAAAAGTTCGCGTACTGGCAGAAGTTCTGCTGGGAGAATGAAGACCTGCCCATAGGTTTCATGATGTCCATGACGATGGAGAAACGCTCCAATCTCGCCCGGGCATTCAAGTTTCTGCTGCACGCTCTGGGTGTCCAGTCACCATTTCCCACGCCGCTCGCCCGGGCCTACGATGCGCCGTTCCCGGACGCCAGCTACAAGATGGGACCACGCGCGATGCCGAGTCATGTGCCCACGTTGCCGACGTCATCTTCTCTGGAAGAGCAGCGCAAGGCATGGGAGTTCTTTGAGACCTTTGAAAAACCGTTCCTGTGTACTTTCGCGGACAACGATCCGGTGACGGCTGGCCTGGACGCGCAGTTCAAGGCAAGAGTTCCGGGCGCGCGGGAACTACCGCACACCACCATCAAGGGCGGGGGACATTTTGTTCAGGAAAACGCGCCAGAGCAGGTGTGCCGCGCCATCATTGAGTTGATTCGAAGCACCTGAAAGCAGGCGGCGACACGCTTCCGGGGAGTACGCGTGCGTTGAGGCAACGATGATAAAAAAACTGTTAGCGGTTATTGCGACGATCATCGTGGTGCTGGTGGTGGCCGGCTTTGGTTTCCTCTATTTGTCACCGCGCCCACCGTTGACGACTGACCCCGCCACCCTGGCGGGCGACGGCAGCCTGATTGATTATTGCGAACTGCCCGTGCTGGACGGCAGCGGCAAAGAGGCAGCAGACATTCCCAAAGGCAACACACCGGGGTGCCGCTACGATCACTTCCCGCTGCCCGTGCTGGCCGCTTGCACCGAGCCGTTGCCCGAGGGTGCGGCAGATATCCGGGGTTTATGGATTGGTGTCGAGGGCAAGACGGGTCATGTGGAACGCATTGAGCAGTGTGGTTCGCGTACTGTCGTGACCAGCAGCGGCATCATCCATGACTACGGTCCCAACAGCACGGCGGGGCTCAATACGGACGATACAGAGGGTGGTGTGCTGTTCACGCTGGGTGGCCGGGAATTTTGCCCCCGGACGTCCGCCAGTATGATCTGGAATCGCGGCGTGCTGGACTTTCATGCGTTTGGTTGGGGGCCCGTTGTGGTCAGGCGCTACATCAGCGGTGAACAGTTGATCTGGGAATACGCGGATGGCAGCACCACCCGCATGAATCGCCTCTGCCGGTTACCCGAGGACCAGAAGATCCCAATGCGCCGCTGAGTTGGCGCTGAACCAGGGGCTATGGCCGCAGGAAATAGGCGACGTTCTGCGCAATGGATGCGAGCAACAGAAGCACGAGTAGCACCACGTGTGGTGGCCTCAGTGACGTGCTCATCATGACCTGGGTCGGAAAGGAAATGGTCCTTTCTATGGCGGCCAGTTTGTAGATGTGGCTGTCCGAAAACCTGGGGTCGATGACGAGTTCTACCATGTCCCTGCGGCTGCGGTATCGCATCATGGCAGCGACGCCGAAACTGACGTTGTTATCCGCATTCCAGCTGTCGATGTAGCCGCCGACGGTTCTTGCCTGGTAGACCGGGTGGCCGGCGCGAAGCAGCAGCGATCGCGCAAACGGGCCGAAGTATTCGCAGGCGGCGTTCGTCGGCACCGACGCCGTCATCGACAAGAGCGCGCCGGTGCTACCCCCGAGGAAGCTCGTCCGGCCGACGCCCTAGGCGGGCGCGCTAGGTACTCCATTGCTCCGCCAATACCTCGGCGAGCTCGTGCCGTGATCGCGCGACGATGCCGGGGTTCGTGTGCAGGTAGTACGGTAGCGCGAGCATCGCCGTCGAGAGTGCCCATCCCCGGCCTCGCGCCCAGGTTGCGTCGTCGACGCCCAGCGCGGATCGGAACTCCGCGCGGCTCGCGCCCGAGAAGAGCGACCAGGCAACGATCAGCTCTACCGCCGGATCGCCCACCCCCGCCGTACCCCAGTCGATGACCGCGCAGATGCGGCCGTCGCGAGCGAGGACGTTGCCCGGCAGCAGGTCGCCGTGGATCCACACCGGCTCCCTGTCCCAGGCCGGCGCGGCGAGCGCCGCGGCCCATGCGGCCGTCACGGCCGCAGCATCGACCAGCCCCGCCGACCTCGCGATCGCGTCGCGCGTGTAGGCATCTCGGACGGCCAGGGGCAAGCCGCGCCCGGTCGGCCCGGAACGTGGCGCGTTCGTGGTAAGCGCTCAGCGAGGTGCGTCGTTGACGGGTTCGCGGAGGGCGTGGCGGTCGACGCGCTGGGGGAGGAGCCGTTCGATCTGCTCGAGGGTCGTCGCCTGCGGGAGCTCGCTGAGCACGTGGCGTAGGTAGGCGAAGGG
>CAYVQJ010000053.1:0-29676 GCA_964454165.1 uncultured Myxococcales bacterium | reverse complement strand
GCCCCGCCTGCCGCATCAGCCACACGGGCGGGCGATCCACGCTCTCGCCCCGGCAGGCTCGCAGCATCCGCTCGCGGCGGGTAAGGGCGGCGCTCATTGCGGCGTAAGGTATCTGCGCACCCAAGCCCCGAAAGGGGCGGCCCGATAGAGTCAGGACGTGAGGGGTGAAGCGGCGTCGCGCGCGATCGTGATCGGAGCCTCGTCCGGCATCGGCGAGGCGCTCGCGCGCGAGCTCGCGCGCCGCGGCGCGACGGTCGCCCTGGTGGCGCGCCGCGCGGAACGCCTGGCGGAGCTCGTGAAGTCGCTCGAGGGCAGCCACGGCGAGGGGCGCGCGCGCGCGTACGTGCATGACGTGCGGCGCGTGGCGGATGTGGCGCAGCTCTTCGAGCGCATCGCCGCGGAGCTGCACGGCGTCGACCTGGTGATCTACGCGGCCGGCGTGATGCCCGCGGTTGGCCCCGACGAGTACGACCCGAGCAAGGACCGCGAGCTGCTCGAGACCAACCTGCTCGGCGCGATGGCGTGGCTCGGTGAGGCGGCGCGCTGGTTCACAGTGGCGCGCGCCGGCGCGATCGTCGGCATCTCATCGACGGCGGGCGAGCGGGGGCGGCGCAACGCGCCGGGCTACGGCGCCTCGAAGGCGGGTCTCAACTGCTACCTCGAGTCGCTGCGTAACCGGCTCGCGCGCTACGGCGTGCGCGTCTTGACCGTGAAGCCGGGCTTCGTGCGCACGTCGATGCTCGACGGACGCAGCGGTCTATTCTGGGTGGCCGAGCCCGAGCTAGCGGCGCGGCAGATATGCGACGCGCTCGGCGGACGGGCGCAGACGATCTTCGTCACGCGCCGGTGGCGGCTGGTCTCGTGGATCCTGCGCGCGCTGCCGTCCGTGATGATGCGCAGGGTCCCGTTCTGAGATGCGGCTGGCGCACGCTCCGCTCGAGCGGCTGACGGGTTTCGGGCGCGCGCGCGCCGCGGTGTCTCGCGTGCTGCGGCCCGAGGAGCCCGGCGACCTCGAGGCGCTGTTCGAGCACGTGGTGCCGGGGCTGCGCTCGCTCGCGTTGCGCGGCGCCGGCCGCAGCTACGGCGACGCCGCGCAGGACGACGGTGGGGCCGTGCTCGATCTATCCGGGCTCCGCCGCGTGCTCGCCTTCGATCCGGAGACGGGCGTGATCGACGTCGAGCCCGGCGCCACGATCGCGGACGTCTGCCTTGTCTCGCTGCCCCACGGTTGGTGGCCGCACGTCGTGCCCGGCACCGCGCGCGCCACGATCGGCGGCTGTGTCGCCGCCAACGTGCACGGCAAGAACGCGGCGCGCGTCGGCGCGTTCGGCGAGCACGTGCGCGAGCTCGAGCTCTGGCTCCCCGCCGGCGAGCGGCGCAGTCTGGAGCCACACGCGGACGCGGATCTGTTCGGGGCAGTGATCGGCGGGATGGGCTGGCTCGGCTGTGTGACGCGCGTGCGACTTGCGCTGCGCCGCGTCCACTCCGGGATGCTGCGCGTGCGCGCGCTGCCGGCACGCAGTCTCGCCGAGCAATTCGCGCTGTTCGAAGCGCACGCCGGCGCGGATCACCTGGTGGGCTGGTGCGATGGCTTCGCGCGCGGGGGCGGCGTGGTGCATCGCGGCGACGAGCTCGAGCCGGGTGAAGGGCCGCCGCTCGCGGACTCTGCGCAGCCCCGCGCACAGGCGCTGCCCGCGCGGCTCTTCGGCGCGCTCCCGCGCGGCTGGGCGGCGCAGGCCCTGCGGCTCGTCGCCTGGAACGGAGGCGTGCGCGCACTGAACGCGCTCAAGGGCGCGCTGCACGCCGTCGCCCGGCGCGGCCCCGCGCTCGAGTCCCAGACCCGCTTCCACTTCCTGCTCGACCACGTGCCCGGCTGGGAGCGCGCGTACGGCTCAGCAGGTCTGGTGCAGATCCAGCCGCTGGTGCCGCACGCCGCGCGCGGGGCGCTCGAGCGCATCCTGTGCTTGGCCGAGCGCCGCGGCCTGCCGCCGTGGCTCGCGGTGCTCAAGCGCCACCGGGCGGACGACTTCCTGCTGTCGCACGCGCTCGACGGCTGGTCGCTCGCGCTCGACTTCCCGGCGCGCGACCGCGTTGCGCTGCGCAGGCTCGCGCGTGAGATCCATGCCGTCACGCTCGACGCCGGGGGCCGCTTCCATCTCGCAAAGGACGCGCTGCTCACGGCGCAGGAGTGGCGCCGCTCACTTCCGGCAGCGTCGCTGGCGCGCTTCGCGGAGTGGAAGCAAAAGTGCGACCCGCGCCGCGTGCTGCAGTCCGATCAGGCGCGCAGGGTGTGGCCCGAGCTGTGTGAGTCGTTGGGGAGTGGGGGTCAGCGGTAGGCGCCGAGCGAGAGGCGCGGGGCGGCGGCGCTTGCGTCGAGCTCCGCGGCCAGGCGCGCGTCGTCCGGGTAGCCGCGGGCGACGAGCTCGCGTCCGCTCGCGCACTCGAAGAGGGCAGAGGCGAGGTCGCGCTCGAGCGCTTGGAAGACGGCGATCGCGGCGCGCGCTTCCGGCGACGGCTGGCGCGGATCGAGCGCGGCGAGGATCGCGCCCGCGCCGAGCAGATCTTCGAGCGCGGGGCGGAGCGCGTCGTTCGGCCAGCGTTCGCCCGCGGCGATCACGGCGACGCGCTCCCCCGCGGAACGCGCCGCCCGGGCGACCGCGCGAGCATTGCGCAGGCAGCCGGCGAACACCGCGGGAGCGCGCTCCGTCGCGGCCACCGACAGCACTGCCCCGTTCGGCGACCAGAGCACGAGGCGATCGCCGCGAGCGAGCGACGCCAGCGATCCCGGCGAGAGCGACCAGGGCTGCGCGGCGCTCGCGCGCGCGCGGCGCGTCGCGAGCTTTGCGCCGTGCTCGCCTGCCAGCGCCGCGGCTGCGTCCTCGCGCGCGCACGGGTACACCGCCGCGCCTCGCGCCACGGCGACGTCCACCGCGGTGGAGAAGGAGAGCACGTCCACGATCACGACTGCGTCGCACTCAGGTGCGAGTGCCTGGAGACCCGCCATGCCCCAGTCGAAGCGTGCGTCGTGCCCGGTCTGCGCGAACTCACTCACCCGAGGACGAAGTCGCAGACTGCGTCGCGGAAGCCGTCGGGGTTGTCGGTCATCACCGGATGACCCGCTCCCGCGACCACGGCGAGCTTCCCCTTCGCGAGCATCTCGTCGACCATGCGATCGGCCACGTCTGCGCCGAGCACGTCCGAGGCCGCGCCGCGCACCACGAGCGTCGGGCACGCCACCGCCCGCATGCCGTCCCAGAGCGCCTGTGTCTCTGCGCGCAGCCACGCCTCGGGATCGACGTCGCCCGTGCGCCGGCGGAAGAATGCCGGGTCGAGCTTGAGCTCGAAGCGCCCGTCCGGCCGCTGGCGCGACCAGTGCCGCGCCAGACGCGCGAGGGTCGCGGGCTTCGTCGCCGGGTAGTTCTGGGCCAGCAGCTCTTCGTACGCGCGCAGCGAGGCGAAGGTCGGCTCGCGCGTCTCCGTCTCGTTCCGGATCCGGCTCGTGCCGCGCAGGTCGAGCTCGGGACCGGAGTCCACGATCACCAGCCCGGCGAGCTTCCCCGGATTGCGGCCGGCGAAGCGCAGCGCGACGCGGCCGCCCAGCGAGTGACCGACCAGCACGAGCCGCGCGATGCCCAGCTGCTCGCACACGACTTCCACATCGCGCGCCATCGCGAGGTGGTCGTAGCGACCCTCGGGATCGCGCGCGGAGTCGCCGTGTCCGCGCAGGTCGAGCGCGAGCGTGCGGTAGTGAGGTGCGACCGCCGGCGCGAAGTCGTCCCAGATCCGCGCGCTGTTGCCGAAGCCGTGAAGCAGCAAGAGCGGGACGCCGTCGCTCGACCACTCGTACAGCGCGAGCTCGAGCCCGTCCGCGCCCGGAACGCGCGACGCCCGCGGCTCAGTCGATCCCACCGGTGATTCCTCCCAGCTCGCGCACGCGGTCGCGGGCGCGCTGGCGCAGCGAGGCGATGATCTCGCGCGAGCGGTCGCGCAGCTTGTCGCGGTCGTCGAGCGTCAGGCCTTCGATCGAGATCTCGGGACCGATCTCGACGGCCACGGGGTTCTTGCGGATCGCCAGGCGCCCCGGTGGCCAGACGTGGAAGGTGCCGGCGTGCCCGACGGGGAGCAGCGGCATGCCGTAGGCGATGGCGGTGGAGAACGCGCCCTTCTTGAATGCGTGCAGCGCGCCGTCGCGCGAGCGCGTGCCCTCCGGGTAGAACAGGATCGAGACGTCGAGCGCGCGGCTCTCCATGGCGCGCCGGATGCGCGCCACATCGGCCGCGGTGTTGGCGCGCTCGACCATCACGTTGCCGGTCGCCAGCAGCGCGTGCCCGAAGACCGGGATCCGGATGATCTCCTTCTTGGCGATGAAGCGCACCGCACGCCCGCGGAACGCGGCGACCAGCGCGATCGGATCCCAGTTGCTCTCGTGGTTGGCGACGATCACGTAGGAGCGGCCGGGTCGTGCGTGCTCGAGTCCGCGCACCTGCAGATCGGTCACGCCGAGGCGCAGGCACAGGTCGGCGAAGCCGGGGTAGCAGGCGTCCGCCCTCTCGCGCACGCCGAGCGCCGCGAAAGCCCACGCGGCCGCGCTGTAGCCGATCAGCCCGGGCGGCAGCACGGCGGTACAGATGGCGGTGCGCAGGAACGTGGCCACGTCCGACATCGCGCCGCACTCTAGCTCAGTCCAACATCAGGCGGGGCATACTGGCGCCCTCGAGTTGGAGGTGAGGATTTGGCGGAGCGGCGGCTGAGCTTCTGGGGCTGGGGGTACGAGGATCAGGCGCTGCCGGACGAGACCCGGACGCGGCTCGCGAAGGGTCTCGCTGCGCGCTTCGGCTTGTCCGAGCTCACGCTCGAGGCGCCCCCGCGGCTGCACGAGATCGCGCTGCGCGCGCCGCGCGTCCGGCCGCCCGACGCGCTCTGCGCCTTCACGACCGATGACCCGGCCGAGCGCGCGCGCCACACCTACGGCCGCGGCTATCGCGATGTGCTGCGCGCCTTCCGGCGCCACTACCCGCATCCGCCGGACCAGGTCGCGTTTCCGCGCGACGAGGCCGACGTGACGCGAGTGCTCGACTGGGCGTCGGGCGCGCGCGCGGCCGTGGTGCCGTTCGGCGGCGGCTCGAGCGTGGTCGGCGGCGTCGAGTGCGCGGTGGGGGAGGGCTACGACGGCGTCGTGACGCTCGACATGACGCGCATGGGGCGCGTGCTCGAGCTGGACCGCGCCTCGCGCGCCGCGCGCATCCAGGCCGGCGTCTACGGGCCAGCGCTGGAGGACCAGCTCCGCCCGCACGGCCTGACGCTGCGCCACTTCCCGCAGTCGTTCGAGTTCTCGACGCTCGGCGGCTGGATCGCCACGCGCTCGGGCGGGCACTTCGCGACGCTGTACACGCACATCGATGACTTCGTCGAGAGCCTGCGCGTGTTGACACCGACCGGTGTCATCGAGTCGCGGCGGCTCCCGGGCTCCGGCGCCGGGCCCAGCCCCGACCGGCTGTTCATCGGCTCGGAGGGGACGCTCGGCGTGATCACCGAGGCGTGGATGCGACTGCAGGACCGCCCCACCTACCGCGCCAATGCCAGCGTGAGCTTCGACTCCTTCGAGGCCGGCGTGCACGCCGCGCGGCTGCTGTCCCAGTCCGGTCTGAATCCCGCGAACTGCCGCCTGCTCGACGGCGGCGAGGCCTTCGCCTCCGGCGCCTCGCCCGAGGGCAAATCGGTGCTGGTGCTCGGCTTCGAGTCCGCCGATCACGGCCTGGACGCGTGGATGGCGCGCGCGCTCGAGCTGGCTCGCGACGCAGGCGGCAAGGTCCCCGACGGGGCGGGTCGCACTCGCACCGACGCCGCGGCCTCGCGCGAAGGCGCGGCGGGTGCGTGGCGCGACGCCTTCCTGCGCGCGCCCTACGGTCGCGACGCCATGGTCGCGCTCGGCGTCATCTCGGAGACGTTCGAGACAGCGACCACCTGGGATCGCTTCGAGCGCTTCCACGCCGCCGTGACCGAGGCTGCCCGTTCCGCACTGCGTGACGTCTGCGGGCAGGGCAGCGTCACCTGCCGCTTCACCCACGTCTATCCCGACGGGCCGGCGCCGTACTACACGCTGCTGGCGCCAGGCCGGCGCGGCCAGGAGCTCGCGCAGTGGGACGAGATCAAGAAGCGCGTGTCCGACGCGCTCTCCGCCGCGGGCGGCACCATCACGCACCACCACGCCGTCGGCCGTGACCATCGCCCGTGGTACGACCGCGAGCGCCCCGACGGCTTCGCGCGTGCGCTCTCCGCCGCCAAGCGTGCGCTCGATCCCGCCGGGATCCTGAACCCCGGGGTCTTGATCGATCCGCAACCGGCGCCGCGCACGAGGGGATGACGATGGACGAGACGTACGCAACGCTAGAGCTCCGCCGCGACGGCGGCCTGCTCTGGGTCACGCTGAATCGCCCGCAATCGCTCAACGCCATGAACGCCGGGCTCGTCGGCGACCTTCACGCGCTGCTCGATCGGCTGCACCGCGACCGCTCGGTGCGCGTGGTGGTGCTGCGCGGTGCGGGCCGCGTCTTCTGTGCGGGGCTCGACCTGCGCGAGGGCGCGCGCGAGTCGGCCGACGGCGACGGCGTTTCGGGCGGGCTGGTGCTGCAGCGGCGCATCTCCGAGCTGGTGCTGAAGCTGCGCCGGATCCCGCAGCCCGTGATCGCGTGCGTGCACGGCGCGGCGTCGGGTGGCGGCTTCGCGCTCGCGCTCGCCGCCGACGTGCGCATTGCCGGGGAGTCGGCGCGCATGAACGCCGCGTTCATCCGGATCGGCCTGTCGGCGTGCGACGTCGGCGTGTCGTACTTCCTGCCTCGGATCGTCGGCAGCTCCGTCGCGAGCGAGCTCTTGCTCACCGGGAATTTCATCGAGGCGCCGCGCGCGCTCGCCACGGGGCTGGTCTCGCGCGTGGTCCCGGACGCCGAGCTCGAGAAGGCCGCGCAGGAGCTCGCCGCCGACATGCTGCGCAACTCGCCGCTCGGCCTGCGCCTGACCAAGGAGTGCCTCGGCTTCTCGATCGACGCGCCGAGTCTGGAGGCCGCGGTCGCGATGGAGGACCGCAACCAGATTCTGGCGTCGCAGTCGGGCGACCCCGCCGAAGGCATGCGCGCGTTCCTCGAGAAGCGCCCGCCGCGCTGGAAAGACGCCTAGCGTGAGAGTTGTGCTGGCGATAGCACTCGGCGGCGCGCTCGGGTCGGTCGCGCGCTACGGAGTCGGCGTGGTGGCGGCGCGTGCGTTCGGCGCGTCGTTTCCGTGGGGCACCCTCGCGGTGAACGTCTTCGGCTGCTTCTTGATCGGCGTGGTGCTGCATGCAGCCGACGAGCGCGCTGGCATGGCGCCGGCCACGCGCCTGTTCGTCGCGACCGGCTTCCTCGGCGGCTTCACCACCTTCTCGGCGTTCGGGCTGGAGACGTTCCTGCTCGCGCGCGGTCGCGAGCTCGCTCCCGCCGCCTGGAACGTGGTCGCGAGCGTCGGCCTCGGCCTCGCGGCCGTGTGGCTCGGCCGCGTGCTCGCCTCTGCGGTCTCCCGGGCTACGGCCGCTTGATCGCCAGGAAGAGCGTTCCTTCGCCGCGGCGGACCAGCAGCCGGGCCGCCTTGCCGGCGGACTCGAGGCGCTTCTCCAGGTCCGCGACGCTCTCGACCTCGTGCTTCTCGACCTCGACGATCACGTCGCGCGGCTGCAAGCCCGCGTCGGCCGCGGCCGAGTCGGGATCGATGTCGGTGACCACGACTCCGTTCGCGTCGTCCGGCAGGCCGAAGCGCTCGATCAGGGCCTCGTTCAGGTCCTGCGCCTCGAAGCCCCACTCTTCGGACGCCGAGCTCGGCTTGTCGGCCGCAGGCTTGACCTCCTCCTGATCCATCTTCGCCAGCGTGACCTCGAGCTTCTTCCGCTTGCCGTCGCGCAGCACCACGATGTCCACGTCCTCGCCCGGGGGCGCGGCGGCGACGCGGCGGGGCAGGTCCTCGAAGTCGCCGATCGCGTGGCCGTCGAACTCCACGATCACGTCGCCGCGCTCGACCTTCGCCCTGGCCGCCGGGCTGTCCTGGAACACGTCCGAGACCAGCGCGCCGCCGGGCTGCTCGAGCCCGAACGACTCGGCGAGCTCAGGGGTCACCTTCTGGATCTGCACGCCGAGCCAGCCACGCGTGACCGCTCCGTGCGCCTTGAGCTGCGGCAGCAGCTCCTTGGCGATATTGATCGGGATCGCGAAGCCGATGCCCTGACCGGCGGCGTTGATCGCGGTGTTGATGCCGATCACGCGCCCGGCGGTGTCGATCAGCGGTCCGCCCGAGTTGCCCGGGTTGATCGAGGCGTCGGTCTGCAGGAAGTCGTCGTAGGGGCCCGCCTCGATGTTGCGGCCGCGCGCGGACAGAATGCCGACGGTCACGGTGTGGTCGAGGCCGAAGGGATTGCCGATCGCGATCACCCAGTCACCGACGCGGACCGCGTCCGAGTCGCCGAGCGGCGCGGTCGGCAGCTCGCCGTCGGCCTTCACCTTGAGCAGCGCCAGGTCGGTCTTCGGGTCGCGGCCGACCACCTCTCCGGTGAGCTCCTTCCCGTCGTGGAGCACGACCGTGATCTTCTGCGCGTTCTCGACCACGTGGTGGTTCGTCACGACGTAGCCGTCGGCGCTGATCACGAAGCCGGAGCCGGTGCCGCTCGGGCGCCGCGGGCTCCTGGGCATGCGGCGCCCGAAGAACTCCTCGAAGGCGTCCTTCTCGCGCCCGGCGGCCTGCTCGGTGCGGATGTACACCACGGCGGGCGAGAGCTTCTCGACCAGATCCGCGAAGGAATCGGGGCGTTCGGGCGGGATCGCGTGCGCGACTTCGCGCCAGAACGGCTCGCCCGACGGCGTGCCGGCGGTGACGGGCGGCGCGTCGCCGAAGCGAACGCCGACGTCGAACGCCCGCGCCGCGAGCAGTGCCCCGGCCACGACGACGAGCAGGGAACCCACCATCGCTCCGATCCGCATGCGTCTCCTTCCTGCGTGCGGCCCCGCTCCGGGCCCCAGACCGCGGCGCGCTCCACGCGCCCCGAACGTGCGCAAGCCTACTGCGCTCGACCCGCTTGGCAAACCGATGGACCGAGCCCCGGAACGTGGTATTCACGCGCTTGCTTTGGAAGCGCGCTGGCTTTTCGAGAAGCGGTTCGGTCGCACGCCCATCGCGGATGCGCGGGCGCCGGGGCGCGTGAATCTGATCGGCGAGCACACCGACTACAACGGGGGGTTGGTGCTGCCGGCTGCGCTCGCGCTGCACACCGAGGTCGCGCTGCGCTTCCGCGCGGATGCGCGGGTGCTCGGGGCGTCGCGCGAGGAGGGTCCCTCGGAGGCCGCGCTCGACGCCGATCCGCGCCACACCTGGCTCGACTACGCCCGAGGCGTCGCGCGGCTTCTCGCGGAAGCCGGGCGCATCCCGCGCGCGGGCTTCGAGATCGCCGTCGCGAGCGAGGTGCCGGTGGGCGCGGGTCTGTCGAGCTCCGCGGCGCTCGAAGTCGCGGCCGCGCTCGCGCTGATGGCCGCGGCCGGGGCTCCCCTGCGCAAGGACGAGCGCGGCGAGCTCGCCCGCCTGTGTCAGCGCGCCGAGCAGGAGTTCGCCGGCGTCCCGTGCGGGATCATGGACCCCTACGTGGTGCTGCACGCCCAGGTCGGGCACGCGATTCTGCTGCGCTGCTCCGACCTGCACGCCGAGCAGGTCCCCATCCCGGGCACTCTCGGGATCCTGATCGTTGACACCGGAGTGCGTCACGCGCTGCGCGACGGCGGCTACGCGGCGCGGCGGCAGGAGTGCGAGCAGGCGCTGGCGGCGGCGCGGCTGGCACTGCCGCGCGAGCTCGAAAACCTGTCGGACGTGGAGCCGCGCGACCTGGCCGCGCTGCGGCCCGCCCTGCACGACGTTCCGTTCCGCCGGCTGCGCCACGTGGTGTCCGAGAACGCGCGCGTCCGCGCCTTTGCGTCTGCGTTGCGGGCCCGCGACGAGCGCGCCGCCGGCGAGCTGCTCTACGCCTCGCACACCAGCCTGCGCGACGACTTCGAGGTCTCGTGCCCGGAGAGCGACGCGCTGGTCGAAGACTCGCAGACCGTGGAAGGCTGCCTGGGCGCGCGCATGACGGGCGGCGGCTTCGGCGGCTCCACGCTCCACCTGCTGCGCGCCGACGCCGCCGAGGAGCTCGCGGCGCGCCTTTCCGAGCGCTTCCGCAGCCGCTTCGGCCGCACCCCGCGCCACTGGAAGACCCGCCCCGCGCCGGGCGCGGAGTAGCGCTAGTCCGAGACGCGAGCCACGGCGCGGACCGGGCCGCCGGTGCCGGTGCGGATCGGGAGCGCGAAGGCGTAGAAGGTGGCGCCGCGTGCGGGCAGGGCGTCGAGGCCGCGCAGGTTCTCGTAGACGAGCACGTTCTTCGCGGCGAGCGCGCGGTGGGCTTCGAAGTCCTGGCTCGGGCCCGGGTCGATCGAAGCGGTGTCGATGCCGACGGCGAAGACACCCCGGCGCGCGAGCCACTCCGCGGCGGCGCCCGAGAGGCCGGGGAAGTGCAGGTCGCTGGCGTCGCCGGGCGTCTCGCTCCCGAAGTAGCTCGCGCGGTGTGGCCAGCGCGCGTCCCAGCCGGTGCGCAAAAGCACGACGTCGCCCGCCGCGATCTTCCCGTGCTTCTTCTCGAAGGCCTCCAGCGCCGCCAATGGGATGGCGAGGTCGCGCTCGTCCGCAGCGGCTTGCGCCACGTCGACGACCCGCGCCGGCCCGTGCATGCGCTCGAGCGGGATCTGGTCGGTCTGCCAGCCGTTCTGGGCGAAGTGGAAGGGCGCGTCGAGGTGCGTGCCCAGGTGCTCGGGCGTGCGAAAGCGGTTGGCCGCGTACCAGCGCCCGCGCTCGTCGGCGCTGCGCTCCAGCACTTCCAGCTCGAACGGCGTGCCCGTCGGCCAGTAGAGCGTCTCCGCGGAGAGCGGGTGGGTGAGGTCGACCCAGACGTCGGCGCGCGCGCCCGGCGCGAGGCTGGCGCACGCGACCAGCGCCGCCGCGAGACGCCTCATGGCGTGGCGCCCGCCGGCTTGGTGCGCGGGCTCGCGGCCTCGGGGCTGCGCCGCGGCACGACGAGCATGAAGCGCAGGTCTTCGCCGCGGCGCGCGTGAACCAGGAACGGCTTCTCGGGTCGCGCCTCGAGCGCGCTCCTAAACTCGGCGATCCCCAGGATCGGCGTCTCGTCCACGCGCTCGATCAGATCGCCCGCGGTCAGACCCGCCTCTTCCGCTTCGGAGCCCCGGTCGACGAACGACACGATCACGCCCTGGCGCTGGTCGAGCCGCCAGCGCCGCGCCAGGGATTCGGTGACCTCCTGGACGGTGAAGCCGAACGGGGTCTCCTCCTCGTCGGGCACCACCTTCGGCTGCGCACCGAGCTCGATCTCGGCGCTCCGGGTCTTGCCCGCGCGCCGCCACTCGAGCGCGATCTTCTGGCCGACCGACGACAGCGCGACCATGCGCTGGAATGCGCCGAGGTCGTCTTCCTTCTCGGCGCGGACCTCCGCTCCGTCGAAGCGCGTGATGATGTCGCCCGCCGCGAGGCCGGCGCGCTCCGCGGGCGAGCCTTCGGACACGGCGTTCACGATCACGCCCTCGACGTCGCCGAGCTTCCAGTACTCCGCCAGCTCGCGGTCGAGCGGCTGCACCGAAACGCCGAGCCAGGCGCGCGCGATGCGCCCGCTGCCGAGCAGGTCGCCGAGCACGCGCTTGGCGGTGTTGATCGGGATCGTGAAGCCGATGCCGCGGCCCTGCCCGCGCGAGTTGATGCCGACGATCTCGCCCTTCAGGTTGGAGAGCGGGCCGCCGGAAGAGCCGCGGTCGATCATGGCGTCGGTCTGGATGAAGTCGTTGATCAGGTTCTCGGAGGCGAGGTCGCGGCCCTTGGCCGAGACGATGCCGAGCGAGACGGTGCCCTCGAGCCCGTACGGGTTACCGATCGCGACCACCCACTCACCGACCTGCAGCACGTCCGAGTCGCCGAGCTTCGCGCTCTGGAACGGCTCCTCGCCCGGGCGCGCGGCGATGCGCACCACCGCGAGATCGGTCTGCTTGTCGATCCCGACGAGCTCGCCCGGGTAGCGGCCGCTACGCCCGGGCACGACGACGGAGATCTTCTCGGCGCGATCGACCACGTGCTCGTTGGTGAGCACGACACCGTCCGTGGTCATCAGCACGCCCGAGCCCGTGACCATCTGGCGCCGGTTCTCGACGCGGGTCGCGGCCTCGATGTGCACGACCGACGGCGTGACGCTCTTGCTCACGCTGATGATCCGGTCCTGCAGCTCCTGCAGCGCGTCGCCGCCGCGCGCCAGCGCCACGGCGCAGCCGCTGGCGAGGAGGGCTGCGAGCGAGGCTGCCAGCGCGCGGCTCACGCGGCTTCCCCGAGCGCGCGCCGGAAGTCGCGGGCCGCCGCTTCCGGGTCGGCCGCCGCGCCGAGCGCCGCCACCGCGGCCACGCCGTGAGCGCCCGCGCGAAGAGCGTCCGCGCAGCGCGCGGGAGTGACGCCGCCGAGCGCGAGCACGGGCAAGCCCGCCTGCCGGGCCTCCGCCTCGAGCCACGCGATGCCGCGCGGCAAAGCACCCGGCTTCGAGTCGGTCTGCCAGATCGGCGAGAGCGTGACGTAGTCGGCGCCTGCGTCGCGCGCGCGGCGCGCCTCGGCGCCGTCGTGCGCGGAGTAGCCGATCAGCGCGGCGGCGCCGAGCCAGGCGCGCGCGCGTGCGACCGGCGTCGCGTCCGCCGCGAGATGCACGCCGTCGAGCGCAAAGGCGCGCGCAACGTCGAGGCGCCGGCTGGCGCAGACGCGCAGTCCGGCTGCACGGAGCGGGGCCAGCGCCTCGAGCAGGCGACACAGCTCGGCGTCGCTGGCGGGCCGCTCGCGCACCACGACCAGCTCGACGCCTCCCCGCGCCAGCGCAGCAATCACGTCGGCTAGCGGCTTGCCGGCCGTGCCTCGCGCGCCGTCGGTCAGGTAGGCCAGTCGGGGAATCACCGGACCTCGATCAGGCCGTCCAGCGGGCTCGACGCCGAGGCGTGCAAGCGGCGCGGGATGCGACCCGACTCGTAGGCCAGGCGCCCCGCCTCGACCGCGAGCTTCATCGCCCGCGCCATCTTCAGCGGGTCCGCAGCACCCGCGATCGCAGTGCTCAAGAGCACCGCGGCGCAGCCGAGCTCCATCACCACTGCCGCGTCAGACGCGGTGCCCACGCCTGCGTCGACGATCACCGGCACGCTCACGGCCTCGAGGATCAAGCGGAGGTTGATGGGATTGCGGATCCCGAGCCCGGAGCCGATCGGCGCGGCGAGCGGCATCACCGCGGGGCAGCCGATCTCCTCGAGCCGCTGGCAGGCGACCACGTCGTCGGCGATGTAGGGCAGCACCTGGAAGCCGTCGCGCACCAGCTCGCGCGCCGCTTCGAGCGTCGCGGGCACGTCGGGCCAGAGCGTCTTCTGGTCGCCGATCACCTCGAGCTTGACCAGCGAGGTGCCGAGCAGCTCGCGCGCCAGCCGCGCAGTGGTGACCGCCTCCTTCGCCGTGTAGCAGCCGGCGGTGTTCGGCAGGATGTGGAACTTGTCGGGCGGGATGTGATCGAGGAGCGAGTCTGCGTCGCGGCGCGACAGGTCGACGCGGCGCACCGCAACGGTGGTCATCTCGGCGCCGCTCGCGTCCAGGCACTGGCGGTTCAGCTCGAACGAGGCGTACTTGCCGCTGCCCACGATCAACCGCGAGTGGAGCACCAGGTCGCCGATCTTCCACTCGCTCATGCGCTGCCTCCGCCCACGGCCTGGATCACCTCGACCGCGTCGCCCTCGCGCACGCGCACCTGCTCGAAGCGCGAGCGCGGCACGACCTCGCTGTTGATCGCGACCGCGACGCGCCGGTCCGCGAGCGCGAGCAGCTCGAGCAGCGCCCGCACCGAGAGGCCGTCGGAGCCCTCGAGGTCGCGCGTCTCACCGTTCAGCCGAAGCCTCACGAATCGACGGTAGGTGATGCCCAAACCCAGTGTCAACGCGAGCGGGGTCTTTGCCGCGACGGCTGTCGCCGAGCGGCCTCCGCTCGGGCGCGGCGCCCTCGCTGCGCGCGCGCTTCGCGCGCTTGCTCGGCGACAGCCGTCGCGGCACAGACGTGACGGGTTATTTTGTTGCACGTGGGGGTGGGCCGGCCGACCTGGGCGGAGATCGATCTCGTGGCGCTGCGGCGCAACCTCGAGCTGCTGCGCGCGCACGCGGGGCAGCGGCGCGTGATCGCCGTGGTCAAGGCCGACGCCTACGGGCACGGCGCGGTTGCGGTCGCGCGCGCACTGGTCGACGCGGGCGCGCACGCGCTGGCGGTGGCGACGCTCGCCGAGGCCTGCGAGCTGCGTGCGGCCGGCCTCGCGGTCCCGATCGTGCTGCTCGAAGGGCTGCATGCGCCGGCCGAGGCCGATGAGATCGCGGCGCACCACCTGATCCCGCTCGTCGGTGCGCTCTGGTCGTTCGAGCCGCTGCGCGCCGCGGCTTCGCGCGCCGGACGCACGCTCCCGGTCCAGCTCAAGGTCGACAGCGGAATGGGACGCCTGGGACTGCTCCCCGAGCAGCTCGACGCCGCCCTCGAGGAGCTGCGCCACTCGCCGGGCCTCGAGCTCACGGGCTTTGCCAGCCATCTCGCCGACGCCGAGAACCCGGGCTCAGCGTCCCTCGTGCGCCAGCGCGAGCGCTTCGCACAGCTTCTGGCCCGCGTTCAGGCCGCCGGGCTGCACCCGAGCTGGATCCATCTGGACAGCTCCGCCGGCATCCTGCACGGCCCGACGCCCGGGACCACCGCCGTGCGGCCCGGCATAGCGCTCTACGGGGTCGATCCCACCTCGCGCGGCGCGGCGCTGGCGCCGGTCATGAGTCTCTTCACGCGCGTGCTGCGCGCGGCGGATCTGCCCGCCGGCACTCCCATCGGCTACGGCGGCGACTACGTGACCCCCTGCGCCACGCGCATCCTCACGCTGCCGATCGGGTACGCCGATGGCCTGCCGCGCGCGGCCGGCGGGCGCTTCTCCGCGGCCGTCGGCGGGGTGCGCGTGCCGCTCGTGGGCCGCGTGTCGATGGACCTCGCGACACTCGACGCCGGCCCCGGCGCCACCGCGCGCGAGGGCGACCGCGTGCTGCTCTTTGGCTCCGACGCCGGTTTGACGATCCGTGTGGAAGAGCTCGCGCGGGCGACGGGAACGATCGCGTACGAGATCCTCGTGCGGATCGGCCCCCGCGTCCCACGCGCGCCGCGAGGGTCGGGATGGTCGGGGCCGGGGTTGGGGTCGGGGTCGGGATCGGGGCCGGCTGGCTCGGGAGGCGCACGCTAGCGTTCCTCGCGGAATGCGGCGCGGTCGCCATGCTCGCCGCGGACGCGCTGCGCTGGACGCTGCGCCGGCCGCTGCGGCTGCGCCTGCTCCTCGATCAATCGCTCCACGTCGGCGTGCTGTCGCTCCCCGTCGTCGCGATCACCGGCGGGTTCACCGGCATGGTTCTCGCGCTGCAGACCGCGTCGGCGTTCCGGCTCTTCGGCGCCGAGAACCTGGTGGCGAGCGTGGTCTCGCTCTCGATGACTCGCGAGCTCGGGCCGGTGCTCACCGGCCTGATGGTCGCCGGCAGGGTAGGCAGTGCTATGGCCGCGGAGCTCGGCACCATGCGCGTGACCGAGCAGATCGACGCGCTGCATACGCTCGCCACCAACCCGGTGCAGTACCTGGTCGTCCCGCGGCTCTGGGCGGCGACCTGGACCATGCCGGCGCTGGTGCTGTTCTCCGATCTGGTCGGCATTCTCGGCGGGCGCTTCGTCGCCGTCACGGTCGTAGGCACGAGCCCGTTCATCTACGACGAGCGCGCGGCCCAGTTTCTGGAGCTCGAGGACATCGGCATCGGCATGTTCAAGGCCGCCCTGTTCGGTTTCGCGCTGGCGCTGCTCGGCTGCTACCAGGGCTACTCCGTGCGCGGTGGCGCGCGCGAGGTCGGTCTCGCGGTCAACAAGGCCGTCGTCCGCGGCATCGCCCTGATCCTGATCCTGAACTACCTGGTCACCGGGTTCTTCTTCGCGTGAGCGACGCGAGCGTCGCGGTGCGCGATGTCTGGACGCGCTTCGGCGAGAGCGGGCCGTGGGTGCACCGCGGCATCGACCTGTCCGCGCGGCGGGGCGAGAGCCTCGTGGTGGTCGGCGGCAGCGGCGCCGGCAAATCGACGATCCTCCGGCTCCTGATCGGCCTGCTGCGCCCGGAGCGCGGCAGCGTGCAGCTCGGCGGCGTCGACGTGGGCCGCGCGAGGGAGCGCGAGCAGCACGAGCTGCTGCGCCGGGTCGGCGTGGTGTTCCAGTTCGGCGCGCTGTTCGACTCGCTCCCCGTCTGGGAGAACGTGACGTTCGCGCTGCGCGAGCGCGGCTTTCGCCCGGCGGAGCTGCGCCGGATCGCGGGCGAGAAGCTCAAGATGGTCGGGCTGCGAGGCGCCGAGGACAAGCGACCGGGCGAGCTCTCGGGCGGCATGCGCAAGCGCGTGGGCCTCGCGCGCGCGATCGCGCACGACCCGGAGATCCTGCTCTGCGACGAGCCCACCTCGGGTCTCGATCCCGTCATGTCCGACACCGTGACCGAGCTGATCGTGCAGATGAAGGAACGCCTCGGCGTCACCAGCGTCACGATCACCCACGACATGAAGTCCGCCTACAGGCTCGCCGACAGGATCGCGATGCTCTACGGCGGCCGCGTGCTCTTGTGCGATACGCCCGACAAGTTCCGCGAGAGCGACGACCCGATCGTGCAGCAGTTCGTTCAGGGTCGCGCGCTCGGGCCGATGAGTATTCCCGGGGAGGACGCCTGACCGCCATGCGAGCCAAGACCGATGTGGCGGTGGGTCTGTTCGCGCTCGGCGCCTTCGCGATCCTGTTCTGGGGGACGCTGCGCATCGGCGCGCTGCGCGCCTTCGCCGACGCCGACGCGCGCACGCACGAGGCGCGCTTCCACGACGCATCGGGACTCTCGCCCGAGAGCGACGTGCTGATCGCCGGCGTGCGGGTGGGCAAGGTCTCGACGATCGAGCTCGACGGCAGCAGCGCGCGGGTGCGGCTGCGCATCACGGACGCGGGCGCGCGCGTGCCCTCCGACTCGACGGCGGCGATCCGCGCGCGCGGCATGCTCGGCGAGCGCGTGCTCGAGATCGTGCCGGGCGACGCGGCCGACGAGCTCCCCTTCGGCGCGGCGTTCGCCCACAGTGAGGAGTCCGCGGATCTCGGCAAGCTCGTCGCGAAGCTCGACGGCGTCGCGTCCGACGTGCAGCAGGTCGCGCGCGCCTTCAAGAACACCATGGGCACGAGCGAGGGCGAGGAGGCGCTGCGCGAGATCGTCGGCAACGTGCGCGCGATGAGCGGCCGCCTGCGCGTCGTGGTGGACGCCAATGCGGACCGGATCGACCGCATCGCCGCCAACTTCGACGGCTTCTCCGGCGACCTCGCGGATCTGACGTCGAGCCAGCGCGACGCAGTCGTGGAGCTCGTCGGCAACCTGCGCGTGGCCTCGGCCAAGCTGCGCGAGTCGCTCGACCGGATGGCGCTGGTGGCGGCGCGGGTGGAGGCGGGCGAGGGGACGCTCGGCAAGCTCGTCAGCGACGACTCGGTCTATACCGAGATGGACGGCGCCCTCGGCGAGGCGCGCTCCGCGCTGCGCGAGGTGCGCCGCGCCGCCGAGGAGACGCAGGAGCAGATCCCCGCCGCGATCCTGTTCTCGATCTTCGGCGCGCTGTTCTGATGTACGCGCGCGCGGCCGTGCTCGGCCTCGCGGCGCTCGTGTTCGCGGCGGCGCCGGGCGCGCGGGCGGACGGCGATCCCTTCGAGCGCGGACTCTGGCCGTTCTGGACCGCGGACGCGCTGCCCTGGGCCGGGCTGCGCGAGACGCGCGCGCTGGGTCCGTTCTACGAGCGCGTGGAGACCGGGCACGGCACGACGTGGGTCGCGCGACCGTTGCTGTCGCGCCAGACCCTGCCCGACGCGCGGCGCTGGGACGTGCTGTTCCCGCTCGCCACGCGCGAGGAGACCGCGGAGCGAGACGACGCGTGGCTGCTCCTGCTCTTGCACCGCGAGCGCGAAACGGCGAGCGGGCGCAGCGAGCTGCGCAGCGGCATGTCGTTCCACGGCACGAACGCCGACGGCACGACGTGGGGGGGACTCTTTCCGTTCTACGGCACGCTGCGCGGCCGACTCGACATGGACGAGATCCGCTTCGTGCTGTTTCCGCTGTTCGCGCGCGGACGCAAGGGCGCGTACACCGAGACCCACGTGCTCTGGCCGATCTTCTCCCACGGCTCTGGCGGGGGTCGGCGGCAGCTTCGGATCTGGCCGCTCTACGGCTTCGACCACAACGAAGGCCGCTGGCGTCAGTCCTTCTGGCTCTGGCCGTTCGTGCACAAGAGTGAGCGGCTGCTCGACTCGTCGCGACCCGAGCGCTCGCTCTGGGTGCTCCCGTTCTATGGCTGGCGCGAGATCGGCAGCTGGCAGACGCGCTTCTGGCTGTTCCCGCTCGCGAGCTACCAGTGGGATCGGGCGGATCCGGCGCCGTACGCGATGGATGTGCTCTGGCCGTTCTGGTCGTCGTCGCGGGACGGAAGGGGCACGAGCTTCTACGCGTTGCGGCCGCTCTGGTGGCACCGAGAGACGCCGGTGTCGCGGCGCGACGTCGCACTGCTCGGGCTCGTCGGGCGCGAGCGCGTGTTCGCGGACGACCTGCGCGAGAGCGCCTGGCAGCTCGGCTGGGCGAGCAGCATCGGCCAGCGCCAGCAGGGCTACGCCGAGGAGCGCTGGGCCGACGTGTGGCCGCTGTTCCGGGCGCGCTGGTCGCGCGATCCCGAGGGAGCGGAGCGCGCGCGCCTCTCGGCGCCGTTCGCGCTGCCGATGCGCGGTCTCGATCCCGACGGCTGGCGCAGCCACTGGAACGGCCTGTTCGAGGTGTACCGGCGCGAAATGGTCGAGAGTGAGCGCCGCTCGAGCTGGCTCTTCGGCCTGCACGAGGTGCGCGAGCGCCCGGGCGAGACGTGGCACAGCTTCGGTGGCTTGCTGCACCTTCGCACCGAAGATTAGGCCTGATGGGTGGGACCCGGTCGCGCTTCGCGCGACCACCCACCCGCTACGCTCGGCTGCGCCTCGCTGCGCGCGCGCTTCGCGCGCTTGCCTCCGTCTTTGCCGCGACGGCTATCGCCGAGCGGCCTTCGCTCGCTGCGCTCGCTGCGCGCGCGCTTCGCGCGCTTGCGGGGGCATCCATGCGGGGCCTCTCCGTCGCGTTTCCGCCTGCTACCGCGTCGCCTTGGGACGCCGAAGCGGCGTTTGCGTTGACCCGTCTCCCGGGCGCGTGTATACGCGGCGTCGATGCGGGTGGTGGTTCTTGGCAGCGGCGGGCGCGAGCACGCGCTGGTCTGGTCCATCGCGCGGAGTCCACTCGTGCGCGCGGTGGTGTGCGCGCCGGGCAGTGACGGGATCGCGCGCGACGCGCGCTGCGCGCCCGTCGATCTCGCCGACCCCGCGGATGCGCTTCGCCTCGCGCGCGAGGAGCGCGCGGATCTCGTGGTCGTCGGACCCGAGGAGCCGCTCGCGGCGGGCGTCGCCGACGGACTCGAGGCGGCCGGCATTCCCGTCGTGGGCCCGACGCGCGCCGCGGCCGAGCTCGAGTGGAGCAAGACGTTCGCCAAGGACTTCATGGCCCGGCACCGGATCCCGACGGCGCCGTATCGCAGCTTCGACTCCGCCGACCTGGCCGAGCGCTACGCGCGCGCCCGCGGTGGGCCGATGGTGGTCAAAGCCGACGGGCTCGCCGCGGGGAAGGGCGTGGCCGTGTGCGACGGTCCCGACGACGCAGTGCGCGCGATCGGCGAGGTGCTGCGCGAGCGCCGCTTCGGCGCGGCCGGCGCGCGCGTCGTGCTCGAGGAGCGGCTCGTCGGTCCCGAGGCGTCCTACTACGTGATCTGCGACGGCGAGCACTTCGCCGTGCTGCCGCACGCGAGCGACCACAAGCGCGCGCTGGATGGCGACCGCGGCGAGAACACGGGCGGCATGGGCGCGTTCTCGCCGGCCAGCGTCATCGATGCGGCGGTGGAGAGCCGCGTGCTGGAGCGGATCGTACGGCCCACGCTCGAAGGGATGCGGGCGGAGGGTCGACCCTACCGCGGCGTGCTGTACGTCGGGGTGATCGTCGTCGCGGGCGAGCCCTACGTGATCGAATTCAACGCGCGCATGGGCGATCCCGAGACCCAGGCGATCCTGCTGCGGCTGGAGTCCGATCTGGTTCCGCTGCTCGCCGCTTGCGCCGGGCGACGGCTCGGCGCGCTCGACCCGCCGAGCGTGCGCGCAAGCGGCGCCGCGGTGTGCGTGGTGATGGCCAGCAAGGGCTATCCGCGCAGCCATTCCGTCGGCCTGCGCATCGATGGGCTCGCGGAGCTCGACGGCGCCCCCGACGTGAAAGTGTTTCATGCGGCGACGCGCTTCGCGGACGGGGCGTGGCTCAGCGCGGGCGGGCGCGTGCTGGGCGTCACCGCCCGGGGCGCGAGCTTCGGCGAGGCGCGAGCGCGCGCGTACCGGGCGGTGCAGGGCATTCACTTCGACGGCGCGCACTGGAGGAGCGACATCGGCGCGCCGGGAGCCGGCGCGTGATCGTGAGCGTGGAGCGGGCCGTCGCGCTGCTCGCGGCCGGCGAGCTCGTGGCCTATCCGACGGAGACGGTGTACGGCCTCGGCGCCGACGCGCTCTCGCCTCGGGCGCTCGAGCGGCTACTCGCGTACAAGGGCCGCGCTCGCGACCGCGGCCTGTCGGTGCTCGTCTGCGACGCCGCGGCGCTCGCGCGCTGGGCGCCAGGACTACCCCCGAGCGCCGCGCGGCTGGCAGCGCGCTTCTGGCCCGGTCCACTCACGCTGGTCGTCGCTGCGGCGCCCGCGCTCGACGGCGTCGCGACGGCGCTCGGTGTCGGCTTCCGCTGCTCGCCGCAGTCGACGGCGGCCTCGCTCGTGCAACGCCTCGGCCGACCGCTCGTCTCCACGAGCTGCAACGCGAGTGGCGCCCCACCGTGCAGCGACGCGGCTGAGGTCGCGCGCGCCTTCGGACCCGAGCTTGCGATCGCGGGCGGCGAGCCGGCGAGCGGCCTCGCGCCGTCGACCGTCGTCGCCGTGCGCCCCGACGGCAGCCTGATGCCACTGCGCGTAGGCGCGATTCCGTTCGAGGTCCTAGAGAAGGAGAGGGTGGCATGAGCGAGGTGCGCGCGTTCGCGGCGCTCCGGTTTGCGCGGGATCCCGAGCCGCGGATCGCGCCGCCGTGGGACGTGATCTCGGAGGTCGATCGCGCGCGCTTCGGGGCGGAGCCCGAGAACATCGTGCACCTGACGCTCCCGCCGGGGCCCGAAGGCGCGCGCGACTACGCCGCTGCGCGCGCGGCCCTCGAGCGCTGGCGTCGCGAGCGCGTGCTGGTGCGCGACGCTTCACCTGCGCTGTATGCGCTCGCCGAGCGCACGCCTCGCGGTCGGCTGCGCCGCGGCTTTTTCGCCGAGCTTCGCCTCGCCGACTACGCCGAGCGCGCCGTGCTCCCGCACGAGCGCACGATGCCGAAGGCGAAGCAGGACCGGCTGCTGCTCACGCGCGAGGTGCAGGCGAACCTGGAGCCGCTGTTCTTCCTGTACGAGGACCGCGAGGGCCGCGGCGCTGCGCTGCTCGATGCCGCGCTGCAGGGCGAGGCGCTCGCGCGCCCGCGCGGGCCCGACGGCAGCGCGCTCGAGCTCTACGCGACCCGCGACGTCGGCGTGATCGAGCGCTTCCAGCGGCTGCTCGGCGAGCGCCCCGTGGTGATCGCCGACGGGCACCACCGCTACGAGACGATGCTCGCCTACCGCGACGAGCGGCGGAGCGCCGCCGGGCGCATCGAGCGCGACGCGCCCTTCGAGTTCGTGCTCGGCTACTTCGCGAACGCCTTCGACCCGGGGACCGAGATCCGCGCCATCCATCGGCTGCTGCGCGGGCCGACGGGCAGCCCGCGCGAACGGCTGGCCGCGGCCGGCTTCGCGATCGACGACCTGGGCTCGCGCCCTGCAGAGGCGCTGCTCGGGCGCCTCGCGTCGCGGCGCAAGGACGCGCACGCCTTCAGCTTCGCCTCGGAGCGCGGCGCGCTGCTCGCGACGCGAACACGCGGGCCGCGACTCGATGTCGAAGTGCTGCACGAAGAGCTGCTCCTGCCGCTCGGCGGCACACTTGCGTTCGACGCCGAGCCCGACCGCGTGCTGGCGACCGCGCGCGGCGATGCGGGAGCTTGGGCGGTGTTGCTGAACCCGCTCGAGCCCGAGGATCTGTTCCGCGTGGTCGCGTCCGGCGCGGTGCTGCCGCAGAAGTCGACGTACTTCGCCCCGAAGATCCCGAGCGGCTTAGTGCTGCGGGACTTCTAGCTCGCCCAGACGGAGGCGGAGATCAGTGGCGGCGGGCTCGCCGAGGGCGGCAGCGAGGGCGGCGAGGATGCGGGGCTTCTCGAGCTGGATGCGCTGCATCCAGGCGGAGTCGGCCACGCGCGCGTGGAGCACCCCGCGCTTGATGCCCTCGGGGCGGCAATGCGGCGCCAGCTCGCCGAGCGCTTTGTCCCAGACCTGCAGCACGCGGACGGCGTGCGCCGTGGCGTCGAGTCCGAGCTCCGAGAGCACGCGCGGAACGAGCGCGCCGACCTGCGACGGTGCGCGGCGGGATCCCGGCCTGCGCGAGCTCACGTTGCGACGGTAGCAGAGCGCGGCGCCGCAGCGTGTTAGAGTCGAGTTGTGGCCCGGCGCATGCAGCGTTGTGATTTCTGCGGAGCGGAGGTCGAGCGCGTGCGACGCATCGCACTCGACCGCGACTACGACCGCCTCGGCCAGCGCCACGCCGTCCGCTACGCCTGCGAGCGCTGCTCCGAGCGCAAGGAAGACGAGCGCCGGCGCGCGGTTGACGACGCAGCCAAGCCCTCGTAGCTTGCGGACCTTTCGCAGCGGCGCCCGCTCGGGCGCCCGGGAGCCGTCCCATGGTGATGATCCGCCTGTTCCGGACCGGAACCAGGAATCGACCCCAGTACCGGATCGTGGCGATCGAGAAGCGCAAGCAGCGCCAGGGGCGATTCCTCGAGAATCTCGGCACCTACGACCCCCGACGCGGCGGCGGCACCGCCGTGGACCTCGCCGCGGTCGAGCGCTGGATCGAGCGCGGCGCGCAGCCCAGCGATACCGTGGCCTCCCTGATTCGACGAGCCCGCGCGGCTGTTCCGGCCGCGGCGGCGTCCTGACGCGACGCCCGGAAGTCCTGTGATGAAGGAACTGGTCGAGTTCATCGCGCGCGCCCTCGTCGACGACCCGTCGATGGTCGAAGTGAGGGAGCTCGACGGCGGCGCTCTCGAGCTTCACGCCGGACCCGCCGACCTCGGCAAGCTGATCGGTCGCCGCGGGCGCACTGCAAAGGCGCTCCGAACCGTGGTGCGCGCTGCCGCCGGTGACCGCGCTCCCGACGTCGTCATCGCGGGCGCCCAGGAGCTCGAAGGCCAGGAGTCGGGGGCGGAGTGAACGGGCATGACGAGCATGGCCGCGCAGGACTCGGGAGACGACGCGCCCCAGACGTGTAGCTGGGTCGAGGTCGGCCGCGTGCTGCGCGCCCACGGACTGTCCGGGTCTCTCCTGGTCGGGCTCTACTCGGAGGACGCCGCGAATCTGCTCGGCGCCTCGCAGGTGTTGCTCGAAGGCTCGACTCGCAAGTCCACGTTCGAGCTGGATCGAGCGGAGCCGAATCCGCGTCGAGCCAACGCTCGCGCCAGTCTCCGGCTGTGGCTGCGGGGACTCGCGAGCCGCGAGGCTGCGGAGAGCTGGGCGGGTGCCCGCGTCTCGATCCGGGAAACGGATATCCCCGCGCTGCCGGACGGCGAGCTCTACTGGCGGGACCTGATCGGCGCGACGCTGCGCCGGCCCGACGGCAGCAGCCTGGGCCAGGTCGCCGAGATCTGGCCGACGCCCGCCCACGACGTGCTCGTGGTGCGTGACGGCGGGCGCACGCGCCTGCTGCCGGCGCGCCAGGATGCGTTCGTCCGCTTCGACCGGGCCACGCGCACGCTCTGGGTCGACTTCGACGTCGAGGACGAGGAGGCGCCGTGAGCGGCCCGCGCATCGACGTCCTGACGCTGTTTCCCGGTCTCGTGCGCCCGTTCCTCGAGGGGTCGCTGCTCGGTCAGGCGCTGCGCGCAGGGACGCTCGAGGTCGTCGTCACCGACCTGCGCGAGTTCGCGACCGACGCGCATCGCACGCTCGACGACGCGCCGTACGGCGGCGGCGACGGGATGGTGCTCAAGTGCGAGCCCGTCGTGGCGGCGATCGAGGCGGTGCGCCGGCCCGGCGGCCGCGTGCTGCTGCTGTCGCCGCGCGGCCGGCGCTTCGACCAGGAGCTGGCGAGCGAGCTGTCGAGGGCGCCCCAGATCGTGCTGGTCTGCGGGCGCTACGCCGGCTTCGACGAGCGCATCGGAGAGCTCGCCTCGGCCGAGGAGCTCTCCATCGGCGACTACGTGCTCTCCGGCGGCGAGCTGCCCGCGCTCGCCGTGATCGAAGCCGTGGCGCGGCTCGTGCCCGGCGTGCTCGGAAATCCCGTTTCGGCAGAGTGTGACTCGCTTTGCGGAGGACTCCTCGAGCATCCCCTCTACACGCGGCCCCGGCAGTTCCGCGGCCGCTCGGTTCCGGATGTCCTCGTCTCTGGCGACCACTCGGCGGTGGCGCGCTGGCGACGAGCCCAGTCCCTCTTGATCACGAAGCAGCGGCGTCCGGACCTGCTCCGGCGCGCGACGCTCGACGACGAGGACCGCCGCGTCCTCGGGGAGTCCGAACCATGAACGAGATCCAGAAGCTGGCCCGGCAGGGTCTGCGCGCCGACCTTCCCGACTTTCGGCCCGGGGACACGGTGCGCGTGCACGTCCGCATCCCGGAGGGCGACAAGGAGCGCATTCAGGTCTTCGAGGGCGTGGTGCTGTCTCGGAAACGAGGCGGGATCGAGTCGACCTTTACCGTGCGCAAGGTCTCCTACGGCGTGGGCGTCGAGCGCGTGTTCCCGACCCACGCGCCGAGCGTCGCGAAGGTCGAGGTGAAGTCGCGTGGCTCGGTTCGGCGCTCGCGGCTCTACTATCTGCGCGAGCTGCGCGGCAAGGCGGCCCGCATCCGGGACCGCTTCTCCGCCGATCGCAGCGAGGAGTCGTGAAGGCGTGAGGCTCCACGGGGTCCAGCGACAGGGACTGCGCGCGCCGACGGGCGCCGCGCCGCTCCCGCTGGACGCCGGCTACAACGCGATCCCCTCGCCGGACGCGTGCGAGCGCGACGCCACCGCCGCGCTCCTGCTCGCGCTCTTGTTCCCCGACCGCGCGCTGGGCACGCCGACCAGCTGGTGCCTGCGCGGCAGCGGCGGAGCGGCGCGCGCGGCGCTCGCGGTCGGCGCCGGCGGGCGCAGCTATCGCGTGATCGTGGACTTCGCACGCTCGCGGGTGGGGCTCGCCCGCATCGAGCGCGACGGGACGCAGGAGCGCGTCTCGACGCAGACCAGTGGTGTCGCCACGCGGCTTTGTGAGCTCGGGCTGCCGGCCTTCGACGACTACCTGGCGCTGGCCTGGATCGGCGGTCGCGTGCCCGGTCCTCCGGCCCTTCCCGGAGAGCCTGCGGCCGCGGAGGCCGGCGGCACGACGGCGTCGCGCATCGACACCCTGGTGGAGACGCTCGGTGGCAGCTTCGTGAGCCCGTCGGCCACGCCCGCCCGGGCGGAGTCCGACGCCGCTTCTGCGGCAGAGCTCGCGCACGTGCAGACGGCCCTCGCCGAGGCCGAGCGGATCGCGCAGCAGCGGCGGGAGCTGCTGGCGCGGCACGAGCGACTGCTGCAGGCGCGCACGACGCTCGTGGCGCAGGAGCACGAGCTGAAGGCGTGCGGGTCGGATCTCGAGCAGCTGGCGCCTCTGGCCGACGGCATCGAGGAGTTCGACGAGCGGATCCAGCGCTACCGCGGGCTGGTCGCGGCGCGCGACGGCGAGCGCGACGCGCTCGATCGCGCGCGCCACGAGCTGCTCGAGCAGCGCGCGCGGCTGCGCGTGATCCCGCCGGCGCAGCGCGCCTGGATCGCGCTCGGGCTCCTGCTCGGTGTGTGCGGCGCCGCGTCGGGAGCCGTGGTGCACGGGGCGTTCGCAGTACTTGGATTCGCCGGCGCCGGGCTCGCGAGCGCCGCCCTCTGGATCTCGCGCGCGGCGCGTCGGCGCGTAGGCGGGATCGAGGCGCGTCTCGCGGCGTTGCGCGTGCGCGAGCGCGCGATCGAGCGCCACTTCGAAGCCGAGGGCACGGTCGTGCGCGCGCTGCTTCGCGCGCTCGACCTCGAGGGTGCCGAGGCGCTCGAGGCTGCCGCCGCGCGCTTCCGCGAACGGCTCGCGCGCAGCGAGACGCTGCGCAGCGCGCTGGAGGCGGCGCGTCGGGCGTTTCCGGAGGGGACGGAGGCGGAGCTCGACGAGCTCGAGGCTCGCCTCGAAGAGCTCCCGGCGGCCGACGCCCAAGTCCTACGCACGCGGCTGCAGCAGCTCGCGCCGCTGCCTCCAGCCGCGGAGATCGCACCGGTACAGACAGCGCTGCCCGTGGAGTCGCCGAGCGCCGAGGTCGTGCGAGCGCCCGTCGCGCAGGCGGAGGACGCGACCGAGACCGACGTGGACGACGAGGTTCATGCGGACGCGCTCGACGCGACGCTCGCCGCAGCCAGCCGCTGGCTCGGACGCGGCGTCGGGGAGATCGAGGCGGCCGTCGCCCCGACCTTCCCCGTGTACCTGCGCAGCCTGACTCGCGGCACGCTCGTGGCCGCCGAGCGTCGGGGCGGCCAGTGGCTGCTGCGCTCCGACCCGCGCGCGGAGCCGCAGCCCTTTGCCGCGCTTGCGCCCGCGCTGCGACGTCGCGCGCTGATCGCGCTGCGCCTGGCGCTGCTCGAGCGGCTCGCGCCCGCGCGTCCGATTCCGGTGCTGGCACTCTCGGCCGGGCTCGGTCTCGACGACGAGGGGAACGCCGCGCTCTGCCGCGCGCTGCGCCGCCTCTCGGCAGTGACCCAGATCGTTCACCTGATCTGAAAGGCGTCGCGCAGCCACTCGATCGCGGGTGGCGTGGTGCCGGGATCGACGGCGACGACGTCGAAGCGGATGCGCTCGTGGCGCGGCCACGCGAGTCGCGCCAGCGCCTCCGCTGCCGCGCGCGCGATGCGGCGTTGCTTGCGCAGGTCCACCGACTCGAAGGCGCTGCCGAAGCCGTTCCCGGAGCGCGCGCGCACCTCGACGAAGCAGAGCGCGTCGCCCTCGAGTGCGATGAGATCCAGCTCTGCGTGGCGCAGGTGCAGGTTGCGCGCGAGGATGCGCGCGCCGTGGCGTTCGAGCCAGTCGGCTGCGAGATCCTCTGCGCGCCGGCCGAGGGCGCGGCGCTGGTCCGGGCGCGTCGTTCCGGTCGGGCTCATACGCATACTCCCGGGACCGAGCGGGGCGAGCGCCCCGACCTTAGCGCTCCGGCAAGCGCGGAGCGCGCGCAGCGAGCGCATCCGCGCGCGAGCGGAGGCCGGTCAGACGTCCGGGAGTCCGAGCGCACGGCGCAGCGGATCGCGCAGCAGCTCGAACCAGATGCGGTGGCCCTCCGGAGAGAAGTGGCGGTCGCGCTCCCCCCAGAGACCGTGGCCGCTCGCAGCGCGCATGCCCGCAAGCAGATCCACGACCTCGAGTCGCGCCTCGAGCAGCGGTACAAAGACCTTCTGCGGCAGCTGCATGTCCAGGTCTGCGGCGAGCTCCGGCAACGCGCGGCGCAGGCGCGCGCCGTCGGGATCGGTCACCTGGTTGGCGTACGGCAGCAGCGCCACCAGCGTCTGCGCGCCGTGCGCGCGCGCGACGTCCGCGATCCGAAACACGCCCGCGGCAGTCTCGCGCGCCATGGCTGCGCTGAAGCGCGAGGGCCGCACGGCCATGGGCACGCCCCAGGCGCCGGCGCCCCCGGGATCGGCGAGGCGCCGAATCGCCGCGCGCAGCCCCACGTACGCCTGCGAGCGCGCCTCCAGCCACTGGTTGTACGGGTACGCCCAGCGCCATAGCTCTGGCTGCGAGAGCCCGGAGGGCAGAAGTCGGAGCGGCTGGCGCTGGACCTCCTGCGCCGGCGGGATCGCGCGCGAGTTGTCGGTCAGATCGTTGTCGAGGAAGAGTGAGACGAGGACGAGGTCGTATGCCGTTCCCGTCGCGAGCCGATCTTCCGCGAGCAGCGCGTACTGCGCGACGCCGTACGCCGCGACGCCGGCGACGTCGAGACACGCGCCGGTGTCGGCCTCGAGCTGCGCCCAGACGGTCTGATCCCACGGGATCGCGAGCGCCTCGACGAACGAGTCGCCGATCACGAGCACGCGCTTGCTGCAGGGACGCGGCGGCGGCGGCGGGCACGCCACGCGATCTCGCTCCCCGTCGGTGCAGATCGCCACGTCGCGCTCGCCGGTGTTCGCGACCAACCACACGTCGGGTCGGCGGCGCCAGCCGAAGCGAGCGTCCGGCTGCCACAGGTCCGGCACGTCCTGCTGGAGCACCTGCGGCACGACGACGCGGGTGGCGACCTCGAGCAGCGCGGCGCTGATCGCGCCGATCAGCAAAGCGCTGACAACGCTGCGCAGCACACGCGCCATCTTCTACCCCGCCACGAGGCCATGAAGCGCAGCTTCGTCGAGCACCGCGACGCCGAGGGCGCGCGCGCGCTCGAGCTTGCTGCCCGGCTCCGCGCCCGCGACCAGGTAGTGCGTGCGTTTGGAGACCGCGTCGGTGACGCGCCCGCCAGCCGCCTCGATGCGCTGCTTCCACTCGGCGCGCGGCCGCGCGAGGGTGCCCGTCAGCACGAAGCTCTTCCCCGCGAGCGGCTGGGCGGCCGCGGGTGCGCGCTCCGGCGCGCGCAGCCGGAGTCGCGCGGCGAGGCGATCCAGCTCGGCGGCGTTCTCGGGCTCGTGCAGGAAGGCGTGCGCGGACGCCGCGATCGTCGGCCCGACATCGGGGACCTGCTCGAGCTCCTCGAGCGGAGCGGCGCGCAGCGCCTCGAGCGTGCCGAAGCGGCTGGCGAGCGCCGCCGCCACGCGCGTGCCGACGTGCCGGATCGCCAGCGCCACCAGCAGCCGCGCGAGCGTGGCGCCGCGCGCGCGCTCGAGCGCTGCGACCAGGCTCGCGGCCGATTTCTCGCCCATCCGCGGCAGCGCGGCGAGGGTCTCGGCCGAGAGGTCGAACAGGTCGGAGGGGCGCCGCACCAGCCCGCGTTCGCAAAGCTCCGCGATCAGCTTCTCGCCGAGCCCGTCGACGTCGAGCGCGTCGCGGCTGCCGAAGTGGCGCAGCCGCTCGGCGACCTGAGCCGGGCACGCCAGGTTCGGGCAGCGCACCGCGACCTCGCCCTCGGCGCGCTCCGTGCGTGCGCCGCAGACCGGACACTGTGCGGGCAGCCGGTACGCACAGGCGTCCGGCGGGCGGCGTTCGGTCACGACCTTCACGATCCGCGGGATCACGTCGCCCGCGCGCTCGACGAACACGGCGTCGCCTGGGCGTACGTCGAGCCGATCGACCTCGTCCTGATTGAACAGCGAGGCATGCGCGACCGTGACTCCGCCGATCCGC
>CAYVQJ010000052.1:0-7199 GCA_964454165.1 uncultured Myxococcales bacterium | reverse complement strand
ACCGTGGGCGATCGCCTGGGCCAGCTTCGCGAGCTGCTTCATGCCGAGCGAGTAGCTGCCGAGCTTGCGGTAGCGGGCCTCGCCGAGGCCCACATAGAAGAAAGCCTCGTGGGCGCGCTCGAGCGCCGGCTCGGGCGGCAGGCCCGCCAGCTCCGCCATGTAGCGGACGAACCGGACGCCGCTCATGTGCGAGATGAAGGCGTCCGTCTCGGGCATGTAGCCGATGTGACGGCGCAGCGCCTTGGCTTCGCGGATGTCCTGGCCGAAGATGCGAGCCGTCCCCGAAGCTGGGGCGTGGAAGCCCAGCAGTGTGTTGATGAGCGTGGACGATCTCCTGCATAATCGTGAGGGAGTCGTCGAACGTGGCGGTGGCCCCGGGGCGGTCTCCAGGCAGACCGGTGACGACCGAATCGGCATCCATGACCTCCTTGCTCGGATCAAGGGTGCCGTCGGCACGAACGACTACGAGTGATCCGTTGAGTCCTCGAATGCAGCCGAAGACGGGCAGAGCGAGAACTGGCCGCCGCAAGGACCTTCGCGCGTCTCCCCTCAGAAGGCCGGAGCCAGCACCAGCTGATCTGCTGGGACATCTGCACGAGCAGGCCTCCGCGATCCTCCGGGAGTGCACGGCAGAGTCCGCCAAGCGAGGACCTTTCAAGAGCCCCACCCCGGAGGAGGCCGAGGCGGAGTTCCGGAGGATGTTCGACTGTCTCCTCGAATCTTTGGAGACGGGAAAGTACCACGGTGTCCAAGCCTACGCTCAACACATGGCGGAGCGGGACGTCCAGCGCGGGATCGGCGCAAAACAGGCCATGGCGAGGCTGCTCGTACTCCGGGACGTGTGCGGCCGAGTTGTCTGCAGGAAGTATCTGTCGGAGGAGCGCCAGCCGTGGCACGCGCTCGACGCCTATGAACCCGTGATCGACCGCATCCTCACCATCGTCGCCATGGCGTTCCTGCAGGAACGGGAGAGGGCCGTCGGCCGTGGGCGAGAGCAGCTCGGCGCCATGATCGAAGCGGGCATGACCCTGGTTGCAGAGCGGTCCCTGGAATCGGTGCTGCAGCGGATTGCTGAGGTCGCCTGTCAGTTGCTCGGGGCGAGATACGGGGCCCTGGGAGTCCTGGATGAGAAAGGAGGGTTGGGGCAGTTCATCACGGCCGGCATCGACGAGGGGACGAAAACGAGAATCGGTCCCCTCCCCGTTGGCAAGGGTATCCTCGGAGTCCTCGTGCATGAGGCGAGGCCGCTGCGGCTTCGGGACCTCAACCAGGATCCCCGCGCCCACGGTTTTCCTGCCCATCATCCCCCGATGCGCTCGTTCCTCGGCGTGCCGATCACCTCGAAGGGAAGAGTTTTCGGGAACCTCTATCTGACGGAGAAGCAGGGAGCGGCCGAATTCAGCCAGGAAGACGAGAAGCTGGCCGTGACTCTGGCCGCGCAGGCGGCCGTCGCCATCGAGAACGCCAGTTTGTACGAGGAACTGCAGCGTTCCTACGAGGAGTTGAAGCAGTCGCAGCACCTTCTGGTCCGGCAGGAGAAGCTCGCCTCCCTCGGCCGACTGGCCGCGGGCCTGGCCCACGAGCTCAACAACCCCCTCTCGTCCGTGGCCGGCTTCGCCGAGGGGCTTCAGCGGCGCCTCGGGGGCGGCACGATCGCGAGTCAGGCCGGCGTCGCTGAGGTTCAGGAATACCTGGACATGATCCAGGCGGAGGTCTCGCGCGCGGCGGCCATCGTCCGACGGCTACTTGATTTCGCCCGTCAGCGCGAGCCTGCCTTTGGCCTGGTCGACCTCCAGGGAGTTGTCGCAGAAGCCGTATCCCTCGTGCAGCGGCAGGCCACCCTGGCGAATCAGCGGATCGTCGTGGCCACGTTTCCCGATGGGTGTGCGGTCCGTGGCGACTTCCAGATGCTCCAGCAGGTCTTCCTCAACCTCTTGACCAACGCTTTGGATGCGATTGAAGGTGGTGGCGAGATCCGGATCGTCGCGCGGCGTTTGGGCCAGACCCACGAACCGGCCTCTAATCGAAGATCTGTCGCGGTGGTCGTCTCTGATGACGGCAGCGGAATCTTGCCGGAGAACCTCGCGAAAGTCTTCGACCCCTTCTTCACCACCAAGGGGGTAGGGAAGGGAACGGGCCTGGGCCTCGCCATAAGCCAGAGCATCGTGGAGCAGCACGGTGGAACCATTGAGATCCGTAGTGCCGGCCCAGGAAAGGGGACTGTCGTGACGGTTGTCCTCCCCGAGCCCGAGGGTAGGCGCGCACCGGTGGAGCTGCCCCAGAGCTGAGGGAGGAGACTCGCCGCAATGGGTCAAGTGCCAGAGCGGACCGGGAGGATCAACGTGCTCGTCGTAGATGACGAGCGCCCCACACGCCTCCTCATGGAAAGAGAGCTTCCGCAAGCGGGCTGCTCCATCACTAGCGTGGAGAACGGCGAGGGGGCTCTGGAGCAACTGCTGGTCCAGGACTTCGACGTTGTGCTGCTGGACCTCAAGATGCCGGGGATCGGCGGCATGGAGACACTTCGTCGCATCCGCGATTGCGGCGCATCGGCGGAGGTCGTCGTCTTGACGGGCCATCCGGACGTCGACAGCGCCATCGAGGCCATGAAGCTCGGCGCCTACGACTACCTCACCAAGCCCTTCAAGCTTGCTGAAGTCGAGGAGGTGCTGCGAAGGGCCGCGGAAAGAAAGCGACTCCAGAAGGAGAACATCGCCCTCCGACGCATGGTTGCCCAGCGGGCACCCGCTCCACTCCTGATCGGTCAGAGCCAGGCCATCCGCGCGGTGCTCCAGGTTGTGGAACAGGTGGCCCCCACCGATGCCAGTGTGATCATCGCGGGGGAAAGCGGGACCGGCAAGGGACTGGTGGCCCGGGCCATCCACCAGGGCAGCCCGCGAGGCAGCGCGCCGTTTCTGGTCATTAACTGCAGCGCCTTTCAGGATCAACTCCTCGAAAGCGAGCTCTTCGGCCACGAGAAGGGGGCCTTTACGGGAGCCACGGCCGTCAAGCAGGGTCTGTTCGAAGTCGCGGACCGTGGGACGCTCTTCCTGGACGAGGTCGGAGAGATGAGCCCGGCCATGCAGGCCAAGCTTCTCCAGGTCCTCGACTCCGGCGAGTTGCGCCGCGTGGGCGGCACCCGTGCGCATCGGGTCGATGTGCGCATCATCGCGGCCACCAACAAGGACCTGGCCCACGAAGTCCGGGCAGGCCGGTTCCGCGAGGACCTGTTTCATCGTTTGAACGTCATCAGCGTGACTCTCCCACCACTCAGAGAACGGAAGGAGGACGTCCCGCTCCTGATCGAGCACTTCATGAGGCAGTTCCAACTCACGGGCCGGAAGCCGAGGAGCCTTTCACCGGAAGCCCTGCAGGCGCTCTCCGCCTATTCGTGGCCGGGGAACGTGCGGGAACTGGCGAACACGTTCGAGCGCGTCATGATCCTGACGAGAGGGGAGATCATCGGTCCCGAGGATCTCCCCCCGAACGTGCGGTCTCCCGTCGTCGCCGCGGAGGATCCGTCCGGAGGCCTCGCTTCCCTGGCGCAGATGGAGCGGCTCCACATCGCGAGGGTCCTCGCGCAAACGGGCGGGAGGAAGATGAAGGCGGCCCGCCTGCTGGCGATCGACCTGAAGACTTTGAATCACAAGATCAAGCTCTACAAGATTCCCTCCTGAGAAGCCGTTCTAGGGGCCCAGCCGCCCCCCGGAGAAACTCCGACCCCCTCGGAGAAACTCCGACCCCGTTTGCGAGTCGCCACGGCCTCGATCCACGCTCTAGTGGGGCTTTTCACCCGATCGGTCAACACTTAGACAGGACACGCTGCCCAAACGGTCGGGCTGAGACGATGGCACAGCCCTTGCCCCAGCTTTCAGGGACTCGCGAGGTTCGGAGCCGAGTCTCCCAAGGAGGATCCGGCATGAGCTACGTGATCGCCGAGCCATGCATCGACATCAAGGACACGGCCTGCGTGGAGGTGTGCCCCGTTGACTGCATCCATCCCAAAAAGGACGCGGCGGAGTTCGCCGGCGTGAACAAGCTGTACATCGACCCGGAGACCTGCATCGACTGCGGCGCCTGCGTCCCCGTCTGCCCCGTCCAGGCGATCTTCCCCCAGGAGGAGCTGCCCGAGAAGTGGACGCACTTCACCCAGATCGACGCCGACTGGTACGCACAGCGGAAGTAGCCCTGCGTTGCCTTCCTTCCAGACGGATGGGCTCAGAGCCGAGTCGACAAGGGATGGACCGATGAAGGCGTGCGCCATTGTCTGCACGAAGAACCCGGCGGTCGTGGACGTCGTTTCTGGAGCGCTCGATGACTGCGGGCCTCGTCTCCTTGTGTGTCGTTCCAGCCTCGACGTCTTGGGTACGGCCCAGGTCGTCGATGCCGATCTGTTGATCCTGGATCTCGAGACGCCAGGGCTCAACGGCCTCCTGCTGATCTCGGCCATCAAGAAGCTTGCGCCGGCGCTACCCATCGTGGTCGTTTCGACGAAGCCCCATCTGGAGGCGAGGGCCGTTTCCAGCACGGGGGTGCCGTATGTGCCGTTGACCTCTCGTTCCAATGGCGGGAAGGCTCTCTCGACCGAGGTCGCTCGCCTCCGCTCAACCAGGCCGCTCCTCCCCTTCCAAGCCGGGGGTGGATGAAGGGAAGGCCGCGGCCTAGGCCAGAGGAATCGCTATGGATGCTTTCGTGAAGGTCGCGCGCAAGGAGGAGCTCGGACCAGGGACCGGCAAGACTGTGGATGTGGGAGGCACACCTGTCGCCCTCTTCAACGTCGGGGGCACCTACTACGCGGTCCACAACACGTGCCGGCACCGCGGGGGGCCGCTGGGCGAAGGCGAGCTTTCCGGCAGCGTGGTGACCTGCCCGTGGCACGGGTGGCGGTACGACGTCACGAGCGGAGAGAAAGTCGCCAACCCGGAGATCCGTGTCGAGAGGTTCGAGGTCCGGGTCGAAGGAGACGACGTCCTGGTCGGCAAGGAGGCGGTCCGTGGCTGAGAGCCTCACACAAAGCCGCCGTGGACTAGCCCCGGGGCCGGATGTCGACGCTCTCTGCCCCCGAGTCGAGCGTCATCGTGATCGTCCCTCCGCACTTGGGGCAGGCTAGGTGGATGTCCTCGGGGGCGTTGTCGGCCAGCGTCTCATTGGTCTAGTAACCCACCTCGACCTCTAGCTCCGCTTGACAGCCCTCGCAGTGCACGTCGTATTTCATGGGGACCTTCGTTCAAAGGATAACGATAGAGAGGGCGGCCGGCCCCCCACAACCTTCCCACGACCCATGCGGGAGCCGTTGTGACCCCCTGATGCGCCCCAGAAGGCCCATCTACCGCCTCCACGTTCCCTTGTCTGCCTTTGGGCGGGCACACTATGCCCCTGGCCCCTGGAAGACCTTGAATCACAAGATCAAGCTCTACAAGATTCCCTCCTGGGAAGCAGGTCCCAGGCCTCCGGCCGCCCCTCGGAGAAACTCCCACCCCCTCGGAGAAACTCCGACCCCCTGTGCGAGCCGCCGCGTCCTCGATCCCCGCTCTAGGGGCGCTTTTCACCTGCTCTGTCAACACTTAGACAGGACACGCCGCCCAAACCGGCGGGCTGAAACGATGGCACAGCCCTTGCCCCAGCTTTCAGGGACTCGTGAAGTTCGGAGCCGAGTCTCGAAGGACTGAGCGATGGGTGTGCCGACAAGGAATACGAGTACGGCTTCCTCACGGCTTGACAAAAAGGAGGAGAGGGCGATGACCACCACCGCAAAGATCACGAGGCGCAGCACCATGCAGGAGGTCCTGGCGGCCTACCCGAGCGCGCAGCGCGCGCTGTTTGGCCGGTACCACATCGGCGGATGTAACAGCTGCGGGTATCAGCCCGAGGACATCCTCGAAGAGGTCGCGCACGGCCACAACATTACCGACCTCGACGAGGTCGTCGCCTTCATCCAGGAGGCCGACGAGGTCGACCGGCGGATCCAGGCGAGCCCTCGCGAGGTGGCGGAAGCCCTTCGGAGCGGCGCCCCGCCGCGTCTGGTCGATGTCCGAACGCGAGAGGAGTGGGACGTGGCCCACATCCCGGGCGCCACGCTCGTCAGCGAGGAGCTCACGCAGGAGATGATGCAGTGGCCGAAGGACGCGCCCGTCGTCTTCTACTGCCACCACGGGCAGCGAAGCCTCGACGCCGCCTCGTACTTTGCCGGGCATGGGTTCAGGAACGTCCGCTCGATCACGGGCGGCATCGAGGCGTGGTCGCTCGAGGTGGACCCGTTGGTGCCGCGCTACGAGGCCGCGCGTGACCCGTATTCCGGAGCCTCGTCCCTCAGGCCGCTTCGCTCGGTCGTTTCACAGGCCGCCGGCTGCCAGAAGTAGGAGGAAGGCCATGCCCGCCGTCCAGGCCGAGATTCGCGAGCTCACGACCCGGGAGTACGAGTACGGCTTCGTCACGGAGATCGAGGCCGACGCGATCCCACCCGGCCTCAACGAGGAGATCGTCCGGCTGATCTCGGCCAAGAAGAACGAGCCGGACTTTATGCTGCGGTGGCGCCTGAAGTCCTACCGACACTGGCTGACGCTGAAGGAGCCGACGTGGCAGAACGTCCATTACCCTCCCATTGACTACCAGGCCTCCGTCTACTACTCCGCCCCGAAGCAGAAGAGCGGCCCCAAGAGCCTGGACGAGGTGGACCCGAAGCTCCTCGAGACGTACGAGAAGCTCGGGATCCCGCTGCGGGAGCGGGAGAAGCTTGCCGGAGTGGCGGTGGACGCCGTCTTCGACAGCGTCTCCGTGGGCACCACCTTCCGGGAGAAGCTGGCAGAGGTGGGGATCATCTTCTGCTCCTTCTCCGATGCGGTGCAGGAGCACCCCGAGCTGGTCGAGAAGTACCTGGGCACGGTCGTCCCCTACACCGACAACTTCTTCGCGACCCTCAATTCCGCCGTCTTCTCCGACGGCTCGTTCTGCTACATCCCGAAGGGGGTGCGCTCCCCCATGGAGCTGTCGACCTACTTCCGGATCAACGCCGCCAACACCGGGCAGTTCGAGCGGACCCTCATCATCGCTGACGAGGGGTCCTACGTGAGTTACCTGGAGGGCTGCACCGCGCCCATGCGCGACGAGAACCAGCTCCACGCGGCAGTCGTGGAGCTCGTGGCCCTCGACAACGCCCAGATCAAGTACGCCACCGTCCAGAACTGGTACCCCGGCGACAA
>CAYVQJ010000051.1:0-22668 GCA_964454165.1 uncultured Myxococcales bacterium | reverse complement strand
GGCGGAGATGGACGCCGCCGTGAAGACGCCGGGCCTGCAAGCCGCCTGGACCATGCCCATCAAGGCGCGTGTCGACATGCTCACGACCGGGATCCGCACGCCCGTAGGCGTCAAGGTCTTCGGCAACGACCTCGAGCAGATCGCCGGCATCGGGGAGGCGCTGGAGAGGATCCTGAAGGGCGTGCCCGGCACCCGCTCCGTCTACGCCGAGCGCGAGCTCGGCGGCTTCTACCTCGACTACCTACCGGATCGCGAGGAAATCGCCCGCTACGGGCTGCGCGTGATGGATGTGCTCGAGGTCGTCGAGACCGCGATCGGCGGTGTCGACATCGACCGCACGATCGAGGGCCGCGAGCGCTACAGCGTGAACGTTCGCTACCCGCGCGAGCTGCGCGACGACGTCGCCTCGCTCGGGCGCGTCCTCGTCGCGACAGCGGACGGCGCGCAGGTGCCGCTCGAGCAGCTCGGCCGCTTCCAGGCGGTGATGGGACCCCCGATGATCAAGTCCGAGTCGGGATCGCTGGTCGGCTGGGTCTACGTCGACATCGAGGGGCGCGACATCGGCGGCTACGTGCGCGACGCCAAGGCAGCGGTGGCGCGCGAGCTCGAGCTTCCCGCCGGCTACCGGCTGCTCTGGACCGGGCAGTACGAGTTCCTGGAACGCATCCGCCAGCGCATGCAGTACGTGGTCCCGCTCACGCTGTTCCTGGTGTTCTCCATCCTGTATCTGAACTTCGGCGGCGCCGTGCAGGCGCTGCTCGTGATGAGCTCGGTGCCCGTTGCGCTGGTCGGCTCGATCTGGCTGATGGCGGCGCTCGGCTACAACACCTCGATCGCGGCCTACGTGGGCATGATCGCGCTGGTCGGGATCGCCGCCGAGACGGCCTCGGTGATGGTCGTGTACCTCGATGCCGGGTTCCGGCGCTGGCGCGACGAGGGGCGGCTGCAGACGCCGGCGGATCTCGTGCCGATGGCGCTCGAGGCCGCCGTGCCCCGCGTGCGCGCGATCGTGATGGCGGTCGGGATGAACATTCTCGGGCTCGTCCCGATCATGCTCGCGCAGGGAACGGGCGCGGACGTCGCGCGGCGCATCGCCTCGCCGATGCAGGGCGGGCTCGTCTCGCTCACGGTGCTGATCCTGTTCGTGATCCCGGTGCTCTACGTGGTTTGGCGCGGGGCGCAGCTGCGCGCAGAGCAGCGCCGCGCGGGCGGAGTCGGTGCGTGAGCTCCGAGCCCGCGAGCGGACCGGGAGAGCGCATCCCCTGGCACGCGTTCCCCGTCACGGAGGTGCTCGATCGCCTCGGAGCTTCGCGCGCTGGCCTCTCGGACGAGGAGGTCGCGCGCCGTCTCGCGCGCCACGGCCCGAACGCGCTCGCCGAGGCGCAGCCGATCCGGCCGCTCGCGATCCTGCTCGCGCAGTTCCGGAGCCTGCTGATCGCGTTGCTCGCGGGCGCCGCCGCGGTGTCGGCTGCGCTCGGAGAGTGGCTCGACGCATCGGCGATCGCGGCGATCGTCCTGCTGAACGCCGCGATCGGCTTCTACCAGGAGTACGGTGCAGAGCGCTCGATTGCCGCGCTGCGCAAGCTCACGGCGCCGCGCGCGAAGGTGCGGCGCGCAGGCAGCGTGCGCGCGCTCGCCGCCGTCGAGCTCGTGCCGGGGGACGTCGTGCTGCTGGAGGCCGGCGACCTCGTACCCACCGACCTGCGGCTCCTCGACGCGGCGTCGTTGCGCTGCAACGAGGCGGCGCTCACGGGCGAGTCGGAGCCCGTCTCCAAGCGCGCCGAGCGCGCGCTGGGGATCGACGTCCCGCTCGGCGACCGAGTCAACCTCGCGTTCCTGGGCACGAGCGTCGTCGGAGGAACCGGCGAGGGCGTGGTCGTCGCCACGGGCATGGGGACGGAGTTCGGGCACATCGCCCGCCTGCTCGCTGGCGCCCGCGAGGAGCCCACGCCGCTCCAGCGGCGGCTCGAGGCGCTCGGGCGTGTGCTCGTGTGGGCCTCGCTCGCGATCGTCGCGCTGCTTTTCGGGGTGGGCCTCCTGCGCCGGCTTCCGGCCCTCGAGCTGTTCCTCACTTCGATCAGTCTGGCAGTGGCTGCGGTGCCGGAAGGCCTTCCCGCGGTGGTCACCGTCGCGCTCGCGGTCGGGGTCACTCGCATGGCGCGCCGGCGCGCGCTGATCCGCCGGTTGCCCGCGGTGGAGACGCTCGGCGAGGCGACGGTGATCTGCTCGGACAAGACGGGCACGCTCACGGTCGGCGAGATGACGGTGCGCGCGCTCTGGACCGCGGGTGCGGCGTTCGACGTGACCGGCGAGGGCTACGCGCCCGCGGGAGAGCTGCGGGCGGCGGAGGAGAGGCCGCACGCCGACGCAGAGCGGCGCGTCCACGACCTGCTCGAGACACTCGTCGGGTGCAACGACGCCTACCTCGTCGAGGAGAGTGGCGTCTGGAAGGCCATCGGCGATCCGACCGAGGCGGCGCTGCTTGCCGCGGGGGCGAAGCTCGGGATCCGCCGCGAGGACCTGGAGCGCGAACGCCCGCGCGTGCGGACCTGGCCCTTCGACTCGGAGCGCAAGCGCATGAGCGTCGCGCGCAAACAGCCCGGTGGCGAGGCGCAGCTACTCGTGAAGGGAGCACCCGACGTCCTGCTCGAGCGCTGCACGCGATTCCTCGGACTCGACGGTCCGCGGCCGCTCGGCGCGGTCGAGCGCGAGGCGATCGTCGCCGCCCACGCCGCGCTGACCGGGCGCGCGTTGCGCGTGCTCGGGGCGGCGCGACGCGAGCTCGAGCCCGAGGAGCTCGGGGTGGACGATCCCGAGACGCTCGAGCGCGACCTGCTGTTCGTCGGGCTCACAGGGATGTACGACCCACCGCGTCCCGAAGCGCGGCGCGCGGTGGGACTCTGTCGCGAGGCGGGGATTCGCGTCGTGATGATCACTGGCGACCATCCGCGCACGGCCCTCGCCGTGGCGCGTGAGCTCGACATCGCGGGTCCGGCGGACCTGGCGCTGTCCGGGAGCGAGCTCGACGCCCTGTCCGACGAAGCGCTGGGCGATCGCGTCCGCTCCACCGCCGTGTACGCGCGAGTCCGCGCGGAGCACAAGCTGCGCATCGTGCGCGCCTGGCAGGCGCACGGCGACGTGGTGGCGATGACGGGCGACGGCGTGAACGACGCCCCGGCCATTCGCGGTGCAGACATCGGGATCGCGATGGGGATCACGGGTACCGAGGTCACCAAGGAAGCCTCGGACATGATCGTGACCGACGACAACTTCGCGTCGATCGTCGCGGCGGTGGAGGAGGGCCGCGGGGTCTACGACAACGTGCGCAAGACCCTGCAGTACCTCCTGGCCGGGAACGCCGGCGAGCTCTTGCTCATGGCCGCCTGCATCGCCGCGGGCCTGCCGGTGCCGCTTCTTCCGATTCACCTGCTGTGGATCAATCTCGTGACGGACGGGCTGCCCGCGCTGTGTCTGGCGACCGATCCGCTCGATCCCGACCTGATGCGGCGGCCTCCGCGCGCGCGAGACAGCCTGACGAGTCGCCGCTTCGCGCTCGGGCTGCTCTCCACGGGGCTGCTCACGGCGGGCGCGTCGCTCGCCGCGTACCTGTGGGCCCTGCGCTTCGCTTCCGAGAGCGAAGCGCGAACCTACGCGTTCGCCACGCTGGTATTCGCCGAGATCCTGCGCGCGTTCGGCGCGCGCAGCGAGACGAAGGCCGTCTGGGAGATCGGGCTTTTCTCCAACCTGCGGCTCGCGGCGGTGGCTGCCGCGACGGTCGCCTTCCAGATCGCGAGCCACCACTTCGCGCCCCTGCGCAGCATCTTCGACACCACGCCCCTCGGGTGGGCGGAGTGCTCGGCGCTGCTGGGAGTCGCCGCCGTACCGCTGCTCGCGCTGGAGCTCACCAAGCTCGCCCGACGGCCTCACACCTCCGCTGCGTAGGGAGGGGCGGGGTTGTACTCGATGTAGTGCTGCACCTTGCGCGCAAAGTCGGGGGAGTGGATCTGGCCGATCAGCCAGAGCGCCATGTCGATCCCGGCGGAGACACCCGCGGAGGTCACGAGATTGCCGTCGCGCACGTAGCGCACGCGCTCGAGCACCGTCACGTCGCCGCGCGCGCGCAGCGGCTCGATGAAGCTCCAGTGCGTGGTCACGCGCTTGCCGCGCGCGAAGCCCGCCTCGTGCAGGAGCAGCGTGCCGGTGCAGACGCTCGTCACCCAGCTCGCGCTGGCGCCGGCCTTGCGCAGCCACTCGATCACGACCGGGTTGTTGACCTCGCGTCGCGTGCCCTGTCCCCCGGGGACGAGCACGACGTCGAGCGCGGGAGCGTTCGCGAGGGTGTGATCCGGCAGCACGCGCAGGCCCTTGGCGCAGCGCACCGGGCGCTCGTGCTCGGCGATCGTCACCACGCGGTCCGCGCCCTGGTTGGCCATCGCAGCGGAGGTGAATACCTCCCACGGCCCGACGAAGTCGAGCTCCTCGGCGTCGTCGAAGATCAGGATTCCGAACGTCGTCATCGGGGACTCTCCTTTGGGCTGGGCCGACGATAGTCCGCCACGTAGGGCGGTGGCACGACGCCCGGCGCGAGTCTCGAGTCGGGCTCCGGCGCGCGCGGTGCGAGCGAGAGCGGGACCACGCCCGCCCACGCCGGTAGCGCGTAGTCCTCTTCGTCGTCGATCGGCGGGCCGCTGCGCACCTTGGCGGAAGCGTCCTCGATCGGGAGCACGAGCACGGAAGTGCGCGCGAGCTCCTGCAGATTGGGGCCGCGCACGTCCTTCCAGAGCCCCTCGGCCATGTGCTCGACGATCGCGCGCAGCGCGCTGAGCTGCTCCTCGACCGCGCTGACGACCTGCGCGCGCCCGAACACCACCGCGGAGCGGTAGTTCATCGAGCAGTGGAATGCGGAGCGCGCGAAGACCAGGCCGTCCACGAGCGTCACCGTCACGCAGACCGGCACGCCGGCGCCGAGCTCGCGCAAGAGCCGCGTGGCGCGCGCGCCGTGCAGGTACAGGCGATCGTCCACGCGCGCGAAGACCATCGGGATCACGAACGGCTGTTCACCGTCGGCGAAGCCCAGATGGCACACGACGCCCTCGTCCAGGATCGCGTGCAGCGCCGCCCGGTCGTAGCGGGCGCGCTCGGCGCGGCGCACCTCGCTGCGGGGCGCGGGTGCGAATGAGGGCTGGGGGGCGTCGACGACCAGGGCCATGGCTTCCTCTCGAGTTCGGTGTTTGTTACAGTACAAATCAGTGAACGTTACAGCACGCAATACTATCACGGGATCGAGCGCCGTCGAGATCGCGCGCAGCGTGGAGCGAGCCTTGCGCCAGGGCGCGCTCACGCCCGGCGGGCGCCTGCCGACTGTGCGCGCGCTCGCGCGCGAGCTGCGCGTGTCGCCGGCGACCGTCGCCTCGGCCTACCGGGCGCTGCGCCAGCGCGGTCTGCTGGTCGGCCAGGGCCGGCGTGGCAGTGCGATCGCGCCGGCGCCGCCCCTCGCTGCACGCGCGACCGCGCCGCTGCCGGCGCACGCCCGCGATCTGACCGCGGGCAACCCGGACCCCGCACTGCTCCCGGATCTCCGCACGGCGCTGGATCGGATCGACACGACGCCGCACCTCTACGGTGGCGAGCCCTTCTCGCCGGCCCTGATCCGCGTGGCGAAGCAGCAGCTCGAAGCCGATGGTCTGCCCGCGCAGGCGCTCGCCGTCGTGGGCGGCGCGCTCGACGGCATCGAGCGCGTGCTGCAGGCGCACCTGCGACCGGGCGACCGCGTGGTCGTCGAGGACCCGGGCTTCACCAGCGTGTTCGACCTGCTCGCCGCTCTCTCGCTGGTCGCGGTTCCGGTTTCCGTCGACGACACGGGCATCGTTCCCGACGCGCTGGCCGGCGCGCTCGCGGCCGGCGCCAACGCCGTGATCGTGACGCCGCGCGCGCAGAACCCCTTCGGGTCCGCGCTGGACCCGCGCCGCGCGCGCGAGCTGCGCCGCGTGCTGCGCGAGTTCCCCGAGCTGCTCCTGATCGAAGACGATCACGCCGCGGGCGTGGCCGGCGCGCCCCTCGAGAGTCTGTGCGGTGGGCAAGAGCGCTTCGCGCCAGTCCGTGCCGCGACGGCTGGCGCCGAGCGGCCTTCGCTCGCGCGGCCGCGCTCGCTGCGCAAGCGCTTCGCGCTCTTGCGCTCCGTCTCGAAGGCGTTCGGGCCGGACCTGCGGCTGGCGATCCTCTCCGGTGACGCCGAGACCGTCGCGCGCGTGGAAGGGCGGCAGCGCATGGGGATGCGCTGGGTCAGTCACCTGCTCCAGCGGCTGGTGGTGGCGCTTGCCACGGACAAGTCGGTCGCGGCGTTGCTACGCCGTGCGGAGCGCAGCTACAGCGAGCGGCGCAATGCGCTCCTGCGTGCGCTCGCCGCCCGCGGCGTTCCCGCGCACGGTCGCTCGGGGATGAACGTCTGGATCCCGGTGGCGGAGGAGGCGCCGGCGCTGCAGGCGCTGCTGGAGCGCGGCTGGGCGCTCGCGCCGGGTGAGCGCTTCCGGCTGCGCACCGGCCCCGCGATCCGCGCGACGATCGCCTCGCTCGAGCGCCGCGACGCCGAACGGCTCGCCGCCGACGTCGCAGCCGTGCTCGCCCCGTCCCGCCGCTCGCTCACCGTGTAGCGCCGCGCGCCAGCTCCACGAGGCGCGACTCACACAGGAACAGCGCGAGCGCAGAGGGGCCGTCGCGGATCTCGCCGCGCCGCGCCAGCGCGAGCGCCTCCTCGATCGCGAGCGGCACCGGCTCGATCGCCTCGAACGGCTCGTGCTCGGTCGCTCCGAGCGCAACGCCCGATGCCAGGAACACGTGGCAGACCTCGTTACAGATCCCGTTCAGGCTGTAGAACCAGCCCACGTGCTCGAGCGCGCGCGCGCTGCCGCCGACTTCCTCGCGCAGCTCCGTGCGCGCGCCGTCTTCGAGTGACTCGTGCGGCTTCGGGCGACCGGCCGGCACCTCCAGACACCAGTCGTCGACGGTGTAGCGGTAGGTGTCGATCAGCACCACGCGCCCGTCGTCGGTGACCGGCAGCACGAACACCGCCGCGGGCTTCTGCACCACGTTGTACTGCCCGCGCACGCCTCGCGCGTTCTCGATCTCGTCCTGCCGCACCTCGTACCACGGACACGACCATGCGATCTGGCTCGACAGCGTGCGGAACGGTCTGGCGCGGCGCTCGGGCATGGCGCAGGTGGATAGCGTTAGACTCCGCCTGGTGCACGAGCCGGGCTTCGAGGATGTGCTGCGCGCGCGCGAAGTCGTGTCGCGCCACCTGCCGCGCACGCCGGCGTGGACGTATCCCGCCCTGAACGCAGAGCTCGGCTTCGAGCTCTGGATCAAGCACGAGAACCACCAGCCGGTCGGCGCCTTCAAGGTGCGTGGAGGCGTCAACCTGCTCGCGTCGCTCGCGCCCGACGAGCGCGCGCGCGGCGTGATCGCGGCCACGCGCGGGAACCACGGGCTTTCGGTGGCCTGGGCGGCGCGCCGCTTCGACGTGCACGCGACGATCGTCGTGCCGCACGGCAACAATCCCGAGAAGAACGAGGCGATGCGAGCGCTCGGCGCCGAGCTGGTCGAGCACGGCCGCGACTTCGACGAGGCGCGCGAGCAGGTCGAGACGCTGGTGAAGCAGCACGGCTACCGCTACGTGCACTCGGCGAACGAGCCGCTCTTGATCGCAGGAGTCGCCACCGCTGCGCTCGAGCTGTTCGAGGACGTCTCGGGGCTCGACGCGTTGTTCGTGCCCGTGGGTCTCGGCTCCGGCGTCTGCGGCGCCGCTCTCGCGCGCGCCGAGAAGTCACCCGCCACGCGCTTGATCGGCGTGCAGGCCGAGCGCGCGCCCGCGATCTGGCGCTCGTGGCTGGAGCGCCGGCCGGTCTCGACCGCGAGCGCCGACACCTTCGCCGATGGACTCGCCACGCGCGTGCCCGCCGAGCTCACGCTGCGCCTCATGCTGCGCGACCTCGACGATTTCCTTTTGGTTTCCGAGGCCGCGATGGCGCGAGCCGTCGCGGACCTGCTGCGCTTCACACACAACCTGGCGGAAGGGGCCGGGGCTGCGCCGCTCGCCGCCGCCCAGACGCTGCGCGAGCGCCTCGCGGGCAGGCGCGTCGCGATGATCCTGTCGGGCGGCAACATCGACACCGCCACGCTGCGCCGCGTGCTCGACGGGGCGATCGCCTAACGAGTCTGAGTCGTGTACGCGCGCGGGCGGCCGCGCGCTACGACCTCCGCTCGGCTACGCCTCGCTGCGCGCGCTTCGCACTTGCGGGTCTTGGTGATAGGGTGCCCGAATGAGCGAGATCATCCTGCACCACTATCCCGAGTCGCCCTACTCCGAGAAGGTGCGGCTCGTGCTCGGTCGCAAGCGCCTGCCCTGGCGCTCCGTGATGACGCCGAACGTGATGCCCAAGCCCGACCTTCTCCCGCTCACCGGCGGCTACCGCCGCGCGCCGGTGATGCAGATCGGCGCAGATGTCTGGTGCGACTCACTGGCGATCGCGCGCGAGCTCGAGCGGCGGCATCCGTCGCCCACGATCTACCCGCCGGGGACGGAGGGGATCGCCGATGCGATCCTGTTCTGGACCGACCGGGCGCTGTTCCAGGCCGCCGTCGGCGTGATCTTCGGCGCGATCGGCGACGCGGTGCCCAAGGCGTTCTTCGAGGACCGCTCGAAGCTGGTGGGTCGCACGCTCGACCTCCGGGAGATGAAGGCTGCGGTGCCGATCGCGCGCGACCAGCTGCGCGCGCACCTCGACTGGTTGGAGCGCCAGCTCGGGAGCGGACGCGGCTTCCTGCTCGGCGACGAGCCGAGCCTCGCGGACTTCTCCGCGTACCACGGGGTCTGGTTCCTGCGCAACGTGCCGCCGGTCGCTGCTGTGGTCGACGCCTTCCCGCACGTGCTTGCGTGGATGCAGCGCGTGCGCGCGATCGGAGACGGCGCGCCGTCGCCGATGGACCCGAAGGAGGCGCTCGAGGTCGCGCGCAACGCGCGGCCCGAGACGCTGCCGGCGCTCGATCCGGGCGATCCGAGCGGCCGCAAGCCGGGCGATCGGGTGGCGGTGTTCCCGGACGACTACGGGCGGGATCCCGTGAAGGGCGAGCTGGTCGCGTCGTCGGTCCACGAAATCGCGATCCGCCGCCAGGATCCGCAGGTCGGCGAAGTCGTCGTGCACTTCCCGCGCGCGGGCTTCATCGTCGTGCCCGGCTGATCTCGCGCGCCAGTGACAGCAGCGATCGACAGCTACGGTCCCGTGACGGCGCGCTACTACGACGCCGCGTACGGTGTGCACGCTGCACTCGGGCCCGACGTCGAGTTCTATCGCGCGCTCGCGCGCCAGGCGGCCGGACCCGTGCTCGAGCTCGGCTGCGGCACCGGGCGTGCGCTGCTCCCGATCGCATCCGAGGGCATTCCCTGCACCGGGATCGACGCGTCGCAGGCGATGCTGAACACGCTGCTCGCCAAGCAGCCACCGCGGACGCTGCGGCTCGCTTGCGCGCCGATGCAGAGCTTCGATCTCGGCGCCGATCGCTTCACTCTGATCTTCTCGGCGTTCCGCGCGTTCCAGCACCTGTACACCGTCGCGGATCAGCTCGCTTGTCTGGCGAGCGTGCGCCGGCACCTGGCGCCGGGGGGCCTGCTCGCCTTCGACGTGTTCAACGCGCGGCTCGCGCGCATCGCGCTGCTCGAGGAGCCCGAGTTCGAGGAGCTGCGCTTTCCTCACGAGGGCGACGACGTGGTGCGCTTCACGACCGTCACGCGCGATCTCGGGCTGCAGCTGCAGCACCTGCGCATGCGCTACGAGCGGCGGCGCGGCGGCGAGGTCGTCGGCAACGACGTGGTCGAGTTCGACATGCGCTGGTTCTACCGCTTCGAGGTCGAGCACCTGCTGGCGCGCGCGGGCTTCGAGCTGGTCTCGCTCTTCGGTGCCTTCGACCGGAGCGCGTTCAGCGGCGCTTCCCCCGCGATCATCGTCCTCGCTCGCTAGCGATCCGCCGCCCGCGGTTCTTGCTGCGTCATGCAGTGCACGCCGCCGAAGTCGCGCAAGAGGGGGAGTGATGGGATCGGGACGACCTGGCGCCCGGGAAAGCAGCTGGCGAGAACCTCGAGCGCCGTGCGATCGCTGCTCGCGGCGAACACCGGCACCAGCACCGCGCGGTTCGCCACGTAGAAGTTCGCGTGGCTTGCCGGGAGTCGGCGGCCGCCAGCGTGGATCGGCGGCGGCAGCGGCAGATCGACCAGCTCGAACGCGCGGCCCTGTGCGTCGCGTGCCGCGGCGAGGAGCGCGCGGCATTCCTCGAGCGACGCGTGCGCGGGATCCTGCGGGTCGAGCGCGCGTGTGCACGCCACGCGACCCGGGGCGACGAAGCGCGCCACGTTGTCGACGTGACCGTCGGTGTCGTCGCCGGGAAGCTCGGCTCGCAGCCAGACGATGCGCGAGACGCCCAGCAGCTCGCGGAGCCGCTGCTCGAGGTCCGCGCGCGAGAGGCCGGGGTTGCGCGTGGGACCCAGCGCCGTCGACTCGACGAGCAGCAGCGTGCCTTCGCCGTCGACCTCGAGCGCGCCGCCTTCCAGCACCAGCCCGGGACGCTCCGCGCGCACCCCAGCCAGGTTAGCGACGCGCGCGGCCACGGCGTCGTCGAGCGCGGCGCTCGCGTACTTCCCGCCCCAGGCGTTGAAGGTCCAGTCGAGTGCGACCCGCTCGCCCCGCTCGTCGAGCACAAACGTCGGTCCGCTGTCGCGCAGCCAGATCTCGTGTGTCTCGACCACGTGGAATTCCGCCACGACTCCGCGCAGCCGCTCCCGGGCGCGCACACCGCACAACTCGTCCGACACGAGCACCTTGAGCGTCTCGCTCCGCGCGAGCTCCGTCGCGATCGCCACGTACGTGTCCTCGACCTCGGGGAGCCGCTCACCGAACCACTCGCGGGAATGTGGCCAGGCGATCCAGGTCGCCGCGTGCGGCTCCCACTCCGCGGGCATGCGCAGTCCCATTGCCGTAGCTACCGCCGGAAGCGTCGCAGCAGGTCGGTGTAGGCGTCGACGCGGCGGTCGCGCAGGAAAGGCCAGGCGCGCCGCTGTTCCTCGATCCGCGCGCGCGGACAATCCACGACGAGCACTGCCTCGCGATCGGAGGGTGCGCAGCCGAGCATGCGCCCCTGCGGGTCGCAGGCGAACGAGCTGCCCCAGAAGTTGAGCTCGCCCTCGCGCCCGACGCGATTCGCGGCGGCGACGAAGACGCCGTTGGCGATCGCGTGCCCGCGCTGCACGGTCAGCCACGAGTCGAACTGTGCGGCGTGCTCCGCGGGTCCCTCGGCAAGGGTCCAACCGATCGCGGTCGGGTACAGCACGATCTCCGCGCCGTCGAGCGCGACGAGGCGCGCCGCCTCCGGGAACCACTGGTCCCAGCAGATCAGCACCGCGATCCGGCCCGCAGCGGTGTCGACCGCGAAGAAGCCCGTGTCCCCGGGCGTGAAGTAGTACTTCTCGTGGTACAGCGGATCGTCGGGGATGTGCATCTTGCGGTAGTGGCCGGCGACGGAGCCATCCGCGTCGAGCACCAGCGCCGAGTTGTGGCACAGCCCGGGCGCGCGCCGCTCGAAGAGCGGGGCGATGATCACCACGGACAGCTCGCGCGCGAGCTTCGCCAGGCGCTCGCTCGTCGGCCCGGGGATCGGCTCCGCCAGGTCGAAGGCCGCCGCGTCCTCGGACTGCGCGAAGTAGCGGGTACGAAACAGCTCCTGCAAGCAGACGAGCTGCGCTCCGCGCCTCGCGGCCTCGCGCACCGCCTCGATCGCGCGCTCCACGTTGCGCTCCGGATCGCCGGCGACGGCCTGCTGCACCAGCGCGATGCGCCGCGAGTTGCTCATGCGCGCCCGCTCACTTCTTGTCGCGCGCCGCCTGCTCGCCGGCGTGCTTCTGTACGGCCTCGATGATGCCCTGCATGGCGGCCGACATGAAGGTGTCGCGGTTCTCCCCGGTCCAGTCGTAGCTCTGGCGCCGGATCTCGTTCGAGGCCTGGAAGCGCGGCATCACGTAGCGCGCGAACAGCTCGTAGCTCTTCAGCGTGGCGTCGCGATCCGCCCACTCGTGCGCGAGCTGCAGGTGCACGCCGAAGCCGCTGGAGCGCTTCTCGAGCCGCTCGATCTGCTCCGCGGCGTCATCGGGGGTGCCGATCACGGCGGTGCCCGACTCGATCAGCGCGTCGATCGGATCACCGCCCTGCCCGGCGGCGTTCGCGAGCCCCTGCTGGATCCCGGCCGCCTGCGCCTGCGCCTGCGCGACCGGCGAGCCGCCGATGTTCTGGAAGTACGCCAGCCACTTCTCGAGCCCGAAGCGCACGTTCGCGCGCGCCTTCTCGCGCGACTCCGCGAGATGCATCGGGCCCACCAGCCGCCAGTTCTGGCGCGACACCTGCTTGCCGTGCCGCGCCGCGAAGTCCTCGCAGATGCCCCAGTTGTACTGGAGCGCGTTGAAGCCGTCCTCGCGCGTCGCTCCCACCGCCAGGATCCCGATGCCGAACTTCCCCGCCGTGCGTGGCCCCGACGGCGACACCGACGAGGCGACCGCGACCTCGAGGTGCGGCTTCGTGTACGGTGCGAGCTGCACGCGCGCGTTCTTGAGCTTGAACCACTCACACTCGTGGGTCACGGTCTCGCCCGCGAGCAAGCGCATGATCACGCCGAGTGACTCGTCCATCATGTCGCGCTGGCGGCGCGGGTCGATGCCGAGCATGAACGCGTCCGAAGGCAGCAGGCCGGGACCGACGCCCAGCATCGCGCGCCCGCGCGTCATGTGATCGAGCTGGGTCATGCGACCCGCGACCATGAGTGGGTGGTGATAGGGCAGAGAGACGACGCCGGTGCCGAGCCGGATGTGCCGCGTGCGCTCGGCAGCCGCCGCGATGAACAGCTCGGGGCTGGCGATGATCTCGTAGCCCGCCGAGTGGTGCTCGCCGATCCAGGCCTCGTGGTAGCCGAGCTTGTCGAGCCACGACACCAGCTCGAGGTCGCGCTCGAGCGCGAGCGTGGGGTTGTCCTCCACCGGGTGGAAGGGAGCCAGGAAGATCCCGAAGCGGGTAGGGCGGATCACGGCGTTCTCCTCGGTGTCGAAGTGCGCCGCGATTCTACCGGAAGCTCAGTCGCCGGACGGCTCCGCAGCCGGCACCGCACCGCGCCCGCCGGGTTTGCGGCCTCCCGCCTTGCGCGCGGCGCCCTTGCGACGGTGCACGACTCGAGCAGCGAGTGGGCTCGGTGGCCCGCCCTTCTTGCGCCGAGGCTTGCGGGTGGGCGCGCCGGCGACGGGAGCTGCGGCTTCGTTGCTTGCCGCAGCGCCGGCGGGAGCCAGCGCCGGAGCCGACGCGCCACGCTTGCGCCCCCGACCACCGCGGCGCGGCGGCGCGGTCGTGGCTGCGCCCTCGGCACCGGGCTCTGCAGCCTTGCCGCGCGGCTGGAACTCGAAGCCGTGCCGCCCATTCTCTTTGATGAACAGCGTGGCGCCGAAGGGCCGACCGAAGCGCGAGGTGAACTCGGTCAGGAGCCCGGTGCGCTTGTTCGTCACGTACTCGAGCGCCTCGTCGCGCGTGATCTCGCGCTTGCACACCGTGCGCGGCAGCACGAACGGGCAGGGCTTCGGCGCGTCCTTGTCCGGCTTGCCCTGAGCCAGCGCCTCGAGACCGGCGCGGCAGCCGAAGCGGGTTGGCGTCTCGATCACGTCGCTGCCGCAGCCGAGCGGACACGGGCCGAGCGGCTGGTCGTTGACCTCGTACTCGACCTCGTCACTGGCGCGCTCGCCGCTGCCGCCCGCCGCGATGAGCTTCAGCTCCTTGCCTTCGAGCGTCAGCATGCCTTGATAGGTGCGGCCGTCGCGCGTGGTGAAGCCGTCGAGCACCGGCGTCTCGAGCTTGCGCAGGAGCGTCGTGACCGTCTGCCGGTCCATGTAGCGGCCGGCCTTGTCCTTCCAGACCCGGAACGCGCAGTCCTCGCCCTCGGCGGCCTGCGGGTCCTCTTCGCAGCGATAGAACCAGGTGCGTTCCCAGACCGGGCGCGCCTTGCCGCAGGGGCAGGTGCCGAGCGCGGGGTCGTCCTTGTACAGGTCGTCGTAGTCGAAGGTGCGCATGATCTCGACGATCTCGCGCGTGTAGTCGACGATCCCCGCCATGTACTGCTTAGCCGTGCGCGTGCCGCGCTCGATCTCGCGCAGCTCGTACTCCATCTCGCCGGTGAGCTCGGCAGAGGCAAGGCGGTCGGCGTGGACCCGGCGCAGCGTGTCGACCAGCCGGATGCCCTTCACTGTCGGCCGCAGTGACTTGCCGACACGCACCAGGTAACCCTTGGCGATCAGGTTCTCGATGATGTCCGCGCGCGTCGCCGGCGTGCCGATGCCCTTGTCGTGGATCACGGCGGCGAAGTCCTCGTCGTCGAGCTCCTTGCCCGCGTTCTCCATCAGCGAGAGCAGGCGCCCTTCGCCGATCCGCGCTGGTGGCTTGGTCTCTTCGGCCGGCACGTCCACGACGAGGTTCCGCACCGCGACGCCTTCGACGTCGGTCGAGTCTTCGGAGCTCGAGGCTGCGCGTCGCGCGGCGAGCGGCGGCAGGAGCTGATCCTCCTGCTCGGTCTGGCCGATCACGGCGCGCCAGCCGGGCTCGTCGAGCGTGCGTGAGCGCGAGCGGAAGGAATGCGCGCCCACCGCGGTCGTGCGCTCGGCGCGCGTCCACACCGCGGGCGGGTGGAAGTTGGCGAGGAAGCGCCGCGTGACGAAGTCGAACAGCCGGCCGTCGTCGCCGCGCAGCTCTTCGCCGGGGACCTTGCCGGTCGGGATGATCGCGAAATGGTCGGAGACGCCGGCGTCGTCGAAGGTGCGGCGCAGGTTCTCGAGGCCGTGCTCGATCAGGTAGCCGGCCTCGGTGCGCCAGGGTCCGCCGGCGGCGAACGTGCGCAGCACCTCGTCGACCATGCTGCGGTAGTCGTTGGGCAGACAGCGCGAGTCCGTTCTGGGATACGTCAGGACCTTGTGCGCCTCGTAGCAGCGCTGAGCGGCGTTGAGCGTGCGCCGCGCGGACCAGCCGAAGCGGTGGTTCGCCTCGCGCTGCAGGCTGGTCAGATCGAACAGCGGCGGGGCGGTCTCGCGGCTGGGCTTGCGCGTCTCGCTCGCTACACCGGCGCGGCCGCGCACGGCCTCCGCGATCTCGCGCGCCTGACTCTCCTCCCAGATCCGATCGTCGCGCCCCTTGTCGTCGCCTTCCGCCGCGCGGAAGCCCGGATCGAACCAGGTCCCGAGGTACTCGTGGTCTTCTGCGGCGAAGCGCGCCTCGACGCGCCAGTAGGGCTTGGGCAGGTGCGCCAGGATCTCGAGCTCGCGCTCGACGACGAGCGCCAGCGTGGGCGTCTGCACCCGGCCTGCGGACCAGGCGACCTTTTCCTTGCGGCCCTGCAGCCGCCGCGTGAGCGCGCGCGTCGCGTTCATGCCGATCAGCCAGTCCGACTGACTGCGGCAGGCGGCCGCGGCCGCGAGGCGGTCGTAGCGCTCACCGGGCTCGAGCCGCGTGAACCCCTGGCGGAGAGCCTCGCGCGTGAGCGACTGCAGCCAGAGCCGCTGTACGGGCTTGTGACTGCCGAGGAACTCCATGATCTCGCGGAAGATCAGCTCACCTTCGCGCCCCGCGTCACAGGCGTTCACGACGGAGTCGACGTCGTCGCGCGCGAGCAGCTTCTTGATGGTGCGGATCCGCTCCGCCGTGCCGCTCTTGGGCTTGAGCTCGAACTTCGCGGGAAGGATCGGCAGGTTGTCGAGCGTCCAGCGCTTGTAGACGGGATCGACGTCCTCGGGCGAGAGCAGCTCGACGATGTGTCCGACCGAGAACGTGACGACGCGGTCGTCGCTCTCCCAGTAGCCATCGTGCTCCTGGAATCCTCCGAGCGCCGCGACGATGTCGCGCGCCACGCTCGGCTTCTCCGTGATCACGAGGGCCTTGCCCAAACAAGTCCTCCCAGGTTGCGAGTGGCCCTGAATAGCCCGGTGGTGGCGGAGGGGCAACCGCGCGCGTCCCGCGACCGCATGCGCGCGACGCTCGGCGACACAGCGCACGACAGCCGCGCCGCGATCGGCTGCGTAACGCGAACCGTCAGTATTGGCGGGGGTTTGCCCGCGAGTCGCGAGCTGTGATACAGAGGCCGCGATGTCGCGCGAGGAGCAGCTCGAGGCGGTGCGCGGGATCCTGCGCGAGGAGAAGTTCGCGGTGTTCGCGTTCGCGGGCGCTGCGGACGAGGCGCCTTACACCGTGGTGATGTTTTTCGCGGAGACGCCGAAGCTCGAGCTCTTGTTCGCGACCAGCCCCGGGAGCTTCAAGTCGGGTTACGCGCGCGACGGCGCCGGCGCCTGTGCGCAGATCGACACCCGCGGCGTGGGGCTCGAGCAGTTCGCGAAGTTCGACCGCGTGGCGCTGCAGGGACGCCTCACGCTCGCGACCGATCCCGGTGAGATCGAGGAGCTGCACGCGCTCTACACCCGGAAGCTCCCGTTCGCGAAGGCGTTCCTGCGCCCCGGCGTGCTCACGTTTCGGCTGCGGCCGACGCATCTGGTCTGCTCGCGCGGCTTCCAGGAGCGCTTCGAGCTCGAGTTTCCCGCGGGAACGTGACGCTCGACCTGCGGCCCGCGCTGCGGTTCCTGCCCCATCTGCGCGGCGCGTCGCTCGCGGACGCGCGCGCGGACCTGGTCGCGGCGCTCGACGTCACCGCGCTCGCGATCCCGCACGGGATGGCGTTCGCGCATCTCGCGGGCGTGCCACCGGAGATGGGGCTGCTTGCGGGCGCGCTGCCCGCGCTCGTCGCGGCGCTGTTCGGCTCGAGTCCGCAGCTGGTGAGCGGGCCGACCAACACCAGCGCGCTGGTGCTCGGCGTCGCGGTCGTCGCACCCGCCGTGGCGGCCGGCCGCGGCGTCCCGCTGGACCAGGTGCTGACGACCGCGTTGCTTGCGGGCGCGCTGCTCTGCGGCTTCGGGCTGGTCGGGCTCGGGCGCGCCTCGCGCTTTCTGTCGGACTCCGTGCTCGCCGGCTTCATCACCGGAGCCGCGATTCTGATCGCGCTCGGACAGCTTCCCGACGTCTTCGGCGTCGCTGTGGCTCGTGCCGCGGCGCCGTCCCCGTTCCTGCCCTCGATCTGGTCCGAGCTCGCCCGCGCAGCGGCGTCGCTGGGCCTCGCGGACCCGCGCGCTCTCTTCCTGGCCGCGCTGGTTCCGCTCGTGATCTACGTGTTCCGGCGGATCGATGCGCGCGTGCCGTCCGCGCTGATCGCGCTCGGCGCCGCAGCGGCGCTGGCGCACGCGCTCGGCTGGACCGAGGGCGCGGCGCCGGTCGCGCTCGTCGGCTCTGTGCCGGCGCGCTGGACGACGCTCGCGTGGCCACCACTCGCCGATCCTGCTCCGCTCGCCGCGCCCGCGTTCGCGATCGCGCTGCTCGGTGCCATCCAGTCGATGACCGCGACGCGCGCGCTCGCCGGCGGGCGGCGCTCCGATCCGGACCGGGAGCTCTTCGCGCAGGGGGTTGCGAACCTCGCCGCCGCCGGCGTGGGAGCGCTCCCGATCAACGGCTCGCTCTCGCGCTCGGCGTTGCTGCGCGCCGCGGGCGGCCGCACGCGGCTGGCGCCCGCGGCGAGTGGACTGCTGATGCTGCTGGCCCTGCCGCTGCTGGCGCCGTACCTCGGGCGCGTGCCCGCGCCGGCGCTCGCGGGCCTGGTCGTGCTCTCGGGTCTGGATCTGATCGACGTGGGTGGGTTGCGGCGAGCGGCAGCAACGCGCGGCGACGCGCTGGTGCTGGCTTCGACGCTCCTGTCCACGCTCTGGCTCGATCTGGTGCAGGCGGTGTACGTCGGGGTGTTCCTCTCGCTGGCACTGCTCGTGCTGCGCAGCGGCCGACTCCAGCTGGTCGAGATCGTGTTCGCGGGCGAGGCGCGCTTCCGCGAGATCGCGCTCGACGAAAGAACGGGGACCACGCCCGCGGTGCTGCTGCACCTGGAGGGCGATCTGTCGTTCGCGGTGGCGGCCGAGCTCGGCGAGCGGCTGGAGGAGATCGCCGCCCACCACCCGCGCGTCGTCGTGCTGCGGCTGAAGCGCGCGCGTCACCTCGACGCGACCACGCTGGAGGCGCTGCGCCAGGCGGTGGTCGAGCTGCAGCGCGTGGGTGCCGAGGTGATCCTGTGCGGTCTCACGGACAGGATCGCCGAGCTCCTGGCGCGCACCGAGCTCGGACGCGAGCTCGGTCCGGACGGGCTGCTGCGGGCGGGGCCGCGCCTGTTCGAGGGCTTCGAGCGCGCGCTCGCCCGCTCGCGCGAGCTGCTGGCGCGGCGCCCCGACCGCGAGATCTTCCGCTGCGAGTCCGAGCAGCCCAGCGCCTGGACCTACGAAATCTAGTCTGAGCGGTGTAGGGCCGCGGGCGGCCGCGGCCTACCGCCTCCGCTCGGCTGCGCCTCGCTGCGCGCGCGCTTCGCGCGCTTGCACCCGCCCGTGCCGCGACGGCTGTCGCCGAGCGGCCTCCGCTCGGCTGCGCCTCGCTGCGCGCGCGCTTCGCGCGCTTGCGGCCCGGCTTCGACGTTCGCGGGATGACTGAACGTTCAAGTCTTGCCGCGGTCCTGCCGCTCGTAGCTTCGCTGGGGTCTTGCGCACGCACGGGGAGGCAGCGGGAATGCAGACGCGAATCGAGCTCCACGCCCGAGACCGGGCCGACCTAGCCACGTTCGAAGCGTTGGCGCGCGCGCTCGTCGCGCTCGGCGAAGCGCCGGTGCTCACGGTGTCGCCGGAGGCCTCGCGCGACGCCGGCGAGCGCATGCCGCTGGGACCGCTGCCCTGTGCGCTGCGCGTGATGATCGTAGGTCGAGGCGTGCCGGTGCGCGACGACGCGGAGCGCGTGGTCGCGATCCTGGACGAGCCCGGCCTGGACGCGCTCCCCGCGCCCGAAGCGTTCGGCGACGCGGACCTGGTGCTGGTCCCCGGCGCCGAGATCCGCGATCGGCTCGCGAGTGTGCTGCGTGGAGACGTCACGGCGTGCGGGCTCGCGCGACTCGACGCGCTGCGCGGAGCTGACGCGACGGCGCGCTCGCGCGTGCGCGCGCGCCTCGGCGCGGCTGCGGAGACTCCTCTCGTCGCGTGCATTGCGAGCGCGCGCACGCCCGTGGGCGAGCGCGCGCGCTGGACCGCGCGCATCGCGGGGCTCACCGCGGAGTTCGCGACGGTCGTGGTCGCGCGCGGCGCGGGCCCCGATGGGCTCGAGGCCGTGCGGGCGCAGGCCGGGCGCACGCTCGGTCTCGCGGCGCTTTCCGAGCGCGACGCGGCCGACGTGCTGCTCGCGGCCGACCTCGTGGTGACCGACTCGCTGGACGCTGCGCTCGAGGCTGCCTCGCTCGGGCTCCCGGTGCTGCGGGTCGTCGCCGGCGACGGCCCTGCACGTGCGCTCGATCTCGGCGCGACGCTCCGCGCAGGCGACGATCTGCTGCCGCTGGCGCGCAGCGTGGTGCGCGATCCGCCGGCGCGCGAGAAGGGGGCGGCGCTCGAGCGCTTTTTGCTCGGCGACGCCGCCGCGCCGAGGATGGCGGCCGCGATCACAGCGCTACTCGGCCCGACGCAGGTGATCGCCGACGCTTCTGTGTTTCGCGACGTCGAGGCGCAGCTCGCGTTCGGAGACCGCGACGGGGCTCTCGGCCGGCTCCAGGCGCACCTGGCGGTGCGGCCGAGCGCGGAGGGCTTCCGCCGGCTGTCGGCGCTGGCGCGCCGTTCCGACCGGCGCGAGCTGGCCGCGGGCGCGCTCGAGCGCGCCGAGGAGCTCGCGCGCACGGAGCTCGCGCGCGCTCTCTGCGAGCGCGGCCGCTTCGAAGCGGACGCAGGCAAGCTCGATGCTTCGCGCCACGCGTTCGAGGAGGCGCGCGCTCTCGATCCCGATCTCGATGAGGCGTGGGTCGGCATCGGCTCGCTGGCGCTGCATGGTGGCGACGCCACGGCAGCCGAGACCAGCTTCCGGCGCGCGCTCGACCGCCGCGAGTCTGCCCGCGCGTGCTCGGGGCTCGGGCTGTCCCTGCTGGCGTCCGGACGCGCGAGCGAAGCGCTGCTCCCCCTCGAGCGAGCGCTCGACCTCGATCCCGAGTCGCTGCCCGCGGTGTACGGGATCGTGCGCGCGGGCTTCGAGACCACGGATCTCGGCCGCGCGGCGCGACGCGTGGCGGCGTTCGTCGAGCTGCACCCGGGGAATCTGCACCTCGTCTTCACGCTGGCCGGGATCCGCTACGAAATCGGCGACCTCGACGGCGCCCGCGAGATGCTGGACCGAGTGGCGCTGTTCGAGCCCGCGTACGAAGGACTGTCCGCGCTCTCGGCAAAGCTGGCGGTGGCAGCGTAGCCTCTAGGGTCGGTGGAGTCGGTCCGGGTCGATCGGTGGCTGTGCGCGGCGCGCGTGTTCAAGTCGCGCACGCAGGCCGGCGACGCCTGCGCAGGCGGTGGAGTTCTCGTCAACGGAAGCGCGGTGAAGCCGAGCCATCTGCTGCGCGTCGGCGCCGAGGTGCGGACCCGGCTCGAGCGCGGTCTCGTGATCCTCGACGTGCTCGCGCTCTCCGACAAGCGGCTGTCGCCGCCCGCGGCGCGCGAGCTCTACCTCGATCGCTCGCCGCCGCCGCCCAGGCGCGAGCCGCGAGTCGCCCCCCGCGGCCATGGAGCCGGCCGTCCTACCAAGCGGCAGCGCCGCGATACGGACCGTCTGCGCCGTCGTTAGGCGCGATCAGCATCCGGGGCCCTCGCACGGCGCCTTGCCGGGCGCGCCGGTGAAAGGCGGCGTGCAGGCGGGACCGCAGCGCGTGGGCACGGGCGAAGGGGTCGCGGCCTTGAGCAGGTTGAAGTCGCTGCTCGTGATCACCGCCCCGGTCTCGTCCTGGTCGAAGCGCCCGCACGGAGTCGTGTTGCCGATGCCGCACAAGCTCCCGTTGACGAAATCGGAGATCGACGCCTTGCCCTCGTTGAAGTCGCCCGCGGTGATAAAGAGCCCGACGTTGTTGTGGTCGAAGTCGCAGCGGTTGCCTCGACCGTCCGCGTCGTCGTCGCGCTGGCCGCTGACGAGCGTCATCCAGATCTGGCGCTGCGCCACGGTCACCCGCGGGTTGGCGACGAGCGGGCAGGTGTCGCAGACCTGACCGACGCCGTCCATGTCGGCCCCGTCGAGCTGGTCGAGGTTCGCGACGGTGGGGCAGCTGTCCATGCGATCGCAGAGCGTGTCGGCGTCGCTGTCGGGCACGACCTGGCACAGCGCCGAGCAGCAGTCCACGCCGCCGAGGTTGCCGTCGTCGCAGGCCTCGCCGGCGTCGAGCGCGCCGTTGCCGCAGGGCGTGGTGCAGAGGCCGGCCGTGAGAGGTCCGGTGACCGTGACGCTGTAGACCCAGGCGGTGTCGAGCTCGGACTCGGAGACCTCGATGGTGTGAACTCCGGTTTCCGTGAGTGTGCGCGCGGCGGAAGCGCTCGCCGCGCCGCACTGCAGCGCGCCGGCGGCAGCGCCGCTGGGCGCGAAGAGCTGCCAGCAGGGGGTGAACGGCGTGCTCGCGAAGGTCTCGGTGACGTTGATGGTGACGACGTCTCCGGCGCCGGCGAGGAACGCATAGGTCTTGGTGTCGCCGGGACGCTGGGCGACGCCGCCGATCGCCGATGCCCCGCATGCCGTCGACCCGCCGCACTGCCCGGCGCTCGGGACCAGGCTCTGCAGGCTGTAGGAGTAGCTGCCGGCGCGGTCGCCCTGCTGCTCGCTGACCTCGACGGTGTAGGTGCCGGTCGTGGGGAGAGTTCGCGGGCCGCTGCGAGCGGCCCCCGCGCCGCAGAAGCGCGCCCCGACGCTCACCCCATCTTGGTCGAAGAGCTGCCCGCAGGGCGCGAAGACGCCATCCGCGACGGGCTCGCCGATCGAGACCGAGACCACGTCGTTCGCCGTGCCGCTGAACGTGAAGCTGTCCAGGTCGCCGAACTGGGCGATCGTCGCCACGCCGTCGGAGCCGCAGGCGATCGGCGAGCCGCACGTCCGGTTCGCAGAGAGCCCCTGAACCTCGAGCTGGAAGTTGCCGGAGCGGAAGTCCCCTTGAGCTTCCGACACCATGACGGTGTAGGCCCCCGTCTCGGGCAGCGCAATCGCCTGCGGCACGGTCCCAGTCGCAGTGCAGGTCAGCGCGTTGAGCGCGGAGCCGTCCGGCGCGAAGATTCGCCAGCACGGGTCGAAGAACCCGTCGCTCACAGTCTCGCCGATCGCGATCGAGATCACGTCGCCGGCGGTCCCGGCGACCGCAAAGGTGTCGATGTCGCCGCCCGGCGTGCTGGCAGACGCGATCTCGGTGCAGAAGGGCGTGGCGGCGCCGCAGCCGTGCGAGGCGGAGAGGCCGTGCACGTTGAGCTGGTAGTCCCCGGCGCGGAAGTCGGCTTGGGCTTCCGTGACGACGATCGTGTACGTGCCGGACGCCGGCAGCGTGAGCACCTGTGTGACGGTTCCCTGCGCGCTCGCCCCGGAGCAGCTGAGCGCGTTCACGGGCGCGCCGTTCGGGGCAAAGAGCTGCCAGCACGGGTCGAAGAGGCCGTCCCCGACGGTCTCGCCGATGCCGATCGAGAGCACCTCTCCCGCGGTGCCGGCGAAGGAG
>CAYVQJ010000050.1:0-5292 GCA_964454165.1 uncultured Myxococcales bacterium | reverse complement strand
TCGAGCCACGCGCGCGCGAGGGTGCGCGCCTGCCGTGTGCGGATGATTCCAGCGGCCGATTGGAGCGGGGGTGGTGGTTTCTTCTTCTCGTCCTTCTTCCTCCAGATCGCTTCGTCGTTGACGGGCACGAAGTGTTCCACGACCGCTCGTTGCACCACTTCGGACGCGCGAATCGCTGGCGCTCGGCGAGGTTCCTGATCGCCCTGTAGCCACTCGAGCGCCTCGCGCTCGGCAGGCTCCATGCCGGTCTGGAAATGCGCCGCCGCGAGGGCCATGAAGACGCGCCCCGGATGCGGCGGCCATTCCGCCTGCGAGTCCGATGGACTCGGGCGCGCCGCCACGAAGCCGTTCAGATATCGGACGCCGAGGGCGAGCACCTCACGCGGTCTCGCCGGATTCCTTGGTCGCCTCGAGCTGGCTCAGGCGGACGAGCTTGACCAGCTCCTGCGACGGTTTGAGAAGGATCGGCACCTTCGCCCACGGCAGCCTGACCTTCTCGGCTGACGTGATCGCGTCGTTCAGCAGCTTGATGGCTGCATCACCGGACAGCGAGAACTTCGCTGGCGTCGCGCCCGGACGTTCAAGAAGCTGCCACTCCATGGGGCCGTCCGGCCACAGGAGGCAGCGCGAACGCAAGCCCAGCCCGGACTCGAACGCGAGGGTCGCGGCGGCGAGGCCGAGCGCGGCCAGAACGATCCGAGCGGCGGCGTCCGTGTCGGCGCTCGGGGCCCCATTGACTGGAAAGCGAAGGCGTCGGAGGCAAATGAGCGACAGGGTCGTGGTCTGCTCCGCGTATCCGATCGTCACCCCGTCGTAGGTGTTTTCGTCCGTCTTCTTGTCCCGCTGCTTCGGGAAGGGAACGCTCGAATGGTTCACCTTGGATGGGGCGACGATGTCCTTCCCTTTGGCGTTCGAGGCGGCGACGGTCCACGACGTGTCGGCAGACTTCTTCACCGCGACGGCGGCCCGGATCTCGAGCGGATCGCGGCGCACTCCCCGGCGCAGGTCGCCGACCTCCGCGCCCACCCCGACGATCTCGGACACCATTGCCCGCTCGAACTTCGGGCCGAGACCGCCCTTGGGGCCGGTCGAATCCCACATGCCGAAGACGAGCGCCGTCGGACAGAGCTCCAAGAGTGGCGTCGCGTTGGCGAGGCTCACCTGGTTGAGGGCCCTGCCCTTGTTGGAGACGCGGAAGGCAACACCGCCCAGCTCGCTGTCGCGGAGGATCGCATCGGCGAGGCGATGGGGCACCTGGAGGCTCGTGATCTTGCCGACGGCGTCGATGAGCTTGCCCGCCTTCTTGTCGGCCTCGATGTCTCCCGTCGGACCGTGCTCGGTGAAGTCGACGACGAGGAGCGGCATCGTGATCTTGCTAGCGTCGAGCGCCTCCTGCAGCGCGAGCTCCATGCGGTTCGCCTGGCTCTGCACGCTGTCCAGGAGCACGCAGCTGACCGATCCCTCGTGCCCGGGCACGCGCCGCTGTTCGATCGCATAGACAGCGCCGGCGAAGGTGGGCGGAAACACCTTGTCGCCTTCTCCGCCCGCTGGCTGGAGTCGGCGGCGGCAACGGAATGCCGCTGCCGAGCCCTTCACAGCTTCTTTGAGGCGGTCGAGTTCGAGTACGGGCACCGGTTCGGTCATGGCGGAGTCCCCATTCGAAGAGGGAAGGTGGAGTCAGCTCTCTCAGTCACGTGCAAGCCGATGCTGGGACCAGGCAGCAAGGACTCTGATCGTGTCTCCCATTCCGGTTGCCGGACGGATCAGCTTGCACCGCGGCCCTTGGTCCTCGTCGAGAGCCCGCTCCCAACCGCGAGGTCTCGGATTTCGTGCGTCTTTCGATGCTCGTTCTGATCGCCCGGTCGGAGTCTGTGAGCGCGGCTGCGCTCCGCACCAGCTCGCTCGCAGTGGAGCACATGGGTCCGTCATTCGCGGTCGCACTGTCCCTGCCACGTCCGGGCAGTCGGACGGTTCGGTGGAGTGAGCGAACTCGGCGCGACGGCCGATACGAGTGGACGGATGTCCACGCCTCGCGATGCGCCCCTGATCCCCCTCCGGATGCTCAACGAGTTCACCTACTGCCCTCGATTGGGCATTCTGGAATGGGTCGAGGGGGAATGGGAAGAGAACCCTGACACCCTCGTCGGGGCGGTCCGGCACGCGGGGGTGGACCGCCCCGGGTTCCGGGTCCGCCGCGGGGCCGGGGAGGGTAGGGAGGGGGCAAGCTCGCCCGCTGGCGTCCTGCAGCTCCGGTCGGTGGAGCTGTCCGACCCGGAGCTCGGGATCACCGGGAAGATCGACCTGGTCGAGATCGAGGGGCAGCGGGTCCAGCCCGTCGATTACAAGAAGGGAACCCGGCCGCACACCGCGACCGGCGCCTGGGAGCCGGAGCGGGTCCAGCTCTGCGCGCAGGGCCTCCTGCTGCGGGCGAACGGGTACGCATGCGACTCGGGCGCCCTGTACTTCGTGGGCTCGAACGAGCGCGTCACCGTGGACTTCGACGCCGACCTCGTCGCGCTGACCCGGCGCCAGATCGCCGACCTCCGGGAGACGGCCGGCTCCGGGATCCTCCCCCCGCCGCTCGTCGACAGCCCGAAGTGCCCGCGCTGCTCGCTGGTGTCCATCTGTCTCCCGGACGAGACGGCGCTGCTCACGCAGGGCAGCTCGCCGCTGCGCCGTCTGATCCCCGCGTCGGTGCAGCGCTTCCCGGTCTACGTCCAGGAGCCCGGCTCGCGCGTCCGCAAGAACGGCGACTTGCTCGAGGTCCACCTCGAGGACGAGAAGATCGGCCAGGTTCGCCTGGAGGAGATCTCGCAGCTCGTCCTGTTCGGGCAGGGCGTGCAGATCAGCACCGCGATGGTCCACGAGCTCTGCCGGCGCGAAGTCCCGGTGGTCTACATGTCGAGTGGCGGGTGGCTCCACGGGATCACTGCGGGGCTCCCGCACCGCAACATCGCGCTCCGCCAGCGCCAGTATGCGGCCGCCGCGGACCCCGCCGCGGCGCTTCGCATCGCGCGCTTCATCGTGCGCGCGAAGCTGCTGAACATGCGGACGATGCTGCGGCGGAACGTGGCCGACGTCGAACGCGAGGTGCTCGCACGCCTTCGCCAGTGCGCCCGCGCTGCGCTGCGCGCGCCCGATCTGGGCTCCCTTCTCGGCCATGAGGGCGCCGGCAGCCGCGTGTACTTCGAGAACCTCCCGCGCATGCTCAAGGGCGACGCGGAGTTCCTGCGCGGCTTCTCCTTCGAGACCAGGACGCGCCGCCCGCCGCGCGACCGCATCAACGCCCTGCTGTCCTTCGGCTACTCGATCCTCGCGCGGGAGTGCGCGCAGGTCGCGTGGGCCGTCGGCCTCGATCCGTACCTCGGATATCTGCACGCGCCGCGCTACGGCCGGCCCGCCCTCGCGCTCGATCTGATGGAGGCCTTCCGCCCGCTCATTGTCGATTCCGCCTGCATCACCGCGGTGAACAACGCGGAGCTCGCGCCCTCCGACTTCATCGAGCGCCTCGGCGCGCTGAGCCTCACGCGCGATGGGCGCGCCAAGTTCCTGGGCGCGCTCGAACGCAGGTTCGCGCAGGAGATCACGCACCCCACGTTCCGCTATCGCATCTCGTACCGGCGGGTCCTGGAAATCGAGGCGCGACTGCTGGGACGCCACCTCGCGGGCGAGGTACCCGCCTACCTGCCCCTCGTCACGCGGTAGCCGTGCGCCGTCTCTACATCGTCTCCTACGACATCAGCCACCCGAAGCGCCTGCGCAAGGTCTTCAAGACGCTCAAGGGGTTCGGAGACCACCTCCAGCTCTCGGTCTTCCGTTGCGACATCGACGACAGCCAGCGGATCCGCCTCGAGGCGAAGCTTCGGGATATCATCGAGCCCGCCGAGGATCAGGTGATCTTCGTCGATCTCGGGCTGACCGACGGCCGCCGCCACGTCATCGCGTCCCTCGGTCGACCCGTCCTGGAGCTCGAAACCCGTGGTCCCAAGGTATTCTGAAGTCTCGCCGACCCCGCGCGAGCGCCGGGTCTGGCAAGCTCGTCGCCGAGCGCGCTCGCAATCGGTCTTTGAAAGCCGAATGGATCAGTTCCGCATCGAAGCTGCCGGTACGACGACCGTTGCCGTGCCGACGGCATGCCAGTTCGACCCAACCTCTCGCAACCGGCTGAACTTCCCCAATCCGTTCCAGCACTTGGCCGGTCGAGATCTCCGCGGCGTAACAGCCGCGGCCCCATTGAAGCTAGAGCCGCTGCGGCGTGTCGTCGGTGCCGTTGCGCAGATCTCCGCGGCGTAACAGCCGCGGCCCCATTGAAGCAGGCAGGTACTCGACGCTTCGAGAAACATATCGTCGATATCTCCGCGGCGTAACAGCCGCGGCCCCATTGAAGCACGTAGCAGTTGGCTGAGTGCATCCCAACTTTCAGGATCTCCGCGGCGTAACAGCCGCGGCCCCATTGAAGCATCGCGGCGGCGAGTTCGCTCGTCCCAGAGATCGCCCATCTCCGCGGCGTAACAGCCGCGGCCCCATTGAAGCAGCCGCAGCTGCCTTGGCAGCTAACACGGCAGCCGTGATCTCCGCGGCGTAACAGCCGCGGCCCCATTGAAGCCTACCACCCGCGTGTGCGTTCTGATCGTGAGGCCCTATCTCCGCGGCGTAACAGCCGCGGCCCCATTGAAGCAGGCTCTGCCGCAGCTTCACCTCCACGTAGAGGGCCGGATCTCCGCGGCGTAACAGCCGCGGCCCCATTGAAGCCAGGTGTCCCACGCCGGTAGAGTGCTCTGATTTCGTCATCTCCGCGGCGTAACAGCCGCGGCCCCATTGAAGCAAGAGCCGGGCCAGCGGGGATGACTTCGTAATCGGCATCTCCGCGGCGTAACAGCCGCGGCCCCATTGAAGCGAGGACCCGTGGGACGGCAAGCTCTACACCGTCTGCTATCTCCGCGGCGTAACAGCCGCGGCCCCATTGAAGCGAGCGGCGAGCCGCGTCTCCTGCACGCCGCCTGCCCATCTCCGCGGCGTAACAGCCGCGGCCCCATTGAAGCTCGTCGGCGCCGAACAGACAGACACCAGGCACGGCATCTCCGCGGCGTAACAGCCGCGGCCCCATTGAAGCATGCCCGTGCCCGTCCTGCGCGTGCCCACCGTCGCGGATCTCCGCGGCGTAACAGCCGCGGCCCCATTGAAGCCACTCTGCTGCGCAGAGCGTTCCTCCTGAACCCGCGAATCTCCGCGGCGTAACAGCCGCGGCCCCATTGAAGCCTGAACGAGGACGAGCGCAACGCGTTCCGCGGT
>CAYVQJ010000049.1:0-93462 GCA_964454165.1 uncultured Myxococcales bacterium | reverse complement strand
CAGGTCGATGTCGCGCCCGGCGTCATCGAAGGTCCCGACCTTGCTGCCCTTGACCACCGTCTCGACTATGGAGCCGATCTCGGCGACCGAGAGCCCGAGCTCCGCAGCGCGCACGCGGTCGACGTCCACCACGAACTCGGGCTTGCCGACCTCGTAGTTCGGATTCACGAAGCGCACGCCCTCGACCGTGTTCAGGCGCGCCTCGAGCCGCTCGGCCAGGCCCTGGATCACCTCGAGCTCGTCGCCGGCGATCCGCACGTCGAGGTTGCCCGCGCTGAAGCTCCCGCGCCGGATCAGCGGCGCCTGCTGCACGAACAGGTCGCGCACGCCGGGCAGGTCCGCGCCGAACTCCTCCATCTCCTTCATGAAGCCGCGGATCTGCGACTTCCTGGAGAACTCGTCGTGTAACACTGCGCCGATCATCGGCGCTTCGTGGCGCACGATGGCGAAGTAGCGCGAGACCTCGGGCCGGACGAGCAGCTTCTCCTCGAGCTTGCGCAGGATCCGTTCGTTCTGGCCCAGGTTGTAGCCGGGGGGCGTGCGCAGCGACATGAACATCATGTTGCGGTTGCCCTCGGGCAGGTAGTCGATCGGCGGCAAGAGCCACCAGCCGAGCAGCGTAGAGCCGAGCAGGATCGACGCCGTGACGCCCGTCTTACGCTGTGTCGACACCAGGATCCAGCCGAGCGCGCGCTCGACGTTGCGCGTGGTCCAGTTGGCGACGGACGAGCCTCCGGACAAGTTCCCGACGCCGCGCTCGAGCAGGCGCGCCGAGACCATCGGGATCACGGTGATCGCGACCAGCAGCGACAGCCCGACTGCGATCGAGATCGCGATCGCGATGTCGCGGAAGATCTGGCCGGCCTCTTCCTGCACCAGGATGATCGGCACGAACACAGCGATTCGGGTGAGCGTGGCCGCCAGGATCGCACCCCAGACTTCGACTGTGCCGTCGTATGCCGCCCGGTACGAGCCCTTGCCCGACTCGCGGTGCCGGAACACGTTCTCGAGCACCACGATCGCGTCGTCGACCACCATGCCCGCGGCGAACGCGAGCCCCGCCAGCGAGATGATGTTGAGCGTGCGCCCGAACAGCGCGATGAACACGAACGTGGTGACCAGCGAGATCGGGATGCACAGCGCCAGCACCAGGATCGAGCGCCCGCTGCGCAGGAAGAGCAGCAGCACGGCGATCGCCAGCACGGAGCCCTCGAGCAGGCTGCGGGTGACCAGCGAGATCGCCTGGTCGATGTACTCGGAGGCGTCGTAGACGATGCGCAGCTCGATGCCGCGCGCGGCGTAGCGCTGATTCATCTGGGCCACGACCGCGCGCACGCGCTCCATCACCTCGAGCGTGTTCGAGCCCGACTTCTGCAGCACGCCGAGCATCAGCGCGGGGCGGCCGTTCTGGCGCACCACGAAGGCGGGCTCGGCGTAGCCGATGCCCACCTGGGCGACGTCGCGCACGCGGATGGGGCCGACCACGTCGCGATCGACGATCGTCTGCTCGACCTCGTAGAGCTCGGTGTAGCGGCCCTCGGTGCGCACGCCGATCCGGCGCTTGCCCTCGTCGAACGAGCCGCCCTTGACGTCGCGGTTCTCCTTGGTGAGGGCCGCGCGCACCGCGGGGATCGAGATGCCGCGCGCCGCAAGCGCGCCGAGATCGAGGTCGACGTGCACCTGGCGATCCTCGCCGCCGAAGAACCAGACCTGTCCGACGCCCTGTACGCGCTCGAGCTGGGCGCGGATCACGTCGTCGACCATCGGCCGGATCGCGTTCAGGTCCTCGCGCGCGACCAGCGTGACCCAGCCGATCGGCGTCTGCTCCTCGCTGTTGAGCGCGCGCACGATCGACTCTTCCAGGTCGTCGGGCAGACCCTGCACCGCCGCGAGCTTCTCGGACACGTCCAGCCGCGCGACGTCCTTGTTCGTGCCCCAGTCGTACTTGAGCGTGATCGAGCTCTCGTTCTCTTTGGAGAGCGAGACCAGCTCACGCAGACCCTCGACGGTGTTGAGCAGCTCCTCCTGCCGCTTCGAGACCTCCTGCTCGACCTCGAGTGGCCCGGCGCCGGGCCACGGGGTCGTCACCGTGATCTCGGGCCGGTCGATCGTCGGGATCATCTGGATCGGCAGCCGGAACAAGGCCAGCGTGCCGAAGATCGTGCCGAGCAGCACCGCGACCCAGACGCTCACCGGATAGCGGATCGAGGCGTCGACGAGCTTCATCGGGTCAGGATCCCGCCGCGGCGCCGCGCGCCGCGTTTTCGGGGGCCGGAACGCTCGGCGCGCCGGGTCGCGGCAGCTCGACCGTCTTCACCAGGTCCCCCGCGCGCAGGTCCTCGTTCCCGGTGACCACCACCAGGTCGTCGGGTGCTAGCCCGCCCCGCGCGTGCCAGGCGTCGCCGATCGCGGCACCGAGCTCGAGGTCGCGGCGTTCAGCCTTGCCATCGCGCACCACGAACACGTGGGGCTGATCCTCGACGTCGAGCACCGCGTCCTTGGGCACGAGCACGGCGTCATCGAGGTGCCGGCGGAAAGCGACGCGCGCGGACATCCCGGGCTTGAGCGCCAGATCGGGATTGGGCAGCAGCACCTTCACCGGGAAGCTCCGGCTCTCGACCAGCGCGTCGCCGACGATCTTCCAGACGAGCCCTTCGAACTGGCGTCCGGGATGCGCGGCCACTTCGACCACGGCGGACGAGCCCTCGCTGACCTGCCCGAGGAAGCGCTCGCTCACCGTGCACACGGCGACCATGACGTCGATCCGCTTCATGTGCACGATCGCCGCGCCGCGCCGCACGTACTCGCCCTCCGACGCGGAGATCGCGGTGACGACCCCCGGGATGGGTGCGGTGATGTGCAGCTCGGACATGCCGTTCTCGGCGGTGTGAACGCGAGCGCGCGCCTCGTCGACACGTGCGCGCGCGCGGTCGAGGTTGGCGCGCTGCTGCTCGAGCTGCTCCTCCGAGACGATCTGCCTGGCGTGGAGCTCCTTGATGCGTTGCCAGCTCGCCTCCTCGACCGCCTGGCTGGTCTTCTCCGCCGAGAGCGCCGCGCGCAGCTGGTCGAGCTTGAGCTTGCGGTCCGTGGGATCGATCTCCGCGATCGAGTCGCCCGCTTGCAGCACGTCGCCGGACTCGGGCATGAGGGTGCGCACGAAGCCCTCCTGGCGTGTGGAGACGGTCGCCTCCGAGACGGGGTAGAGCGTCGCCTCGCGCTCCAGGAACACGTCGTCGAGCGAGCGGCGCTCGGGAGCCTGGGCGACGACCGGCACCGGACCCTCGTCGCCGGGCGGACCTCCCGCGGACTCGTGCGCCGCCTCGCCGCCACACGCGCACCCAAGCGCCAGCGCGAGTGCGGCCACGCGGCGGGCGAACGGGGAGGGTGGGCGCATGAGCGGTTATCTCCGGAGCGACCTTTCCGGGTCAAGGGGCTCGAGTTGCACCTAAAGTGCCACACGCGGGCCGGCCGAAACAGGAGCCGGAGACCCATCCCGCATGAAGCCCGGACCCATCGACCCGAGCGACCGCCGCAAGTACCCACGGGTGTGCACCGACTCCGTCGTCTCGATCCGCCGGCTGGCGCCGCCGGAGATGCTGGCTCACGCGCTCGACCTGTCGCTCGGCGGGATCCGCTTTCAGTGCGTGGGCGTCGAGCTCGAGCTCGGCGAGGCGGTGGCCGTCACACTCACGGTCGGCGACCGAACGGTGACGGTGGTCGGACGCCTGATGCGTCTGACCGATCTCGATGCATTCACGCAGGAAGTCGCGCTCGAGTTCCTGGAATGCGACGACGACACGCTCGCGTTCCTGCGCGACGCGCTGCCCGAAGGACAAGTGGAGTCTTAGGCCGCGATGGCTGTCGCCAAGCGGCCTCCGCTCGGCCGGGACGGCCTCGCTGCGCGCGCGAAGCACTTGCCTACTCCCTCTCGAAGTAGCGCGTCAGGCGGCGGGGTTTCTTCAGGAGCTCCTTGATTTTCGCGAGCTCGGCCTGGGTGGCGGACTCGCCGGCGGCGATCGCCTGGCGCGCCTTGTGGAACTCGAGCGAGCGGATGCCGTGGACGTCGGGCGCGAGCACCAGGTCGACGGGGTCCGCGCGCAGGCGATGCCGCGCCAGCTCGTGCTCGAGGATCGTCATCGAGGAGGTCAGAATCTCGAACAGATTGGGCGCGCTCGACTCCGGCTCGGCGTCGGCCGCGCGTGCGCCCCGGCTTTTTCTCGATCCGCGCAGCCGCGAGAGACCACCGTCGATCATCTCCGCGACGCGCGCGGTCAACGGCGCGCGGGGGCCGGGCGTGCCGGAGCGCGGGCCGACGAGCATCTCGCGCACCGGCCGCGCGTGCAGGTTCACGGCGATGCGCACCTCGACGTCGAAGCTCTCGAGTGCGCTCACGGGCACGGGATTGCGCAGCGCGCCATCCACGAGCTGCCGCTTGCCGGAACGGTGCGGCACGAACACGCCGGGAATCGACATGCTGGCGCGGATCGCGTCGATCACGCGCCCCTTCTGGATCAGCACCTCTTCGCCCGTGACCAGGTCTACGGCGACCGCCGCGAAGGGCAGGGCGAGGTCCTCGATCCGCCAGTCCCCGATCAGGCCCGCGAGCCAGTCCACGGCGCGCGCGCCGGAGACCAGACCCGAGCGCGGCCACACCGGATCGAACATACGCAGCACCTGGTGCCACTCGAGGTCGCGCACGCGGCGCTCAAAGGCCTCGAGCTGACCGGCCGCGTGCATCGCGCCCACTACCGCGCCAATGCTCGTGCCCACGACCGCGTCGACCGCGATGCCTGCCTCGGACAGCGTGCGCAGCACGCCCACGTGCGCGAGCCCCCGCGCGCCGCCGGCACCGAGTGCGATGCCGACGCGTCTCGTCTCGCGCAGCTTGCTCGGGGCGCGCGCCATCGCGCGCGAACGTAGGAATTCGGAGGCGCTGCCGCTAAGCTGCGGTCGTCCATGAGCGACTTTCACCAGACGGGAGTGATCACGACGCTCCATCGCGTCGGTCCCGTGTCGGTGCCCCGGCTGGAAGCCGCGCTCAAGCACGCCGCGCGTGAGCGCCCGATCGCGCTAGTGCTGCCCTGCCTGCACAGCGAGATCCGCGGCCCGGCGCTCGGGCGCATCATCGAGGTGCTGCGTGAGGTGCCGTACCTGCAGCGCGTGATCGTGTCGGTGTCCGGCACAGGCCAGAAGGCCGAGTTCGACGCGGTGCGCAGCTTTTTCAAGTCGCTCCCCGAGGCCGTCTGCGTCTGGGGCTCGGGCGCCACGGTCGCAGAGCTGTATGAGGGGCTGCGCGGTCGCGGCCTCGAGGTCGGTCCCGACGGGAAGGGCCGCGCGGTCTGGATCGGCACCGGCTACGCGCTTGCTTGCGGCGACGTGGACGGCCTGGTCTACCACGACTGCGACGTGCTGACGTACGACCGCGAGCTGCTGGCGCGGCTGTGCTTCCCCGTGGTGCATCCCAGCCTGGATTACGAGTTCTGCAAGGGTTACTACGGCCGTGCCACCAACCGGCTGCATGGCCGCGTCACGCGGCTCTTCGTCACGCCCCTCTTGCGCTGCCTGGACAAGACGCTCGGCACGCTGCCGCTGCTCGAGTTCATGGACAGCTTCCGCTACCCGCTGGCCGGCGAGTTCGCGCTCAAGACCACGCTCGCGCGCCAGCTACGCGTGCCGAGCGACTGGGGCGTCGAGATCGGCATGCTGGCGGAAGTGGCGCGCAACTGTTCGCCGCAGCGCGTGTGTCAGGTCGAGCTCTGCGACAACTACGACCACAAGCATCAGGAGCTCTCGGCCGAGGATCCCACGCGCGGGCTGCACCGCATGGTGATCGACATCGCGACCTCGTTGTTCCGGAACCTGGCCAGCGTGGGCGTGCAGTTCGACGCGGGCTTCCTGAACACTCTGTGCGCCGCGTATCTGCGCGCGGCGCAGGACACCGTCGGGCGCTATGCCGACCTCGCCCTGATCAACGGGCTCGAGTTCGAGCTGCACGACGAGGAGCACATGATCGAGACCTTCACCGGCGCGCTGCGCGCCGCCGGGCTCCGCTTCGTGCGCAGTCCGAGCGACGCCGCGATGATCCCGAACTGGCAGCGCGTCGCGTCCGCGGCGCCGGGCTTCCTGGCGGATCTGCGCTACGCGGCGGAGGTCGACGCGCGCGCCTGACCTGCTTGACGACAAGTCGGCTGCGGCTACGATCCGGCCGGTTCCGTTCCGTGCCCAGGTGGCGGAGTTGGTAGACGCGCAGCGCTCAGGACGCTGTGAGGGCAACCTCGTGCTGGTTCGAATCCAGTCCTGGGCACCAGTCTTGGTGCCGACGGCCCAGAGCGGTCTGGGCCTGGCACCTTCGCTCGGCGCTTCGCGCTTCGCTGCGCGCGCGCCCGGGCGGCGTGCCTTGCGGCATTCCGCGCTACTGCGTTGTGACGGACGTTGATTTTGAGAGGATGAGTTGGTTTGACGAGTGAGTTGGTTTTGGGGGCGCTGGCGCGGCCGTTGACGGCGAAGGCGCTGGCGAAGGTGCTGCGGCTGCCGCGCGCCGAGGTACGGGGGCTGCGGCGGGTGCTGCAGCAGTTGATGCGCGAGGGGCGCGTGGTGCGCGTCGTCGGGTCGCGCTGGGTGGCGGCGCGGGCGCGGCCGTCGAGCGACGAGCGCGCCTCAGAACGGCCGCGAACGCGACGGGGGAAGCCGCAGCCGCGGCGCGAGGATGGCGCACGCGTCGGGGTCGTGCGCCAGTCGCGTCGCGGGCCGGTGCTGGCGCCGTACCGGGATCGCGCCCGCTGGCGCCTGGCGCTCGAGGGCGCGGGCGCACGCGATCTGCCCGACGGGTCGGTCGTGCTGGCGCGTCCTGGCGCGGACAGAGGCAGCGCGCGGCTTGTCGAGCTGCTCGGTGCCGAGGGCAGCGCCGACGCCGACGTGCGTGCGGTCGCGGCGGCGCTCGAGATCCCCGTCGAGTTCCCCGCCGACGTCGCGGCCGAAGCGGAGCGCATCGCGCGCGCCGGCATCGCGGCCTCCGAAGCCGAGCGCCGCGAGGATCTGCGCGGCGAGCACACGGTGACCATCGACGGCCCGGACGCCCGCGACTTCGACGACGCAGTGGCCGTGCAGCGACTGGCACGCGATCGCTTCCGGCTGCGCGTCTCGATCGCGGACGTCTCGCACTACGTCACGCCGGGCAGCGCGCTCGATCGCGAGGCGCGCCGCCGCGGCAACAGCGTGTACTTCCCCGACCGCGCGCTGCCGATGCTGCCGCACGCGCTGTCGAGCGGGCTCTGCTCGCTCGTGCCGCGCGAGGAGCGCCTGACGCTGACCGCGGAGCTCGAGCTCGATGGCGACGGCGCGCCGCTTGCCGCGCGCTTCTTCGCGTCGCGGATCCGCTCGGCCGCGCGGCTGACCTACGACGAGGTCGCGGGCTGGATCGAGCGCGACGGGGGACCGGCCTGGTTCGAGCCGATGCTCGACCTCGCGCGCCGGCTGCACGCGCGGCGGGTGGCGAGCGGCTCGCTCGACTTCGAGCTGCCCGAGGCGGAGGTCGTGCTGGATGCGTCCGGAGAGGTGAGCGCGGTGCGCCGGCGCAACCGCAGCTTCGCGCACCGACTGATCGAGGAGTTCATGCTCGCCGCCAACCGTTCGGTCGCCGAGCACCTGGACGGCGCGCGGGTGCCCTGCGTGTACCGCGTGCACGAGCCGCCGCTGCGCACGGATCTGCGCGCACTCGCGACGAGCTTCGAGGCGGCGGGCATCGAGCTGCGCGGGGTCGATGGCCCCGCGCTCGCGACGGCGCTGGCTGCGCTACGCGGCCGCCCGGAGCAGACCGCGCTGCACGTCCAGACCCTGCGCAGCATGCGTCAGGCGAGATACGCGCCGGCGAACCTCGGTCATTTCGCGCTGCACTTCCCGCACTACCTTCACTTCACTTCGCCGATCCGGCGCTACGCCGACCTCGTGGTGCACCGCGCGCTCAAGGGCTCGCTCGGGGTCGCCGCACCGGTTTCCGTGCGGGACCTCGACGCCGTCGCCGAGGGCGTGAGCGCGCGCGAGCGCGTGGGGATCGACGCCGAGCGCCGCATGCTCGAGATCTACCGCGCGCGGCTGATGCAGCGCCACGTCGGGGAGGAAGATGGCGGCGTGATCTCGGGCGTCGCGCACTTCGGCGTGTTCGTCACGCTCGACACGCACTTCGTAGACGGCATGCTCGCGCGCGGCGCGCTCGGCGAAGCGCTCGAGCTCGAGCCCTCGAAGCTGGCAGCGGTCGGGCGTCGCAGCGGTCGCCGCTACGCGATCGGCGAGCGCGTTCGCGTGCGCGTCGCCGGCGTGGATGCGGATCGCGCGCGCGTCTCGCTGGAGTGGGCCGACGCGCCGCGCCCGGCCCCGCGGCGCAAGCCCCGCGACTACGCGCGCGCGTCCGGCGGCACCCAGCGTCGCGCGCGGCCGCCGAGGTAAGCGACGCCGGGGCGGATCAGCACGTTCTCGTGGGCCTGTTCCAGCGCGTGCGCGGTCCAGCCGGCGACGCGGCCCACGGCGAAGGTCGGCGTGAACAGGGCAGTGGGCAGTCCGATCTCGTGCAGCGCCAGCGCCGTGTAGAAGTCGGCGTTCGTGGCAAGCCGCCGCCCCGGCTTCAGCGTCTCGAGCAGCCCGAGCACGATCGCCTCGATCTCGATCGCGTCGCGGTGCAGCGCAGAGTCGCCGCCGCGCGCAGCGAGGCGCTCCGCGACGTCGGCCAGCACGTCGGCCCGCGGATCGCGCACGTGGTACACGCGATGGCCGAAGCCCACGATGCGCTCGCCCGAGGCGATCGCCTCGCGCAGCCACGCCTCGGCCTCCAGCGCGAGTGACCGGCCCGACGCCGCGGCGCGCGCGCGGATCTCCAGGACCATCTCGAGCGCGGCCGCTGGAGCGCCGCCGTGCGCCGGTCCCTTGAGCGCGCCGATCGCGCCGCTGATCGCGGAGACCAGATCCGAACGCGTGCTCGTGATCACGCGCGCGGTGAAGGTCGACGCGTTCATGCCGTGATCCACGACGGTGTTCAGATAGGTCTCGAGCGCGCGCACACGCACTGCTTCTGGGTCGGCGCCTTCGAGCAGCCAGAGAAAGTTCGCCACGTGCCCGAGGTCGGCGCGCGCGGCGACCGGGCTCTGCCCGGCGCGCAGGCGCGCGTAGGCTGCGACCACGACCGGCACGCGCGCCAGCAGCGCCTTCGCGTCGGCGAGCGTCGCTTCCCCTGCACCGATTCCCGCCAGCGAGAGCGACGCGACACCGGCGCGGAGCGCGTCCATCGGCTCGGCGCCGTGGCGCGCACATGCCTTGAGCAGCGCGAGGGTGGCCGCTGGCAGCACGCGCTCGCCGCGGAGCTCGACCTCCAGGCGCTCGAGCTCCGCGCGCAGCGGCAGCCGGTCGTGCCAGAGCAGGAAGGCGACCTCTTCGAAGCGCGCGCGTGGCGCGATCTCTTCGATGGGGAAGCCGGCGACCGAGAGCTCGCCGCTCTCGCCGTCGATCCCCGAGAGGCGGGTCTCGGTCAGCACCACGCCTTCCAGCCCGCGTGCGACTTCGCTGCTCATGCTGCCTCGAAGGCTGCCCGCGCCCGCTTTCGAGGGCAACCCTGATTCCGCATTCGACGTGGTTGAACGCTGGATCAACTCGCGGAGGCCCGGCAGTAAGATGGCGCCGTGAGGTGTCGCTGCGCAGCACTCGCGGTCCTGCTTGCCGCGCCGGCGGAGGGCGCGGCTGCGGACGATCAGCCGGCGCAGCCGTGGGTCCAGCTACAGCACCCCGAGCACCCGCTCTGGCTCGAGCTGCCGCCGGAGACCACGCTCCAGCAGACGTGCGTCTTCAGCCTGGCCAGCCCGCGCCTCGACGATCAGCGGCGCGCGTCCTTCTCGCTGTTCGGCGTGCGCGCGGTGCGCCCGGAAGGGAACGTCTACAAGGCGCTGCAGGTCGCGTTCGTCTGGATCACCGCCGAGTTCGCAGGCGTGGACGCGGACGCGCTGCGCGCGCTGCGGACCCGGATCGGCGACGCCGCGGGGGTCGAGGCCTTCCTGCGCGCGGCGCTCTACGCAGGTGTCGACGTGGAGCTCGAGGATCGCGGCACAGACCTCGTGGGCGGCCGCGCTGTTCGCAGAACAGCGGTGCGCATCCGCGTCGCGCCCGGCACGAAGGACGAGCGCGAGATCGGGGGCGAGGTCGCCCTGATTCCGGCGACCGAGGACGCCGCGCTCGCCGTCATCGCGCGCTACGACGCCGAGGCGACCGACGACGAGCGCGAGCGCGTGTTCCCACGCATCCTGCGCTCGATCCGCCTCGGCGCCGGCGGCGACGAAGCCCCACTCGACGCGCGCGGGCCGGACCTCCCCGGGGGTTGACGCTGAAACGCCGCGGGGCGTAGAGTCTCATTGTGCTCCTGGGGGGCGCGCTCGGCGCCCGGACCCGGTGGTGCCGCGTGCGCCATCACCCACCGGGGCGAGCCTCCCAGGATGGAACTGCGGTCGAGTCGATGGCGGGTGGACCCGCAGGCGCGAATCGAGTTCTACATCGAGCGGGGCGTGCTCTCTCGAGCGCCCACGGTCGATCAGCTGCACCGCGCGGAGTTGATCGCGGCCTGCGCCGCCGGTCCGCGAGAGCGCCTCAGATCCGCCTTGCGCGAGCCGCTCGGCGCCTTCGGGCTGCAGCGGCGGCGCGCGCTGCTCCGCGTTGCGAACGCGGAGATCGCGGCGCACGGCCACGTGCCCTCGAGCCCTTCGACCCAGGATCCGGCGGCCCAACCGGCGCTCGACCGTCTGCTGCGCGCGCTCTTTCTGTTCGCGCCGCTGCGCTTCCTCGCGAACTGTGCAGTCAACCCGTTCTATCTGCGCCGAGACACCGGGCTCTCGGTGCCGAGCAGCTGGCTGATCGAGCACCTGCTCTCTTCGCCGCATCCGAGCGCGCTCTGGGACCTGCAGATCCTCGCGGCCGACCCGGGCGGGCTCGACGCCTTCGAGCGACGGCTCGAGGAGTGCTCGCGGGGCAACGGCCTGCGCGCGCGCGCGTATCGCGCGCTGGCGCAGCGCGACGGCTACTACGACTACCTGAGACAGGTCTGCGCGCGCGTGCGGCGCTTCGACTATCCGCCCACGCCCCCGGGCTTCGTGCCGCGCTTCGAGAACCTGGTCACTTACCTCGAGTTCGCGGCGAGCTGCTAGCGGAAGACCGCGCCGACGGGCCGTCCCGGCAGCGCCTCCGGCGCCTCGATCGACATTACGCGCAGCAGCGTCGGGAGTACGTCGAGCGCTGCGATCTCGCCCACGGACTCGCCCCGGCGGCAGGCGCCGCACGCCAGCACGAAGATGCCCACGTTGCGGTGCGTGCCCGAGCGCGCTTCGACTTCGGAGATGCGCTCGAGCGTCGTGGCGCGGTCCTCGAAGCGGATCTCGTCGCCTGCGCGCAGCTCGAGCGCCTCGTTCCAGCTCAGGAGCAGCGTCCCGTCGTGCGACGCCTCCAGCGCGAACAGGGGAGCGCCCGAGCGCCCGTGACGTACCGCGGAGAGCCGCGCCTGCACGCGTGCCCGCGCGGTGGCGTCGCGTGGCCGGACCGCGAAGGCGTCGGACACCTTGACGGCTTCGGCGTCTCCGCCGGAGCCGAGCCACCGCAGCAGGGCGGGGGCGATCAGTCCGAAGTGGACGTGCCGCGCACCGCCTGCCGCTTCGAACCCGTGATCCGACAGCACCGCGACCGCCGCATCGTCCGGGAGCCCGTCGAGCAGTCGGCCGAGCGAAGCGTCCGCCCAGCGGTATGCGTCGCGCACGGTCTCGCCGAAGCGCTCGATCTCGGCTGGATCGAGGCCCGAGAAGGCCGCGGGCTCGTGATAGGCGAAGAACACGTGCGACGTCTTGTCGACGACGTCCGAGTAGAAGGCCGCGAGGTCCGGCTGATTCCTCTCGCGCAGGTAGGCGAAGGCGTCGGTGTGGATGCGGTACTGCAGCGCGCGCAGCGCGGCGTAGCGCTCGAGCCAGCTCGGCTCGTGCACGCGGCTGGCGACGACGTACGCGAGCGAGCGCGCGAGCGTCGTCGGCCGCAGGCCCCAAGCGAAACCGCGCAGTGCGTAGCCGACCTGCTCGGCGACGCCCATCGTCCCGCCGCTGCGCGCGGTCGTCTCCATGCGTTTCAAGAACTCGAGCTCGGCGGGATGCGTTTCGGGGCCGCGCGCGAGGTAGTCGGGAACGAGGAAGCCGCGGACCGGGCGCGGCGGCCACGTGGGCGGGAAGCCGAAGATCCCGACACTCCAGCCGGCGCCCTCGGCGAGGTCCCAGAGGCGCTGAACGCGCACGTCGCTCGCCTGCGCCTGCGCGACGACCACACCGTGGACCTCCGGCGGCTGTCCACTCAGAAGCGTGGTCCACGCGGTAGGGGAAAGCGCGACGCTGCCGACGCGCAGGTCCGCGCGCACGCCGCGCTCGAGCAGCGCCGCGAGGTGCGGTAGCTCACCCCGCTGGAGCAGCGGATCGATCGTGCGCCAGTCGGCGCCGTCGATCCCGACGACGAGCAGGCGCGTGCGGCCGCTGGAGAATCGCAGCCTGTCCGCGGCCCGATACGCGGCGGGCGCGACCACCAGCAGCGCGAGCAGGACCAGCGCGTAGCGAGACGCTCGGCGCACCGGCTCGTCGCGACTACGGGATCAGGACCACGCGCCCGAAGGCCGCGCGGCTCTCGATGTAGGCGTGCGCGGCGGCGGCCTGCGCCAGCGGGAAGCGCTTGTCGACCACCACGCGCAGCTCGCCCTTGGCCAGGTCGCGCAGCAGGTCGTCGAGCATCGCGCGCACGCGGACCGGGTTCAGCACCGCCTCGGCGCCGAGGAACACCCCGGTGAGCGAGCGGTTCTGCTCGGACAACGGCTGCACGTCGAGGCGGCGATCGCTGCGGCTCACGTTGCCCACGGTGATGGCGCGACCGCGGTACGCGAGACTGCGGATACTGCGCTCCAGCGTGTCGCCGACGCTGTCGACGACCAGGTCCACGCCGCGGCCTCCGGTCCAGGCCCGCACCTCGGCGACGAAGTCCTTGCTGCGGTAGTTCACGCCAAAGTCCACGCCGTACTCTGCGAGCCGCGCGAGCTTGTCGTCGCTGCCCGCGGTCGCGGCGACCCGCGCGCCGCCGCGCTTGGCAAGCTGCACGGCCGCGAGCCCGACGCCGCTGGCGCCCGCCTGGATCAGCACCGCCTCGCCCGCTCGCAGCCGTCCGAACTCGAAGAGACAGTCGTGCGCGGTGCCCCAGGCGACCGGCACGCCAGCTGCGTGCTCGAGCGAGAGCGCGTCGGGAACGAGCCACGTCTGCGCCGCCGGAACCGCTGCGCGCGCGGCGTGCGAGCCATGCGGCATCAACGCGGTCACGCGCTGCCCGACGCTGCGATCCGCGACCTCGGCACCGACCTCGCGGATCACTCCCGCGCAGTTGTAGCCGACGATGTGAGGCTGCGCGGCGAGCGCTCCGCCCGCCCGGTTGAGCACGTCTCCGCCTTCGATCGCCACGGCCGCCACGTCGATCAGCACGCCGCGCGCGTGACATACCGGGTCCGGCACGTCCTCGTAGCGAAACACCTCTGGACCGCCGTTCTGGTAGTAGACCGCAGCCTTCACGCCCGAACCTCCTGTCGGGTCCCACTCTACGGCAACCGCAAGCGCGAAGCGCGCGCAGCGAGGCCGCCGCGGCCGAGCGAAGGCCGCTTGGCGACAGCCAGCGCGGCCCACGCGGTGCGTCGTGCTCGCGATTCCTGACTCGAGGGCTGTGCTACTTTCCGCGCGCTTGCGCGCCACCCATCAGCTCAAGTACGCGATCTACGGCGTGTTCGATCTCGCCTATAACGGGGGCGTGCGCCCGGTCAGTGTCGAGGAGATCGGAGCGCGCCAGCAGATCCCGGCGCGCTACCTCGAGCAGATCTTCCAGCGCCTGCGGCGGGCCGGGCTGGTGCACAGCAAGCGCGGACCGGGGGGCGGCTACACCCTGCGGCGACAGCCGGAAGAGATCACGCTGGCCGACGTCGCCCTCGCGGTGGACGGGCAGGTGCTGGCCCCGACCGACCCCGAAGGGCGAGACGCCACGACCAGCCCGGCCTTCCTCTGGGACGATCTGCGCGGCGTGCTGGAGCGCACGCTGCGCGGCACGAGCATCGCGACCCTGTGCCAGGAGGCCGCACGGCGCGGCATCGAACGCGCCGAGGCCGAGCCGCCGATGTACCACATCTGATGGTCCGCAACGCCGACAGCGCCCGCGCTGCTGCAGTCCCCAATCCGGAGCGCCCGCCGGCGCGCCTGCCGCGCGGGGTCGCGCTCGAGGTCTTCGCTCACGCGCGCGAGTGCTACCCGGAGGAGTGCTGCGGGCTCCTGCTCGCTCGCGGCGGCACCGAACCGGGGCGCGTGGTCCGCTGCACGAACGTGCAGAATCAGCGCCTGGCGCGCGGCGAGTCCGAGCTCGACGCCGGCCGCGCGTTCTGGATCGATCCGCTCGAGCTCATGCGCGCGCTCCAGAGCGCCGAATCGCAGGGCGAGACGGTGCACGCGATCTACCACTCCCACGTCGACGCCGAGCCGTACCTGTCGCAGACCGACCTGCGCGGAGCGATCGCGGCGGACGGCGAGCCGATCTGGCCAGGCGCGGCACAGCTCGTGGTGTCGGTCTACGACGGCGTCGTGCGCGACGCCGCGCTCTACGAGTGGCGCAGCGCTGCGCGCGGGTTCGAGGGCCGCCGCCTGCGGGAGGCGAGCTAGGCGTGCGCTCGCGTGCGCTCGCCGTCGCGCTGTGCGTCGCGGCTTGCACGCCCGGACTGCAACGCGAGCAGGTGCCGTCGGACCCGATCGCCTTCGTGCGCACCGACGGGAAGTTCGGGCTCGCGACCGCCGGAGACTTCCTGTCCGCGATCTCGTACGGGGACGACGAGCACCGCGACCGGCAGGAGCAGCGGCGCACGCGCACCTCGATCGTGCTGCTCACGGTGCCAACCGGCGAGACGCGCGTGGTGCCCGACTCCTCGGAGAACGCGCTGCCGCTCGACTGGAGTCGCGACGGCACGCGCTTGCTGATCGGCCGGCCGCAGCCGCGTCGCCGCAACAACTCGCTGGTGCTGTGGAACCGGCTGTCGGGCGCGTTCGACCGCGTGACGCCGGGCGAGTCGTCCGGTGGCGGGGCGCTCTCCGATGGGCCGATCCTGGTGACTGCGGTGGCCTGGCTCGCGGAGGCCGACGGAAGCGCGGGCCCCTCCACGGTGGTCGTGTACACGCCCGACCACGGTCTGGCTCCACTGCCGGGCGCGCTGGGCGGAGCGGATCCCGACGTCTCCCCCGATGGTCGGTCCGTGGTGTTCACGCGCCGGGCACGCAAGGGCGATCTCGCCTCGATCGTGTTGGCGGGGCTCGAGGAGGGCAGCGCGCGCGTGCTCGGCCGCGGCGAGTCGGCGCGTTACTCGCGCGACGGGCAGTCGATCGCCTACGTCTCTCGCCAGTCGGGAAACGCGGACATCTGGATCATGCGCGCCGACGGCTCCCGCAAGCGCGCCGTCACGCGCTCGGTCTTCGACGAGGTGTCTCCGGCCCCATCGCCGGACGGGCGCTACGTGGTGTATTCCTCCGTGCGCGCGTCGCTGCGGGCCGCCGCCTCGGATACGGATGACTCCGGAGCCGAGAGGATGGGCGAAGAGAGCCACCTGTACCTCGCGCGTGTCGAGGACGGCTACGAGATTCAGCTCACCCAGAACAGTCAGAACGGCCGGCCCGTCTGGTGACGGTGCGCCCGCGAGGAGACGTGATGTCGATCCTGCCCCATGGAAACGGAGAACTGGTGAACCTGCGCTGCGGCGCGGGCGAGAAGGCCGCACTTCAAGAGCGCGCGCGCTCGCGGAAGGCGCTCGCGCTCGACGCGCGCGAAAAGACCGACCTCGAGCTGCTCGCGATCGGCGGCTTCACACCGCTCAGGGGCTTCATGACCGCCGCCGAGTGCCGCGGCGTGACCAAGGAGATGCACCTCCCCGGGGGAGTGCCGTGGACGATCCCCGTCACGGTCTCGGCCGAGCGCGCCTTCGCCGACGGGCTCCGCGACGGCGAGGAGATCGCGCTCACCTGGGAGGGGCGTCCGCTCGCCCTGCTCGAGGTGCGTGAGCGCTACGGCGTCGATCGCGCCGACGAGGCGCGCCAGGTCTACCGCACCGACGACGCGGCGCACCCGGGCGTCGCGGCGCTCTGGGCTTCGCGCGAGGTGCGGCTCGGCGGGCCGGTGCGCGTGCTCGAGCTGCCGCCCGGCGAGTTCGCCGAGCACCGCTTCGAGCCGGCGCAGACCCGGGCGGAGTTCGCGCGCCGCGGCTGGAAGACGGTCGTCGCGTTCCAGACCCGCAACCCGATCCACCGCGCGCACGAGTACCTGACCAAGTGCGCCCTCGAGATCTGCGACGGCCTGCTGGTACACCCGATCGTCGGCGAGACCAAGGGCGACGACATTCCCGCCGACGTGCGCATGCGCTGCTATCAGGTCCTGCTCGACGGCTACTACCCGAAGGCGCGCGTGCTGCTCTCGGTGCTGCCGGCGTCGATGCGCTACGCGGGCCCGCGCGAGGCGATCTTCCACGCGATCATGCGCCGCAACTACGGCTGCAGCCACTTCATCGTCGGGCGCGACCACGCCGGCGTAGGCAGCTACTACGGCACCTACGACGGTCAGAAGATCTTCGACGAGTTCGACCCGAAAGCGCTCGGAATCACGCCGCTCAAGTTCGAGAACTCCTTCTGGTGCAAGAAGTCGGGGAGCATGGCTACCGACAAGACCACCAACAGCGCCCCCGAGGACCGCATCTTCCTGTCGGGCACGAAGGTGCGCGAGCTGCTCCTGGCTGGCGAGCTGCCGCCGCCCGAGTTCTCGCGCCCGGAGGTCGCCCGGATCCTCGCCGATTCGATGCGCGCGAAGCAGTAGGGGAGATCGGAGCGTGAAGGTCGGGGTGCTGCGCGAGACCAAGGACCGCGAGCAGCGTGTGGCGCTGCTGCCGTGGGGCGCGCGTCTGCTCAAGGAAGCGGGGCACCGCGTGTTCGTCGAGCGCAACGCCGGCGCGGCGAGCGGCTTCCCCGACGCGGAGTACGTGGCCGCCGGCGCCGAGGTCGTCGCCTCCGCCGGCGAGGCGATCGAGGCCAGCGATCTCGTGACGAAGGTCAAGGAGCCCACGGAGGAGGAGATCGCCGCGATGCGCCCCGGCCAGGCGCTGTTCGACTTCCTGCACCTGGCGCCGGAGCCCAAGCTCGCGCAGTGCATCCTCGAGCGCGGCATCATCGCGATCGGCTACGAGACCGTGCAGCTCGACGACGGCACGCTGCCCTTGCTGGTGCCGATGAGCGAGGTGGCCGGACGGCTCGCGGTGCAGATCGGCGCGCACTATCTGCAGGCCGATCAGGGCGGGCGCGGTGTTCTGCTCGGTGGTGTGCCGGGCGTGCCGCGCGGTCGGGTCACGATCCTCGGGGCCGGGATCGTCGGGACCGCCGCGGTGCGCGTCGCGACCGGGCTCGGCGCCGAGGTCGACGTACTCGACATCGATCATCGCCGCCTCTCGCACCTGTACGACGTCTATCAGGGCGGCATCAACACGCTGTACTCCAACCCGCACTCGATCGAGCGCTCTGCGCTCGAGGCCGACGTGCTGATCGGCGGAGTGCTCGTCCCCGGTGCGCGCGCACCGCGGCTGGTCACGCGCGATCTCGTCTCGCGCATGAAGAAGGGTGCGGTCATCGTCGACGTGGCGGTCGATCAGGGCGGCTGTGTCGAGACCATCCACGTCACCACGCACTCCAATCCCGTGTACGCGGTCGACGGGGTGATCCACTACGGGGTCGCGAACATGCCGGGTGCCGTGCCGCGCACCTCGACCTACGCGCTGACCAACGCCACGCTGCCGTACCTGCTCGAGCTGGCCGCGCGCGGCGTGGACGCCGCGCTGCGTGCCAACCCCGTGCTGGCGCGCGGCGTGAACTGCTTCCGCGGGGCCGTTGCGCATCCCGGAGTGGCGCGCGCCCTCGGGTTGCCGCACGTCGAGGCGCCCTGGCAGGCGGCCGCGTGAGTCGCCGCCGCTACGTCGTCGTGGACGTGTTCGCCGAGGAGAAGTGGGCCGGGAACCCGCTCGCGGTGGTGCTCGACTCGGCCGGGCTCGAGACCGCCGAGATGCAGCGCATCGCGCTCGAGACGAATCTGTCGGAGACGACGTTCGTGCTCGGCTCCGCTCCGCGCGCCGGCGGCTGGGACGTGCGCATCTTCACGCCGACCGTCGAGCTGCCCTTCGCGGGGCACCCGACTCTGGGCACGGCGTGGGTGATCGCGCACGAGCTCGCCCCCGAGCAGCCCAAGCGCGTGATCCTCAACCTCGGCGTCGGCGCGGTGCCCGTGGACTTCGTCGCCGACGCGCGCGGCGAGGTCGCGTGGATGGCGCCGCCGTCGCCGAAGCCCGGTCCGACCCGCGACGCGGCAGACGCCGCGCGCGTGCTCGGCCTCGCTGCGTCCGACGTGGATCCGAGTCTGCCCGTGCAGGACTGGTCCGTCGGTCCCGGCTTCGTGATCGCCCCGCTGCGCGGGATCGCGGCGCTGCGCCGCGCGTCGCTTCACGACGTGCCGGAGCTCGCGCGCCTGGGACACACCGGCATCCTCACCGTCTCGCTAGAGCCCTACGACGCCACGCACGAGCTGGCCGCGCGCGTGTTCTTCGACGCGTTCGGCGCTCGCGAAGACCCTGCAACGGGAAGCGCGGCTGCGTGTCTGGCCGCGTATCTGGTGGCGCACCGCTTCCGCGGCCGCAACGAGGTCGACCTGCGCGTGGCCCAGGGCCGCGAGATCCGCAGGCCGTCGCTGCTCCACCTGCGAGGCCGCCGCGCCGGCGACGGCTTCGCCGTCTCCGTCGGCGGCCGCGTCTTCGAGTCGCTGCGCGGCGAGCTCTTGTAACGCTCTAGCGCGCGTAGCGGGGATCGGCCGGGATCGCCGAGTGGGGCGCGCTGTGATGGCGCTCCAGGATGTGGGCGTCGGCCTCGAATGCCAGCGCCGGGAAGGGCCCGGCCTGCGGGAACCACTCGACGGCGTCGAGACCGTCGTCGGGGCGAAGCGCGCCGCCGAGCGGCGACGCCGCGACCACGACCGTCAGCGCGTGCAGCTCGCGCGACAGGTAGCTCATCGACACGTTCACGATCGAGCGCACCTCGATCTCGAGCCCGGTCTCCTCGCGTACCTCGCGGCGCGCGGCTGACAGGAAGTCCTCGTCGAACTCCACGTAGCCGCCGGGCAGCGCCCAGAAGCCCGGCCGGCTGCTTGTGGTGCCGGCGCGGCGACCGAGCAGCACGCGCTCGTCCTCGAGCACGAGCACCGCGACGCCGGTCGCGGGATTGCGGAAGTGCACGAAGCCGCACCCCGGGCAAGCGCGTCGGGTGCGCCCACCGATCTCGCGCGGCTCGCAGCGCGCGGCGCAGCGCGGGCAGAAGCGCAGCTGCTCGTCCCCGGTGTTTCCCGCCGGGTCGTACGCGTGGAAGACCTGTCGCGCCGTCACGCCGGAGCGAGCACAAGGTCGAGGAACTCGTTCACGACCTCGACGAACGCGGCAGGCTTGTCGCCAGCGACGGAGTGACCCGCGCCCGGAATGGTCACGAGCCGCACACCGCGGACCTCGGCCGCGAAGCGCTCGGCCATCGCGCGCGACAGCACCGGACTGGCGCCGCCGTGCACGAGCAGCGTTGGCGCGCGCAGGTTCTTTGCCAGCGCCCACAGATCTTCGCCCTGCGCCACACCGCCGAACTCCGCGGAGCGGAAGCGCTCGTCGTACTGCTTGGCAAGCTTGCCCGACGGCGTCCGGCGCAGCGAAACCTCGAGGCGCGCGCGGATGCGCTCCCTCGGCCGCCACGGGTAGTACTTCGCGGTGTGCTCCACCCAGGCGTCGAGCGAGTCGAGCTCGTACGGCCCGGCGACGAAGCGGATCACCTCCTGCGCGCCGTCCACCTGCACCTCGGGACCGACATCCACGAGCACCAGCGCGCGCAGCTTCTCGGGGTTGCGCGCCGCGAACGCCAGCGAGTTCATGCCGCCCATGCTGTGTCCGATCACGACCGGACGCTCGAGCCCGAGCGCCGCGACGCTCTCCTCGATGTCCCGCACCATGTAGTCGCGCGCGTATTGCGCGAGATCCGAGGGCCGCTCCGAGAGCCCGTGCCCTCGCTGGTCGAACGCGAGCAGATGCAGGCGCTGCGACAGCGCGGGCGCGACCTCGTCCCAGGAGTGCGCGTTCAGCGCGAAGCCGTGGAAGGCAAGGGCAGGGACACGCCCGGGACCGCCCCAGTCGCGAAAGCGCAGGCGCAGACCGCCGGCGCTCACGTAGCGATCGACCGGCTCGCTCATCTCGGCCTCCCGGGCCGATTATCACACGCTGCGGATGCGGGGCTCGGCGGCGCGGTCCGAGAGCGCACGCGCGGTGGCGCCGTCCTGCGGGAACAGGGCGTAGCCGAGCTCGAGCGCCAGGCGGTCGGCCAGCGTCGTGTCGGGCTCACGCCGGATCGCTTCGCGCGCGCGCCGCGCCAGCGGACCGAGCAGGGCCGAGACCTCTCCCTCGGGCTCGGGGAGCAGGATCTCGAAGGTGTCGGCGGCCGTGCGCGCGAGCACGTCGAAGTCGCGCAGGCCGCCCCGGATCTCCTGTGCGATCGAGAGCACCACGCGGTCGCCTTCGGTCTCGCTCTGGCGCTCGAGCAGCTCGGCGAGCCCGAGCACGCGCAGCCGAGCCAGCGCCAGCGCGCGGCCTCGCCCGCTCGAGCGCGCGATCTCCTCTTCGAGCCGCTCGCGCAGGTGCACCGCGTTGGGCAGACCGGTCAGGTCGTCGAAGCGCGCGCGTCGGCGCGCACGCTCGCGCTCGTGCACGGTCGAAAGCGCTCCCTGCGCATGCTCCGCCAGCCGCGCCATGAGCTTCTCGTCGTCCGGCACGAAGCACTCCGCGCCCGGCAGCTCGTCGGCCGCGCGGCCCAGTACGGAGAGCGTGCCAATCACGCGCCCTTCGCGGCGCAGCGGCTGCACCAGCGCGGTCGAGACGCCGACGGTGTCTGCGTGCAGGTCGGAGCGCGCGCCGAGGTCCGCCACGCGCAGGATCTGGCGCGAGCGGATCGCTTCGATCGCCAGCTCCTTCTCGAGCGCGAACAGCGCGGCCTGCGCGTCGGTCTCCGCCGAGCCGAAGTAGGAGCGGATCTGGAAGCGGCCCGAGCCGTCGTCCTGCAGCCGGAGCAGCGCGTGCTCCGCCTCCAGGATCATGCCCGCCGACGAGGTGATCATGCGGTGCAGCTCCGCCGAGTCGCCGCAGATCGACATGCGCGCGGAGAGCTCGGTGATCGCCGCGGTGCGCGTCGCCTCGCGTTCCGTGCGGACCGCGCGCAGAGCGTCGTAGAGCTCGCTCGCCAGCGCGTCCGCCGCGGCGCCGAGCTTCGCCTGCAGCAGGTCGGGCGTGGCGCGCTCGCTCGCGCACTCGAACGAGAGCACGCCGAGCAGCGCGCCGTCGTAGACGAGAGGCAGCACGGCGAAGCCGACGCGCGCCGAGCCGACCTTCTCGCACAGCACCACCGGCAGCCGCGAGCGCGCGACCCAGCCGTGCACGCCGACGCCCGCCTTGCGGCGCCCCGGAACCGCAAGTCGATCCATGCCGACCGACGACGCCGCGAGCAAGAGCAGGTCGAGCTCCGGCTCGAACAGGTACAGGTGGCACAGCCCGCCCTCGATCTCGCCCGCGATGAAGCGGCAGATGCGCTCGAGCCGCCCCGCCAGCGGCTCGGCGCCCGCGAGCAGCCGGCGCACCTCGGCCTGCGCGCGCAGCGTGGCCGACTCGTGCAGCAGCGTGTGGTACTCCTCGGCGCGCGCGATGATCTTGGCGTCGAGCCGTGCGAGCTGCTCGACGAACTCGAGATCCTCCTCGGTGAACGCGCCGCGGCGCCTCCCGTGCGAGACGTTCATCACGCCGAGCACGCGCCCCTGGTGCACCAGCGGCGCCGAGATCGCGGACTCGACGTCTTCGCGCTCGCGCGTGATCTGGTAGGCGCCGCGGTCGGGCTTGCCCGTGAGCAAGATCGCGCGGGACTCGGCGAATGCCTTGCCGGCGATGCCCTCGCCCGAGGCGAGCCGGATCTTCGGGATCACTTCCTTCTCGATCCCGATCGCGACTTCGACGTGCAGGCGCTGCTCGGCCTCGTTCCAGAGCAGGAGCGAGCCGCGGTCCGCGCCCGTCGCGCCGACCGCGATCTGCAGGATGCGGTTGAGCAGCGCGCGCCGGTCGATCGTCAGGTTGTACGACTCGAGGATCTCCGACAGGGTCTGCAGCAGGTCCGGCTTGCGCGAGGCGTCGACCGGGCCGAACGCGAACAAGAGCTTGGCGATCAACGGGGTCGTGACCTGCACGCCGCGCTCGAGGGCTTCGCTGAAGCGGTCCCGAAGAGCCGTCGGCGCGTCGGCGTCGACCAGCGCGGCGAGACCCGGCGTGGCCAGCGCCTCGTCGAGCGTGGCCACGATGCGGTCCTCGAGGCGGGTGGCGAGCGCCGGGTCGATGCGGCGCAGCGCATCCCGGGCGGCGGCCGCGTCGGCGGTCACGATCGCGGCGATCTCGATCTCGGGGTTCGCCTCGAGCAGCGGGATCAGCGCGAGTCCCTCGTCCGAGTGCCCGACCAGCGCGATCCGCTTGCGCATCGGGGGCTCAGCCCGCGTCGAGGGAGAGGCGCAGCGCGAATTCGACGCGGCGCCCGCTGGCGTCATCGACCAGGCGCACCGGCACGCGCAGCTCGCCGTCGGCGCCGTCGACCGGTCCCGCGCTCTCGATGCGCCACGCCTTCTCGGGTGCGGCCGGCGCGGCCAGAGCGATCGGCTCGAGCGACGGGGCGGGTGCGATCGGCGCGACCGGCTCTTCGGAGACGAGCGGCCCATCGAACTCGCGGCTCTCCTCCGCGAGCACCGCAGGCTCGCGCTCGCCACCTCGGGCGCGCGCGCTGTCGGCAGAGGCGGCCTCGGCTTCGGCGCGCTCGAGGTCGCGGCGCACCTTGCCGAGGATCAGCTTCGACAGGCTGGTGAGCGTTTGCAGCACGCCGGTGCCTTCGCTCGCCGCGGCTTCGAACACGGCAGTCGGGTTCAAGCGCAGTCGGCGGTGCAGCTTCTCCAGCGCACTCTCGCTGGCACTATCACGGTGGTTGTACTGCAGCACCAGAATCACGTCGGCTGTCGAGCGCCCGAACGAGGCGAGATGCCGCTCGAGCTCCGCCGCCGCGGCGACCGTCGCGTCGTGGCGCTCGGGCCGGCAGTCCGCCACGAACACCACGCCGTCGGCGTTCTCGAGCAGGCGCCGCCGGATCTCCTGGCATTCGTCGCCGCCGGGAACGGTGTAGACGTGCAGCGTGGTCTGCAGCCCGCGCACCTGGCCGAGCTCGACGGGCAGGAACTCGTAGGCGACGCCGGTCGCCTTGACGGGCGAGCTGCGCAGCTCGCCGCGATGCTCGCGGCGCAGCTTGCGATGGATGTACTTCAGGTTGGCGGTGGTGCCCGCGGCGGACGCGCCGAAGTAGACGATCCTCGCCTGGACCTCCCGCTCCTCGCGGCGGATCACGCCCATCAGACCTTGCCCTTCCTCGCCAGGATGCGGCGCGCCTGGGTCGAGATCGGCCCGGGCACTTCGCGGCTGCGCATGATCGTCCTTAGGTCCCGGTCGGTCAGATAGTTGAGGAACTTGATTGCCGACGGGAGGGGGGTCTTCGGATTGGACACCAGCGCCAGCTGCACCGGATAGCTCGAGGTCCAGGTGCGCATGTTGGACAGCAGTCGCAGCACCTCGTCGGCGACGTTGCGCGACTTGGCGATCGTGATGATCTCGTTCTCCTTGATCTTCGGGCTGCGCACCACGGCGGTGCACACGATGCGGTTGCGGTCCCGCACCAGCAAGCCGCGCGCCTCGCCGTTGCCGAAGCGCGCCAGCTTGACCTTGTCGACGACCTTCATGTCCTGGATCAACGCGTACAGCGTCTTCGCGCGCTCCTCCGACGGCTCGCCTTCGGTCTGGTCGGTCTCCTCGAGCAGCTCGGGAGGCAGCCCGCTCGGGTCGTCCAGCGCGGCGGCTGCGAGCACGTCGGCCGCGGCGACCTCGACCGGCGCGTCGGTCGGCGGCGGGGGCGGCTCGTCCGGCGCAGCGTCCTTGCGCACGCCCAGGAACTCCAGGATGCGGTCGATCGTGGCTGCGCTCGTCAGCGGGTTCCCGCCGAGCGCATCGAGAATACCCGGGCAGCGCAGCAGGCGCGTCTGGTTGTTGGCGACGATGTCGATCACCCGAGCGTAGGGCAGGGCGGCGAGCACGCAGATGGTCTCGTCCGAAGTGGCGGGATTGAGCGCGAGCCTCTCGGCCTTGGCCGCGTCGCCCGAGACGCGGCGCGCGAGCCAGGACAGGAGCGCCGGGTGCACCGACGCGGAGAGCGTGGGTCCGAGGATGCGATCGGGCAGCGCCTCCAGGCTCGCGAGCGCGCGCTCCTTGACCTCGGTCTCGGGGTCGAACGTCAGCGCGAACAGCACGGACGCGATCTGATCGGGCGGCAGCGGCAGCGCGCCGCGCGCCGCGAGCAGCCGCGCTTCGATGGGCGCCTCGGGGTCCGCAAAACGGCGCGCGGAGCCGAGCGTCTCCAGGACCGAAGCCGGGTCTGACACGCTTCTGCTCTTCGTGTGTTCTAGTCCTCCGCCTGAGTGTCCTTGTGCGCGGCTGCGATCACGCGCTCGCGCAGCGGCGCGGGCATCTCTTCGTAGTGCGCGAACTCCATGGTGAAGGAGCCCTTGCCGCCGGTCATGCTGGTCAGATCCGAGGCGTAGCTGAGCATTTCCGACATCGGCACCTGCGCGCGGATGAGCTGCGTGTGGCCCTTGGTGTCCACGCCCGACACGCGCCCGCGTCGGCTGTTCAGGTTGCCCATGATGTCGCCCACGTGGTCGTCGGGGACCGCGATCTCGACCGCCATGATCGGCTCGAGCAGGGTGGGCCTGGCCTGCGCCACCGCAGCCTTGAGACCCATGCTGCCCGCCGTCTTGAACGCCTGCTCCGAGCTGTCGACGTCGTGGTACTTGCCGTCGATGCAGTGGATCTTGATGTCGGTCAGCGGGTAGCCCGCGAGCACGCCGCGCTCGCAGGTGGTGCGCACGCCCTCTTCGACGGCCGGAATGAAGTTGCGCGGGATCGAGCCGCCGACGATTTCGTCCAGGAAGTCCACACCCGAGCCGCGCGGGCCGGGCTCGACCGACAGGTAGCAGACGCCGAACTGGCCGCGGCCGCCGGACTGCTTCTTGAGCTTGCCCTCGACATTGCTCGCGCGCCCACTGATCGTCTCGAAGTACGGCACCTTGGGCGGCTTGAGCCGCACGTCGACCTTGAACAGCCGGCGCAGCTTCTCGAGCGTGACCTCGATGTGAAGCTGGCCGAGCCCGGTGAGCAGAAACTCGCCGGTGCGCGCGTCGCGAGCCAGGCGCAGGCTCCAGTCCTCCTGCACCAGGCGGTTCAGCGCCTCGAATACCTTGTCGTCCTCGCCCTTGTTGCCGGCCTCGATCGCGAACGAAATCACACCGCGCGGCGCGGCCGCGGCGACCAGCGCCGCGACGTGTTTCTCGTCGCACAGCGTGTCGCCGGTGTGCGTGTCCTTGAGCTTGGCGACCGCGACGATGCCGCCGGGACCGACCTCCTTGACGTCGACCGCGTGCTCGCCGCGCAGCTCGAGCAGCTTGCCGACGCGCTCCCGGTTGCCCGTGCGCGCGTTGGCGATGCCGGCTTCGGCGCGCAGCGTTCCGGAGCAGACGCGCAGCACCGACAGCATGCCGGTGTAGCGATCGGCGACCGACTTCCACACCAGCGCGCGCAGCGGCGCCGTCGCGCTGGCGGCGACGCTCTCCTCGCTCTCGCCCTTGCGCGCGCTGCGCGCCCGACCTTCGGCCGGGCTGGGGAAGTAGCGCACCGCGACGGCGAGCAGCTCGGCGCCGCCGATGTTCTTGACCGCTGCGGCCGAGAGCAGCGGCAAGAGCTTGCGCTCGCGGATGCCCTTGCGCAGCGTCGCGGTGATCTCCTCGTCGGAGAGCTCACCCTGCTCGAGGTACTTCTCGACCATGGCGTCGTCGCCCTCGGCGACCGCCTCCTGGAGCGCCATGCGCGCGACGTCGACGGCGGCGGCGAGGTCTGCCGGCACGTCGACGAGCTGCGCCTTGCCCGAGTCGTCGGCGAACACGTGCGCCTTGCGCGCGACCAGATCGACGAAGCCGCGGTAGCCCGCGCCGCTGCCGAGCGGCAGGTGCAGCTTGACCACGCGCATGCCGAACGCCTGCTCCAGCGCGGCGGCGGTCCGATCGAGATCGGCGGCGTCGTGATCGCACTTGTTCGCGACCGCGGCGACGGCGAGCCCGCGCTCCTCGGCGAGCTTCCACGCCTTCTCGGTGCCGACCTTGATGCCGTCGGCGGCGGAGACCACGAGCACCGCGAGATCGACGGCCTCGAGCGCGCCCACCAGCTCGCCCGCAAAGTTCGCGTCGCCCGGCACGTCGATCAGGTTCAGGTGCGTGCCGTCGTGATCGAACGAGCAGATCGAGGCCGAGATCGTGATGCGGCGGTGCTTCTCCTCCGCCAGGTAGTTCATGAACGACGTGCCCTGCTCCACGCTGCCCAGGCGGTTGATCACGCCGGCGGCCATCGCGGTGGAGTCGGCCAGTGTGGTCTTGCCATCGCCGCCGTGACCGACCAGGGCGAAGCTCCGCACGTTCGCGACCTCGGTGATGCTCATCGCTCCTCCAGGGGTTTGCGCGCGCGGCGGACCGCCGCGTCGCGGTTGCGTTCGAAGATCAGGCGCAGGCCCTGCATGGTCAGGAACGGCTCCACGCGCTGGATCGCCTTGGTCTCGGCGGCGACCAGGTGCGCGAGTCCGCCCGTTGCCACCACGGCCGCCTCGGCGCCGAGCTCATCGCGCAGCCGCGCGACGAGGCTGTCGACCAGGCCCGCGTAGCCGAACAGCATGCCGGACTGGATGCAGTGGGCGGTGTTGCGCCCGATCGCCGCCGGCGGCCGCTCGATCTCCACGCTCGAGAGCTTGGCGGCGCGCCCGACCAGCGCTTCCAGCGAGACGAGCATTCCCGGGAAGATCACGCCGCCCACGAACTCGCCCGCGGCCGAGACGCAGTCGAAGCTCGTGGCGGTGCCGAAGTCGATCGCGATCACGGGCGTGCCGAAGCGCTCCGCCGCCGCGACCGCGTTCACGATGCGGTCCCCGCCGACCTCGCGCGGGTTGTCCACGCGCATCGGCATCCCCGTGCGCACGCCGCTCCCGACCACCAGCGGCTCACAGCCGAACAGCTTGGTCGAGGTGCGCTCGAAGATCGGCAGCAGGGGAGGTACCACGCAGCTGACGACCGAATCGGTGACCACGTCCGGCGCCAGGCTCGCGAGCTGGAACATCGCGCGCACGGCGACCGCGTACTCGTCGGACGTGTAGTGCAGGTGCGTCGCGATGCGCCAGTGCTGGAGCAGGCGCTCACCCTCGAACACGCCGAGGGAGACATTCGTATTTCCGATGTCGACTGCGAGGAGCAGGAGTCACCTCTCCTTCGAGACCAGATGCACGTCGCCGGCCAGGATGCGCTCGATGCCGCCGGACGTGCGGAGCAGCAGAGCGCCGTCCTCCGCAAGCCCCAGGGCGATGCCTTCGACCTCGCGCGCGATCCCGGGCCCGCCGATGCGCACCCGCGACCCGCGCATTCTGAGCCATTTCGCGTAAGCGTCCAAGATGGGTGCGAAGCCCGAGTCGCGCAGCCGCTCGATCCAGCCCTCGAGCCGCAGCAGCAGCTCCTCGGCAAACGCCGTCCGATCCAGCGGCCGGCCCGAAGCAATGCGCAGGCTGGTCGCGATCGCGGCGAGCTCGGGCGGCAGCTCGTCCGCCGCGAGGTTCACGTTCACGCCGATCCCGAGGACGAGCGCCGCGACCCGGTCGCCGTCCAGGCAGGCCGGCAGATTGACTCCCGAGAGCTTGCGCCCGCCCACGAGCACGTCGTTCGGCCACTTGATCTCGAGCGGGGCGTTGGGTCCGAGCAGCGCGGCAGCGCTGTCGACGACGGCGAGCGCGCCGACGAAAGCGTAGGCGTGCGCGAGGTCGGCGCGGATCCTTGGCCGCAGGATCAAGGACAGGTACAGGTTGCGCCCCGGCGGCGAGAACCAGCTGCGTCCGAGGCGCCCGCGCCCGGCCGTCTGCGCGTCCGCGACCACGAGCGTGCCCTCCGGCGCGCCGGCGCGCGCGAGCGCCTCCGCACGCAGATTGGTCGAGTCGAGCTCGGGGTGGTAGTCGACGCGCGACCCCACCCAGCGCGTGGCCGGTGCTAGCTCCGCGAGCGAGCGCTCCATTCCAACGCCAGGTCGACCGCGGGTGCGGAATGGGTGAGCGCCCCGATCGAGATGCGGTCCACGCCGGTGCGAGCAATCTCGGCGACCGTGGCCAGGTTCACGCCTCCACTCGCCTCGACCGGCGCGCGCCCGCGCGCGAGCCGCACGATCTCCGCGATCAGCGCGGGAGGTTGGTTGTCGACGAGCAGCAGGTCGGCGCCGGCTTCGAGGGCTTCGCACGCCGCCGCGAGCGACTCGACCTCGACCTGCACGCGCAGCCCGGCGGGTGCGTGCTCGCGCGCGCGCTTGACCGCGTCGCCGACCGAGCCCACCGCCGCGATGTGGTTGTCCTTGATCAGGACGCCGTCGAACAGGCCGCTGCGGTGGTTCTCGCCGCCGCCGCAGCGCACCGCGTACTTCTCGAGCGCGCGCCAGCCCGGCGTGGTCTTGCGCGTGTCGACGATGCGCGCGCGTGTGCCGCGCACGGCGTCCACGAAACGGGCGGTGTGCGTCGCGACGCCCGACAGGCGCTGCAGGAAGTTCAGCGCGGTGCGCTCCGCCGCGAGCAGGGCCCGCGCCGGACCGCGGACGCGCGCGACGACGCTGCCCGGCTCGACGCGCGCTCCGTCTGCGACCGTCGCGTCGAGCGCGCACTCGAGTCGCCGGAAGACGTCCGCGGCGACAGGCAGCCCCGCCACCACGAGCGCCTCGCGCGCCTCGATCACGGCCGCGCCCTCGAGGGTCGCGGCGATCAGCGCGTTCGAGGTGACGTCGCCGGCGCCGAGATCCTCGGCGAGCGCGCGCTCCACCAGCCAGTCCCAGCTGTGGCGCGGCGGCAAGTCGAGCACGCGCAAATCTTACCTGACCGTCTACGGCGCAGCCTTTGCCGCGATGGCTGGCGCCAAGCGGCCTCCGCTCGCGCGGCGCTCGCTGCGCGCGCCTTCGGCGCTTGCCTGTGCCGCGATGGCTGGCGCCAAGCGGCCTCCGCTCGCGCGGCGCTCGCTGCGCGCGCCTTCGGCGCTTGCCGGCTCTACTCCTGCGGCTCTCGCTTCAGGGCCGCGATCTCTTCGCGGATCAGACGCTCGGCAAGCTGCGGGACGACTTCCCACGCGATCGCTTCGACCCGCGCCACCACGTCGCGCACGATCTGCTCGGAGAGCGGACCGAACGCCTCCCACGCGACCTTCTCCAGCGCCTCGCGCAGCACGCGCGGGTCGAGCGCGGGCAGCGGGGATTGCGTTGCTCCTACGGCTGGCGCCAGTCCGGGCCGGGTCTCGGGCTGCGTCTGCGGGCGAGATCGCTCGCGAGCCGGCTCGCGCGGCGCGAAGTCGGCAGCCGCGAGCGAGTCGTCGCTCTCGGGCTCGTCGAGCTCGAGCGCTTCGGCCCACGGGAGATCCGGATCCTCGGCCTCGGGCGCTCGCGCCGGCGGGCTGGCACTCGCCTGCGCCCATGCGGGCTCTTCGCGGAAGTGTGGCTGGTCCCGCGTGGTATCGGGCTCTTCGTCCGCCAAGGCATCGGGTTCGATCGGCTCGGTGTCCAGATCCGTCGTGACCGAGAGCGCTCCCGCGTTGGGATCGGGGAAGCTCGACTCCTCGAACAGGTCGCCCGACGGCTCGGAAGCCGGATCGGTGGACTCGCCGCCATCCGTGGCTTTGTCTCCGAACAGGGGGTCGGCGGTCGGCGTGTCGGCGCCGTGATCGGCTGGCTCGAAGATGCGCGTGGGCAGCACCTTGTCGTACTCCGCTTCGTCGAGCTCGGCGGGGGCTGCGAAGACGGTCGGCTGCTCGTCCGGGATGTCATCGAACGCCGGCGACGGCGGGGGAGGAGGCGCTGTCGGACGCGCTACGACGGGCGCTGCGAATGGCCTGGGAGGAGTCGGCGCGGTCGCGGGCGCGGACAGCGGGCGCTGTGGCGTCGGCGGCACCGGCTTCGGCGCGGCCAGCACGGGCTTCGGCGCAGCCACTACGGGTTTCGGCGCCGGCGGCGCGACGGCGCGCGGCTTTGCGAGCAGCGCGCGCACGCGCTCGACGAGCGCCTGCGCCTCGAAGGGCTTGGCGATATAGCCGTCGGCGCCAGCGTCGATCGCGCGCTGGCTGTCGTAGGTCTCGAAGGTCCCGGTGAGCAAGAGCACCGGGATCTGCGCCAGCTCGGGCTCGGCCCGGATCGCGGCGCACAGCTCGTAGCCGGAGAGGCCGGGCATCGACACGTCGGCCAGCACGCAGTCGGGCTTGATCTGGCGCGCGCGCACGATCGCGTCGTCGCCGTTGTCCACGGTAACGAGCGTCACGTCCTCGTTGGCGAACGTGATCCCGACGACCTTCTGGATCGTCACACTGTCGTCGGCCAGGAGCAGGGTCTTCGGCATGCCTGCGCCACCTCCGAACGGGCGGCGAATCCCGCCCGATCCCCCTCGCGCATCGGCAGATTCGTGCGCAGCATTGAATCTATCAGGAATCCCGTTGCGGCTTGCCGACCGCCGCAAGCCCGGGGGTTCGCCTGCCGATGGCAAAGAGGTGCGCATTCGATCGGCCGCACTTTCGGACACCGGAAAGCGGCGGAAGGCCAACGAGGACTTCTTCGCCGCGCACGACGACCTCGGGGTGTACGTCGTCGCCGACGGCCTCGGGGGACACGCCGGCGGGCGCGTCGCGGCGGAGTCGGGCACGCACGCCTTCGTGGAGGGGCTCGCGAGCGCCGGGCCGCCGACGCTCGAGGCCCTGCGCGGGGCGTTTCGCGCGGCGAACAGCGAGGTGCGCTCCCGGGCGGGAGCGACGCCAGCGCTGCGCGGGATGGCGACCACGCTCGCCGCACTCTGGATCGCGCCGGCGGCTGCGGCGCTCGGGCACGTGGGCGACAGCCGCATCTACCTGCGCCGCGACGGTCGGTTGACGGCCCTCACGGCCGATCACTCCCTGGTCGCCGAGGCCGTGCTGCGCCGGCAGCTCGATCCCGAGGAGGCGCGCGCGCACCCGCAGCGCAGCGTGATCACGCGCGCGCTCGGCGTCCGCGCGGACCTCGAGCCCGATGCAGCCGAGCTTCGGGTGGAGCCCGGCGACGTATTCCTGCTCTGCACCGACGGCATCTGCTCGCAGCTGCCCCACGAGGAAATCGCGAGGATTCTCGAGCACTTTCCCGCCGATCTGAAAGCGGCGGCGGAAGCCCTGGTCGAGCGCGCCAACGCCTGTGGAGGCGAGGACAACGCCACCGTCGTGCTGGTCGGCTGCGACGGCTGACAGCGTTGCCTGTTAATTCGCGCGCAGCTCGCTCAAGGAAAGCCGCGCTGCGCCGATGGAACCCGTAGAAGGAGGCTCGGATGGCGCTGCCGCGCGACGCGGACCGGGACTGGATCTCGGACGACGACGACCTCGGCGAGCTGTACTCCGCGGACTACCTGCGGGACTGCGCTGCCGGGGAGGCGCGGGCCGAGCGCCTGGCCGAGCTGCGCCAGCGGATCGAGGCGCGCGCCTACAACGTGGACGCCTCCCACCTGGCCGACGCCCTCCTGTCTCGCCTCAGCGACTAGGCAATGGCGAGGCGGAGCTTGGAGCGCAGTCGCGCCACTGCCTTCGTGTGGATCTGGCAGACGCGTGACTCGGTGATGCCGAGGACGTTCCCGATCTCCTTCATGTTCAGGTCCTCGTAGTAGTAGAGCGAGATCACCAGCCGCTCCTTCTCGGGCAGACCGGCGATGCAGTCCGCGACGGACTGGCGCACCTCGCGCGTCTTGAGCGACGCGAACGGGTTCTCGGCCTTGACGTCCTCGAAGATGTCGCCGTACAGCGGTTGATCGGATTCGCCGTGCGAGCGCAGCTCGTCGAGGTTGACCATCGAGATGCCGCGCACCTGGTTGATCAGCAGATGAAACTCGCCGAGCTCGAGTCCGAGCGAGTTGGCGACCTCGTGCTCGCTCGCGGAGCGCCCGAGTCGCTGCTCGACGTCGACATACGCCTGCTCCAGGCGGCGGCTCTTCTGCCGGATCGAGCGCGGCACCCAGTCGAGCGAGCGCAGCTGATCCAGGATGGCGCCCTTGATCCGGAATTCCGCGTACGTCTTGAACTTGCAGTTCTTGTCCGGATCGTACTTGTCGATCGCGTCCATCAACCCGATCACGCCGGTGTTGTGGAGATCGTCGAGGTCGATGTGCGACGGCAGTCGCACCGCGATGCGGTTGACGATGTAGCGGATCAGCGCCGTGTGCTCGATCACGATCTGATCTTTGAGCGGCTGCGGAACCGCCCCGTGCTGCTCGCGAGCCTCTCGCAGCAATGCCTCCATGCCGTCCCTCCCGTCTGCTTGGGTCGCATCCGTCGCGTGGGCGGCGGGCACCAGTGCAAGCGAGGTGCCGCGCGTGCGAAAGTCGTGCGCCGGGCTCGGCGCGGATCCGGCGTCCGCGCAGATTCGCTCGGAAGGGCGCGGCTTTGCGGCGTCACTCGCGAGTGCCTGTGAGGCCGCTTCGCCGCTCGCGGCGCCGTGAGTCCGGCGCTCGAGAGTCGGATCCTTGACGCTCCGCGACGGGCTCGCCGCCGGGGTTCCGGCGCTCCGCCCCACGCGACCCGGATTGCGCCGCTTCATCGCAGCCCCAGCGCGCGCAGCTTGCGGTACAGCGTGCTGCGGCCAAGCCCGAGCGCGCGTGCGGCTTCGCGCACGTCGCCCTCGAGTCGTCGCAGCGTCTCCTCGATGCAGGCGCGCTCGTAACCTGCGAGCGAGAGCTCGATGTCCTGGGGGGTGGAGACAGGCGACGCCACGCTCGCAGCCCCCGAGACCGGCCGCAGATCCGCGAGCCCGAGCGCCGGCCCGCGCGCGAGCGCGGCCGCGGCCTCTAGCGTGTTGGCGAGCTCGCGCACGTTGCCGGGCCACGCGCGGCGGCAAAGCTCGGCCAGCGCCGCCGGCTCGAGCGAGCGCGCGCTCGCGTGTCCGCGCTGTCGCACGAGCAGGTGCGCCGCCAGGAGCGGGATGTCCTCGCGCCGCTCGCGCAGTGGCGGCAGCGCGATCTCGACCACGCGCAGCCGGTAGAAGAGGTCCATCCGGAAGCGGCCGGCGCGCACCTCGGTCTCGAGGTCGCGGTTGGTGGCGGCGACGATGCGCACGTCGACCGGCACCGCTTCCGCTGCGCCGAGCGGGCGCACCTCGCGCTCCTGCAGCGCGCGCAAGAGCTTCGACTGGAGCTGCAGCGGCAGCTCGCCGATTTCGTCCAGGAACAGCGTGCCGCCCTGCGCCGCGCGGAACAGGCCGGGCGCCGCGCGTACGGCTCCGGTGAACGCGCCGCGCTCGTAGCCGTACAGCTCGGCCTCGATGATCGAGTCGGGGAGCGAGCTGCAGTCGACGGGGACGAACGGCCCCGAAGCGCGGGGCGACGTCTCGTGGATGGCGCGGGCGACGAGCTCCTTGCCCGTGCCGCTCTCCGCCTGGATCAGCACACTGCTCTCGCTCTTCGAGAGCTCGCGCACCAGCGACACCACGCGGCGCATCGCGAGCGAGGCGCCCACGATCGAGTCCAGCGCGCGCGCCGACGCGCCGGCAGGGGCGTTGGCGGCGCTGCGCTGCGCGCGACGCTCGAGCGCGCTCCGCAGCGCCTGCGCCACGCGCCCGCGGTCCGCGAAGGGCTTGGCCAGGTAGTCGAAGGCGCCGGCGCGCATGCACGCGACCGCGGAGTCGACACTGGCGTAGCCCGTCATCACCACGATCTCGGCGTCCGGGCAGGCGCGGCGGATCTCCGCCAGCAGATCCTCGCCGCGTGTCGCGCCGAGTCGCAGATCGAGCAGCACGACCTCGGGATCGGCGCCGAGCCCAAGGCGCAGCGCGTGTGCGTCGCACGCCTCTGCGATCTCGACGCCTTCCGGCTCGAGCGCGCGGCGCAGCCAGCGCACGACCGCGCCGTCGTCGTCGGCGACGAGCACGCGTGGGCGAGAAACGGGCGACGCAGGGGAGGGGCGCAGGCTCGTCATCCGCCGCGCGCATCGGAGCCGACGCGCGCACGCTTGAGCGCGGCGCCGGCCTTGCCTACATTGCGGCGCGGCGGAGGGGTGGGTGAGTCGCGATTCTGTCCTGGTCGTCGATGACGATGCGGTGTTTCGCGCTGCGCTGGTTCGCTGGCTGGAGCGGCAGAGCTATGAGGTCGTCGCGGTAGGCGACGCCGAGGCCGGCCTCGAGCGGCTGGAGCAGCGCCCGTTCGACGTGGTGCTCACCGACCTGCGCATGCCCGGCGTCGACGGCATCGAGCTGATTCGCCGGATCCGGCGCGTCGATCCCGAGGCCGTCTGCGTGGTGGTGACGGGCTTCGGCAGCCCGGAGCGCTCGATCGAGGCGCTGCGCGCGGGGGCGTTCTGGTTCGTCGAGAAGAGCTACGAGAGTCTCGAGACGCTCGGCATGCTGATCGAGAAGGCGCTCGAGCAGCGCCGGCTGCGCAGCGAGAACCAGCAGCTTCAGCGACAGCTCGAGGTGCGCTGGGGCTTCGAGAACATCGTGGGACACAGCCGCGCGCTGCGCGCCGTGCTCGGCGTGGTGCGGAAGGTCGCGGACAGCGACGCCACGGTGCTCGTGCTCGGCGAGAGCGGCGTGGGCAAGGAAGTGATCGCGCGCGCGCTGCACTACAACAGCCGGCGCCGCGATCACGCGTTCGTGGCGGTGAACTGCGGTGCGATCCCGGAGCACCTGCTGGAGAGCGAGCTGTTCGGCCACGTGCGCGGGGCGTTCACCGGTGCGCACCGCGACCGCGACGGGCGCTTCGCCGTGGCGCACCGCGGCACGCTGTTCCTGGACGAGATCGGGGACATGAGCCCGACGCTCCAGACCAAGCTCTTGCGGGTGCTGCAGGAGCACGAGTTCGAGCCAGTCGGCGCCTCGAAGAGCATGCGCGTGGACGTGCGCATCATCGCCGCGACCAACCAGGACCTGCAGCAGCTGATCCGCGAGCGCCGCTTCCGCGAGGACCTGTACTTCCGGCTCTCGGTGGTGCCGATCGAGGTGCCGCCGCTGCGCCAGCGCCGCGACGACATCCCGCAGCTCGTCGAGCACTTCGTGCAGGTGCAGCGCCGCCAGCACCCGCAGCTCCAGGGGATCACCGAGCCCGCCCTGAAGCGCCTGGTGGAGTATCACTGGCCGGGGAACGTGCGCGAGCTCGAGAGCCTGCTCGAGCGCGTCTCGATCCTGCTCGGCGGCAGCGGCTGGATTACCGAGCAGGACCTGCCGGCGGACGTGCGCGGCGGACTCGGGCCGTTGCGCGCGGTCTCGCTGCCGCAGGACGGTCTCGACTTCGCGCACGAGGTCGACTCGTTCGAGACGGACCTGATCCGCCAGGCGCTCGACGCGACGGGCGGGAACAAGAACCGCGCCGCGCAGCTCCTGCGCCTGAAGCGCACCACGCTGGTCGAGAAGATCCGCGCCAAGGGACTCCGCGGGGACATCCCCGAGGAGTAGGATCCCGCGCGCGTGATGCGTGTGGCGGATCTCGATCGAGACATGGCCGACGTGATCCCGACCGGGATCTCGATCGACTCGGCCTTCCTGTTCGAGCGCATGCAGCAGGCGACGCTCGCGGCGCTCGGCGTGGGGCCCGGCGCGCGCGTGCTCGACGTCGCGGCCGGGGTGGGGCAGGACGATCACGCGCTCGCGGCGTGGGGCGCCTTCGCAGTCGGGGCCGAGCCCTCGTCGCGGATGATGGGTCTGGCACGCCTGCGCGATGCCGAGGTCGCGCCGCCGACACCGGGCCGCGTCGCACGCGTACGCGCCTGGGGCGACGCGCTGCCGTTTCGCGACGGCGCGTTCGACGCCTGCTTCTGCAAGGGCTCGCTCGATCACTTCGACGATCCCGTGGCGGTGCTGGCGGAGATGGCGCGCGTGACGCGGCCCGGTGGGCCGGTCGTGCTCGCCGTGGCGAACTTCGACTCACTCGGCTGCCGCCTGCTGCGCCTCGAGGAGCGCCTGCCCGGTCGCGCGGCACGCCCTGGCCGCCGCCACTACGACGTGCCCTCGGATCACTTCACGCGCTACGACCCCGCGCTGATCCGAGCACAGCTCCGCGCGGTGGCGCGAGTCGAGCGCGAGCACGGCGTCTCGCTGCTCTGGGGCTGGCGCCCCTGGGCGCGTCTGCTCGCGCACGTCCCGTCGGCGGCTGCGCGCGCGATCCTCGGGGCCGCCGACGCGATCGCGCGCCGCTTCCCGCCGCTCGCCGACGTGATCGTCATCGTCGCCACAGCAGAAGAGGGCGCTCAGCGCGCGCGCAGCGCCGCGTAGACGGCTTCGGTGCGCGCGGCGATCGATGGCCAGGCGTAGGCCGCCTCGAGGCGCGCGCGGGCGGCGAGAGCCCGCGCGTGCTCGCGCGGCCAGTCGTCGAGCGCATCGACGATGCCCTTGGCGAGCGCGGCCGGATCCGCGGCCGAGACGAGTCGCCCCGCGGCGGCGGTGCCGAGGACTTCGGGCGCGGCGCCGGCGGTGGTGGCGACGACCGGCGTGCCGACGGCGAGCGCCTCGAGCGCGGGCAGACCGAAGCCCTCGAAGAGCGAGGGCACGACCACCAGCGCGGCCTCGCGGTAGGCGCGCTCGAGCTCGGCGCGCGTAACCTTGCCCGAGAAGCGCACGCGCGCGCGCAGGCCGAGAGCGTCGAGCTCGTTGGCGAGGGGCGTCCCGACAGGCTCGGCGTCGAGCGCGCGCACGCCGATCTCCGCCGGCAGCAGCGCCAGCGCGCGCAGCAGGTACTCGAAGCCCTTATTGGGATCGCCGCAGCGACCGACGAAGAGCAGCTCAATGCGCGCCGGCCGTTCGCGCGAGGCGGCTTGCGCGGGAAACGTCACGCCGTTCGCGACTTCGTGGATCCGCGCCGGCGGGACGCCGAAGTCGCGCTCGATCGCGGCGCGCGAGACGCGGCTCGACGTCAGGATCGCGTCGAGCCTGCGCGCCACGCGCGCCTGCATCCCCACCGGGTAGAAAGTCAGCGTGCCCTTGCGCTCGGCGAAGCTCTGATCGCGCAGCAGGCTGGAGCGGCGATCGACGGAGAGCGGGTGATGAATCGTGGAAACAACGGGCAGGCCGAGCGCGTACAGCCAGAGCAGGCCGTAGCCGAGCGACTGCACGTCGTGCACCAGGTCGTAGTGCCCGCCTGCGCGCAGCTTGCGCACCAGCGCGGAGGCGGCGCGCAGGCTGAACGCCAGCGGCTCGGGTAGGAAGCCGAAGCGCGTCACCAGGAACTCGTAGAACGAGAGCGGCGCGAAGATGCGCCACGGATCCGGCCTGGGGAGGAACGCACCGGGACGGCGGTCGAAGCGCGCGCCCCAGAAGCGGTGATTCTCGACGCGAAACACGCGCGCCCACGGCATGGGATCGGGGTAGGGCGGCCCGACCCAGACGTCGATCTCGTGCCCTCGCTCCGCCAGCTCGCGCGTGAGCGCGTGCAGATACACGCCCTGCCCCCCGCTCTGCATGCTGCCGCGATAGGCGAGGAAGGCGAGTCTCATGCGCCTGAGTGCGTTCGCGTACCGTACATGACGAGGCTCTTGGGCCAGACCCAGTCGAGGACGCGCTCGGCCGCGCGCCACGGGCGCGAGAACGTCGCGTGCAGCAGGAAGCGGCGGTAGGCGCGCGTGGGTCCGGGCGTCTCGTCCCCGAGCCCGAGCACGCTGCGCACCGCCCAATACGGAGAGTGCAGGGCGTGGGCGAAGCCGACGCCTTCCACGCGCAGGCCGCAGCGCGCCATCGCGCGGGCGAGGTCCGCCGGCCGGAAGATCCGAATGTGTCCGCCGGGGCTTTCGAAGTAGTCGCGCGTGAGCAGCAGGTAGAGGCGCTCGGTGGTCGCTGTCGGCACCGTGACGCCGAGCGTCCCGCCCGGCCGCAGCACGCGCACCAGCTCGCGCAATGCAGCCGGGTAGTCGTGCACGTGCTCCATCACCTCGGAGCACACGACGCGGTCGAAGCGGCCGTCGCGGAACGGCAGCCGGAACACGTCGCCCTGCAGCACGCCGCCGGAGAGCTTCCCGCGCGCGTTGCCGCGCCGTTCGTGGATGCCGGCGCGCGCGATGCGCAGGCTCGGCACGTCGAGGTCGAGCCCGATCACGTGCGCTCCCCGGTCGAGCGCGCCGAAGCAGTGGCGGCCGCCGCCGCAGCCGGCGTCGAGCAGCCAGTCGCCGGGTACGAGACCCAGCCTATCGAGATCGACGGTGAGCACGGACGACGTCCTCGAGGACCGCCGCGATGCGCTCGCCGCACTCGCTCCAGCGGAAGGTGCGCTCGACGCGGCGCCGGGCGGCGCGCCCCATCGCCGCGGCGCGCGCGGGATCGAGCGCGAGCTCCGCGATCGCGGCCGCGAGCGCGTCCACATCGCGGAACGGCACCAGGCGGCCGGCTTCGCCGCTCGTGCCCACGACCTCGGGCAGCGCGCCGCGATCGCTCGCGATCACCGCAAGCCCGCAGGCCATCGCCTCCGACGCGGGGAAGCCGAAGCCCTCGAAGAACGACGGCACCAGTGCGATGCGCGCGCTCGAGTACTCGGAGACGAGCTCGGGCACAGAGAGCATGCGCTCGACCAGCCGCACGCGGCGCGCGAGGCCGAGCTCCCGGATCTTCGTCGGCACCAGGCCGTGCGGCGGGATGCGCCCGTCCACGATCTTGAGCGTGATCGAGTCGGGAGTGCGCGCGAGCGCCTCGAGCAGCTGGACGATCCCCTTCTTCCGGTCCTCGGTGCGCCCGACGAAGATCAGGTCGGTCTCGGTCTCGCGTGCGACCGGCCGGAAGATCTCGCAGTCGGTGCCGTTGTGCACCACCGAGATCTCCTTCTCGGGGATCCCGAAGTAGCGCTCGAGCTCGCGAGCCGACGCCTGCGACACCGTCATCACGTGCGCCAGCCGGCGCGCGACGCGCTCCTGCATGAACAGCGGGAAGTAGAGCGTGCGCTTCCACTTGCGGCGGAAGCGCGGGTCGAGCTCGAAGTCCGCGGCGCGATCGATGTGCAGCGGGTGATGGATCAGCCCCACGACCGGCACGCCGGTGGCCTGCACGCCGAGCAAGCCCCAGCCGAGCGACTGATTGTCGAGCACCACGTCGAAGCGGTGGCGCCCCTGCAGCGCGCGCCAGCGCGCGAGCAGGCGCAGGCTGAACGCCGTCATCTCCGGGAACACGCCGAAGCGCGAGAGCCCGAGCTCCCACAGGTGCGACGGCCAGAGCGCGCGTAGCGGCGCTTGCTTCGGCAGCGCGTCCGCGAGCGGCAGCCCGAACACGTTCAGGTTCGGGATCACGTGCAGCGGGATGCCCGGCTCGAGCTCCGGCAGCGGAGGGCCCGCGATCACGTGCACGTCGTGGCCGAGCCGGGAGAGCTCGCGCGCCACGTAGGCGGCCCAGATGCCCTGCCCGCCGCAGAACATGTTTCCCCGGTACGTGAGCAGGGCGATTCGCATCGGGGGCTCAGCCAGATTGGCGCGCGCCTTCGCCCGGGGGCGCCGGCGTCGACGCCGAGCCGGGACCGGAGACGCGCGGCAGCGGCTCGCCCTCGGCTTCGACGCGCACGGTCAGGATCGTCCAGCCGATCCAGCAGACGAGGCCGAGCACGAACAGCACCAGCGCGGCGACCGGCAGCGCGAGAGCCCAGTAGCTCTCGAGCGCGATCCCGTACAGGAAGAGGGCGCCGGCTGCGATCGCGCCGAGACACACGACGCCACCGAGGGCGCGCGAGCGATCGTCCGCCGGGGAGGGCATGCGTGCCCGAACGTATCCGCCGCGCGGCGGGGGTGTCAATCTGCGCATCAAGCCGGGCCGGACCTGCGCCGATGTCGGGGCCATGGCCCCCCACGCGGACACCCCCGCGCGCCGCGATCTGCGCACTCCCCTGCGCACCGAAGTACTCGTCGGTGAGGAGCGCTCGCCGCGCTTCCTCGGCTATGCCGCAAACCTCTCCGAGGAAGGCGCCTTCATCCAATCCTTGAACCCGCGCCCGCTCGGCACGCTGCTCGAGATCTGCATGCACGCGCCTCGCGAGAGCTTTACCTGTCAGGTCGAGGTGATCTGGGTCCGGCGCTACGCGGGGCGCAACGCGCCGTGTCCGGGCATGGGCGTGCGCCTGCTGCACCTGGCGCGCCCGTTGACGGAGCGGCTGCGCGCGTTCTGCGCGCTGCGCGACGTCGATCCGAACCCGTGCCGGCCACAGCGCGACGCTTTGCAGCCCAGCTGGAAGCCGCTATAGCAGCCGCCGTGGCGAGCCTCTGGATCGGGCTCATGTCGGGGACCTCCGCCGACGCGATCGATGCCGCGCTGGTGCGCATCCCGGACTCGCCGGCGCAGCTCTCGCTCGTGGCGCGCAGCGCGCTGCCGCTGCCCGACGCATTGCGCGCGCGGATCCACGGCGCAGTCGGGGGCACGATCGCGTTGCGCGAGCTGGCGCGTCTGGACGTGGAGCTCGGCGAGCGCTTCGCCGAGGCCGCGCTCGCGGTGCTGCGCGCGGCCGGCGTCCCGCCACGCGAGGTCGAAGGCATCGGCTCGCACGGTCAAACGGTCGGCCACTTCCCGGAGCCGGAGCTGCGCAACACGCTGCAGCTCGGCTCGGCTGCGCTGATCCACGCGCGGACCGGCATTCCGGTCGTGCACGACTTCCGCCGCGCGGATCTCGCCGCGGGGGGGCAGGGCGCGCCGCTCACGCCCTTCGCGCACCACGCGCTGTTCGCGCGCGACGACGAGCCGCGCGCGGTGCTCAACATCGGCGGCTTCACCAACGTGACCTATCTGCCCGGGACCGATCCGGCGCGCGCCATCGCGTTCGACCCGGGTCCGGGCAACGCGCTGCTCGACGGCGCGATGCGGCGCGTCTCCGGCGGGCGCGAGCGCTTCGATCGCGACGGCGAGCGCGCTGCGCGCGGACGCGTGCTGCCCTCCGTGCTCCAGTACCTGCTCGAGGAGCCGTACTTCGCGCTGCCGCCGCCCAAGAGCACCGGACACGAGCGCTTCGGCGCCGCCTTTCTCGAGCGCGCCGAGCGGCGCGTTCGCGAGGCCGGCGGGAGCGACGACGACCTGCTGGCCACGCTCGCGGCGCTCAGCGTGTCGAGCGTCGCCCGCGCGGCCGAGCGTTTCTTCCCGACGCCGCCCAGACGCTGGCTCTTGTGCGGCGGCGGCGCCTGCAATCCAGTGCTCGTGAACGGCCTGCGCACCGCACTCGCGGGCGCGCGGGTCGAGACCACCGCGGAGCACGGCGTGCCCGTCGACGCGCTCGAGGCGATCGCCTTCGCGCTGCTCGGCTGGGTCTCGGCGCGCGGGTTGCCCGGGAATCTGCCCGCCGCGACCGGCGCCAGGCGCCCCGTCGTCCTGGGCGCCGCTGTGCCGCCGCATGCCTTCGCGGACGTCGCTAGAAGCTGACGCGCATTCCGTCTTCGGCGAGGTCGAAGCGCAGCTTCTCGCGGTTCGCGAGCACTTCGCTGCCGACGTGCGTCAGCAGCGTCCGGCGCGCGCGGAACTGCCCGCGTTCGCGATCGAGCTTTTCGTGCGACAGGTGAAACTCGAAGCGCTCCTGCATGAACACGCACTCGGAGATCAGCAGATCCGCGTCGGCCACCTGCGCGGGCAGCGCGTCGTGCCAGCCAGTGTCGCCCGTAAAAAACAGCGTGCGGCCGTCAACGCGCACCCGGATCATGTGCGGGCAGGTCTCGGGGTGATGGTGCGCCGCGCACGTCGTCACGCGGAAGCCGCCGAGCTCGAGCTCGCCCTCGAACTCGCACCAGCGCAGCGGATAGCGGGGTATGACGCTCTCGCGGTACAGGAATGCCTCGCTGAGGCCGTCCATGTGCCGGCGCACGCCGCTCGGTCCCGCGATCACCAGCTCGCGCGAGCGCTGCTGCTCGAAGCGGTACTCGAGCATCAGAAACGGCACGCCCGCGACGTGGTCGGCGTGGAAGTGCGAGAGCGCGATGGCGTCGATCTCGCCGGGGTCGACGCCGAGCGCCTTCAGCCCGCTGAGCGTGGTGGGACCGCAGTCGAGCAGGAGCGTGCCCGAGGACCCGCGCACCAGGATCGCGCTGTTGCGGCGTCCGCCGCTGCCGAAGGCGTCGCCGGTCCCGATGAACAGCACCTCAGGCATCGCACACGAGCCCCGCGCCGAAGGCGATCGCGCGGCGAAGCGCCCGCCCCGGGACGCGCGCGCCCGGCAGCGCCAGCACCTCGCTGAGCTGCGCGCCCGGCGCGACCTCGGCGCCCGCGCCGATCAACGCGTGCGGGCCGACGCTGGCGCCGCGCGCGACACTCGCGCCGTCGCCGAGCCACACCGGCGGGTGTAGCTCGCCTTCCACGCGCGCGCGCGCGCCGAGATGCACGCCCGCGTCGAGCACGCCCTGCTTCTCGGCGCGCTCGAGCGCGCGCAGGTTGGCGTCGAGCAGCTCGGCCGGCGAGCCGATCGGCCACCACGCCTGCTCCGGCGGCTGGACCGCGGCCGCGATCTCGCCACCGCCTTCCAGCAGCGGCACGTACAGGTGGGGCAGGAGCTCCAGCGGAGTCTGTGAGCCGATGCGTTCGAAGATGGCGGGCTCCAGCACCTGCACCCCGGTGAACAGTCCGCTCGAAACCTCACCAGCGCGCGAGAACCGCGCCGTGATGCGGCACACGCGGCCGTTCGCATCGTAGCCGATCGAGCCGAACGCGTGCTTGCGCGGATCGTCGCGCAGCAGCAGCGTGGCGAGCGCGCCGCCGCTCCGATGGCGCGCGAGCAGAGCGGCCAGATCCAGCTCGAGCAGCATGTCGCCGTTCACGACCAGGAAGGGCTCGTCGCCGTCGAGCCACTCGCGCGCCGCGCGAATTCCTCCGGCGCTGCCCTGCAGTTCGGGCTCGAGCGAAAGCTCTGCGCGAAGGCGCGCGCCGCGCAGCGCGTCGCGGATGCTCGCCACATGCGCGTGGGCGTTCGTCACCGCGAGCTCGACGCCCTGGTCGGCCAGCAGGTCGAGGAGCCACGCCAGGATCGGGCGGTCGAGCACGGGGAGGGCGGGCTTGGCGCAGGCGTCCGTGAGCGGCGCCATACGCCGCCCGAGGCCCGCGGCGAGCAGCATCGCCTTCATGCCGCCTCGGCGCGCACGAGCGGCAAGAGCTCGCGCGCGAGCGCGGCGAGATCGTGCGGCAGCGCCGCGAGACCCTCGAGCACGGCGGCACGCGCGGGCTCCAGGTAGCGCAGGAAGCGCGGGTCGCCCTTCGTGGTCGCCATGAAGCGGTAGCGCGCGAAGTCCTTGAGCTTGCGCTGCACCACGAGCAGTGCCAGGCGGTCGCGATCGAGTGCGCGGCCGCTCTGCGCCGTCCAGCGCGAGAGCAGGAGCTCGCGCTGGCCGTGCTCCAGCGCGACGTAGGAGTCCCAGAGCAGGGCAGCTAGATCGAGCTCCGGCGGCGCCAGGAGCGCGTCTTGATAGTCGAGGATGCGCAGCCGCCCGCTCGCGTCGAGCATCAGGTTCGAGCTCTGATAGTCGCGCAGGCAGAGCGCGTGCGGCAGCGCGGCGATGCGAGCGGCGAGCGCGTCGAGCAGCGGCTCGAGCGCGCGCGCACGAGCCGGCGGCACGCCGTGCTCGCGAAAGTGGCGCAGCTCGAAGCCGATCCACTCCGCGTCGAAGCTGCGATCGAACGGGAGCCCCTCTCCGGGCGGGATGCGGTGCGTCGCGGCGAGCAGGTCGATCGCGCGCTCGTAGTGGGGCGCTCGCTCGGCGGGCGCGAGATCGGCGAGGTGGACATCGCCGAGATCCTCGAGCAGCAGCCAGCGCTCCGCGGGCTCGACCGCGTACAGCTCCGGCACCGGCAGCCCGTGGCGCGCGAGCAGCCGCGTGAGCGTGACGAACGGCAGCTCTGCGCTCGCGCGGCGCAGCTGCGGCGGCAGGATCAGCGGGTCTTCGGGGACGGCGTGCATGAGCACCCGCGTCGCTCCGTCCACCAGCCGCGCGCGCCAGTAGCGCCGCGCGCCCATTCCCGGCGCCAGCGGCTCGAGTGCGCGCAGCTCGCGGCCGAGCTGTCCCTCGACCCAAACGCACGCGCGTTGCATCTTGTGCGGCGTGTCAGCTCTCATCGGGATTGCTCCCGACATCGACGCTTCCGGCCGGCTCTCCGTCTGTCCGGACTACCTCGAGGCCGTCAGCACCGCTGGAGCGGAGCCGCTTGTGCTCGAGCGCGCCGACGATCCGAACCTCGAACGCGTCGGCGGGCTGCTCTTGTGCGGCGGCGCGTTCGACATCCCTCCGGCCTGGTACGGCCAGACGCCGCGCGCGCGCATCGATCCACCACGCGAGGCGCGGAGCCGGCTGGAGCGCGCGCTGCTCGGAGCGGCGGAGGCGCGCGGCCTCGCGCTGCTCGGGATCTGCAACGGGGCGCAGCTCCTCGCGGTGCACCGCGGGGGCGCGCTGGTCCAGGACGTGCGCACGGAGCGCCCGGAGGCGCTCGACCACGAGCGCGGCGCCGAGCCCACGCAGCCGGTGCACGCGGTCGAGCTGGCGCGCGCGAGCCGGCTCGCGGCCGTGCTCGGCGCGCGCGAGATCGCGGTCAACTCGAGTCACCATCAGAGCATCGAGCGCGCGGGGCGAAACGTGAGCGTGGCGGGACGCGCGCCGGACGGGATCGTCGAGGCGATCGAGGACACCCACGCGCCGTTCTGGATCGGCGTCCAGTGGCATCCCGAGCGCCTGCGCGACGGCCCATCGCGCGCGCTGTTCGCTGCCTTCGCCGCCGCCGCCCGCGCCGCCGGCCCGAGGCGCGCGTGAGCCGCCTTTGCCGCGACGGCTGTCGCCGAGCGGCCTTCGCTCGCGCGGGACGCGCTCGCTGCGCGCGCGCTTTGCGCGGGCCCGCCTTTGCCGCGACGGCTTCGCCGAGCGGCCTTCGCTTGCGCGGACGCGCTCGCTGCGCGCGCGCTTTGCGCGCTTGCTTTCCGAGAGCGCTCTCACGCGGCCGAGCATCGCGGCCGGCCGCGCCGGTGACAAGGGTCGCGCTGCTGCTCGGGGCCGCGCTCGCGCTGCTCGGAACCGGCGCCGCGGCGGCTGCCGACGCGCGCGGCGTTGCGCTCGAGCGCCTGCTGCGCGATCCGGCGCTGCGCGGCGCGCGCGTCGGTGTCGTCGTCGAGCGCATGGCCGACGGCGCGCGTCTGGTCGAGCACGACGCGGACACACCCCTGGTGCCGGCCTCGAATCAGAAGCTCCTGGTGGCCGCGGCCGCGCTGTCGCGCCTCGGTCCCGCGCACCGCGTGGAGACACCGGTGTGGACCGTTGGCGAAGTCGATGCGCAGGGCGTCGTTCACGGCGCGCTCTGGATCGAGGGTCGCGGCGACCCCGGCCTGGTGTCGGAGGAGCTGTGGCGGCTCGCCGAGGAGATCCGCCTGCGCGGGGTGCGCGAGGTGCGGGGCGGGATCGGCGTCGACGTGAGCTGGTTCGACGGCGCGCGGCTGCACCCGGACTGGGAGCCCACGTCCGCGCGCGCCTACGAGGCCCCGACCAGTGCCTTCGCCGCGAACTACTCGTCCTTCAGGGTCGAGATCGAGCCGGGTGCGGCGCCCGGGACACCGGCAAGCGTGCGCCTGGCGCCCGCGGTCGACTACCTGTCGCTCGGCGCGGAGGTGGCGACACTCGACCGGCCCGGCGCGCTCGCGCTCTCGATCGAGCCGCTTCCCGCGGGAGGCGGCGAGCGCGTGCGCGTGCGCGGCGCGATCGGGCGCGACTCAGCGCCCAAGACCTACTGGCGCGCGGTCGCCTACCCCGAGTACTACGCGGCATCGCTCCTGGCGCAGCAGCTCGCGGCGAATGGCGTGCGCGTGTCGGGTGGGCTGCGCGTCGGCGCACGGCCAGCTGACGCGAGCGAGCTCTTGCGCCACCAGGGCGAGCGCCTCGACGCGCTGGTTGGGCGCATGAACAAGTGGAGCAACAACTTCATCGCCGAGCAGCTCACCAAGCTGCTGGGAGCGCAGGCGTTCGGGCCCCCGGGCGACTGGGAGAAGGGCGTACGCGCGCTGCGCGAGGCGCTGATGGCACTCGGCTTACAGGACCGCGCGCTGGTGATCGCCGACGGCTCTGGGTTGTCCGCGCGCAACCGCGTGAGCGCCGCAGCGCTCGTCGCGCTGGTGCGCGCGGCCGGTGCGAGCTTCGTGTGGGGGCCCGAGTTCCTGGCGTCGCTACCGCTCGGCGGGCGCGACGGCACGCTCGAGGACCGCATGCAGGACGGCAACTCGGGCGTGGTGCGCGCGAAGACCGGCCATCTGCGGCACGCGGCGGCGCTCAGCGGCGTCGCACTGGCGCAGAACGGCGAGCGGCTCGCGTTCTCCGTGCTGGTGAACGGCGCGCGCGGAGGCTGGGAGGACGTCGACGCCGCGATCGACGCCTTCGTCGCCGCGATGCGGCTGGACTGACCGTGTACGGCCGCGACGGCTAGCGCCGAGCGGCCTCCGCTCGCGGGGACGCGCTCGCTGCGCGCGCGCTTCGCGCGCTTGCGAACACGTTCGAGACGTACTCGAGCGGAACGGGCGCGCCGCTGGCGAGCCGGCGATCGATCGCGCCCGGTCCCCAGTTGTACGCGGCCAGAGCGCGTTGCACGCTGCCGAAGCGCTGGCGCATCCCGGCGAGATAGGCGGTGCCGATCCGCACGTTCGTCACCGGGTCGAGCAGCGTGCGCGGGCCGCGCCACTCGATGGCGAGCTCGCGCGCAACGCTCTCGCCGGTCGCCGGCATCACCTGCATCAGCCCGAGCGCGCCCTTGTCCGAGCGCGCGAAGTTGTTGAAGCAGCTCTCGACGCGGATCACGCCGAGCACCAGCTCGAGCTCGAGCTCGTGTCGGGCGCTCTCCTCGATCAGCGCGGCGGCCGCGGCGGCGCGCTCCTGCGCGGAGAGCCGCGTGTGCCAGCGCTCGAGCTCACGGACGACGCTCGCGAGCTCCGGATGCGCAGCCTGCCCCCCTGCCGGGCCTGGCGCCGGCGACGGCGGGGTCGGCGCCGTCGCCGGCGCGCGCCAGAGCGCGCACGAGAGTCCCGAACACAGCGAGAGCACGAGGAGCAGATAAGGTCGCTGCACTAGCTCCACCCCAGGCCAATGCCGATCGCGCGCATCACCAGGACGTTGTTCACGCTCGCCCACGCTGGCAGCGCGGTCAGGATCGCGAGGACCGCGTAGCGCAGTCCGGGGGAGAGGTGCTGTGTGAAGACCAGGAAGGCGACGGTCGCGGTCGTGATCACGGTCTCGAAGGCGAGCCCCGGGACCAGGCCGACGCCGTCGAACACCCAGCGCGCGAACGGGTTGGCCTCGATGACCTCGAAGCCGTCGACCGCGCTGCGCAAGCACAGGAACGTCGTCAGGTTGTCCAGCAGATTGAACACGACGACGGCGAGGCCGAGCGCGATCCGCATCTCTGGGCGTCTCCGCGTGAGTGCCACGCGGGTCGCTCGAAGTACAAGAAGCGTGCCCCGCGCCACCCCGGCGCCCGGGAGCGTTCTGCCCGCGCGCGGTTACGGCGTCCGGCTGCGCCCGCACGCGCGTGTAGCGCCCCTCCGGCAAGGGCAAAACGCTTCCCAACTCGCGACTGCGGCTACCGCTCGGCCTGTGCCGCGATGGCTGTCGCCAAGCGGCCTCCGCTCGGCTGCGCCTCGCTGCGCGCGCTTCGCGCTTGCGGTGGCGCGCCGCGCTGCGCGCTACTTGCGCCCGGAGCGCCCGCGGCCGAGCAGCAGCCAGTCCAGCGAGACGTTCTCCGAGAGCGCGAGCGTGATCAGGAAGTCCGCGTGCGGCGTGGTCCCGCTCTCGTAGCGGTTCACGTTCTGCTGGAACACGCCGAGCTGGCGCGCGAAGGCGCGCTGCGAGCGCTCGCCGCGCACCTCGGCCAGGCGCGCCGCGACCTGCTTCTTGTGGCGCTCGAGCGCTGCCCGGTTCTTGCGGCCGGTGCGGCCGCGCGTCGCCTTCTCCGCCATGCCCATCGATCCGCCTCCCACCGACTCACGGACGAGTTCACGCCGACGTGGCACGGGGAACGACCGACACCGTACCATGTAGCGGGCGCATCCTAAGCGAAGCCACATGACGGTTCAAGCCAGAACGTGCCATCACTGCCGGCTCGTTGCGTGCGAGACGCTGCACGGGCGCGCAGGCGCCGTCGTCGGGTTCTTCCGCACTGTGACCGGCGTGCCACGCGCGGACAGCGTCGACGACCCGCGCCAGCGCGGCCAGCCGCTGCGCGTCCAGCGCGTCGACACGCTGTACGAGATCGTCACCTGCGCCGAGTGCTGGCGCCTGCCTGCGGTGCGCGCAGCGCTCGAGCTGGCGCGCAGCAGCGGAGTCCTGCCACGCGCTTGACCTGCCTCGCGCGGCGCTGGTAGCGTCCGGCGCCGCCGGGGGACGCTCGATGCGGGTGGTCGCGGGTCGCTTGCGCGGGCGGCGGATTCACGCGGCGGCCGGCCGCGGCACGCGACCGACGAGCGACCGCGCCCGCGCGGGCCTGGCCGACTGGCTCGGGCCCCGGTTCGAGGGCGCGCGAGCTCTCGACCTGTTCGCGGGCACCGGGGCGCTCGGGATCGAGGCGCTCTCGCGCGGGGCCGCGCACACGACGTTCGTCGAGCAGGACCGCGCGGCGCGAGAGGCCCTGCTCCAGAACCTGAGCGAGCTGGAGCTCGAGCTGGAGAGCCGCGTGCTCGCGGGAGACGTGTTCCGCGTGCTCCGGCGCCTGGCTCCGGGGACGTTCGACCTGGTCTTCGCCGATCCGCCGTGGCACGGCGACCTGCCGGAGCGCCTGCTCGCCGAACGGGCCTTCGCGCCGCTGCTCGCGCCGGGCGGCTGCGCCGTGATCGAGCGCAGCAGGCGCGAGCCCGTGGCCCTCGCGTGCAACGGCCTCCGCCGCGTGGTATCCCGGGCGTGGGGCGAGACGCGCTTCGATCTGTACGAGTTCAGCGAGGAGAAGGCATGAGCCCGGGCCGCGTCGCGATCTATCCCGCCAGCTTCGATCCGATCACGAACGGACACCTCGACGTGATCGACCGTTCGCTGCGCCTGTTCGATCGCCTGATCATCGCGGTGGCGTACAACGTCGAGAAGAAGGGCGCATTCTCGCGCGAGGAGCGCATCGCCATGGTCAAGGAGTCGCTGGCGGACCGCCCGAACGTCGAGATCGACGTGATCGAGGGCCTGCTCGTCGACTACGTCCGGCGGCGTGGCGCCAGCATCGTGATCCGCGGGCTGCGCGGTCTGTCGGACTTCGAGTACGAGTTCGAGATGGCGCTCATGAACAAGCACATGTACCCGGAGCTCGAGACCGTGTTCCTGGTGTCCGACGAGAAGTGGTTCTATCTGTCGGCCTCGCGCATGCGCGAGCTGGCGAGCTTCGGCGCCGACATCCGCGAGTTCGTCCCCCCCGGCGTCGCGGAACGTCTGCGCGACAAGTTCGGCAGGCCTTAGCAGAGAAGCCCGCCGGGAAGGGGAGCCGGACCGGCGGGGTTCACTGGCGAGGACGGGCGCGCCCAGGCATACGAGGCTGTTCGAACCGCCTCCAAGGAGTCAGCTGTCTCGACGGACGCCGAGCTCCTTGAGCTTGAGCTGGAGGCCGCGACGAGAGAGGCCGAGTAGCTCGGCCGCGCGCGTGACGTTGCCGGCGGTCAGGTCGAGCGCTTGCTGGATCGCGTCGCGCTCGATGCGCCGCGTCTCACGGCGCACGCGCTCGCGCAGCGATGCGCCGTCCGCATCGGCGGGCTCGCCGCCCGGGGCGCGCAGCTCCTCGGGCAGATCGCGCAGCTCGAGCTCGGCGGTGTCGCCCAGCAGCACCGCGCGCTCGATCGCGTTCTCGAGCTCGCGGATGTTCCCCGGCCAGTCGTGGCGCTCGAGAGCCGCCAGCGCCTCGGCGCCGATGCGCGCGCATGGCTTGCCGAAGCGCCCCGCGAAGCGCGCGCGGAGCAGCTCGGCCAGTCGCGGGATGTCGGCGCGCCGCTCGCGCAGCGGCGGCAGGTGGATCGGCACTACGTTCAGGCGATAGAACAGATCCTCGCGGAAGCCGCCGTCGCGCACGGCCGCGCGCAGGTCGCGGTTGGTCGCGGCGACCAGGCGCGCGTCCACCGAGATCGTGTGCGTGCCGCCGACGCGGTAGAAGCTCGACTCCTGCAGCGCGCGCAACAGCTTCGGCTGCGTGGACAGCGGCATCTCGCCGATCTCGTCGAGGAACAGCGTGCCGCCGTGCGCCAGCTCGAAGCGTCCCGGCTTGCGCGACGCCGCGCCGGTGAAGGCGCCCTTCTCGTAGCCGAACAGCTCGCTCTCGAACAGCGTCTCCGGGATCGCCGCGCAGTTGACCTTGACGAACGGCCCGGCGTGGCGACCGCTGCGCGTGTGGAGTGCCCGCGCGACGATCTCCTTGCCCGTTCCGCTCTCGCCGGTCACGAGCGCGGTCGCAGGCGAGGCGGCGACGCGCTCGATCATGCGCCGCACCTCCGCCAGCGGCTCGCTCTCGCCCTGGAGCAGCTCCTCGGGATCCTCGCCGCAGGCCGGCCGCGCCTCGCGCTCGTCGAGCGCGCGCGTGCGCACCGCCTTGCGCACGACCTGGCGCACCTCGTCCGGGTCGAACGGCTTGGTCAGGTAGTCGAATGCGCCCTGCTTGAGCGCCTCGACCGCGCTGCCGACGGTGCCGTACGCGGTCAGCAGGATCACGGGCAGGCCGCGCTGCCGCTGCTGCGCGCGCTCCAGGAACTCGAGGCCGTTCAGGTGCGGCATGCGCAGGTCGGTGACCACCGCGTCGACGTGCTCGTGCGCGAGCAGCTCGAGCGCCTGCGCGCCGTCGCACGCCTCGAGCACCTCGTGGCCGTCGCGGCGCAGCAGCGCGCCGAGCACCCGGCGCATGTTGCGCTCGTCGTCGACGAGCAGGACGGTACCGGTCTGGTTCACGCGGCTTCCTCCTGAGCCACTCCCGCGGGCAGCCGCAGCGTGACCACCGTGCCTTCGCCGGGCTTCGAGCGCAGGTGGATCGCGCCACCCTGCGCGCGCGTCAGGCGCTCGCACAGTGCCAGGCCGAGCCCGAGGCCGCGCTCCCTGGTGGTGAAGAACGGCACGAAGGCGCGCGCCAGCGTCGCTTCGTCCATGCCGGGTCCGGCGTCCTCGACGGCGATCTCCACGGCGCGGGGGCCCTCGCTCCCGGGCTCCGCGCGCACCGAGACGCGGATCGCCGCGGACTCTGACTCTCGGCGCGGCGCGGCTCGTACGGCGTCGTAGGCGTTCTGCACCACGTTGCAGAGCACGGTCTCGAGCTGCTGGCGATCGGCGCTGACCACGGGCAGCTCCGCGTCGACGTCGAGCTCGAGCGCGATCGCCTCGCGCGCGTGCCGGCGCGCGACGGCGTCGACGCAGGCGCGCACGAAGCCGCCGAAGTCCGGGATCGGCGCGCGGTGCGTAGAGGGACGGCCGTACTCGAGGAACATCCCGACCACGCGATCCAGCCGCTGCACTTCCTGCACGATCACGTCGGAGAGCTCGGAGCGCGGCCACTCGTCGGCCTCCTCGAGCACGGCGAGCGCACCGCGGATCGCTGCCAGCGGATTGCGGATCTCGTGGGCGAGGCCGCCCGCCATTTCGCCGAGACTCACCAGCCGGTCGCGCGCGCGCAGGTCCTCGAAGGTGCGCGAGTTCTCGATGCTGCGCGCGGCGCGCTCGGCGACACGGCGCAGCAGCTCGACCTCGTTGCTGGCGAACGGCTCGGCGCGACCGGCGTGCGTGAAGGTCCAGAAGCCGACCACGCCGCGCGCCGAGCGCAGCGGCAGCACGAGCTGCGCGTCGAGCTCGCGCAGCGCGCTGACGAGCTCTCCGAGGCGCGCGCGGCGCGCGTCGGAGCGCGCATCCGCGAGCGCCGTCTCCAGCTCTTCGGCGAGCACGGGCTCACCGGCGGCGAGCGCTTCGCCGAAGGCGGACTCGCGCGCGAGGTCGAGCGATGCGCGGCGCGAGCTGTCGCTCGACGCCGCGAGCCGGTAGCCCGCGAACGATTCGTCGCGAAGATAGATCGCGGATGCGGTCACGCGGTCGGTCAGCTCGAGCGTCGCGATCAGGTCCGAGAGCACGGCCTCGAGCGACAGCACCTGCTGCAGGCGCTCCGAGAGCGGGCGCAGCGCGCGCTCGAGCCGGACCTTGCCGGCCGCGAAGCGGTGCTCGAGCAGCTCGCGGATCGCGTCGCGCGCGGGCTCGTAGCACACCAGCAACAGGAACGACGCCACGAACGCGTTCAGCACGAACAGGTCGACGCGCGCCCCGACCGACACGTGCAGCGCGGCGAAGCTGCCGGCGAGCAGGGCGGCCAGCGCGCCGAGCGCGAGCGCGTTCCCGAACAAGAGGCGCAGGTCGGGGATGCGCACGCGCGCCAGCACGAGCCAGCCCACGTACAGGAACAAGGCGCCGAGCAGCAGGGCAGCCACGCGCGGGTGGCCGGCGAGCTCGAGACCGACGTCGGCGAGCGCGCCCGCGATCCACCAGGCGTGCGCGTTGGCCAGGTAGCGCACGCGCGAGGCTTCCGGCGGATCCGACGGAACCAGCGCGGCGTGCGCGCGCCAGAGCGGCGGACCCGCGAGTGCGATGCCGGCGAGCGCCCAGCACGAGAGCGCGGCGAGCGCGCTCGGGTGCCAGCCCTCCTCGAGCGACGGGATCAGCAGCGCCAGCGCGGGCGCCGCGGCCCACGCCAGCACGCGCAGGCTGCGGCCTCGCGCGCCGCTGCGCTCGATCTCCGCGGCGAACGCGAGTGCTATGGGCGGCAGGAACGCGAGCGCGACTCCGCCGAGCGCGGCCGCGCCGCCGGCGCCGAGTCCGTCCGCGCCGCGCGCTCCCGCCCAGAGCCCGAAGGCCGCACACAGGGCTGCGTAGCGCAACGAGGTCCCGTCGCGCCGCCGCGCGAGCGCAGCGAGCAGCAGGAACGCCGCGGTGGCCGCGGCCATGAACGCGCTCTGCGTCTCCATCGCGTCCCCGGAGCGACCTCTCCAGCACTGTTTCGGACTTTCGCGACGCGCACTTGATTCGGCGGCCGCGCGTTTGACAGGCTCGCAGCGCGACGGCTAACTTGCTTTCAAATGCCCGAAAATGAAAGCGATTTCGGGCGCCGCCTGCTGCTCGGCATCTCCGGTGGCATCGCCGCGTACAAGGCGCCCGAGCTGGTGCGAGCGCTCGTGCGCGCGGACTTCCGCGTGCGTGTGGTCGCGACGCCCGACGCGCTGCGCTTCGTCTCCCCGCTCGCGCTCCAGACGGTGTCGGGAAGCCCGGTGCGCTCGCGCCTGTTCTCGACGACCGAGGAGTCGGAGATCTCGCACATCGAGCTCGCCGACTGGGCGCAGGCGTTCCTGCTGGCGCCCGCGACCGCTCACGTGATCGCGCGGCTGGCGCACGGGCTCGCGGACGATCTGCTCACGACCGTGGCGCTCGCCACGCGCGCGCCGCTCGTGATCGCGCCCGCGATGAACGTGAACATGTACCGCCACCCCGCGACGCAGGCGAACCTGGATCTGCTGGCCAAGCGCGGCGCGGTGCTGGTCGGGCCGGCGAGCGGCGAGCTGGCGTGCGGCTGGGAAGGGGAGGGCAGGCTGGTCGAGCAGGGCGTTCTGGTCGCCGCTGCCGAGTGCGCGTTCGGCGACCGCTCGCTCGCCGGCGAGGTCGTGCTGATCACCGCGGGCCCGACCGAGGAGCCGATCGACCCGGTCCGCGTGATCACCAACCGCTCGTCGGGACGCATGGGCTTCGCGCTGGCGGAGGAGGCTGTGCGCCGCGGCGCCGAGGTGGTGCTCGTCGCCGGGCCCAGCGCGCTGCCGACACCGGCCGGCGTCACGCGCATCGATGTGCGCACGGCCGCGGAGATGCGCGAAGCCGTGCTCGGCGCGCTCGAGCGCGCCTCGATCGCGATCAAGGCGGCGGCGGTCGCCGACTACCGCGTCGCCGCGCCCTCCGAACAAAAGCTCAAGAAGCGCTCCGAAGTGCTCTCGCTCGAGCTGGTGCGCAACCCGGACATCCTGGCCGAGATCTCCGCGCGCAAGGGCAACCGCATCGTAGTCGGGTTCGCGGCCGAGACGCAGGACGTGCTGGGACAGGCCAGGGAGAAGCTCGCGCGCAAGGGCTGCGACCTGATCGTCGCCAACGACGTCTCGCGCGCCGACCTCGGGATCGGCACCGCCGACAATGAAGTCTGGATCGTGGGCCCGCGACCCGACGCGGTCGTCCACGTCCCCACCGCGAGCAAGCGCGTCGTGGCTGCCCGCATCCTGGAGCGCGTGGCGGAGCTGCGCCGCAGATGAGTCGCGCGCTGCGCGTGGCGCTGGTGCTGGCCGCAGGCCTGCTGGCGGCGGGCCCCGCGTCGGCGGCCGGCGAGGTCTACGTCGTCACGGTCTCGGGCGGGATCAACCCGGCCGTCTCGGACCACATCCAGAAGGCGATCGCGGAGGCGCGCGACGCGGGCGCGGCGGCGCTGGTGATCGAGCTCGATACGCAGGGCGGGCTGCTCAGCTCCACCAAGGACATCGTGAACGCGATCCTGAACGCCGAGCTGCCGGTGGTGGTCTTCGTCTCACCGCGCGGCGCGTGGGCCGCGTCGGCCGGGACCTTCATCACGCTGGCCGGTCACGTCGCGGCGATGGCGCCGGGCACCAGCATCGGCGCGGCCCATCCCGTGTCGCTGTTCCCGGGCGGGGCGCCGCCGCCGGAGCCCGGTGAGAAGGGCGGCAAGCCCGACCCGGCGGCCGCGCGTGACCACTCCGCCGAGAAGATCGAGAACTTCGCGGCGGCGTTCATGGAGTCGATCGCGCAGGAGCGCAAGCGCAACGTCAAGTGGGCGATCGAGGCGGTGCGCGGCTCCAAGGCGATCACGCAGAAGGAAGCGCTCGAGAAGAAGGTGATCGACCTGGTGGCGGAGGATCTCGACGAGCTGCTCGAGAAGATCGACGGGCGCAGCGTACGGGTCGGGCGCGTGGACGTCGCGCTGCACACCAAGGCAGCCCGCCTGGTGCGACTCGAGATGAGTCTGGTCAACCGCTTCCTGAACCTGATCTCGGATCCGCAGATCGCGCTGCTCCTGATCTTCGCGGGTCTGCTCGGGCTGTACGTGGAGTTCACGCAGCCCGGCGTGGTGCTGCCCGGCGTCGCGGGCGCGATCTGCCTGGTGCTGGCCGGTCTCGCGCTCCAGATCATCCCGTTCAACGGCATCGGGCTGCTCTTGATCTTCGGTGGCGTAGTGCTGCTCGTCTCGGAGCTGTTCGTGCCGAGCTTCGGGGTGCTGTTCACCGCGGGCGTGCTGTGCCTCGCGGCCGGTGGCTACATGGTCTTCGACGTGCCGGAGGAATCGGACATCCCCGTGCCGTTCTGGGAAGCGGTGGTGCCGGCGGTGGCGGCCGTCGCGACCTTCGGCGGCTTCGTGGTGTTCCTGCTCGGGCGCTCGCTGCTGCGTCCCGCCGTGTCTGGCGTCGAAGCGCTGGTCGGCACGCACGCCGTGGTCGACCGCGACCTGGCGCCCGAGGGCAAGGTTCGTGTGCGCGGCGAGCTCTGGACGGCGCGCGCCGACGAGCCGATCGCGCGCGGCGAGAGCGTGGAGGTCGTCGGGATCGACGACCTCAGTCTGCGCGTGCGGCGCGCCGGGCGCGCCAAGGAGAAGGCATGACCGGGCTTCTGATCCTCGTCCTGTTCCTGCTCGGGATCCTGCTCGCGGGCGCGCGCGTGCTCAACGAATACGAGCGCGGCGTGGTGTTCCGGCTGGGGCGCTTCGCGGGCGTGCGCGGCCCCGGGCTGCGCTGGATCATCCCGCTCGTCGACAAGCTCTGGAAGATCTCGCTGCGCGAGGTCGTGATGGACGTGCCGCCGCAGGACGTGATCACGCGCGACAACGTCTCGGTCAAGGTCAACGCGGTGCTGTACTTCCGCGTCTTGCACCCGGAGCACGCGGTGATCAAGGTCGAGAACTACCTGTACGCCACCTCGCAGCTGGCGCAGACCACGCTGCGCTCCGTATGCGGCCAGGCGGAGCTCGACGAGCTGCTGGCGGAGCGCGACAAGCTGAACCAGCAGCTGCAGGAGGAGCTGGACCGCGGCACGGATCCGTGGGGCGTGAAGGTGCGCGCCGTCGAGATCAAGCACATCGACCTGCCGCAGGAGATGCAGCGCGCGATGGCCAAGCAGGCCGAGGCCGAGCGCGAGCGGCGCGCCAAGATCATCCACGCCGAGGGCGAGTTCCAGGCGGCGCAGCAGCTCACCAACGCGTCGGACATCATGGCGCGCTCCGAGTACGCGCTGCAGCTGCGCTACCTGCAGACCCTGCGCGAGATCGCCACCGAGAGCAACTCCACCATCGTCTTCCCGTTCCCGCTCGACTTCGTGCGACCGATCCTCGAGCGGCTCACGGGCGGCAAGGGATGAGGCTGCTCGCGCGGCTGCTGCTGCCCTTCGCGGTCGCCGTCGCGGCGCTCGGCTACGCGGCGACCGGCTGGTTCCAGGTCGCGCCCGACGAAGGCGGCGTGGTGCTGCGGCTCGGGCGCCTGGAGCGCTCGCTCGGGCCGGGGCTGCACTGGCACGCGCGCGGGCTCGAGCGCGTGGAGATCCGCCCGATCACCGCGACGCTGCAGGAAGAGTTCGGCTACCGCACGCTCGAGGCCGGCCCGCCGCCGCGCTACGAGGACCGGCCCCACGAGAAGCAGATGCTCTCCGGCGACGCGAACCTGGTGGGCGTGGAGTTCGTGGTGCAGTACCGGATCGCGGATCTCGCCGGCTATCTGTTCCGCGTGGCGGATCCGCCGGCGCTGCTGCGCGACGTGGCGCTGGCGTCGATGCGCGAAGTCGTGGGGCAGCGGCCGATCGACGACGTGCTCGAGCAGACCAAGGGGCCGATCGAAGCGGAGGCGCGCGAGCGCGTGCAGAGCGCGCTCGACGCGGTCGGCATGGGCGTCGACGTGCTCGGCGTACGGCTGCAGGACGTCGATCCGCCGGACGAGGTCAAGGACGCCTTCGCCGACGTCGCCGGCGCGGCGCAGGATCGCGAGCGCGCGGTGCTCGAAGCGCAGGGCTACGCCGAGTCGGTAGTGCCGAAAGCGCGCGGCGAGGCCAGCGAGAAGACCAACCAGGCGCGCGCCTATCGCGAGAGCCGCGTGCTCGGCGCCGAGGGTGAGGCGGACCGCTTCCGCGCGCTGCTCGCCGAATACCAGAAGGCGCCGGCGATCACGCGCGAGCGGCTCTACCTCGAGACGCTCGAGGTGATCCTGCCGGGAATGGAGAAGGTGATCATCGAGGGCGGCCAGTCGGACCGCGTGCTGCCCTACCTGCCCATCGGGCGCGGCGCGGGGCGCCCGTGACGCGCGTGTTCGCCCTGCTCGCGCTGCTCGTGGCCCTCGGGCTCGCCGCGGCGCTGTGTCTCGAGGTGATCGACGAGCGCGAGCTCGGCTTCCGCACGCTGCTCTCCGAGCCCGAGTACGCGATCGCGGGCGTCGCGCTGAATCGCGCCGAGCTGGTCGAGCCGGGCTGGTACGTCGTGATCCCCGGTCTGCACCAGCTCTATCGCTACGACCGGCGACTGCTGCGCTTCGACGCGCCCCCGCGCGAGCTCTACGTCGCGGAGAAGCTGCGGCTCGAGGTCGACTACTACGCGCTCTGGCGCATCGCGGATCCGCGCCGCTTCTTCGAAGCGAACCGCAGCGTCGAGGCCGCGACGCGGCAGGTCGACAACGTCACCGACAGCGCCGTGCGCAAGGCGCTGGCCCAGCATCCGCTCGCGGATCTGTTGTCTCCGGCGCGCGGGCAGCTCTCGGAGATCCTGCGCGACAGCGACGAGACGCTGCGCCCGCTCGGGATCCAGGTCGAGGACGTGCGGATCCGCTCCATCGTGTATCCCTCCGTGAACCGGGCGCAGGTGTACCAGCGCATGCGCACAGAGCGCTCGCGCGTCGCCATACGCCTGCGCGCCGAGGGCGAGCAGAACGCGCGCGAGGTGCGGGCGAAGGCCGATCTCGAGGCGCAGGTGATCCGGGCAGAGGCGGACGCTCTGGCAACGCGCCTGCGCGGCGAAGGCGACGCCCGCGCGGCGAGCATCTTCGCCGACGCGTACGGCCGCGACGCCGAGTTCTACTCGTTCGTGCGTAGCCTCGAGGCTTACCGCACCGCCCTGGACGACAAGACCACACTCGTCCTCTCCCCCAAGCACCCCTTCCTGCGCCACCTGATGGGCGCGTCTCCGGCTCCGTAGCACGACGAAGTAGTCCCACAGCGAGCGCGGCCGCGCGCGAGCGAAGGCCGCTCGGCGACAGCCGTCGCGGCCCAAGACCTCACTCCTCGATCGCGCGGAAGCGCCACACACCCACGCCGAGAAATCCGAGGACCACACCCCAGATCGGGACCGCGGCTGGAACCGAGCCGCTGCGGCCGCCGAGCAGCGCCAGGGTCCAGAGCACCCAGAAGCCCGTAGTCACGGCGAGCGCCGCCAGGAGAGCGCGCGCCAGTGAGTCCCCGCGCCCGCGATCGCCGACGGCGAAGCAGATCGCGAACAGCACCAGGCAGACCAGCGAGAGCGGCTGCGCCAGCCGCGCGTGGAAGGCGACGCCGAAGGCCGCCCGCTGGCGCCAGTCGCCACCGCGGCGCGCGCCCCGCGCCAGGCCGCCGAGAGAAGTGGCCTCGAGCTCTGGCTCCGCGCCCGCGAACTCGCGCTTGCCGACGCCAAGATCGGCGACCAGCTCGTGCAGCGTCTGCCGCTCGAAACCGCTGTCGGTGAAGTCGAGCACGCGGGCGTCCGCGATTTGCCAGCTGGAGTCGGAAACGAAGCGCGCCTCGCGCGCGTCGATGCGGCGGCGGATGCGCTGCCCGGCGTCGAGCTCGAAGATCGTCACGTCGACGAGCGCCTCGCGCTCATGCGACCAGCTGCGAGCGGACACCACCGAGTTGGCGCCCGCGTACCACCAGCGTCCGTTGGACAGCCGCGGCCGGCGCTCGCTGCCGCGCTCGAGCGTCGCCGCCGCCTCGGAGACGCGCTCGCGCGCGGGCACCAGCACGCGGTCCTCGATCCAGACCAGGGAGCCCGCGAGCAGCAGGCTGGCGCCGACGAGCGGCAGCAGCGCCCCACGCAGCGGGATGCCGCCGCAGCGGATCGCGGTGATCTCGCGCAGCCGCGCCGCACGCGTCAGGCTCCAGGTCACGCCCACCACGCACGCGACCGGCACGCCGAGCGGCACCAGCTCGAGCGCTCGCAGCACCAGGTCGAACACGACGCTCTGCGGCTGCGAGCCGAGCTGATCGAGTCGCAGCAGCGTGTCGGCCCCGAGCACGATCGCGAGCAGCCCCAGGAACACCGCGGCCGAGGCGGCCGCGAAGCCGCGCAGCAGGTAGCGCGAGATGATGCGCACGCGCCAAGGATGGAGGGCGCGGCGGACCGTTGCAACGCGCGCCGATACGCCCTATCTACCGCGGCCATGCGGACGTACGGCGGGAGCGACCGCGTCCTCCCAGCCGAGCGCGGCTGCGTGCTCACGGTCGGCAATTTCGACGGAGTCCACCTCGGTCATCAGGCGCTGCTGGCGGCGGTTGTCGAGCGCGCCAGGGCGCTCAAGCGTCCCGCGGCCGTCTACACCTTCGATCCGCACCCGCGCCGCGTGCTGGCGCCCGATCGCGTCGAGCAGCTCTTGATGACGCCGGCGCAGCTCGAGGCAGAGCTCTCCGCCCGCGGCATCGACGTACTCGTGCGCGAGGCGTTCACGCCGGCGTTCTCCACGCTCGACGCGGAGGCGTTCCTGTCCGACGTGCTGTTCGCACGGCTGGCGCCTGCGGAGATCTTCGTCGGGCGCGACTTCCACTTCGGCAAGGGCCGCGGAGGCTCCGACCAGACGCTGGCGCAGCTCGGACCCGGGCTGGGCATGCGCGTCGTGATCATTCCGCAGGTGCGCGCGGGTGGCAACGACGTGTCGAGCACGCGCGTGCGCCGCGCGCTGCGCGCGGGCGACGTCGCCGACGCAGCGTTGTGTCTGGGGCGCCCGTACGCGATCCGCGGCAGTGTCGCCAGCGGCGACCGCCGCGGGCGCACGCTCGGGTTTCCGACCGCCAACCTCGAGCCCGAGAACGAGCTCATCCCCGCGAACGGCGTGTACGCGATCCTGGTGCGCTTCCTCGAGCTGTCGGCGTCCGGCGCACGAGCCTGGCCGGCCGTCTGCAACGTGGGCACCCGCCCGACCTTCGAGGCGGGACGCGTGCTGGTCGAGGCGCACCTCCTGGACTGGAGCGGAGACCTGTACGGCCAGCGCCTCGAGCTCGGCTTCGTCGAGCGGCTGCGCGACGAGCGGCGCTTCCCGGACGTGCAGGCGCTGCGCGCGCAGATCGCTGCCGACGCCGACGCCGCCCGCGCGCGGCTCGGAGCCATGGCGTGAGCTCGCAGCCTGCTGCAGCGCCGCGGCCACGCAGCGCGCTTCGGGACTGGCGGATCTGGCTCGGCGTGCTCATCACGCTGGCAGCGCTGGCCTGGACGCTGCGCGGCGTGCCGTTCGCCGAGGTCGGATCGGCGCTCGAGTCGGTCAAAGTCGTGTACCTGCTCTGGATGCTGCCGTGCCCGCTGCTCGGGCTCTGGTTCCGCGCGTTGCGCTGGCGCTGGCTCGCGCTGCCGCTCGCGCCCGAGCCGCTTCCGGTGGCGGCGCTATACCGCGCGACTGCCGTCGGCTTCATGGCGATCAACCTGTTCCCGCTGCGGCTGGGTGAGCTGGTGCGACCCTGGTTCCTGGCGCGCGACACGGGCGTGCGCGCCTCTGCCGCGCTCGGCACTCTGGTGCTCGAGCGCGCGATCGACTTCACGGCGATGATGGCGATCGGGGCGATCGTGCTCTGGCTGCATGCGCGCCAGATGCCCGAATGGGTGCGTTTCGGTGCCGGCGCGGTCTCCGTGGTGGGACTCGCGCCGTTCGTACTGATCGCCGCGCTGCGCCGCTCCGAGCGGCGCACGCTCGCGCTATTCGGGCGCCTGCTACGGCCGCTGCCGACGCCGCTGTCATCGCGCCTCGAGGGATTGCTGGAGCAGGTGTGCCTCGGCCTGGTGTCGCTGCGCGGCGCGCGCGCGGTGGCGATGGTGGCGCTCTATTCGGTGCTGCTCTGGGCGGGGCTCTTCTTCGCGCCGTTCGCCCTGGGCATCGCGGCGCTCGGGATCGAGTTGCCGCTGCGCGAGACCTTCTTTGCCGGCTATACCGTGCTCGTGTTCACGGCGCTCGCGATCGCCGCGCCGGCCGCGCCGGGCTTCTTCGGCACCTATCACTTCGCGTGCCGCGAGGCGCTCGCGTTGTTCGACATTCCCGCAGCGCAGGCCGTGGCCTACGGCACCGTCGTGCATCTGACTTACCTGCTGCCCTCGACGCTCGCTGGCGTGATCGTCGCGCTGCGCGCCGGAGTCCGTCTCGGCGACCTCTGGTCCGCCGCCCGGTAAAGCTCACCCGCCGCGGGTCCGATGTTCTTCGCGGATACGCGTCGCTAGTGGCTCTCCCTGCGCGCGTCCGGCGGGGGAGCAGAGGGGCGGCTTGAACGATCGCATCGGCGAGCTCCTGGTCCAGAAGAATCTGCTCTCCGCGGAGCAGCTGGAACGCGCTCGCAACGAGTCCAAGCTGGCGGGGACGCGCATCGGCGCGCAGCTCACCAAGCTCGGCTTCATCGAGGAAGAGAAGCTCGCCGACTTCGTCTCGCAGCAGTACAACGTCCCCTCGATCAACCTCGACGAGTTCGAGATCGACGAGGCGGTGATCAAGCTCGTCCCCGAGGACGTGGCGATGAAGCACCTGATCCTGCCGGTGAACCGGGCGGGGTCCACGCTGATCGTCGCGATCGCCGATCCCGCGAACATCTTCGCGATCGACGACCTGAAGTTCCTGACGGGCTACGACGTCGAGGTCGTGGTCGCCGCCGAGGAGTCGATCCGGCGCGCGATCGACCGCTACTACGACCAGGGCAACTCGCTCCAGGACGTGATGAGCGGCTTCGACGACGAGGGCGTCGAAGTGCTCGACGGCGAAGACAAGGTCGACGTCGCCGAGCTCGAGCGACAGACGGAGGACGCGCCGGTCGTCAAGCTCGCGAACCTGGTGCTGACCGACGCCGTGCGCAAGAACGCCTCGGACATTCACATCGAGCCGTACGAGAAGGACTTCCGCGTCCGCTACCGCATCGACGGCGCGCTGTACGAGGTCATGCGCCCGCCGCGCAAGCTCAAGAACGCTCTAACCTCGCGCGTGAAGATCATGGCGGAGCTCGACATCGCCGAGCGGCGGCTGCCGCAGGACGGGCGCATCAAGCTGAAGCTCGCCAAGGGCAAGGAGATGGACTATCGCGTCTCCGTCCTGCCCACGCTCTTCGGCGAGAAGATCGTGCTGCGCCTGTTGGACAAGGCGAACCTGCAGCTCGACATGACCAAGCTCGGCTTCCAGCAGAAGCAGCTCGACGACTTCAAGCGCGCCATCTACCAGCCGTACGGGATGGTGCTCGTCACCGGGCCGACGGGCTCGGGCAAGACGACCACGCTGTACTCCGCGCTCTCCGAGCTGAACCGGACCACCGACAACATCTCCACCGCGGAGGACCCGGTCGAGTTCAACCTTTCCGGCATCAACCAGGTGCAGATGCGCGAGGAGATCGGGCTCAACTTCGCGGCGTCGCTGCGCTCGTTCCTGCGCCAGGACCCCGACATCATCATGGTCGGCGAGATCCGCGATTTCGAGACGGCCGAGATCGCGGTCAAGGCCGCCCTCACCGGCCACATGGTGCTGTCGACGCTGCACACCAACGACGCGGCGAGCACGATCAACCGCCTGCTCAACATGGGCATCGAGCCGTTCCTGGTCTCGAGCGCCGTCAACTGCGTGGTGGCGCAGCGCCTGGCGCGCCGCGTCTGCTCCGAGTGCAGGCAGGCCGACGCCGAGATCACCGCGGCCGCCCTCGAAGACGCGGGCATGACCGCCGAAGAGGCGAAGGCGTGCAAGCCGCAGAAGGGCAAGGGCTGCGGCAACTGCTCGGAGACCGGCTACAAGGGCCGCGTCGCGGTGTACGAAGTGATGCTGCTCACCGAGTCGGTGCGCGACTTCATCCTGAACGGCGCCACCAGCGCCGAGATCAAGCGCGAGGCGATTCGCGGCGGGATGAAGACGCTGCGGCGCGCCGTGCTCGACAAGGTCGGCGAAGGTGTGACCACCGTCGAGGAGATCTTCAGCGTCTCGGCCGCGGACCGCTAGGGGAGTTTGCATGGCGAACCTGCATCAGCTGCTCAAGGCGATGATCGAGAAGGGGGCGTCCGACCTCCACATCACCACGGCCAGCGCGCCGCAGCTGCGCATCGACGGCAAGCTGGTGCCGCTCAAGATGCCGGCGCTCACGGGCCAGGACACCAAGCAGCTGTGCTACTCGATCCTGACCGACGCGCAGAAGCACCGCTTCGAGGAGAACAACGAGCTCGACCTGTCGTTCGGCGTGAAGGGGCTGGCGCGCTTCCGCGCCAACGTCTTCGTGCAGCGCGGCGCCGTCGCGGGCGCGTTCCGCACCATCCCGTTCCGGATCCTGTCGTTCGACGAGCTCGGGCTGCCGGCCGTGGTGGCGACCTTCGCGAGCAAGCCGCGCGGGCTGATCCTGGTGACCGGGCCGACCGGCTCGGGCAAGTCGACCACGCTGGCCTCGATCATCGACAAGGTCAACATCGAGAACCAGGACCACATCATCACCATCGAGGATCCGATCGAGTACCTGCACCCGCACAAGAACTGCCTGGTCAACCAGCGCGAAGTCGGCGCGGACACCACGAGCTTCAAGAACGCGCTGCGCTACATCATGCGCCAGGACCCCGACGTCGTGCTGATCGGCGAGATGCGCGACCTCGAGACGATCGAGGCGGCGCTGACCGTCGCGGAGACCGGCCACTTGTGCTTCGCGACGCTGCACACCAACTCCGCGGTGCAGACGATCAACCGCATCATCGACGTGTTTCCGCCGCACCAGCAGTCACAGGTCCGCACCCAGCTCTCCTTCGTGCTCGAGGGTGTGCTGTGCCAGGCGCTGCTGCCCAAGGCGAACGGGCCCGGCCGTGCGCTCGCGCTCGAGGTGATGGTGCCGAACGCGGCGATCCGGAACCTGATCCGCGAGGACAAGGTGCACCAGATCTACTCGCAGATGCAGATCGGACAGGGCAAGCACGGCATGCACACCTTCAATCAGTCGCTCGCCGGCCTGTTCCTGCGGCGCGTGATCACGATGGAAGAGGCGCTCGCTCGCAGCTCCGACCACGACGAGCTGCGCAGCCTGATCGCGAACCCCCAGCAGGCCGGGATCCGGCCGGTGAGCCAGGGCGCCGCTTAGCGGCCCGGGCGTTGGAGAGCGGAGATGGCGACGTTTCTCTGGGAAGGCAAGACGCGCGACGGCCAGGTCCGGAAGGGCACCCTGGTCGCGGACAACGATGCGGCGGTGATGAACCAGCTGCGTGCGCAGAACATCCTGCCCACGCGCGTGCGGGCGAAGCCCAAGGACATCCTGGCGATGATCCCGTTCTTGAAGCGCGGGGTCGCGGCGAAGGACATCGTCGTGTTCACGCGCCAGTTCGCGACCATGATCGACGCCGGGCTGCCGCTGGTGCAGTGCCTCGAGATCCTGGGCACTCAGTGTGACAACAAGATGTTCAAGAAGATCATCCTCGACACCAAAGGCGACGTCGAGTCGGGCGCCACGTTCTCCGACGCGCTGCGCAAGCACCCCGCCGCGTTCGACCGGCTGTACGTGAACCTGGTCGCCGCCGGCGAGGTGGGCGGCATTCTCGACACCATCCTGAACCGGCTCGCCGCCTACATGGAAAAGGCCGAGGCGCTCAAGCGCAAGGTGAAGGGCGCCATGATCTACCCGATCTCGGTCGTGGTGATCGCGGTCGGCGTCGTGGTCCTGATGCTGCTCAAGGTGATCCCGGTGTTCGAGAAGATGTTCGCCGACTTCGGCGGCTCGCTGCCCGGCCCTACGCAGCTCGTGATCACCATGTCTCACGGGGTGCAGGCTTACTTCATTCACGGCATCGTACTCGCGTTTCTGGTGGCGGTGGCCTTTCGCTGGGTCTACAGCCGCGACAAGGGTCGGCTGTTCTTCGACACCCTGTTCCTGAAGATCCCGGTGATCGGGCCGGTGCTGCGCAAGGTTGCGGTGGCGCGCTTCTCGCGCACGCTGGGCACCATGCTGTCGTCGGGCGTTCCGATCCTGGAAGCGCTCGAGATCGTCGCACGGACCGCCGGCAACGTCGTGGTCGAGCGCGCGATTCTGGCGACCAAGGCGTCGATCGCCGAGGGCAAGACCATCGCCGAGCCACTGGCGAAGTCGAAGGTGTTCCCGGGGATGGTGGTGCAGATGGTGTCCGTCGGCGAGCAGACCGGCTCGATGGACGCGATGCTCGGCAAGATCGCCGACTTCTACGACGACGAAGTGGACGCCGCGGTCTCGGCGATGACGGCGATGCTCGAGCCCGCGCTGATGGTCGTGCTCGGCGGCACGATCGGCACGCTTCTGATCGCGATGTACCTGCCGATCTTCAAGATCGCCGAGAACATCAAGTAGCGCGGTGCCCGGCGCCGACCGTACCGCCGTCGGCAAGCGCGCAGAGCGCGCGCGCAGCGAGGCGGCTCCCGCCGAGCGCAGGCGCCCGGTCGCGGCCGCCCGCGACCGGGCGGCGCTCGGACTTGCGGCTCGGCTGGTCGCGATCGGGGGGATCTTCGCGCTCGCCGTCCTGGTCCAGGTCGGCGGGAGCGCGGCGCTGTCGGAGCGGCAGCTCACCGCGCTCTACGCGCTCGTGCTCGCCGGCTTCTTCGCGACGCTCGGCTGGGCGCTCGCGGCGCGGCACGGCAGCGGCGCGACCTTGCGACGCCTCGAGCTGGCGATCGACGGCGCGCTCGTCACCGGGCTCGTCTACTGCACCGGTGGCGCACGCTCGCTGTTCTCGTTTCTGTACCTCGCCTGGATCGTTCACGCCGCGCTGCGCGGCGGCTCGCGGGCGGCCGCGGGCGCCGCAGCCGGCGCGATGCTCGGCCACGCGCTCGCCGTGCTGGCGTTGGCCCGCTCGTGGCTGCCGTGGCTCGACGCTCCCGACGCGCTGGCGCCGCGCGAGCTCTACGTGGCGATCGGCACCCACGCGGTCGCGTTCTCGCTGGTGGCCTTGCTGGCGCATCGACTCGCGCGCCAGCTCGCGCATAGCGAGGGGCAGCTGCAGGAGCTGTCCGAGCTGCACCGCCGCATCTTCGAGAGCGTCTCGAGCGGCCTGCTCACGCTCGACGCCCGCGGCTGCATCAGCGCGTTCAATCCCGAGGCAGAGCGCATCTCGGGCTGGGCAAGCGCCGAGGTCGTTGGCCGCGGGCTGGCGCAGGCGTTTCCGGAGGTCGCGCACGCCTGCGAGGGCATGGTGCAGCTCGGCGACGGTGCCTACGCGCGCGCTCGCGTCGGCATGCGAAACCGCGCGGGCGAGCCGCTTCACCTCGGGCTGTCGCGCTCCAGGCTGCGCGGGGCGCAGGGCGCCGCCGAAGGCACCATCCTGATCTTCCAGGATCTGACGCGGCTGGTGGAGATCGAGGACGAGCTGTCGCGCTCGCGCAGACTCGCCGCGGTCGGCCAGCTCGCGAGCGGGCTGGCGCACGAGATCCGCAACCCGCTCGGCGCGATGTCGGGCGCGATCGAGCTGCTCGCCGCCGAGCTGCCCGAGCTCGGCGCCAACGGGCGCCGGCTCGCGCGCATCGTGCAGCGCGAGACCGAGCGCCTGAATCGGCTGGTGGTGGACTTCCTCGCCTACGCGCGCCCCGGAGCGCTGCCGCGCGAGCGCTGCCCGCTGCGCGAGATCGCCGACGAGCTCCGCGAGCTGTTCGCCCGCAGCGAGCACCACGCGGTGCGGCTCGAGCTCGACGTGCCCGCTGACCTCGACGCCGCCGGAGATCCGGACGCGCTGCGCCAGGTGCTCTGGAACCTCGCGTGCAACGCAGCCGAGGCCAAGCCCCAGGACGGCGTGGTGCGGCTGCGCGCCGCGCGCGAGCCCGAGGGGCGCGTGCGGATCGAGGTCAGTGACCGCGGCTGCGGCATGACGCGAGAGGTGCTCGAGCGCGTATTCGAGCCTTTCTTCAGCACGCGACCGAAGGGCACGGGACTCGGCCTCGCGACCGTGCACCGGCTGATGGAGCGGCAGGGCGGAAGCCTGCAGCTGCGGAGCGCGCCAGGTCAGGGCACGACGTTCGCGCTGCTGTTGCCCGAGCTCCTGCCCGACGCGTAAAGCGGCGCCGAGCGCGCGCCGATGCCAGCCCGAGGAGGCAAGCGCGAAGCGCGCGCAGCGAGCCCGTCCTCGGGCGAGCGAAGGCGGCAGGCCACGGCCGCCCGTGGCCGAATACCGCTAAGGGGGGGTGTGTGGCCCGAATTCTGATCGTCGACGACGAGCAGAGCATGCAGGAGTTCCTCGAGATCCTGCTGGTGCGCGAAGGCCACGAGGCTGTGCGCTGTGGCTCGGCCGAGCAGGCTCTCATCGCACTCGAGGCCGACAGCTTCGACCTGATCCTGTCCGACATCCGCATGCCGGGCATGTCCGGGCTCGAGCTCCTGGACCGCGTGCGCGAGCACGCGCCGGAGTCGCTGGTGATCCTGATCACCGCTCATGGCTCGACGGAGTCCGCGGTCGAGGCGATGAAGCGTGGCGCCTACGACTACCTGACCAAGCCGTTCTCGGTCGACGAGATCCGGCTGGTGGTCGAGAAGGCGCTGGAGAAGCAGAGTCTCTCCAGCGAGAACCGCGCGCTGCGCCGCCGGCTCGATGCGTCGACCAGCCTGCCGGAGATCATCGGCAAGAGTGCGCGCGTCGCCGAGGTGCTCGAGCTCGCGCGCCAGGTCGCGGCCACGCGCACCAACATCCTGCTCACCGGCGAGAGCGGCACGGGCAAGGATCTGATCGCGCGCGCGATCCACTCGCTGTCGGAGCGGCGCGAGCGCCCGTTCGTCGCGATCAACTGCGGAGCGATCCCCGAGAACCTGCTCGAGAGCGAGCTGTTCGGACACGTGAAGGGCTCGTTCACCGGCGCGCTCGCCAACAAGCTCGGGCTGTTCGAGGTCGCCGACGGCGGCACGCTCCTGCTCGACGAGGTCGGCGAGCTGCCGCTCGGCCTGCAGGTCAAGCTCCTTCGCGCAATTCAGGAGCGCACCTTCAAGCGCGTGGGCGGCACCACCGACGTGCGCGTCGACGTGCGCATCGTGTGCGCGACCAACCGCAACCTCGAGGAAGAGGTGCGCGCCGGCCGCTTCCGCGAGGACCTGTTCTACCGCTTGAACGTGATCGAGATCAAGCTGCCGGCGCTGCGCGAGCGTCCCGAGGACATTCCGGCGCTGGTGGCGCACTTCATCGCGAAGTTCGCGGGCGACCTCGCGCGCGGCAACGTCGAGGTCGACGCGGCCGCACTCGCGCTGCTCGAGCAGTACCACTTCCCGGGCAACGTGCGCGAGCTCGAGAACATCATCGAACGCGCGGTGACGCTCGCCCCCGGCTCGCGCATCACGGCCGAGTGCCTGCCCGCGACGGTGCTGCGCAAGCCCGAGCTGCCCGCCGGTGGCCGCATCCCCGCGGGAGGCTGCTCGCTCGACCAGCTCCTCGCCGACTACGAGCGTTCGCTCCTGCGCGAGGCGCTCGAGCGCGCGGGCGGCGTGAAGAAGCGGGCCGCGGCGCTCGCCGGCGTGAGCTTCCGCTCCTTCCGCTACCGCCTCGAGAAGCTCGGGCTCGGCGAAGCGACGCCGGAGGAGCCGGAATAGCTCTTGGGGCTGGGACCCGTCGCGCTGCGCGCGCCTGGCGGCGCTTGCGGTGACGCGCTCGGTCGCCGCGAGTGCCGCGAAGCGTCACCTCGAGCGCGACACTCCCGCTGCGGCCGGCATCGCGGCGAACGCTGGAGACGCCGCGGCCGCGCCGCGCTCGCGCCAGCGCCTGCCGCCTCGCGAGCACGCAGCCGATCGCGGGCATGCCCTTTGCTCACTGGCAGCGCGGGTTCGCCGGGCGAGCCCGACCGAGGCGCGGGTCGCGCCCGGCAGACGCTTCCAGAAACGAGGAGAACATCCATGCTTCGCCGCATTCAGAACAAGCGAGAGGGGTTCACCCTGATCGAGCTGATGATCGTGGTCGCGATCATCGGCATCCTGGCCGCCATCGCCATCCCGAACTTCCTGCGCTTCCAGCTGCGCGCCAAGGCGGGCGAGGGCAAGGTCAACCTGGCGGCGCTGCGCACGGCGGAGGAGAGCTACTTCGCCGAGTACAGCACCTACGTGGACGCCGTCTCGAGCCCCGAGGCCGCGGACACGTTCGCGGTACCGACTCAGAAGCGCGACTGGGCGCCGGACCCCGGGTTCGACACGCTGGGCTGGGCGCCCGAGGGTGACGTCTTCTACAACTACGAGGTTGTGACCGACAACCCCGGCGCGGCGTCGATCGAGTTCGTCGCTGCGGCGCAGTCGGACATCGACGGCGACACGGTCCTGAACGGCTGGGGCTACGTGAAGCCGTCGGCCGGCACGTCGGTGCTCGCGACGGCGGACAGCACCTACACCGGTTGCGCGGGTGTGGTCGCCAGCGGCATGTACGACGCGGTCACCGCCGCCAACGACGTGATCGAGACGGTCGCGCCCTGCGCCGCTGGCTTCGGCCAGAGCGTGTTCTAGGCCAGGGTCAATCGCTTCCATTACCGGGAGGGGCCCGGCTGAGATGCCGGGCCCCTCTATTTTTTTGGAGGCCCTCCGTCCATGTCGATCTCGAGTCGCAGGCTGGGACACGCCGGCTTCACGCTGATCGAGCTGATGATCGTGGTCGCCATCCTCGGCATCCTCGCCGCGATCGCGATCCCGAACTTCACGCGCTTCCAGATGCGCGCCAAGGCGAGCGAGGGCAAGATCAACCTGGCGGCGCTGCGCACGGCGGAGGAGAGCTACTTCGCCGAGTACAGCACCTACCAGGACGCCGTCTCGAGCCCCGAGGCCGCGGACACCTTCTCGGTCCCGACGCGGAAGCGCGACTGGGTGCCGGACCCCGGGTTCGACACGCTGGGCTGGGAGCCCGAGGGCGACGTCTTCTACAACTACGAGGTCGTGACGGACAACCCCGGCGGCGGCTCGATCGAGTTCATCGCCGTCGGCCAGTCGGACATCGATGGCGATGGCGGCTTCAACCTGTGGGGCTACGTGAAGCCCGCGCCCGGAGCGAGCGTGCTGGCCAGCGCGGCGACGAACTTCAGCGCAGGGAGCGGAGCGGGCACGTGTGACGCCACGGGCATGTTCAACCCGACCTCCGGTGCCAAGGACCTGATCGAGACCACGGCGGCCTGCGCCATCGAGATGGGGCAGACGGTCTTCTAAAGCGCGCCGCGCGTCGCTCCGATTCGGACGCCATGTCGGTCCGCACGCGGGCGTGGACAGTCCCGGCTCTTCTCGCCGCTAGCTGCATGCTGCTCGCGCTGGCGCTGCACCGGACCAACCGCTGGCTCGAGTCCGGCGCTACCCGCCTCGAGCCGACGGGCGACGTCGGAGCGCTGCCGGACGGCAAGGCGCTGCGGGTGCTCTCGCTCGGCTTCGAGCGCGTCGTCGCCGACCTGTTCTGGCTGCGCACGGTCTACTACCTGGGCGACGACGTCAGTCACCGGGCCGGCTACCCCGCGGCCGCGCGCCTCGCCGAGCTGGTCACCGACATCGATCCGTACTTCGACAGCGCATACATCCTGATGAACAGCGTGCTCACCGTGCTCCGGCGGGAGCCCGAAGCCGCGATACGGCTGCTGGACAAGGGAATCGCGCACCTGCCCGGCCTGTGGAAGCTGCACTTCCTGCAAGGCTTCAATCACTTCATGTACGGGCACGACTACAAGCGCGCGGCGCAGCACATGCGCGCCGCCGCCGAACTCGGTGGGCCGCCCTACCTGCCGCTCCTGGCCAGCCGGCTGTATCACCGCGCGGGCGATCCCGACACCGCGCTGGCGTTCCTCGAGCTGCGGATCGCCGAGGCCGAGACGCCCGAGGTGCGCGCAGAGCTCGAGGGGCGGCTGCGCGACGTGTGGATCGCGCGCGACCTGGCCGCGATCGACGCGGCGCTCGAGCGCTGGCGCAAGCCCGCTGCGCCGACTCGCGTGGCGGAGCTCTACGACGCGGGCCTGCTCGCGCGCGAGCCGCGCGATCCCGCCGGCAACGTCTACGTTCTTCGGGACGGCCGCGCGGCGTGCGACCTGGAGCACGACCCGCTGGCGCTGCACGGCGTGCCGGAGCGCCGGTGACCGCGGCGATCCGCACGCGCGGGCTGTGCAAGGTGTTCCGCAGCGGCTTCTGGCTGCGGGCGAAGCCGGCGCTGCGTGACCTCGACCTGGAGGTGCGCGCGGGCGAGATCTTCGGGCTGCTCGGCCCCAACGGCTCGGGCAAGACGACCGCGCTCAAGCTGCTCACGGGCCTGATCCAGCCGAGCGCGGGGGAAGCGAGCATCTGCGGGATCCCGGTCTCCGAGCCGAAGAGCCGCGCAAACCTGGGCTTCCTTCCCGAAGGGACGTTCTTCTACGAGTACCTGACCGCGCGCGAGTTCCTGGACGCGCACGCCGCACTGCTCGGGCTGGCGCGCGGCCCGCGTCGCGCGCAGATCGAGACGCTGCTCGAGCGCGTGGGCATGGCCGAAGCCGCCGACCGCCAGATCCGCCACTACTCGAAGGGCATGCGCCAGCGGGTCGGCCTGGCGCAGGCGCTGCTCGGGGACCCGCGCGTGCTGATCCTCGACGAGCCCATGTCGGGGCTCGACCCGCTCGGGCGCAAGGACGTGCGCGACATGATCCTCGAGCTGCGCCGCGAGGGGCGCACGGTGCTGTTCTCATCGCACATCCTGGCCGACGCGGAGGTGATCTGCGACCGCCTCGCGATCCTGGTCGGGGGACGCAAGGTCTATGAGGGCTCGCTCGACGCGCACCTGGAGCAGGAGCAGATCGGCGTCGAGCTGGTGGTGGAGGGCATCTCGGAGGAGCTCCACGCCGAGCTCGAGCACGACGCGCGGCGCAGTGCGGCCCAGGGAGCGCGCTTCCTGTTCGAGTACGCCGATCCCGCGGTCGCCGAGAAGGCGCTCGACCGGGTCCGCGGCGCCGGCGGGCGGATCCGCAGCTTCGTGCCGCAGCGGCGCTCGCTCGAGGACCTGATGCTCGCGCTCACGCGCGGGGAGGGCGCAGCATGATCGCGTTGCGCCGCATCGGTGTATTCGCTCACAACACGTTCCGCGAGGCGGTGCGCAATCAGCTGCTCTACAACCTGCTGCTGTTCGCGCTGCTGATGATCGCGAGCTCGCTGGTGCTGGAGCAGCTCCACATCGGCCGCTCCGAGCGCATCTACCGCGACTTCGGGCTGGCGGCGATCGCGCTGTTCGGCGGCCTGATCGCGGTGTTCGTCGGCATCAACCTGGTGAACCGCGAGATCGCGCAGCGCACGGTCTACACGCTGCTGGCCAAGCCCGTGCATCGCTTCGAGTTCCTGCTCGGCAAGTACGTCGGCCTGCTGGCGTTGCTGGCGCTCGAGGTCGCGCTGATGAGCGCCTGCTTCATCGGGCTGCTCGGCTGGCAGGAGTCCCCGCTCACGAGCGGCATCCCGGTCGCGATCGCGCTGATCTTCATGGAGCTGGCGCTCGTCACGGCGGTCGCGCTGTTCTTCTCCTCCTTCACCACGCCCTATCTCGCCGGCATGTTCACGCTGGCGCTCTGGATCGCAGGCCATCTGCTGGCCGACCTGCGGACGTTCGGCGAGCACTCGGAGCTGCCTGGCCTGCGCCAGGCCACGGAGGCGCTCTACTGGGCGCTGCCCAACCTGGATCGCCTCGACCTCAAGGCGGACGCGGCGGCGGGGAACCCGATCTCGCTGGCGCGCGCCGCCGGCGCGGCGCTCTACGCCGCGCTGTACGCGGCCGCTCTGCTGGTGGCGGCTTCGCTCCTGTTCCGGCGCCGCGACTTCAAGTGAGCCGCGCTACCGTGACCCGCGCGTGAACGCCTCCGCTGGCACGCCGGGACTCTGGGTCGCGTTCGCGGCGCTCGCCGGCGCCGTGATCGGCAGCTTCCTGAACGTGGTGATCTACCGCCTGCCGCGCGACGAGTCGCTGCTGTGGCCGGGCTCGCACTGCCCGCAGTGCGGCGCCGCGATCCCGGTGTGGGCGAACGTGCCGATCGTGTCGTGGCTTGCTCTGCGCGGCCGCTGCGCCGCCTGCGCGGCGGCCATCCCCGTGCGCTATCCGCTGGTGGAGGCGGCGACCGCGCTGCTGTTCATAGCACTGGTGCTGCGCTACGGGCCGGGCCTGCGCGCGCTCGCGCTGTGCGTGCTGGGAGCGGCGCTCGTCGCCGTCGCGTTCATCGACGCCGAGCACTGGATCATCCCCGACGAGATCACCTGGCCGGGCATCGCGCTCGGGCTGCTCGTCGCGTGCTTCGCGGCGGAGCCGGGGCCGCGCGCGGCGATCCTCGGGGCCGTGCTCGTCGGCGGCGCGATGTGGCTGCTCTCGCTCGCGGCCGAGCGCTATTACGGCGAGATCGCCCTCGGCCTCGGCGACGCGAAGCTCGTGGCGATGATCGGCGCCTTTCTCGGCGTGGAGGCCGCGGTCGGCGTGCTGCTCTACGGCTCGCTGTTCGGCCTGCTGCAGGCGCTGCCCGGCCTGCTGCGCGGGTCCGTCGGCCGGCGCACGCGCATCCCGTTCGGAGGGGCGCTCGCCGCGGCGGGCATCCTGCTCGCGTACGAGCCGCAGCTGTCGCGGATCCTGATCGAGGCGCTCGCCCGCGGCATCGCCGCGCTCGGATGAGCCGCGCGCGGCGTCCCCGGCTGCAGCTCGAGATCGTCGCGAGCCTGCTCGTGGTGATGCTCGCGGGGCTCGCGATCGTCGCCGCGGTGGTCGGCGGGATCGCGGCGGCGAACGTCGAGCGCGAGGCGCTGGGACGGCTCGAGCTCGGCGCGCGCCAGCTCGAGCGCCTGCGCGCGGGCGGCACCGGTCGGCTCGCCGACCTGGCGGCGCTGCTCGCGACGCTGGATCGCCGCGCGCTCGGCGCGGAGTTTCGGGTGCACGACGCGGACGGGCGCGAAGTGTGGAGCGCGCGGCCGCGCGGCCCGGCGGACACGGCGCTGGCCGAGCGCATCGCACGGGCGCACGCGCGCGGGCCGCTCGTGCAGGGCGGAGGCTTCCCGCCGCAGGATCTGCGCTACGTGGCGCCGATCGCGGGCCCTGCCGGCGAGACCGGTGCTGTCGTGGGCGTCGTCTCGGCCGCGGAGCTCTACGCGCGCGTGCTGCCGCTGCTGGCGTCGCTCGGCTGGGTGCTCTCGATCGCCGCGCTGGTGTTCGTGGCCTTCGGCGCCTACTTGCTGCGCTACCGGATCGTGCTGCCGTTGCTGCGGCTCACCGCGACCGCCGACCGGATCGGCGCCGGCGATCTCGCGGCGCGCGTCATTCCGGGCGGGCCGCAGGAGCTGGCACTGCTCGGCGAGCGCATGAATCAGATGGCGGAGTCGCTCGAGCAAAAGCGCAGCGCGCTGCTCGAGGCGCAGGCGTCGCTTGCCCGAAACGAGCGCCTGGCCAGCGTCGGGCGTCTGTCGGCCGGTGTCGCGCACGAGGTCGGCAATCCCGTGGCGGCGATCCTCGGCTACGCAGAAGTGGCCGGGCGCGACGCCGGCGCCGCCCCGCGCACGCGCGAGATCATCGCGCGCATCCGCGAGGAGGGGCTGCGCATCCGCGCGCTGGTGCGTGAGCTGCTGGACCTCGGCCGCGGCGCTCCGCTCGACGCCGCTCGCTTCGAGCCCGCCGCGCTGGTCGAGCGCGTGAGCGAGCGGCTGCGCCCGCAGCCGCTGCTCGCCGGGATCTCGTTCGAGACACACGTCGAGCCGAACCTGCCCGTGCTCTTCGCCGACGCGCGCCGGATCGAGCAGGTTCTGGTGAACCTGATCGAGAACGCCGCGCACGCGCTGCGGGGCGCGGCGTCGCCGCAGATTCGCCTGCGGGCAGCTCGGGCGCAGCTGCCGGGGCGACCCGGCCGGCGCAGCGACGACGCAGCCGAGGCGGGCTTCGCGAGCACGCGCCGCCCCGACGCGATCGTCTTCCGGGTCGAGGACAACGGTCCGGGCATCGACCCCGAGCACCTGCCGCACGTCTTCGACCCGTTCTTCACGACCAAGGAGCCGGGCCAGGGCACGGGCCTCGGGCTCTGGAACGCGCACCGCATGGCGGAGCTTTCCGGCGGCGCGGTGCAGGTCGAGAGCGCGCCGGGGCGCACGCGCTTCAGCCTCTACCTGCCGCTGGCCGATCAGGTTGACGATGGGCACGCGTCGCGTCCTGATCATCGATGACGAGGAAGGCATCCGCTCGAGCCTCGCGTTCTTCCTGGAGGACGAGGGCTACGCGGTGCGCACGGCCTCCGGCGCGGACGAGGCGCTGCGAGCGGTAGCTGCCGAGGCGTTCGACGTCGTGGTGTGCGACGTGCGCATGCCCGGACGCGACGGCCTCGACCTGCTGCCGGATCTCGTCACGGCGCAGCCCGAGGCGACGATCCTGGTGATGTCGGCCTACGGGGTCGTCGATCAGGCGCTGGAGGCCGTGCGGCGCGGCGCCTGGGACTATCTGGCCAAGCCCTTCGAGCCCGCGGAGCTCTTGCTCGCGATCCGCAAGGCCAGCGAGCGGGAGCGCCTGCGGCGCGAGAACCGCAGGCTGCGGCAGGAGCTCGGCGCGGGTGTCGGCTCGCGCGCGCTGATCGCTGCGTCGGGGCCGATGCGCCAGGTGTTCGAGCTGGTGGAGCGCGCGGCGGAGTACCGCACGACCGTGCTCGTCACAGGCGAGAGCGGCGTCGGCAAAGAAGTGGTCGCGCGCATGATTCACGAGCTGTCGGAGCGCGCGACGCAGCCGTTCCTCGCCGTGAACTGCGGGGCGATCCCCGAGGCGCTGATCGAGGCCGAGCTGTTCGGCCACGCGCGCGGCGCCTTCACCGGCGCGGACACCGCGCGCCGCGGGCTGTTTCGCGAGGCCGACGGCGGCACGCTCTTTCTCGACGAGATCGGCGAGCTGCCGGCGGCGCTGCAGGTCAAGCTCTTGCGCGTGCTGCAGGAGAACGAGGTGCGGCCGATCGGCGAGGCGAAGGCCGTGCCGGTCGACGTGCGGATCCTGGCCGCGACCGCCCGGCCGCTCGAGAGCGAGATCGCAGCGGAGCGCTTCCGTGCAGACCTCTACTACCGCTTGAACGTTTTCCGGATCCACGTGCCGCCGCTGCGCGAGCGGCGCGAGGACATTCCGTTGCTCGCGGACCACCTGCTGGAGCGGATCGCGCGCCGGCTCGGGCGCGAGGTGCCGCGGCTCGACGCCGACGCTGCCCACAGCCTGGCGGCGCGCGACTGGCCGGGCAACGTGCGCGAGCTCGAGAACGCGCTCGAGCGCGCCACCATCCTGTGTCGCGGCCCCCGCCTCCGCCTTGAGGCGTTCGTTGGAACGCCTGACGGCACTAAGGCGGCGTCTACGCCGCCGCACACAAGACTTGCGCCGCCCTCCACAGGGCCCGTGGGCCCCGAGGACGCCGAAGCCGACGACCTCTCCATCAAGCGCCAGGGCCGCCGGCTGGAAGAGCGCCTGATCCGCCGCGCCCTCGCGCAGACCGGCGGCAACCGCACCCGCGCCGCGCGCATCCTCGAGATCAGCGCCCGCGCCCTGCAATACAAGATCAAGGAGTACGGCATCTGACCCGATAGCGGCGGCAGCAGTCGGCTGCGGAGGGAGAGATGCGCACGAAAGCGCTGGCGACGTTGGCGCTACTGCTCGCGGCGTGCGGGTCGGAGCCCGATACCCGGGCGGCGAAAGCCGCGGCGGAAGGGCAGGCGGAGCCCAACCGGCCGCCGCGCGTGGTCGCGCTCGCGATCGAGCCCGACGAGCCGACCTCCGACGACCGCATCTCGCTCGAGCTCGAGGCCGTCGATCCGGATCGCGACGAGCTCGCCATCGAGATCGAGTGGTACGTGAACGGGACCTCGCTCGCGACGGGCGAGTCCAGGGAATTTCCCGAAGAGCTCGAGCTGTCGCGCGGAGACGAGGTGTTCGCGGTGGTGCGCGTGGACGACGGCGCCGAGCAAGTCAGCCAGGAGAGCGACCGCGTGACGGTGCGCAACCGCCCGCCGCGCGTGACCTCACTGCGCCTGCTGCCGGACGAGCCTACGGGCGCGGACAACCTGATGGCCGTGGTCGAGGGCACCGACCCGGAAGGCGACCCGCTCGAGTTCGTTCACCGCTGGTGGCGCAACGGCGCGCAGATCCCGGGTCAGACCGGACCCACGCTGGCGCCCGAGCACTTCCAGCGCCGCGACGAGGTGCGGGTGGAGGCGGCCGCCACGGACGGCTTCGACCAGGGCACCTGGGTGTCGTCCGCGCTGCGCACGATCGCCAACAGCGCGCCGCGCATCCTGTCCAAGCCCAACTACCAGATGGGTGGACCCTCGCGCTACGAGTACGCGATCGAGGCCGACGATCAGGATGGCGACACGCCGCTGCGTTACGAGCTCGTCGAGGGCCCGGACGGCATGCGCGTCGACGTCGTGAGTGGGCGAGTGATCTGGCTGGTGCCGCCCGGCACCAAGGGCGTGCAGAACGTAGTGATCGCGGTCACCGATCCGCTCGGCGGGCAGTCGCAGCAGCGCTATGCGCTCGACGTGCGCTGGGAACAGCCGTCCGCGCAGCAGGCCTCGAAGAGCGGACAGCCCGCAGCGACGGACGAGGGCGCCGCGGACTGAAGCGAAGGTCTTTGCCGCGACGGCTGTCGCCGAGCGGCCTTCGCTCGCGCGGACGCGCTCACTGCGCGCGCGCTTCGCGCGCTTGCGCGCCGGGGACGCGAAGGTTCGCTTCTTCCATGCTCAAGTCCCCTTCCGCGAGGGCCGATGGAGCGCGGGGATAGCGAGCGCCGGGGACCCAGCCCGGAGGGTGAGTTGGCGCACGTTTCTGCTCGCGGCTGAAGGGGGATTGGCGTGTCGAACAAGGTGCGAGTGATCCGCGAGACGCAGATGATGAGCAAGGCGGAGCTCGCGCGGAAGGCGGGCCTGTCCACGCTCACGATCGACCGCGTCGAGGCTGGCAAGGAATGTCGCCTCGACACCAAGCGCAAGATCCTGCACGCGCTCGGCCTCAGAGTTTCCGACCGCATTGCGGTGTTCGGCAGCGAGTTCGGCCTTGGCGCGCCCAGCGACGCGCAGGACACGGGCGGCGCCTGAGGGCGCCGGAGGTGGCGATGTTCGGCAAGAAGAAGTCGATCGTGGGCCTCGACATCGGGTCGAGCTGCGTGAAGGCGGTCGAGCTCGTGGCGTCCGGCTCTGGCTACCGGCTCGAGCGCTTCGGCATGGCGACACTGCCGCCGGAGGCGATCGTGCAGGGGTCGTTCATGAACGCGCCCGCGATCACCAATGCGGTGCGCGAGGCGATCAGCCGCGGCCGTATCAAGGCGAAGGACGTGGCGACCTCGGTCTCGGGTCACGCGGTGATCGTGAAGAAGATCGCGCTGCCGGCGCAGACGCCGGAGGAGCTCAACGAGACCATCCGCTGGGAGGCCGAGCAGTACATCCCGTTCGACGTGAACGAGGTGAACATCGACCACCAGATCCTGGGCGAGGACGCGATCGGCGGGCAGATGGACGTGCTGCTCGTCGCCGCCAAGAAGGACCTGATCAACGACTACCGCACCGTGATCTCAGACGCGGGCCTGAACCTCGTGGTGATGGACGTCGACGCCTTCGCGCTCGGCAACCAGTACGAGGTGAACTACGCGCCCGCTGATGGACAGGTGGTGGCGCTGGTCGACATCGGCTCCGCGGTCATCAACCTCAACGTGATGAACGGCCGTGTGCCGAGCTTCACGCGCGACGTGACCAGCGGCGGCAACCAGTACACCGAGGAGATCCAGAAGACGCTCAACGTCAGCTTCGAGGAAGCGGAGCTGATCAAGGTCGGCGGCAAGTCCGGCACGAGCAAAGACGTGGTGCCGCAGGAAGTCGAGCAGGCCATGCGCGAGGTCTCGGAGACGCTCCTGGGCGAGCTCTTGCGCTCGTTCGACTTCTACCGCGCCACCACGTCGAGCGCGCCGATCGGGAAGGTGCTGCTGGGCGGCGGCTCGGCGCGCATTCCGGGTCTCGATCGCGTGTTTCAGGAGAAGATCGAGATGCCGGTCGAGGTGATGGATCCGTTCCGGCGCGTGTCGGTGGCGCACGGCGCTGGCGACGAGGCGCAGCTACGTGAGCTGGCGCCTTCGCTCTGCGTGGCGGTCGGTCTCGCGCTGCGCGGGAGGGACGAGGCATGATCCGCATCAACCTGCTCCCGGTCCGCGAGGCGCGCCGCAAGGCGAACCTGCGCCAGCAGGGCGCGTTGCTCGGCGTGGCGGCGCTTGCGGGCGTGCTGGTGGCCGCCGGGCTGCAGCTCAAGATCTCCGCCTCGATCTCGGCGGAGCAGACGCGCGTGGCGGCGGCCGAGAAGGAGCTCGCGCAGCTCGAGAAGACCCTGAAAGAGGTCGAGCGCTTCCGCAAGGAGAAGGAAGAGATCGAGCGCAAGCTCGAGGTGATCGCCCGGCTGGAGCGCTCGCGCTCGGGTCCGGTGCGGATCCTCGACGAGGTCGCGACGCGCATGCCCGAGCGCATGTGGCTCACCGACATGACGCTCGCGGGAGGCGAGCTCTCGCTCGGGGGCTTCGGCATCGACAACGAGACCGTCGCCGCCTTCCTGACGAGTCTCGAGGACTCCGAGTTCATCTCGAACGTGCAGCTCGAGAAGACCGAGCTGCAGGAGAACAAGGGACTCAAGCTCAACGAGTTCCGCATCAAGGCACGCGACGCGACGGTGGTTCGGACCGCGGACGCCTCGCCCTCCGGCAAGAAGTCGAAGGGCAAGAAGCGCGGCAAGAAGAAGTAGCGGGGGACCCGGCATGGCCCTGGCAGACCAGCTCAACGCCAAGCAGATCATGGAGCGGATGGAGCGCCTACCGCGCGCCTACCGCTTCGGAATCCTCGGCGCCGTATTCGCGGGAGTGCTCGGCATCTACTGGCTCACGCTCTACGGCGAGAAGCGCCAGGAGTACGCGACCGAGCAGCACAAGCTCGCCGCGCTCGAGAGCCGCATCAACGAGAGCCGCGCGGTCGCTTCCAACCTGAAGACGTTCCAGCAGAAGCGCGAGCAGCTCCAGCTCGAGCTCTTGCAGGCGCTGCGGCGGCTGCCCAACTCACAGGAGTTCCCGGTGCTGCTCACCGACATCACGAGCCTCGGCAAGAAGTCCGGGCTCGAGTTCCGCTCCTTCAAGCCGGGAGAAGAGGCCTCGCGCGGGTTCTACGCGGAGGTCCCGATCAAGATCGAAGTGGCCGGCCACTACCACGACTTCGGCGTGTTCTTCGACCGGCTCGCGGGGCTCGACCGGATCGTGAACGTGTCGGACCTCACGATCAGGGTCAAGAAAGGCGAGGGCGATTCGCCCGAGCTCGAGCTCTCGGGCACGGCGACCACGTTCCGCTTCCTGGACGAGAACCCCCCGGCGCCCGCGAGCGCCGAGAAGGCGGGAGGGGAGTGACGTGAGGCTCGTGCGCGAGGTAGCACTCGTACTGCTCGCGTTGGCACTCGCCGCAGGCTGCGGCGGCGACGCCGCGCCGGAGCGCTCGGCGGCGCGGGAGAAGCCGAAGCCGGCCGCGAAGGCCAAGCCCGACGCGGTGACGACGACGGTCGCGGCGGCGGAGTACCACTACGACCCGACCGGCAAGCCCGATCCGTTCCGCTCGTTCGTGACCGCGCTCAAGAAGACCGAGGTCGCGTCGCAGTCGACGCCGCTCGAGCGCTTCGACCTCACCCAGCTCCGGCTCGACGGGATCGTCTGGGGTGAGAAGCCGCGCGCGCTGGTGCGCGATCCGTCGGGCAGGGCGTACATCGTCGCCGAGGGCACCGCGATGGGAAAGAACGACGGCCGCGTGATCCGGATCGACGACAACGTCCTGATCGTGAAAGAGACCTACGTCGACTTCCTGGGCAAGGCGACGACGAAGGACATCGAGATGCGCCTCCACGAGAGGCAGGGGGGGTGACCGGCATGGGATTCTCCAGGAGGGGAATGGGGCTCGGCCTGGCCGCGGCGTTCGTCGCCGCATGGCTGCCCAGCACTTCCTCCGGAGCGGAGACGAAGACGATCTCCGCTGTGGAGGTGAAGCGGGAAGCCGGAGTCACCCGCATCGTGCTGCGCGGCGCGGAGGATCCGATCTACACGGCGTTCATGCGCGACGATCCGCCGCGTCTGATCGTCGACCTGCCGGACGTGGTGTTCGACGGCGTCGAGACGCCTGTCGTCGTGAACGACGGCCTCGTGACCGACGTGACGCTCGGCGCCTTCGGCGACCCGCGCGTGTCGGCGGCGATGGGGCGCGTGTCGATCGGGCTCGCCGCCGAGTCCGAATACGAAGTGATCCCGCATGGCAACGAGCTCGTAGTGGAGCTGCGCGCCTCGAACGCCACCGAGGCGGCGCCTGCGCCGCCGTCCAATGAGACGGCTCCGGAGTTGTCCGAAGCGGTGACTGCGAACGAAGAGCCCGCCGCCCCGGTCGCCGAGGAAGTCGTCGACGCTACGCCCAAGGCGGCGCCCGCGCCGCCGATCACGCAGACGGCTCAGACGGCTCCGGCGACGGCAGCGAAGGAAGCTGCCGCAGCCAGGCGCAGCAAGATCACCAAGCTCGTCCCGTCGGCCGACGGCATCGAGGTCGTGTCCCGTGGACCGATCGACAACGCGGACTCGTTCGCGCTCGAGGGTCCGGACCGGCTCGTCGTGGACTTCTGGGGCGCGTCGAGCGGCGTGTGGCCGGCGACGCTCGCTCCCGAGCAGGGCGTGGTGAGCAAGGTCCGCGTCGGCGAGCACGCCGACAAGGTGCGCGTGGTGCTCGAGCTGCGCGCGAAGCTGCGTTCCCACTCCGTGGTGCCGACCCCGACCGGGGCCAGGATCGTGTTCGACGCCGAGCCGACCGCCGCCGACAGCGACGCCGCCGCGCACGCCGAGAGCGCCCCAGCCGCCCCCGACCCGAGCCAGGTCGACGCCGCTCCCGAGGCGGCAGCAGCCGAGGAAGCGCCTGTGCCCACGCCAGCCGCCGCCGAGGCCGCCCAGGCGGCGCTTGCGCCGCCGCTCACCCAGACGGCTCCTGCGATGGCCGCTACTTCCGAGCCCACGGCGCCGCCGGCGCCGATCGCCGACAGCGCAGACGTGCATAGCGTCCACTTCGAGTCGCTCGGCGACATCGACCGCGTGGTGATCACCCTCTCGGCGCGCGTCGCGGCGAAGCTCATCGTGCCCGACGCGAGCACCGTGATCGTGGACTTCCCGGGCGCGAAGGTGACCTCGGAGGTGGAGCGGCGCGTGGACACGAGAGAGTTCCACGGCCCGATCGAGGTGTTCTCCGCCTTCCACTCGCCCGAGATCGACGGCGACAACCTGCGGCTCGTGGTCAAGCGCCACGGCGACGCACAGCCGCGCCTGGTCTGGGACGGCACGCACGCGCGGCTAGAGCTCGCGCGCAGCGCGGCCGATGGCCCCGCGATGGCGCCCCAGGCGGCGCCTGTGCCCGAGGCGGCGCTTGCGCCGCCGGACACTCAGACGGCTACGCCAGAGACCACGCCCGCAGCAGCTTCCGCGGAGCCGGCCGAGGCCAGCGCTCCGGCGAAGGCCTCGCCTCGGCGCGCACAGCCGGTGTCGCTCGAGATCCCGAGCGGAGACGCCGGTCCGGCGGACCCGGCGGCGATCGATCTGCTCGAGGAGGGCGGCTTCAGTCAGGAGAAGAGCTATATCGGCCGCCGCATCTCACTCGACTTCAAAGACGCCGAGATCGGCAACATTCTTCGCCTGATTGCCGAGGTCTCTGACCTGAACGTGATCGCGGGCGAGGAGGTGGCCGGCAAGGTCACGATCCGGCTGGTCGAGGTCCCGTGGGACCAGGCGCTGGACGTGATCCTGCTGACCAAGGGCCTCGGCTTCATGCGCATCGGGAACATCCTGCGCATCGCGCCGCTGGAAGTCCTGCAGCGCGAGGAGCAGGCCCGCCTGCAGGAGCGCCGCGCCAAGGAAAAGCTCGAGGACCTGGTGGTCAAGCTGCAGCCGGTCAACTACGCCGCCCCGAGCGAGGTGCAGACGCTCGTCAAGAAGCTGCTCTCCGCGCGTGGCACGGTGAACGTCGACCAGCGCACCAGCACGCTGATCATCAAGGACATCCCGACCGTGATCCAGGAGGCGACGGCGCTGGTCAAGGCGATCGATACCCAGACGCCGCAGGTGCTGATCGAGGCCAAGGTGGTCGAGGCCAGCCTGGACTTCTCGCGCGCGCTCGGTGTGCGCTGGGGGCTCGGCTACAACGCGCTCGGCGGACAGGGCGGCGCGCAGGACCTGCGCCTGGCCGACGGCACCAACGACGTGGTGCCGGGCTTCGGCTCGGGGGACCAGGGCTCGAACTTCCTGGCCTCGCTGCCGGTGGCCAACTCGCTCGGCACGCTGACCCTGGGCCTGCTCGGGCTCGACGACCGCATCCAGCTCGATCTCGAGCTGCAGTCGGCGGAGAGCCAGAGCAAAGGCAAGGTGATCAGCTCGCCGCGCGTGGTCACGCTGGACAACCGCCAGGCCAAGATCCAGCAGGGCGTCGCGATCAAGTTCGAGGCCACCGACGGTGACAGCGTGTCGACCAGCTTCATCGATGCCGTGCTCGAGCTGGCGGTCACGCCGCACATCACCCAGGACCGCGCGATCATCATGAAGATCAAGGTCTCGCGCAACGCGCCGCAGCTCAATCAGGTGGGCTCGGAGGTGATCGGCATCGCCAAGAACGAGACGCAGACCGAGGCGCTGGTGCGCGACGGGCAGACCATGGTGCTCGGCGGCATCTACACCGTGGACAAGGGCGCGTCGCAGGACAAGGTGCCGTTCCTCGCGGACATCCCGCTGCTCGGCGTCGCGTTCCGCAACACGGCCAAGCAGGACGAACGCCGCGAGCTGCTCGTGTTCGTCACGCCGCGCATCGTGCAGGGGGAGCTGCCGGCGAGCTGAGCGCGTCTGCTACGTTCCGCGCGATGGGGAGGAGTGAGCGTCACTGGACGGTCCTGCTCGCGGGCATGATGGGCGCGGGCAAGTCGAGCGTGGGCCGCGAACTGGCCATGCGGCTCGGGCGCCCGTTCATCGACACCGACGCGCGGATCGAGGCCTGCTCCGGGCGCAGCGTGGCGCAGATCTTCGCGATGGACGGCGAGGCGGCCTTCCGCGCGCTGGAGCGGATCGTGCTGCTCGAGCTGCCGCCGTACCACGCGGTCGTGGCCCTCGGCGGCGGCGCGATCGTGCCGGAGCCCAACCGCGCGATCCTGCACGAGCGCGGCACGCTGGTCTGGCTCGACGCCGCGCCCGAGACGCTCGCGGCGCGCGTGGGCGAGGCCGTGGACCGGCCGCTGCTCGCCGGCCTGGACGAGCCGGCGCGCGTGGCCCGTCTCGGCGCGCTGCGCGCACAGCGCGAGGCCGCCTACGCCTCGGCCGACGTCAAGATCGACACCGACGCTCACGACGTGGCGCAGGTGTGCGACCTGCTGCTCGAGGCGCTCGGCTGGGAGCGCGCCGCGTGAGCACCGTGCAGGTGCTCCTCGGCGAACGCAGCTATCCGATCCGGATCCGCGCCGGCTCGCTCGGCGACGTGGGCGAGGCGCTCACGCGCGAGCTCGGCGCGACCTCGGCCGTAGTCATCACCACGCCGCGTGTGGAGCGCGCGCACGCGGGCGCCGTCTCGACCGGTCTGGCGCGCGTGCACCTGGCGCAGCACCGGCTGCTGGTGCCGGAGGGCGATCGCGCCAAGACGCTGCGGCAGGCCTCGCGGCTGTACGACCAGCTACTCGAGCTCGGTGCCGATCGCTCGAGCGTGCTGCTGGGGCTCGGCGGCGGGGCGGTCTGCGATCTCACGGGCTACGTCGCCTCGACCTACCTGCGCGGTGTGCCGCTGATACAGGTTCCCACCACGCTGCTCGCCCAGGTCGACGCCAGCGTCGGTGGCAAGACCGGCGTGAATCACGCGCGCGGCAAGAACCTGATCGGCACCTTCTACCAGCCGCGTCTGGTGTGGATCGATCCCGACGTGCTCGCCACGCTGCCCGTGCGCGCGCGCCGCGCAGGGCTCGCCGAGGTGATCAAGGTGGCCGCCATCTGGGACGCGGCGTTCTTTGCCTGGCTCGAGCAGCACCTGGACGCCGTGATGCGACTCGAGCGCCAGCCGCTGTCGGAGGCCATCACGCGCGCGGTCGCGATCAAGGCCGAGGTCGTCGGGCTCGACGAGCGCGAGGGTGGCCTGCGCGCGCTGCTCAACTTCGGCCATACGCTCGGCCACGCGATCGAGAACGTGACGGCCTACCGCGGCGTCCAGCACGGCGAGGCGGTGGCGATGGGCATGGCGTTCGCGGCGACGCTGTCGGAGGCGCGCGGCATCTGTCCGGCGGGAACGGCGGCGCGCCTGTGTGCGCTGCTGGCGCGAGCGGGCCTGCCTTCGCAGCCGCCGGACGTGCGCGCCGAACGCGCAGCTTACCTTCGCGCGCTCGCGGTCGATAAGAAGGTTCGGGACGAGAAGGTCGGGTTCGTGGTCCTGCGCGAGCTCGGCCGGGCGGAGCTGCTGCGGCTCTCCGTCGACGAGATCCTTCCGGAGGCAGCGGCATGAACGAACGGCGCGGCGAGCTGCGCACGGCGATCGCGAAGGGATACTGGGAGCTCGGCGAGCACGACGACGCGCTGATAGCACTCGAGCGCGCGACCGAGGAAGATGGCGAGTGCGAGACCCTGCGCGAGTTCGTGGCCGGGCTCGACGCGGACGCGCTCTCGGGTCACCTGGCGGAGAGACTCGCCGCCGTGCGCGAAACGCTGATGCCGTCCGCGACCGGCCTGGACGACGCCGGCGACGGCGCCGCGCCGCGGCTCTCGACGCTGACGCTGGCGGAGCTGCTGGCCGAGCAGGGTCACGCGGACAAGGCGCTGCGCGTCGCGGAAGAGGTCGTGCGTCGCAATCCGGACAACGAGCGCGCGCGCGCGGTGCGTGCGCGCCTGCGAGCGCCGCGCCGCGAGCGCGAGCGCTGGATCGCCGAGCTCGAGCGCTGGCTGCGCAGCGCCCAGGCGCGGCGCGACCAGAGAGAGGCCCACGCATGACCTTCCAGGAGATCCTCGCCCGCGTGGTCGACGGCAGCCCCGGCGCGCTCGCGGGCGCGATCATGGGCGGCGACGGCATCCCCATCTGCGACTACGCGCGCGGCGGTGCGAAGGTCGACCTGCTGGCGGTGGCCGTGGAGTTCCTGACCGTGCTGGAGGGCGCGCGCAAGGTGGCGCAAACGCTCGATCCGAAGGGCGCGCTCGACGAGCTCGTGCTCACGACCAGCGCGCATCAGCTCTTCTTCCGCCGGATCGACGACGAGTACTTTCTGGTCGTGGCCCTCGAGCCCTCCGGCATGCTCGGCAAGGCGCGCTGGCTGGTACGCAGCCTGATGGACGCCCTGCGCTCCGAGCTGTAATCCTCCCTGCGTGCGCATCCTCGTCCTGCACGGACCCAACCTGAACTTGCTCGGCGAGCGTGAGCCGGAGGTGTATGGCCACACCACGCTGGCCGAGATCGACGGCCGCCTGCAGAAGCTCGGGGCCGCCTCCGGAGTGGTCGTGGACACCTTCCAGAGCAACCACGAGGGCGCGCTGATCGACCGCATCCACGCGGCGCGCAAGGAGTGCGACGGGATCGTGATCAACCCCGGGGGCCTGTCGCACACGAGCGTCAGCCTGCGCGACGCGCTGGTCGCGTTCGCCCGGCCGGTGATCGAGGTCCACCTTTCGAACGTGCACGCGCGCGAGCCGTTCCGGCGCCGCTCGCTGGTCTCGGACGTAGCACTCGGCACGATCACCGGGCTCGGCGCGCATGGCTACGAGCTGGCGCTACAGGCCCTGATCGTCCGCCTCGCGTAGCGCCTGACGGGAACGTCGCAAAGGCGCGCTTTCCCAAAAGGTCCCGGCCCGGTTGGCCGATGAAAGTGCGTGGCGGGGAGCCTTCTGGCCCAACCTCGCCGCGGCGCCGCCGGGCAGTGAGGAGGGTCCCCTGGCGTTTGCGGTCGACAAGCGCAAGACGCTCGACGCTGCACAGAAGTTCGTGCAGAAGGGCGCCTTCGACAAAGCCCTGAAGGAGTATCAGAAGCTCCTGCAGGCCGACCCGAAGGACACGAACGTCCGGCTGAAGATCGGCGATCTTCACCTGAAGAAGGGCGACCAGCGCCTGGCGATCGAAGCCTACCTGCAGGTCGCGGAGATCTTCTCGGGCGAGGGCTTCGACGCCAAGGCCGTCGCGATCTACAAGCAGGTGCTGCGGATCGACGCGCAGAGCGTCGAGGTGCGCGTGCGACTCGGCGACCTGTACCAGCGCCTCGGTCTGCCGTCGGATGCGCTGCGCGAGTTCCAGGGCGCGGCGCGCGCGTACCAGGAGAAGGGCCAGAAGCGCGAAGCGTTCGAGATGCTCAAGCGGGTCGCACAGCTCGACCCGACCAACGTGCAGAACCGGCTGTCGCTCGCGGATCTGATGCTGCGCGAGAACCTGCGCGACGAGGCGCGCGCGGAGATCGAGGGAGTGCTCGCCGAGGTCGAGCGGCTGGGGCAGACCGAGGGCATCGAGCGCGTCGCCAGCGCGCTGGCGGCGCAGTTCCCGGAGGCCGCGAGTGGCCCTCGCGCGCTGGCGCGCGCGAAGCTCGCGCAAGGGCAGGCCGGGCAGGCGGTCGAGCACCTGCGCCGCGCGCTGCCGCGGCATCCCGACGACATTCCGCTGCGCGAGGTGCTGGTCGAGGCGCTCGAGGCCGCAGGTCAGCGGGACAGCGTGCAGACGGTGTGGAGAGAAGTCGCCGAGCTCTACAAGCGACGCGGCGACAACGAGCGCGCGCGCGACATCCTGCAGCGCTACGTGCCGGTCGAGCCGCTCGACGACGCCACCACGAGCCCGAGTCTCGAGCTGCGGCTCGAAGAGGCGGTGGACCTCGTCGGCAGCCGGGAGGCGAGCGTCGAGCTCGTTCCCGACGACACGCCGGCGCTCACGCCGGCGCCGACCGGCACCAGCGCGAGAGACCTGCTCGCCGAAGCGAAGGTCCTGGCCGAGTTCGGCAACCTGGCCGAGGCCGAGCGCGGCGCGCGCCAGGCGCTGCTGCTCGACGTGACCTCCGACGCCGCACGCGCGCTGCTCGCGCAGGTCGCCGCGAAGCGGTCCGACTTCGTCGAGGCGCTTCGGCTGCAGCGTGAGCGCTACTCGCTGGCGCAGGCCGGCGGCGACGCCGAGAAGATGACGGACGCCGAAGGGGCGATCCGCGAGCTCGAAGCGCGCGCGCCCGCGCCGCCGCCGCCTCCTCCTCCAGCGGCGAAGCCGCCCGAGCCCGTCGAGCCGCCGCCGCTGCCGCCCGCCGCGCGCGTCGTGCAGCCGGCAGAGCCCGCGGGCAAACCTGGCTCGAAGCTCGCGCTGCCCACGCGCGGCGGGCGCGTCGCGCGGCCGTCCGACGAGCTTCCCGACATCGAGCTCGTGCTCGAGGACGAGGAGTCGGGCGTCCAGACGCCGGCCACGCCGGTGCTCGCACAAAACGACGACGGCGAGGAGATCGAGATCCACCTCGACGCAGATCCGCTCGACGCTCTCGCGCAGAGCGAAGCGCCCGAGGCGGCGCCTGCGCCGCCGCACACGCAGACGGCCCCTGCCCCTGCGCTCGAGAGTGCTGCTGCGGTGTTGGGCTCCTCGAAGAGCTGGACCGCCGACTCGACCGTCATCGCCGAGAATCTGGAAGAGGCCGAGTTCTACCTGCAGCAGGGCATGGTGGACGAGGCGGAGGCGCTGTTCCGCAAGCTGCTCGAGCGCGTGCCGCATCACCCGCAGGCTCTCGTGCGCGTGGGCGAGATCGAGGCGCGGCGCGGGACAGCGCAGGAGCTGGAGCGACCCTCGGTCGCGCCGAAGCCCTCGCTCGAGGACACCGCCGTCGAGAGCCCCGACGACCACGACGCTGTGCCGGAGATCGCGTTCGAGGCGAAGCCCGCGGTCGCGAAGCCCCAGGCGGCGCCTGCGCCACCGCCGCCTCCGCCTCCGGCAGCGGTCGAGATCGAGGTCGCGGAGCCGCCGCTGCCGCCGCCTCCGCCGGTCGCGCCGCCGCCGGCTGCGCCCGTGCCTGTCGCAGCCGCGCCACCCGCGATCGACCTCGGCGCCGAGCTGCTCGCCGAAGATCCGGATCTCGTGCGTCCCCCGCTGCCGGAGCCGGAAGAGGAGGGCGGCGACTTCGACCTGGCGGCCGAGCTCTCGAGCGAGGAGCTGGCCAAGAACGGAACCACCGCCGACGCCTTCGACCAGGTGTTCCGCGCCTTCAAGAAGGGCATCGAGGCGCAGCTCGGCCCCGACGAGTGCGACGCCCACTACGACCTGGCGATTGCTTATCGCGAGATGGGTCTCTACGACGACGCCGCGCGCGAGCTTGACCTCGTGGTGCGCGGCGGACGCGCGCTCGAGGGGCTCACGCTGCTCGCTCAGTGCAAGCTCGAGCTCGGACTGCCCGAGGAGGCGATCGCGCACGTGCGCACGGCGCAGGCGCTGCCCAACCTCGGGGTCGAGGCGCAGCTCTCGCTCGCCTACGAGCTCGGGGTCGCGCTCGCGGCTTCCGGCCAGCGCGACGAGGCGCTCGCCAGGCTGCGCGAGATCGCGGTGCGCGATCCCGCTTACCGGGACGTGGTCGATCGGGTCAATGAGTTGGAAAAAGGCGGCGCCTAGCGCGCCGGAGAAGTGCATGGACTACTTGAAGTTCTACGAGCTTCGCGTCGAGCCCTTTCGCAACGACCCGGACGTTGCGTTCTTCTTCGAGAGCCGCGCCCAGCGCGCGGCGCGCATGCGGCTCATGCGCGGCGTCACGCAGCAGCGCGGGCTGTGCGTGCTCGTCGGCGCGCCCGGGCTCGGCAAGACCATGCTCGCGCGGCAGCTCCTCGCCTCGCTCGACGGGCCCGAGCGCTGCGTGCGCCTGCTCGGCATCCCGCATCGGGACTGCGACGCGGGCTGGCTGATGCCGCGCATCACCAGCGCGTTCGGCGTCACGCAGCCGGCGGCGACCGCGCTCGGCGCGCTCGGCCAGATCTACGAGCGCCTCGCCGGACTGGGCGCAGCGGGCCGTCACCCGGTGCTCTTGGTGGACGAGGCGCAGCTCCTCGAGAACCCGCGCGTGATGGAGGAGTTTCGCGGACTGCTGAATCTGGAGAGCGAGGACCGCAAGCTGCTGTCGCTCGTGCTCTTCGGGCTGCCGGATCTCGACCGCGTGCTGCGGCTCGACGCGCCGCTCGCGCAGCGCGTGGACATTCGCGTGACGCTCGAAGGGCTCGACGACGACGAGCTCGGGCCATACCTCGAGCATCGCTCGAAGCAGGCGGGGGCGACTCGGTCGCTGTTCACGGCCGACGCCATCGAGGCGCTCTGGAGCTGGACGCGCGGCGTCCCACGCCTGGTCAACACGCTGGCCGACAACGCGCTGTTCGAGGGCGCGCTCGCGTCCGCGCGCGTGATCGATGCCGCGATCGTGGTGACGTCCGCGCAGCAGCTAGGGCTGGTCGATCCGTCCGCCGTCGAGGCGCCCCCGGAGCTCGGCGCGAGCGCGCCGCTGCACGTCGCCGAGCCGCCGCGGCCCGTGGCGCCGTTCGCGCCGGCCGCCCCGCACTTCTTCGAGCCGAGGCCGCCGCGGCCGTCGCCCGCGCCGATCGCCATCCCCGTGCGCAGGCCCGAGCGGAAGCCCGAGCCCACGCCCGAGCTGATCGCCGTGCCGCTCGCGGAGGAGATCGGCGTCGAGCTCGAGCCCACCCTCCCGCAGGGAGCGTTCGCCGCCGCCGCGGAGAGCATGCCGGCGTTCCCCGACGAGCTCGAGCCGGTCACGCGGGACTTCGCCGCGGATGCGGACGAAATCATGGTCGACGGGGACGTATCGATCGAGTTCGCCGCCGTCCGGCCGCGCACGCCGCGCCCGCCCGACCCCGAAGAGGAGCTGGCGGACGCGAAGTACGCGGACACCGCGCAGGAGTCAATGGTCGATCTGCTCTCCGAGCTCGACGACGACGAGGCCGCGACGATCGCCCCCGGCGTGACGCCCCTTCGCGCGCCGGCTCCCGCCGCCCCGGCGCCGGCGCCCGCGGCCGCGAAGACGACCGACGACGAAAACGCCGACCTCGACGCCCTCTTCGAGGACATCCAGATCGAGCGCTAGGTATCCACGCGCGGTCAGTTCTGGCCAGGAAAAGTCTTGACAGGTTTTTCGACGACGCGCAGCTCGCGCGCGCGTTGGTGCTCGATCTCGCGCGTGAGACGCAATCCAAGGCGGACGGGCGCGCGAATCCGGCGACCGAGACGTTCGACGCACACGCGCTCGCGATCGTCGCCCAGGCGCGCTCCTGCGACACCGAAAAGCGTCGTGATACCTTTCGAGCATTCCCCTTGCAGCGACCCACCCTCCCTCACCCCGGGAAGGACTCGTCGTGTCGCTCTCTCCGTTCTCCCTCCGGACCACGCTCGATCACATCCTGCTCGCGAAGCTCGAGAAGCTCGCCGCGAGCGACGCCGAGCTCGAAGCCGAGCTGCTCGTCCACCTCGGCGAAGTCGATGCCCGAGACCTCGCGCTCCAGAAGGGATTCCGCTCGCTCCACGCGTACTGCGTGCAGGTGCTCCACTTCTCCGAGTCGGTCGCGTTCCAGCGCATCACCGCGGCGCGGGCGGTACGGCGCTTCCCGCAGATTCTGGAGCGAGTCCGAACGGGTGAGCTCCACGTCTCGGGGCTGCGGCTCCTGCTGCCCCTTCTGACGGAGAGCAACTGCGCGGAGCTCCTCGAGCTGGCGCGTCATCAGAGCAAGCGCGCGATCGAGGAGCGGCTGGCGGACCGCGCGCCGAAGCCCGACGTACCGGCGCAGGTACGCCGGCTGGCGGAGCCTTCGGCGCCGCCGACGTCGCTCGCGCTCGAAGCGATCCCGGTGTCAGCGACGCTTGCCGGCCCGACGCCTGCTCCGGCTCCCGTCGTCCCGAGACCAGAGGTCGCGCGCGCCTCGGCCGAGCCGCTCGGCGGGAGCCGCTACAAGGTCCAGTTCACGGCCGGACTGGCGATGCATGAGAAGCTCCGCGAGGCGCAGGCTCTGCTGCGCCACCAGATCCCGGACGGGGACTACGCGCGGATCTTCGACCGCGCGCTCGACGCGCTGCTGCGCGAGGCACGCCGCGCGAAGTTCGCCGAGACCTGCCGTCCGCGCGCGGAGTGCGCGGACCGCGAGGCCTCATCCGCCCCGGCGTCGCGTCACATCCCCGCCGCGATCCGGCGCGCGGTCGTCTCCCGCGACGGCGAGCAATGTACGTACGTGGCGACCGACGGCCGGCGCTGCGACGCGCGGGATGCGCTCGAGTTCCATCACGTCGTTCCGTTCGCGCGCTCGCGGCGGCACCGCCTGGCGGAGATCACCCTGCGCTGCCGGGCGCACAACGGCTACGCGGCGACACAAGACTTCGGCGCGGCGCACATGTCCCGCTTCCGGCGAGAACAACCGTCCACTGTTGCTCGCTCCGGAGCGAGTGGCGCGGGGGTCGATCCGGGCGCTCCGTCGCGCGCTCGCGATCATCCCAGGAGCCCCTGAACGGCTGCTCGCAACGAGCTTGGTCGCCGTGCCCTGCCGCGCGAGCGCCGCGTCTGATATACGTCTGGACGGACGCGGGAATAGCTCAGTTGGTAGAGCATCAGCTTCCCAAGCTGAGGGTCGCGGGTTCGAATCCCGTTTCCCGCTCCACTGAACGCTTGCTCCTTCGCGGAGTTGCGCGGGGGGCCCTCGAGGCCGCTTGAGCTGCGACCCGCTGGGTGCTGTCTGGGCGGCCGGGCCGGGCCGGTTTGGCCGGCTGATCGCCGACGACGCCTGCGCCTCAGCGCGAGCGTCCCGCGGCGAGCGAGAGCGCGAGGCCGGCGATGGTGATCGCGAACAGTATCCCGATCGTGATCGTGAGCGGGAGCTGCTCGAATGGGCCGTGGTCGGGCTGGTCGATGCGCTCGAGGTGCGAGAAGAAGCTCGCGTAGAACATCGCGCACGCGAAGCCCCAGCCGCCGGCGAGCGCGGGCAGGCCCTGGGCGACGCCAACCCGCAGCGTGCGGATCCCCCCGTAGAGCAGGAGCGCGACCGCGATGTAGTCGACGAGCCAGAA
>CAYVQJ010000048.1:0-22720 GCA_964454165.1 uncultured Myxococcales bacterium | reverse complement strand
TCGGCGATAGCCGTCGCGGCACAGGGCAAGCGCGAAGCGCGCGCAGCGAGCGCGTTTCGCGGGAGCGGAGGCCGCTCGGCGATAGCCGTCGCGGCACAGGCTAGGCGCGCGCAATAATGCCGGCGTGCCGACCCTGCTGCGCGCCTTTCGGTCACGGAACTACCGGCTGTTCTTCCTGGGCCAGGCCGTTTCGCTCGTCGGCATGTGGATGCAGATGACGGCCCAGTCGTGGCTGATGTACCGACTGACGGACTCCGCGGCGATGGTGGGCCTGCTCGGCGCCGCGCAGACGGGACCGGGTCTCGTGATCGGTCCCTTCGCGGGCGCGCTCGCGGATCGGCTGGACCGCCGCCGGCTGCTGCAGGTGGCGCAGGTCGCCTCGCTCGTGCCGTCGCTCGTGATCGGCGTGCTGGTGCTCGCCGACGCGATGGACGCCTGGCTGCTGGTCGCGCTGGCCCTCGTCGGCGGCATCGTCCGCTCCGCGGAGATGCCGGTGCGCCAGGCGCTGGTGCCGCTGCTGGTCGAGCGCGAGCACCTGCTCAACGCGATCTCGCTCAACTCGGCGCTGTTCAACTCGGCGCGCGTGATCGGCCCGGCCATCGCAGGCGTGGTGATGGCGCTCTCGAACGAGGGCTGGTGCTTCCTCGCGAACGCGGCGAGCTACCTGGCGCCGATCGCCGCGCTGTCCGCGATGCAGTTCCCCGCGTTCGTGCGCCCGGAGCGCAGCGCGGGCGGCATGCTCGGAGAGGTGCTCGAAGGCGTGCGCTACGTGCGCGGTGAGCCGTTCGTCTCGGCGTTGATGGCGGCGCTGGCGCTCGCGTCGCTCGTCGCCATGCCGTACACGGTGGTGCTGCCGTCGTTCGCGCGCGAGGTGATCGGCGGCGGCTCGGGCACGTACTCCGCGCTGACGAGCGCCGTCGGCGTGGGCGCGTTCGCGACCGCGATCGCGCTGGCGTCGCGGCAGGACCACACCGGTCTCCAGCGCGTCCCGGCGTTCGGCGCCGCGCTGTTCGGCGCCGCGCTGCTCTTGCTCTCGCAGGCCACGACGCGTGCTATGGCGATCCCGCTCATGGTGCTCGTCGGCGTCGGCTTCATGGCGCAGATGACGACGACCAACACGCTCCTGCAGCTGCGCGTGCCCGATCGCCTGCGCGGGCGTGTGATGGCGCTGCATTCGGCCCTCTTCCTCGGCGTGGTGCCAATCGGCGGGCTGGCCGCGGGCACGCTCGCCGACCGGATCGGCGAGTCCTCCGTGATCGCGACGGGTGGCGCGCTGCTCCTCGTCGGCTCCCTCGCGTTCGCCCACCGCCTGGCGCGCGTCACGCCGCTCGAGACCACGGAGGTCTCCGCGGAGCCCCTCCCATTCGTCGATCCAGAGGAGCCCTGAGCGCTCCGCTCAGTGGCCGTGTCGATGGTGCACGTCCGGCCAGTGCGGGTGCGCGTGCGTGAGCGGCTCGTGGCGGTGGCTGTGGCTGTGGCGCAGCCCGCGAGGCTGGCCCGGGTGGTCGTGCAGGTGGTGACCGTCGTCGTGCCGGTGGCTGTGGACGTGCAGGGTGGCCTCGTGGATGTGGTCGTGCGTGTGCTGGCCGAGCAGCAGAGCCGCGATCGACGGCGCGAGCAGCAGTGAGGCCGCCAGGTGCGCCACGCCGATCGACTCGCCGAGCAACCCGAACGCGAGCGCTGCCCCGACGAACGGAGCGCTCGCGAACACCGCCTGGGCGCGCGTCGCGCCGAGCTGCTGCGCCGACGCGATGTAGAGCGCGATGCTGGCGCCGTACGAGAGCGCTCCGACGACCAGCGCCGCGGCGATGCCCCCTGCTGTGGCGACGAGCGGCGCGCTCGCCAGTCCGAGCGCCAGATTCACGGAGCCGGCGACCGCGCCCTTCGCCAGCGTGCTGCGCGCGGGCGTGACCCCGTCGATCAGCGCGGTCAGGTGATTGTCGAGCGCCCAGCACACGCAGGCGCCGGCGGTGAGCAGCGCTCCGACGAGCCCGGGCCAGCCGCCGTCGCTGCCGACGAGCACGCCCGCGGCCACGACTCCCGCCACACCGAGCCATCCGGCGCGTCCGAGATGCTCGCGGAAGAGCAACACGCCGAACACGGCCGTCGCGACCATCTCGAGGTTGAGCAAAAGCGAGACCGACCCCGCGAGCGTGACACGCAGCGCCGCGAGCAGAAGCAGCGGCCCGAGCACTCCGCCGAACAGGACAGCTCCCGCGAGGCGCAGCGTGTTCGAGCGATCGAGGCGCGCCCGCGTACCGCGCCGGTGCTCGAGTGCGACGACGGGCGCCATCCCGACCGCCGCGCCCAGGTAGAGCAGGCCCGCCAGCTGGAAGGGCTCGAAGGACTCGAGCAGAACTTTGCTCGCGGGCGTCGAAGCGCCGAACAGGACCGCCGAAAGCAGTGCGAGGAGGAGCGGGTACATCCGGGTTCCCAACGCATAGCGTATCGCGTTCAGGTCCGGCGCTTGCGCGTCCGCAGCTGTTTGGCACGCTGACGGCGGCCTCGCCACGCGGAGTTCCCAAACTCGTGAACACAACCCGGATGAGAGCGCTGGCACTCCTGCTCGCGATCGCCTGCGCGTGGGCCCAACCGGCGCGGGCTTCGGCTCTGGCCGCGCCGATGCTCGGGTTCCAGTCTCACGGGCACGCTCACACGCTCGCGCTCGAGTCCGACGGTGGGCACGTCGATCTCGTGGTTTCGCACACTGCGGAAGACACGCGCGATCACCACGAGCCTTCGCCGGGCGGGACGCGGCGGCCAGCGCTCTCCGAGAGCGATCACGTGGTGCACCTCGCGGGCGGCGAGGCCGGCAGTGCATCTACGCGCCGGCCGGCGCCGAGTCAGACCGCGACGCCGGTGAGCCAGAGCCGGATGCCGATCGCGCCGGCCGCGCCGCCAGCAGCGCGGGGTTCGAGCGCCGCCCCTGCGCACAGCGCAGCACACCTCCGGAGTGTCGTCCTCCGCTTCTGAGAAGCCGCGTCCCCGCGACGTGTGAGGCTTCGCCGCGCTGCGCGGCGAAGCCTCGTTCGAGGCGTCTCGATGGAGGATGACCGTCCATGCGCTGCACCGCTCTGCGGTGCGCGGCTCTTGCTGCGGCTGGCCTGAGCGTTTCGCTCCCCGGCCGCGCCCAGGAGCCCGCACCTTACCCCCTCGGCCGTGAGCTACCCGTCTTCGAAGCGCCCGCCGTGCCTGAGCCGGTCGGAGTGCTTCGCCTCGAGGACGCCCTCGCCGCGGCGCTGCTTCGCAACCCCGACCTCGCGGCCGAGGCCTATGAGGTTCGCGCGCGCGAGGCCGGGCTCGTGCAAGCCGGTGCACGCCCGAACCCCACGCTGTCGCTCGAGCTGGAGGACGTCGCGGGATCGGGCGAGTTCCGCGCTCTCGACAGCGCGCAGACCACGCTTCGCCTCGGTCAGCTTGTCGAGCTCGGAGGAAGGCGCGCGGCGCGCGTGAGCCTGGCAGCGGCCGACCGTGACCTCGCAGCCTGGGACTACGAAGTGCGGCGCATCGACGTGCTGGTGCGCACGGCCGACGAGTTCGTCGACGTGCTCGCCGCGCAGGAGCGCCTCCGGCTGGCCGAGGAGGCCCTCGAACTCGCGCGCTCGATGCAGCGCGCGGCTTCGCTGCGCTTGCGCGCGGGAATCGCGTCTCCGGCCGAGGAGATCCGGGCGGGCGTGCGGGTCGATACGGCCGCCGTCGAGCGCGAGCATGCGGAGCACGAGCTCGCGACGGCGCGTCAGACGCTCGCGGCGACGTGGGCCGGAGAGCAGCCTCGCTTCGAGCGCGCCGCAGGCGACCTCGAGCGGCTTCCCGCGGTCCCGTCCGCCGAAGACCTCGCCGACAGACTCGACGCAAGTCCGGGCGTGGCGCGCTGGCAGGCTGAGCTCGCGCGCCGAGACGCTCTGCGCCGGCGGGCGATGGGCGAGCGCGTGCCCGACGTGACTCTCAGCGCCGGCCCACGGCGGCTGGCGGGCTCCGACGAAACCGCGCTGGTCGTAGGCGTCTCGCTTCCGCTGCCGCTCTGGAACCGAAACCGCGGCGCGATCGCGGAGAGCGAGCACCGCGTAGCGAAGCTCGCCGCCGAGGCGCGCTCCGCGCGCGTGCGCACCGCCACGGACCTCGCGACGGCGCGCGTGGCGCTCCACGCGGCGGCCGAGGAAGCGGAGCTCCTGCGCAGCCGCGTGCTGCCCGGGAGCGAGCGCGCCGTCCTGGCGCTGCGGCGCGGCTACGAGCGTGGCCGCTTCACTCAGCTCGAGGTTCTCGACGCCGAGCGCGAGCGGCTCGATGCGCGCGAGCGCTACCTGCGCACGCTCGCCGAAGCGCACCACAGCGCGCAGCAGATCGAGCGCCTGACCGGCGTGCCGCTGGAGGTCCTGCCATGACTCGAACAGCCGTCGCACTCGCGTGGGTCCTGTCGCTCGCGGGCGTGGTCGCGTGCGGCCGTGGCGAGCGCGCACACGAACCAGACGAGCACGCCGCGGCCGGCGCGTTCGAGCGCGGTCCACGCCGTGGCCGCTGGCTCGAGGCTGGCCCGTTCGCGCTCGAGCTCACGATCTTCGAGCAGGGTGTGCCCCCTGAGTTCCGCGCCTTCGTGTACCAGAACGGGGAGCCCGTCGATCCTTCGGGGGTCTCGCTCGACGTGACGCTGCGCCGCTTGGGCGGGCGAGTGGACGAGATCGGCTTCACGCCGCAGGGCGACTACCTGCGCGGCGGTCGCGCGGTCGAAGAGCCGCACTCCTTCGACGCCGAGATCCTCGCGCGCGAAGGCGGGCGCGAGCACCGCTTCCGGTTCTCGTCGTACGAGAACCGCGTGACGCTCGAGCTCGATCAGCTCGAGGCCGCTGGCATCGCCGTCGCCGTGGCGGAAGGGGCGACGATCCGCGAACGCCTCGTGCTGAACGGCAGGGTGACACCGAATCGGGACGCTCTCGCGCGCGTAACGACGCGCTTTCCCGGCGTGGTGCGCTCGGTGCACAAGAGCCTGGGCGAGGCGGTCGCGCGCGGAGACCTGCTCGCGGTGATCGAGAGCAACGAGAGCCTGCATTCCTTCGAGCTGCGTGCGCAGCTCGGGGGAACCGTGATCGCCAGAGACGTCGCGCCAGGAGAGTTCGCGTCGAGCGACCGCGAGCTGTTCCAGATCGCCGATCTGGGGAGCGTGTGGCTGGATCTGGACGTCCACCGCCGCGACATCGGGCGTCTGCGTGTCGGCCAGCCGCTGGAGATCGACGCGGGAGAAGGCACCCCGCTGGCCGCCACCACGCTTGCCTACCTGGCGCCGATCGGCTCGGCCACCACGCAGACCCTGCTCGCGCGCGCGGTGCTTCCGAACCCCGACCGCGCCTGGCGTCCAGGACTCTTCGCGACCGCCGAGGTGCTGGTGGGCTCGAGCGAGGTGCCGGTCGCGGTCGCGATCGACGCCGTGCAGCGCCTGCGCGACTGGGACGTCGTGTTTCTCGCGGCGGGCAACGTGTTCGAGGCGCAGCCGGTCGAGCTCGGTCGCCGCGACCGCACGCACGTGGAAATCGTGTCGGGGCTCTCGGCCGGCCAGCGCTACGTCGCCGGCGGCAGCTTCGTGCTCAAGGCCGAGGCCGGAAAGTCCGGCGCGACTCACGACCACTAGGAGGCGCGATGCTCGACGCCATCGTTCGCACCGCGCTCGCGCGCCGCTGGCTCGTGCTCGTCACGACAGTGGTCGCCGCGGGGATCGGCGCCTACAGCTTCGCGCTGCTCCCGATCGACGCGGTCCCGGACATCACGAACGTCCAGGTGCAGATCAATACGGAGGCCCCCGGCTACTCGCCGCTCGAGTCGGAGCAGCGCATCACGTTCCCGATCGAGACGGCGCTCGCGGGTCTGCCGCGCCTCGAGTACACGCGCTCGCTCTCCCGCTACGGGCTGTCGCAGGTGACCGTGGTGTTCGAGGACGGCACGGACATCTACTTCGCGCGCCAGCTCGTGAACGAGCGCCTGCGCGAGGCGACGTCGCGCCTGCCCGACGGCGTCGAGCCGGAGCTCGGGCCAATCGCGACCGGCCTCGGCGAGATCTTCATGTTCACGGTCGAGTCCGCGCCCGGCGCCACCGACGAGCGCGGCAATCCCTGGAATGCCACCGATCTGCGCACGCTGCAGGACTGGGTGATCAAGCCGCAGCTGCGCACCGTCCCGGGTGTGACGGAGGTGAACACGATCGGCGGCTTCGTGAAAGAGGTGCACGTGACGCCGCGTCCGGAGCGCCTCGTGGCGCACGGCCTCGGCTTCCGGGATCTGGTGACCGCGATCGCGCGCAACGGCGCGGGCACCGGCGCGGGCTACATCGAGCGCAACGGCGAGCAGTACCTGGTGCGCTCTCCCGGGCAGCTGCGAGACCTGGCCGACGTGCGCGGGATCGTGGTCTCCCACGCGGGCGGCGTGCCGATCCGCGTGGGCGATCTCGCGCAGGTCGACCTCGGACGCGAGCTCCGGACCGGCGCCGCCACCGAGAACGGCCGCGAGGTCGTGCTCGGCACGGTGTTCATGCTGATCGGCGAGAACAGTCGAGCGGTGGCGCGCCGGACCGCCGCGAAGCTCGCCGAGATCAACCGCATGCTCCCGGCGGGGGTCGAGGCGCGAACCGTGTACGACCGCACGGAGCTGGTGGACCGCACCATCGCCACCGTGCAGCGCAACCTGGTCGAGGGCGCGCTGCTCGTGATCGCGGTCCTGTTCGCGCTGCTCGGCAACGCGCGCGCGGCCTTCCTGACCGCGCTCGTGATCCCGCTCGCGATGCTCCTCACGTTCGCGGGCATGGCGCGCGGAGGGATCAGCGGAAACCTGATGAGCCTCGGCGCGCTCGACTTCGGCCTGATCGTGGACGGCGCGGTGATCATCGTGGAGAACTGCATCCGGCGGCTGGCCGAGGCGAGCCGCGGGCGCAGCGACCCGCTGCCGCTGCGGGAGCGCCTCGACGTCGTCGCCGAGGCGACGCGCCAGGTGATCCGGCCCAGTGTCTTCGGCGTCACGATCATTTTGATCGTATACGTGCCGATCCTCGCGCTGACGGGCGTGGAGGGGAAGATGTTCCGGCCGATGGCGATCACCGTGATCCTGGCACTCGTCGCCGCGCTGGTGCTGTCGGTGACCTTCGTCCCCGCGGCAGTCGCGGTGCTGCTCGCCGGCCGCATCGAGGAGCGCGAGAACCGCGTGATGCGCGGGGCGAGGGCGGCCTACGAGCCCGTGCTCGCGGCTGCACTGCGCCGACCCGCGTGGGTCGTCGCGGGTGCGGTGCTCGTGCTGGCTGCGTCGCTCGGCGCCGCCTCGCGCATGGGAAGCGAGTTCATCCCGAGCCTCGACGAGGGCGACGTCGTCTTCCACGCGCTGCGCATCCCGGGGACGAGCCTGACGCAAGCGGTCTCGATGCAGACCGCGCTCGAGCGCGCGCTGCGCTCGGTGCCCGAGGTGGACACCACGTTCGCGAAGATCGGAACCGCCGAGGTCGCGACGGATCCGATGCCGCCGAGCGTCGCCGACGGCTTCGTGATCCTGAAGGACCGCGCGCAATGGCCCGACCCGCGCAAGCCCAAGGAGAGCGTGGTGCAGGCACTCGAGCACGCGGTCGCCCGGGTCCCGGGCAACAACTACGAGTTCACCCAGCCGATCGAGATGCGCATGAACGAGCTGATCGCCGGCGTGCGCAGCGACGTCGCCGTCAAGGTGTTCGGCGACGACCTGGAGCTGCTGCGCGCGACGGGCGAAGCGATCGCCGCGGTGCTCGAGGGCGTCCCCGGCGCCGCCGACGTGAAGACCGAGCAGGTGGCGGGGCTCCCGATGCTCGAGGTCGTGCTCGAGCGCGAGGCTCTGGCGCGCTACGGGCTCGCGCAGGACGATGCGCAAGAGGTGCTGCGCACCGCGGTGGGCGGCTCCGTGGCCGGTCAAATCGTCGAAGGCGACCGGCGCTTCGACGTCGTCGTACGGCTGCCGGAGTCGCTGCGCGTGGACTTCGAGGCGCTCGAGCGCCTGCCGATCCCGCTGGCGGAGCAGGGCGCGTTCGTGCCGCTCGGAGCGGTCGCGAAGCTCGAGGTCGGCACCGGGCCCAACCAGATCAGTCGCGAGAACGGCAAGCGGCGCGTGGTGGTCACGGCGAACGTGCGCGGCCGCGACATCGGCTCCTTCGTGGCCGAGGCCGAGCAGCGCATCCGCGCCGGGGTCGCGCTGCCGGCCGGCTACTGGAGCAGCTGGGGCGGCCAGTTCGAGCAGCTCGAGTCCGCGAAGCGGCGCCTGCAGCTCGTCGTGCCGCTCGCGCTGTTCTTGATCTTCGGCATCCTCGCCGGGGTCTTCGGCTCGGCGCGCGACGCGGCGATCGTGTTCAGCGGCGTCCCGCTCGCGTGGACGGGGGGGATCCTCTCGCTCCTGGCGCGCGGGATTCCGCTCTCGATCTCGGCGGGTGTCGGGTTCATCGCGCTCTCGGGCGTCGCGGTGCTGAACGGCGTCGTGATGATCTCGTTCGTGTACGAGCTACGCCGCGAGGGGCGCCCGCTCGACGCGGCGCTGCGCGAGGGCGCCGTCGCGCGCCTGCGGCCGGTCCTGATGACGGCGCTCGTCGCGTCCCTGGGCTTCGTCCCGATGGCGATCTCGACCGGCGCGGGCGCCGAGGTGCAACGGCCGCTCGCCACCGTCGTGATCGGCGGGATCCTGTCGTCGACGGCGCTGACGCTCGTCGTGCTGCCGGCGCTCGCCTTGCTGGTCGGAACGCGTAGCGCGCGCCGATCGCGCCCGGTAGACGTGTAACCTCCCGATCGGGAGCCGGAGAAGAAGGGATGGAGTTCAGCGAGGCGTCGGTGCAGCTCTGGCGCGGGCTCGCGCCCCTCGCGGCGTTCGCGCTCGGCCTTGCGCTGGAGCGAGCGGTTCCCCATGTGGCGCTGCGCCCCGCCTGGCGGGCGAACCTCGGGCTGTGGGGGATCGACGCGGTGCTCTTGGCGGCGGTCTGCGGCGCCTGCGGCTGGACGGTCGCCGCATGGGCGCAGACCTCGGGGATCGGCCTGCTGCACGCGCTCACGGCGCCGCTCGCGGCCGGCGTCGCGCTGACGGTCGTCGCTCTCGACCTCCTCTCCTATGCCTGGCACCGCGCGAACCACCAGGTCGGGTTGCTGTGGCGCTTCCATCGCGTGCACCACGCGGACGCCGACTACCACGTGTCGACGGCGCTCCGCTTCCATCCGGGCGAGCTGCTGCTGGCGCTGCCGGTGCGGCTCGCGGCGATCGTGCTGCTCGGCGCGCCGCCGCTCGGCGTGATCGTGTTCGAGGCGATCTTCGGCATCGCAAACGTGCTCGAGCATGGGAACTTCGATCTTCCCCTGCGCCTGGAGCGCGTCCTCGGCCGCGTCCTCGTCACGCCCGCGCTGCATCGCCTGCATCACTCGACGCAGCGCAGCGAGCGCGACTCCAACTTCGGCACGATCCTCTCGCTCTGGGACCGCCTGGCGCGGACGCTGTGTCCGAGCACGTCGGCGCTCCGCTTCCCGACCGGTCTTCCCGGACGAGCCGGCGCCCGCGGCCGCTCGCTCGCGGCGATGCTCGCCACGCCGTTCCGCTCGTAGTCGGGTCGGTGGAGTTCCGCTGGTATACCAGCAGGAGCGACGATTCGAGAGCAGGGACCCGGCATCCTAGCCGCGTGCTGATCGGACTTCTCCTCGCCGTCTCGCTGCGCGCCGCCCACGAGCTGGTCGGCGCCGGAGTGCTGCCCGCCATGCTGCGGGACCTCGGAGGCGAGGCGTGGGCCGGGGCGTTCTTCGCGGTCTACGGGCTTGCCGGGGCGCTCGGGATCGTGCTCGGAGGCCGCGCCACCGACACGCACGGTCCGGTCGCGACGCTGGGCTTCGGGATGCTGGCCTTTGGCACCGGCATGCTCGGCACGGGGCTCGCGCCGTCGATGCCGATGGTCGTGGTCGCGCGCTGCGCGGAGGGCTTCGGCGGCGGCCTGGTCTCGGTCGTCGTGAGCGCGGTCGTGATCCGGGGCTACGACGAGGCGGCGCGTCCGCGCATACTGGCGTGGCTCGCCGCGGCATGGGTGCTGCCGGCGCTGGTCGCGCCGGCCCTCGCGGTCGGCGTCGCGGAGCTGTTCGGCTGGCGCGCGGTGTTCCTCGGGCTCGTGCCGCTCGTCGCAGTCGCGGCTGCGCTGGTGATCCCGTCGCTGCGCCAGCGCTCGCCGCAAACGCCGCGCGCGACGCCGCGGACCAACGCCGGGATCGAGTCGCCCCTGCGCGGGCCGCGCGGCGCCGCGCTCGGCGTGCGCTTCGCCGTGGTCTTCGCCTTCTTCGGCGTGGAGTCGTTCCTGCCGCTGGCACTCGCCACGGTCCGCTCCGCGAGCGCCGCGCAGGTCGCAGCCGTACTGACGCTCTCCGCGCTTGCCTGGACCACAGGCGCGTTCCTGCAGGCGCGCGCGTCCGAGCGCTTCGGCGCGGAGCAGCTCTGCCGCGCGGGCACGCTCGGCCTCCTGGCCGGCATCGTCTGCGCCAGCCTCGGTCTATTTCAGGCCACACCGATCGGTGTCGCGCTCGCGGGCTGGACGCTGGCGGGGCTCGGGATGGGGGTGGTCTACACCGCGGCGACGGCGAGCGCGATGCAGGACACGCCGGCCGGCAGCGAGGGCGCGGCCGGCGCTGCGCTCGGCATCGCAGACGCGGTCGCGACGAGCGTCGCGACCGCGCTCGGTGGCGTGTTCGTCGCTCTGGCGCCGCTCTCCGCGGGCGCTGCGCCGCTGCCGCTGGTCTCCGCGTTCGGGCTCGCAGCCTGCGTCGGGGCCGCGAGCCTTGGGCTGGCGGCGCGCCTCGCGCCGGTCTACTGCCTCGCCATCCCGACGCGCGCCTCGGCTGCCGGGTCGCGGTAGGGCGCGCCTTCAGCCTCGATCACGACCTGGCCCACCAGACCTTCGGGCACGGTGAAGCGGCCGGGACATGCGTCCGTGACCGGCGACCCCGGCTGGTAGCCGACGGCGAAGCCGCCCATCCCGTAGGTGATCGGTGTGGTGCGGGCGAGGCTGCCCTCGCCGACGGGCACGCCGTCGTAGAAGAGCGACACGTCGCCGCGGAACGGCCCTGTCGGCTTGAAGGCAGCGCGCGCGACGACGCGACCCGCGGGAAGCTCGACGCTCGCCGACACCGTCGTGCTCTGCATCCCGAGCAGGTTGTGCACGAAGTGGAGCCGCCGCCCCTTCAGGTACAGCGCGTAGCCGCCGGCGCCTCCGCCGTGCGCGACGAGCGCACCCTCGACGTCTACGCCCGCCGCCGGGACGTTCAGGTGCGCCTCGATCACGAAACCTCTGTTGCGAAGATTCGGCGCCACGCTCTCGGGCAGCTTGCCGATCCCGGCGTGGAACAGGTGGCGCTCGCGCCGGAAGCGCATGTCGCCGAAGCGCCCGGGCTGGTTGTTGAGCGGCAGCACCTGGTGGCGCTCCGCCTCCTGCCACCAGAGCGCCTTGAGCTCCGCGAGCTTCTCGGGGTACGCGCGCGCGAGGTCGCGCACCTCCGCGAAGTCCTCGGCCACGTGGTAGAGCTCCCAGACGTCTTCGTCGAACGGCTTCGACACGTCGGTGCCGTCGTACGCGAGCATGCGCGCGGGATGGAACACCACCGCCTTCCAGCCGTCGTGGTAGAGCGCGCGCGAGCCGAGCATCTCGTAGTACTGAGTGCCGTGGCGCGACGGCGCGCCCGCGTCGGCGAAGGTGTGCGCGAAGCTCGCGCCGTGCAGCGGGCTCTGGCGCACTCCCGCGAGCTCCTTCGGAGGCTCGACGCCGAGCACGTCGAGGATCGTCGGCGTGAGATCGACGACGTGCACGTACTGGTGACGCGTCTCGCCCGGGCGCCCGAGCCGCGCGGGCCAGTGCACGACGAGCGGATCGCACACCCCGCCTTCGTGCGTGTCGCGCTTGAAGCGCTTGAGCGGCGTGTTGCCCGCCCACGCCCAGCCCCACGGATAGTGGTTGTGCGCGCGCGGCGTGCCGAGATCGTCGATCCGGCGCAGATTCTCTTCCAGGCTCTCGGGGACCATGTTGAAGAAGAACATCTCGTTGAACGAGCCCTTGGGTCCGCCCTCGGCGCTCGCGCCGTTGTCGCTCATCAGGAGGACGAGCGTGTCGTCGAGCTCGCCCTGCGACTCGATGAACTCGAGCAGACGCCCGATCTGCGCATCGGTATGGGTCATGAACCCGGCGTACACCTCCATCATGCGCGCGTACAGCCGGCGCTCGTCTCCGGAGAGCGACTCCCACGCCGGAACCCACGACGGCCGCTCGGAGAGCTGCGTTCCCTTCGGCAGCAGCCCGCTCGCGACCTGGCGCGCGAACACCTGCTCGCGCCAGCGGTCCCAGCCCTTGGCGAAGCGCCCGCGGTAGCGCGCGATGTACTCCGGCGGCGCCTGATGCGGTGCGTGACACGCGCCGGGCGCCAGGTAGAGCAGGAACGGCTTGCGCTCGTACGTCGCGCGCAGGTCCTTCAGGTACTGGATCGCGTGATCGACCAGGTCCTCGGTCAGGTGGTAGCCCGCTTCGGGTGTGCGCGGCGGATCGACCTGGTGATTGTCGTGGACGAGATCGGGGTGGTACTGGTCGGTCTCGCCGCCCATGAGGCTGTAGAAGCGCTCGAAGCCGCGCCCGAGTGGCCATTTGTCACGCGGGCTGCCCATCGTCACCTCGGTCATCGGCGCCAGGTGCCATTTGCCGACGGCGTACGCCGCGTAGTGGTGCTCGCGCAGGATCTCGGGCAGGAAGCCGTTCTCCTTCGGGATCACCGCGTCGTAGCCCGGAAAGCCGCTCGAGAAGTCGGCGATGCGACCCATGCCGTTGGCGTGGTGGTTGCGCCCGGTCATCAGGCAGGCGCGCGTCGGCGAGCACAGCGACGTGGTGTGGAAGTTCGAGTAGCGCAGCCCGTTCGCGGCCAGGCGGTCGAAGTTCGGGGTCTCGAGGTCCGAGCCGTAGCAGCCGAGCTGCGCGTAGCCCACGTCGTCGAGCACCACGATCAAGACGTTCGGCGCGCCGTCCGGCGCCTTCGGCAGCGGCGGCCACCAGGCCGCCGACTCGGCGAACGTGCGACCGATCTTGCCCTCGAACGGCTTGGGCATGGCTTCCTCCGGCGTTGGGATCCGCGCGCAGTATGGCAGAGCGCGTCGGCGGCCGGCGTACTCAGAAGATCGGGTTCCTGGGCGCGAGCCCGAACAGGACGCGCCCGGCGTCCTCGAGCAGGCGCTCGCTCACGACCATGTGTTGCGTCGCGGCGTGCACGTCTCGGAAGCAGCGCTCGATCACCGAGGTCTCCCGAATCGAGGTCGCTCCGCACGCCGTCCAGACCATGTCGACGACTTCGGCGCAGGCCGTCGCGGCGAACACCGAGGCGGAGCGGACGTCCACGCGCTGGCGCAGCGTCACCTCCTCGCCCGCGCACGCGCCGCGCCAGAGCTCGTCGATCGTCTCGAACAGTCGGGCGCGCGCCGCGCCGAGCAGAGCCTCGGCGCGCGCCACCGCGAGCTGCGCCTCGGGACGCTCGCGGAGCGAAGCCGAGAGCGGACCCGCCTGCTTGCTCGAGGCAACGTCGATCAGGCCGTCGATCGCGCTGCGCGCGATCCCGAGCGGCACCGCCGCGATGGGATAGGAGTAGAGTGCCGTGGGCAGGCGAAACAGCGCGCCCGGCTGGTGGCTGCGCCCGAACAGCACGAGCGTGCGCTCCTCCGGCACGAACACGTCCTCGATCACGTAGTCGCAGCTCCCCGTGCCGCGCAGACCGCTGACGTGCCAGTCGTCGACGATCTCCACGTCGGAGACCGGCGTCATCATCAGCAGGCGGTGCGGAACCCCCTTCGAGCTGATGCGCTGCGCGTCGCCGTCGAAGACCAGGCAGCCGCTCACGACCCAGCTCGAGTGCTGGATCCCGCTCCCGAACCCCCAGCGCCCGCTGATCCGATAGCCGCCGTCGACTGCGACCGCCTTGCCCTGCGGGCCGATCTGGCCGGCGACGATGGAGCGCGGCGTGGAGAAGATCTCGCGGGCGACGCGCTCGCGCAGGTAGCCCGCGATCACGCTGTATCCCGCGCCGATCGAGAGGTTCCAGCCGGTTGCGCCATCGACGGCCGAGACCGCCTCGACCACGCGCACGAACGTCTTCGGGTCGGCCTCGAATCCGCCGAGCGCTCGCGGCAGCCACAGCTTGAACAGGCCGGCATCGGCCAGGGCCTCGACGAGCGCGGGCGGCGTGCGCCGGGTCCGCTCGGTCTCGTCGCGATGTGCGCGAATCACCGGCGCCAGCGAGCGCGCCGTGCGCACGAGGGCGTCCGGATCCGCTTCGTGCCGCGTGCGCTCGGCGCTCGTCAGGGCCGTCCTCCGATCGAGCGCGTCGCGCGCTGCCCTCTCACGCTACCACGCACAGCCGCGGGTTGCGGATCGGCCGCGAGCGTCGCACGCTCCGCGGCCTTGGAGCCGACGTCCTTCCAGTTTCGCGCCGGGGGAGTGCGCCTCGCGGGGCTCGCGTACGGCGATGCCTCGCGCGCGCCGCTCGTCCTCGTCCACGGCATCCGCGACCACGCCGGGAGCTTCGACCCGATCGCGCGAGCTCTCGCACAGGACTACTTCGTGCTGGCGCCGGACCTGCGCGGGCACGGCGACAGCGACAAGCCGGGCTCCTACGCGATGGCGGATCTGGTCGCGGACCTGCGCGCGCTCGTGCTGGAGCGTGCGCTGGTGCGGCCGGCGCTGCTCGGACACAGCCTGGGCGGGCAGATCGCCGCACGCTACGCGGGCCTGTTCGACGACGTCGCGGCGCTGATCAGCGTCGAGGGACTCGGGCCTCCGCGCGCGCAGGACGTGACGCCCGAGGCGCGCCGGGCGCGCCTGCGCGAACGCATGGCCGGACTGCTCGAGGCGCCCGGGCCGCGCGAGCCGCTCGCGGACCTCGACGCTGCCCTCGCTCGCTTCCGCGCGCGCAACCCGCGCCTGGCGCCGGAGCGCGCGCGGCGCCTGGTCGAGCGCGGCACCGAGCCCGCGCCCGGCGGCGGTCTGCGCTGGAAGTGGACGCCGGAAGTGCAGAGAATCTGGAGCACGCTCGGGATCGACGACACCGAGGAGATCTGGAGCTGGATCCGCTGCCCGGTGCTCGTGGTGACCGCGGCCGACTCCGCGAGCTACTGGACCCGGCGCGGGCTCTCGGATTCGCTCGCGCCGGAGGCGTACGCGGCCGACCTCGAGCGCAAGCTCGCGCGCTTCGCCGACGTGGAGCATGTCGTCGTCGACGGCGCGGGGCACATGCTGCACTACGATCAGCCCGACGCGCTCGTGCGCGTCGCGCGCGACTTTCTGAAGCGGCGGCGTTGAGTATCCTGCGCCGCAGGAGAAACGAGGACGACGATGGCAGACAAGCCGTGGATCTTCGAGCAGATCGCGCGAGGCAGTGAGGAGAGCTTCTTCCGCAAGAGGGAGCAGGAGATCCTCGCCGAGCTGCGGCGCAAGGTGGAGCACGAGCGCACGCGCAAGGGCCTGGAGCAGGAGCTGAACGTCCACGACGAGCGCGTGCTGAAGGCGCTCGAGGATCTCGGCTTCACGCGCGAGGTGCTGGTGCTGCTGCACGTCGTGCCGCTGCTGCAGGTCGCCTGGAGTGACGGCAGCATCAGCGCTCGGGAACGCGCCAAGATCCTGGAGCTCGCGGCGACCCGGGAGATCGTGCCGGGCACGCCCGCGTACGAGCGCCTGCTGCCCCTGCTCGAGCGGCGGCCGCCGGACGAGGCGTTCGCGGCTTGCGCGCGCGTGATCCGCGCGATGTTCTCCACGTGGTCGGAGGAGCAGCGCCGCCAGATCGAATCGGACCTGCCGGCCTACGCGGCGGAGGTCGCGCGCGCGTCGGGGGGCGTGCTCGGGCTCGGCGCGATCTCGCCCGAGGAGCGAGCGGTGATCGACCGCATCTCGCGCGAGATCGCCGAGGCGCACGCAGACGCGGCGAAGGCAGTGACCGGAGAGCTGAAGCCGCGCTGACGCGCGCGGCGGCTCACCACTCGTCCCACGCGTCGTCGTCCTCGTCGCGGCGCTTCTCGAAGCGGTCCTCCCAGGTCTTCTCGCGTTCGCGCTCCTCTCGGGCGTCGAAGCGCCAGTCGCGCCGATCGCCCCGCGGCGGAGGCGGCGGCTCACGCTGCGCGCGCTCGCGACCCCCGAACAGCCAGTCGAAGGGCCGGCGCACCACGCGGAAGATCTCGGCCTCGCACACTTCGGTGGGCGCTGTGCCCTCCAGGAAGTCCTCGTACTCGCCGGGGCAGCCGAGGCCGGCGCGGCGGCCGCTGCTCGCCTCGACGCGCACGCTCTCGATGCCGGGCGGCTCGTGGAACTGCTCCTCGAGCTCCGTGCCGAGGGCGAGCTTCACGAACTCGGCGAAGATCGGCAGCGCGGCGACCGACGCCGGCACCCCCACGCTCGAGCCGTCGTCGAAGCCGACCCAGACGCCGGCCACCAGGTTCGGGGTGTAGCCGATGAACCAGGCGTCGCGGAAGTCGTTGGTGGTGCCGGTCTTGCCGGCGATCGGGCCGCGCAGGCCGAGTCGCCGCAGCCCTGCGGCGGTGCCGCGGTCTACGGCGCCCTGAAGGGCAGACGTGACGAGCCAGGTTTCGGCGGCGTCGAACGAAGCGAGAGCGTCGGTCTCGGTGTGCTCGATCTGCTTTGCCTCACCGTCGAGCACCTCGCTCCAGCCCCGCACGCGCGGCACGACGCCGCCCGACGGGAAGGCGGCGTAGGCGCGCACCAGCTCGAGCAGCGTGACCTCGGAGGCGCCGAGTGCCAACGCGGGCACGGGCGAGAGCGGGCTCTCGATGCCGAGCAGGCGCGCGGTGCGCACGATCCGCTCCGGCCCGATCTCGAGCGCCACGCGCGCGATCGGGACGTTCAGCGACTTCTCCAGCGCGTCGCGCAGCGTGACCATGCCGCGGAACTCGCCGTCGAAGTTGGCAGGGCGCCACTTGCCCGCGGGCGTGTCGAGCTCGAGCGGCTCGTCCGGGACGCGCGCGGCGAGCGTCAGCGGCTCGTCACCGCCGACGCTGCGCGACAGCGCGGCGAGTGCCACGATCGGCTTGAACGCGCTGCCCGGCTGACGCCGCGCCTGCGTCGCGTGGTCGAACTGGCTCTTCGCGAAGTTGCGCCCGCCGACGAGTGCGAGCACGTCGCCTGTCGCGGGATCGAGCGCGAGCAGCGCGCCTTCGAGCGGAGCCGACTTCTTGGCGAGCTTCGGGAAGTCGCGCTCGAGCCGCGCGAGACCCTGGGCGAGCGCCTGGTTCGCCGCGTGCTGGAGCTGCCCATCGAGGGTCGAGACCACCTGCAGGCCGGCCTCGAGCACCGCGTCTTCGCCGTAGGCGCGCTCGAGATCCGCGCGCAGCCACGCCAGGAAGTGGGGAGCGGGGCGCTCGTCGGCGGCGTCGTAGCGCGCGATCTCGAGCGGCTCGCGGCGCGCGCGCAGCTCCGCGGCCTCGTCGATCTTCCCGAGCTCGCGCAGCTCGGCGAGCACCAGGTCGCGGCGCTCGCGCGCGGCTTCGGGGTGCTGGAAGGGCGAATAGCGTCCGGGCGCCGCGATCAGCCCGGCCAGCAGCGCGGCCTCGCCGAGCGTCACGTCGGCCAGGTCCTTGCCGAAGTAGTGGCGCGCCGCGGCGCCGAAGCCGTGGATCGAGACCGCGCCGCGCTGCCCGAGATACACCTCGTTCAGATACGCCTCGAGGATCTCCTGTTTGGAGTGGCCGAGCTCGAGGAACAGGGCCATCACCGCTTCACGCAGCTTGCGGTTGAACTTGCGCTCCGGCGACAGGTACAGGTTCTTGACGAGCTGCTGGGTGATCGTGCTGCCGCCCTGCACCACGCGCCCGGCCTGCACGTTGCGCACGAATGCGCCCGCGATGCGGCGCACGTCGAGCCCGTTGTGCTCGTGGAAGCGGCGGTCCTCGATCGTCAGGATCGCGTCGATCAGTTGCGCGGGCACGTCGCCCAGGTGGACCAGGCGCCGGCGCTCGAGGCGCGTGCCCGCGAGCTCGCCGAGCAGCTCCGGCTCGAGCCGCGTCTCGCGCAGGCGCTCGCCGCTCGCCCCGCGCAGCTCGCGCACGCGGCCGGACTCGTCGAGCACGAGGTCGATGCGTGTCTCGCGCTCGGCGGAGCCCATGCTTCGGCGTGGCGCGAAGCTCAGCACGCCCCGGCTGCGGCGGAACTCGCCAGGCTCGAGCTTGTCGCGCTTCGCCTCCTGGAATCCCAGACGGCGCAGGCGCTCGACCAGCCGCAGCGTCTGCAGGTTCGAGCCGGGCTCTACCAGTAGCGGACGTGTGTAGACCCGCGCGGGGACGTCGAACAGCTCGCCGCGGAAGCGCGACTCGACCTCGTAGCGCAGGAGCGAGAGCCAGAGCCCGAGCAGGAGGCCGGCCCCGAGGACCGCGATGCCGCCCATCCTTCGCACGCCTGTGGGACCCCCCCTCACGGCTGAAGATTCGCCCCCCCAGCCGCGCCCGCAACGGCGGCGGATCAGGGCAGGCGGCGGAGGGATTCTCGGGATCGGGACGGCTCGAGCTCGACCGAGTCCTCTTCCTCGCCATCCGAGGGCGGGTAGTCGGGATGGATCCCCATCTCGATCAGCGCCATCCGCTCGCGGTGGCGCATCCAGAGCCGCCCGATCACCGTGCCAAACGCGCCAACGATTGCGACGATCGGGATCATCACGCCCAGCACGGCTGGATCGAACACGCCGACAGACTACCGCACGACGAGCTCGAGCAGCGAGGACTCGCCGGGGACGCCTATGCGCAGCGGGAAACCGTAGAAGCCGGTGCCGCGGTGCACGTACAGCCGGTTCTTGCCGCGCGCGAACAGGCCGTGATCGGGCCAGCGCGAGCGCGCCAGCACCGTCCAGTCCAGGCCGAAGCTCACGAGCCCGAGCTGTCCGCCGTGGGTGTGGCCCGAGAACGTGAGATCGACGTCGTCCTTGGGCACGAAATGGAAGCCGTGGGGGTCGTGGAGCAGGAACAGGCGCAGGTGACCGTCGCGGCGCGGGAAGCGCGCGAGCAGCTCGGGGATGTGCTTCTCGCGCCCGCGGCCGACGTAGTTCGCGCCGACGAGCTGCACCGGTCCGACTGCGGTGTGCGCGGTCGCCTCGGCGTCGACCAGCAGCACGACGCCGTTGTTCTCGAGCGCGCTCGTCACTTCGTCGGCCGCCTCGTGGTCGTGGTTGCCGAACACGGCGAAGCAGCGGCCGGCGAGCTTGCGCAGCGGGTCGAGAGCCTGCTCCAGGCCGCCCGGGGAGCCGCGCCCTTCCATGGTCAGGAAGTCGCCCGTGAGCAGCACCAGGTCGGGATCGTGCGCGACGAGCTCCTCGATGTGGCGGCGCAGCTTGCGGATCGGCTGCCACGGTCCCAGGTGCGGGTCGGTGATCTGCACGACGCGCAGCGGGCGCTCGGCGAGGGGCGCGGGACGGCGGCGGCGGCGGTAGCGCTCGACAGGGACGCGCTGCACCTCGTCCGGGCCGTCCGCGCCGAGCTCCACGCGCACCAGCTCGCGCTTGGGGCGGGAGGAGGTGACGATCGAGAGCGTGGCGACCGCGAGCGGCAGGACGTCGAGCCACGCCAGCCAGGTGAGCGCCGTTTCGAAGCCCAGGCCGTACAGCGCGAGCCGGACCGGCAGCAGCGCGACCAGCCACACGCCGCCGAGCGCGCCGCCTGCCAGGAACGCCTGCCCCGGGATCCCCACCAGCCAGCGGTACACCGCGTGGCGTAGCCGGGCGCGAACCAGCGCCGCGAGCTGGAGCCCCGTGACCGCCATGCTGTAAGCGAACGCGGCGTCGAGCCAGGGCTGCGCCGCGGCACCGACCAGCTCGCGCAGCCGCGTGTGGAGGATGACGGCGCCCGGCAGCGAGATCGAGAGCACGACCGCCGCGAAGATCGCGTACTGCCGGCCGCGCGCGCGCCACGAGTAGAGCGGCACGCAGACGGCGGTCGCGAGCGCGAGGATCCAGACGGCGTGCTCGAGCATCAACGCAAGATACTCGAAGCGACACGCCGGTCGCCTGAGGCGAACCGCTCGAGCGGGAACTCGTAGCGCAGGCCGAGCGACGCCGCGCCGGTGATCCGGATCTGGCGCTGGTGCACCCCGCGCAGGTGGTGGAAGGCGCAGAGCGTGATGCGGTTGTCGCGGTCGTTGGTGCCGCCCTGGGAGCGGAACACGATGTGGTGCTCGTGCAGGTTGCGCATCGACGTGCAGCCCGGTGCCGCGCACCGCCAGCCGTCGCGCGCGAACACGCTGCCCTTGTGCTCAAAGCGTGCGCCCCAGGCCTCGAATACGTGGTCGCACATGGCGCCGAGCGCCTCGCCCGGCGTCGGGAAGCGCCCCGTCTTGCGTTCCAGGTAGAGCCTGACGCTGGCGTGCACCGCGCGGAAGAATTGCTCGACGCCGTACGGGGCCCAGAGGCGGATCGTGCAGCGCTCGGCCGGGTCCTCGTCGCTCTTCAGAGCGATGGGAAGCGCACGGGTTTCCCGGTCGGGTGACTCGTCTGCCGGCAGCCCGCCGGTCGCGCGCCACGTCTCGGGATCGGTCTCGAGCACACCCAGCGCGCGCTCCACGTCGTCGCGCAGGCGGCGCACCGTGACCCGCTGCGCCCACGCGACCCAGCGCGCGGCGAAGCGGCACGCGCCGTCGGCGATCATGACGGGCAGCAGCGCCTGCGCTTGCACCAGCGAGAGCGCTCCGGCGCGGTAGGCCCCGGTCAGCTCCGGGCAGGTGCGCGCCGCGCGCTCGATCCGGACCAGCGCCCGCGCTCGCGTCGGGTCCATGCCCAGTCGCTCGCGCGCGTAGTCGTCGAGGTTCGCGTAGCCGAGCTGTCGCGGCGCGGACGTGCGCCAGATCGCCGCGAGCAGCGGCCCGACCTCGGCATCGAGCCGCTGCTCCCGGGCAACGAGCGCGCGCAGACGCGCGTCGAGCTCGAAGGCGTCGGCGTCTTCGAGTCCAGCGGTGAACGCGGACAGATCGGGATCCGGCGGAAGTGGATCGATGACCGGCTCGCCGATCGAGGGGACACTCCCGTCTTCGTCCTCCGGCTCCGGGACCTCGGCCTGCTCGAGCGGGATCGCCGAGAGCACCTCCGCCGCGATCAGCTCCGCGGCGTGCTGCGCCCCGAGCGACGCACCCGCGACCTGCCGCGCCAGCCGCAACGCGAGCTCCCACTTCTCGTAGACCTCGCGGGTGCAAGCGATCTCGACGGGGTTCACGTAGCGCGGCTCGTCGAGCCCGCCGCCCTCGACCGAATCGGGCATGACGCGCCGGACGGCCTTCGAGAGCTCATGTGCGCTCACGCGGCGGGCGAGCGCGAGCCAGGGCGCCATCCGCCTGCGCCGAGCCACGCGTGCGAGGAGGCGCACCTTGGTCCAAGGAAGCTCTCCGCGCTCGAGGATGGCGCGCAGCTCCTCGCAGTGAGTCAGCACGCGACCGACGAGCGCGAGATCCTGGAGGGACCGCGCGGAGATCCCGGCACGCTCGGCCGCGTAATCGGAGAGCCGCGCGTACCCGAGCCGCTCCCAAGCCCGAGTCTCGACGAGCCGCGCCGCGACGCGCGCGAGCGCGGACCGCAGCGGCCCCGACGAGCGGGCGGCGCGCACCAGCCGCTCCTCGAGCTCGAACAGCGCGCACCCGTCGGTCGCGGGCAACATCGACACGCTCCAGTGTATACGAACATAAGACGAAACGTCAAGCACGCGTCGATGTTGAGCTACGTTCACATCGATGCAGACAGCGCGGCTCGTGCGGCGAGGCTGCGTCAGCGGTTCGCCGACTGATGTGCGGCGCGACGAACGCCGTGGCACGATGGGCGCTTGGTGGTGAGGTGTCGAAGTCCAGAAGGCTCGCAACCGAAGGAGAAAGCTTGCGTCGATTCAGATGCGGTCTCGTTGCGATCTCGTTCTTGGCTTCGCCAGTAGCCGCTCTGGCTGACGACGCCAAGCCTGCGCCGGAAATCCCGTATTGGGAGAGGAGGGACGGACTCATTCCGCTTGAGGTTTGCGCGCTACACGATGGTGCCGAGCGCATTGTTTCGCGCGAGTCTCGTCAGGTTGTCGGTGCAGAGTTCGTGCGTCAGTTGAGCGTTCTTGTCGCCTCTATCCCAAAATCGACGCCGGCGGAAGATGAGGCCTTCGAATCAGACAGTCGATCTCGAGATCGTCAACTTCGGTACTTCTCGCGCCCGGTTCTCCTGCACCGCCTGCGACAGAGCCTAGAGGAGCAATTGGGTCTCGCACGGTGTACCGTCGAGGACCCGAGCCGCGAGATCGCGTGCTTCCTTCAGCTAGCTCGCCGACTGATCTTGGGGTTCGGCTATCAGGAGTTCGGAACACTCGTGGAGGCCGATCAACTTACTCCACCCGACGTTCACATCAGCAACCTTCAGCTGGGCGCGGCTAGGGCCAGGGACATTAATGACTTGCAAGAAATTCCTAGAGCGGTTGGGGTGGGCGTCCTCTCTTGCATCGTGCTCCCCTGGGTCGAATCGAACGAGCTGCGTGCAACCGTTCAGTAATCTCGGATCCAGATTCCGGGCGTCACACCTGAATCTTGGTGCGCCGGTTGCACGCAGGTAAGCGCTCAGCGAGGTGCGTCGTTGACGGGTTCGCGGAGGGCGTGGCGGTCGACGCGCTGGGGGAGGAGCCGTTCGATCTGCTCGAGGGTCGTCGCCTGCGGGAGCTCGCTGAGCACGTGGCGTAGGTAGGCGAAGGG
>CAYVQJ010000047.1:0-4765 GCA_964454165.1 uncultured Myxococcales bacterium | reverse complement strand
CCGTCTTTTCCTATTTGGTCTGTGCAGGTTGTTATGTAGTCGTAGATTTGTTGTAAGTCTTCTGGTACTGCGACCACTTTTTTGATTGGAGCAGTTACTCGTGTTTGGTAGAAGTAGATTACTGTTGCCGTGGCTAACAATAAGATTAGGCCTATGATGATAAATACAGTGATTTGTCCCCTTTTACCCTCTTTTTTCATTGTCCCTTTTTGTTATGAATTAAAAGAGGTTTCGCAGAATTTATTCTGCGTTACCTTTTTTTCATGTTAACGGAATTCTTTGATGACTTCGTACAAGTATACTCTTAGCCATGCAAGGAATAATACTACGAAGAGCATGCTTGCTGGTTGCATGAATTGTGTATCTTGTATTGGCCTGAATACTTGGTAGACTACGACGTATATTACTAGTGCGAATATGTATGGGACGATTAGCCTGTGGATTTTTGCTATGCCCCATCCTACTCCATTGCCTATGCTTTGCCCTATTTTGTGCGTTTGCATGTAGAGGGTGTGCATTATTGGCGTGAAGTAGAATGTTATGAACAACAGTCCAGCTATTCCTTGTTTTGCTTCTGGTTTGTTATTTAGCGCGAATGCTACTAGTATGAATAGTGGGAGCCAGACTGCCCACCAGCCTGCGTTGGCTAGGAAGAACTTTTTGTAGAATTGTTTGTTTAGTTTTTGTCCTGTGATTGTCGTCCACGTTAGTCCTCTGAAGATATTGTAGACTATGAAGCCGAAGATTAGGAGTAGTATTGCGCCTATGATTAGTTGGTAGACGAATCCTTGCAGTTGTTCTAGGTTTCCGCTGGCCACTTCTGGGTTCATCATTGCTGTTTTTGTTAGTGTTGACCCTGCTTGTGCTATTGCTGCTTTGATGTTGACTCTCCACGCGTAGAAGTATATTGCTCCTGCAATTATTAGCCAGTAGATTGAATCGTAGAGTGCGGTTACGATTATTGTTTTCCATTTGCTGAAGCTTTCTGTTAGAAGGTCGTACATGTGTTGTCCGTATTTTGTTGGCGCAATGATTAGTATTAGCCCCATTATTCCGAATGGTACGCCATTTGCCCAGCCAGTGTAGTATGCGAGTATTGCTACGATTAGTACTGCTATTCCTATGATTCTTGTTCTTGTGATTAAGTGTTTCATATTAGTGCTCCTGGTGCTGCTCCGGCTGCTGGTGCCGCTGCTCCTGATGTTCCTTCTCCTACAGTTCCTTTTGCCGTGATTTCTGTTGGTCCTCCAGCGTATTCTTTGAATGGCACGCATAAGTGGTCTACTACTCTTGCGTGGCCGATGCCAGGTATGTTTCCTCCTGGTGGTCCTGACGGCAGTCCGGGTTCAAATGTTAAACAGACATCACTGTATTCTGTTGCGCTGAACTTGTATAGGTCTTCTTTTGCTGATTTTTGGAATTCCAGTCCTTTGTCTGGATTGTACCATTTTGCTTGTTTGACGACTGGCCCGTAGCTTGAGTTGCTTGCTTGTGTTCCTTTTCTGAATTCTATGTTGTAGTGCATTTCTTTGCCGCTTTTGACGTTGTTTGTTATTTGGTATTGTACGTGGTACATTCTTAGTTTCATTTTGCCTAATACTTTTGGATCGAACTTAGGGTCTGTTAAATTGATTAGTCTTCCTGAGATTACTGTTTGGTTGCCGAACATGTCCATGAGTTGTTGTCTTGTGAGTCCTTCTATTTCTATTGCGAGTGAGCGTTCTCCGTTGAGTACTGCGCTTGTGACGAATTGTCCGCCTGGTCCTCTTCCTGCTACTACGTTGTCTGATTTTATCGGCGCTATTTTTCCGCAGATTGTTGATACTATGCAGGTTGTTATTCCTGATGCCAGGCAGAATTCTTGTTGTATTTTCATTCTTCTTTCTTGTACTTGTGCTTCATAACTTCCGAGGCCTATTGCTGAATATTGCCTTAATCCTGAGTACTCGTCGTACGCTCGCATAAATCTTCCCATTACTCTTGCTGTTCCTAATATTTTGAATGCATTCCAGCCTGCTGCTCCGCTGTTCACGTATGCGACGTTTGCCTTATCTTGATCTTTGTCGACTTGTTTCTTTTGTTCGTCAGTAAGCTTACTGTATTCTGCATCGTTAAGTTTCGTGTTGCCGTCTTTGTCTATTGTGTATACTGGAGTGGCGCTTCGTTCACCTTTGTCGTTATAGGTGTAAACGCTCATCGTGCTTGTTGAGTATTTTCCTGTTTTCGGGTCTAATTTGTAGCCTGTTTCTCGTGATGATACTGGAGTTGCTTTTCCATCTTTATCTATCGAATAAGTGATTATTTCTTTAGAAGTTACTCCTTGTATTGGATTGCCTTTTGAGTCTTTTACGGGCAGGCTATCAGCGCCTTTATACGTTCCTGTTGTTACTGAACCACCTTCAACGGTTTCAATCTTATAAGAGCCAGGTTTTCCATCGCAAGAATCTAGTCCTGCTCCGCAGACTGAGTGTTCTACTTTTGTTGTTGTAGTTGTCGACCCGTCAAGATTTATTTTTACTGTCGCTGTTGTCGTGTGCTTGTAGTCTTCTATTATTCCCGTGTCGTCCACTACTGAAGGTTTGAATGTGTATTGTCCAGCGAGGTACCCTGTCGGTTCTCCGTATTGTTGTACTGCATTTTGCAGTGCGGTTACTGTTGATTGCGATACTGGTTTATATCCTGCTGGTGGTTTTTCTGTATCCTTCACCGGAACGATTTCGCCATATTCCTTTGAAGCCAGATTTACGTTTTGATAATATGTTGTTGGTTTTGCTTCTCCATCAGGTCCTGTTCCCGTGCCCGTTCCTGTCCCACCCCCGATTTTAAAGAGTGGTTTTGGTGTTGCCGCTGCCGCTGGCACTGGTATTGCATCTGGTGGAGACTGCGCTTCCGCTATAACACTCATCATCATTACCATTATTAGTGCGATGGCGAGTTTTCTCATTAGTAGTCCTTCTCTATTTTTTCCATTCTTCTGCAGTATTGTGTGTTTGGTGGTTTGCCGAATTCTGCTTTTTTGTCTGTTGCTTGTTTGATTGCGCCTATTGCTTCCATTACTACTGATACTACTTTGAGCAGCGCGCATCCTATGTATGCTAGTCCCATGTCTGGTGTTGGGCAGGTTATGTTGCATATTGCTCCGAGTCCCACTGTTATGAGGGCTATCGGATCTGATATCATCGTGACTATCATGTCTATTATTTTGTCAAAGAATGCTGCGAATGGTATTAGTGAGAATAGTTCTCCTATTATGAACAGGCATGTGAGGTAGCCGTGCATTTCGTTGCAGAATGATTTCGGATATCCTCCTTCTTTGACCATGTCGTGCAGGCATACTGCCTTGAAGCAGTCTATTTGTCTTAATTTTTCCAGATTGTAAATTATTCCAGGCAGGCACAGGCAGAACATGCTCATGATGAGCGAGTCTTTGATGCTCGGCATCAGTGTGATTCCCGCTTCCTCTGACATTTGACCGAGCACGGGAATTTCTTTAAGCAATGCATCAAGCGCCGTGCATAATGGGTTTCCTCCTCCGCCTAGAGCGCCTTCAATTCCGCCTTTTCCTGTCGAGGCGCAGTTGATTACTGAGCAGATTGCGTCTAGGAATTTGAATATGCCATCTACTGTTCCTCCGTAGACTTCTGAGAGTGATTCTTCTACTTCGCAGATTCCTCCGCCTGCTTGTTCTACTGCCGTTCCTGGCGCTGTTGTTACTGGCGGGAATGCGTTTTTGATTACATTGCCTGCTACTTTGAGTATTATTGTTACGAGATATAGCGCGCCTATGACGTTAGTGATTAGTACTTTTATCCAGCAGATTAATTCAGCATAGTATATCCATTGTCTCAGCTGTCCTATCCATTTTTGTGATGCCAATCCTGTTTTGAATGATTTTTCGATTTCATCGTCTATGTTTTTGTCCGCGAGTTCCAATGGGTTGTTGTAGAATGGGAGCGAGATATTGACTGGTAGTTTTTGCGGGAATGGTGTGACGTAATATCTTTTCTTGCCGTCTTTGATTTCTTCGCGTTTGGAGTAGACGTTTATTGAACAGTTTATTTTCAGGTTGTTTACGTAGAAGTTTTTGGGTTCGAGCTTGATGAACATGTATGGGCTTTTGCTTCCTTCTGCCGTGTTGACCATGTACAAGTCATTCACGTTCAGCGCTATGTCGCCCTTGCATTCGTCTGGTGATGCTGGTCCTGCGATTGCTAGTGTGCTGATGTCTTTTCTTGGCGTTTGTAAATCAATCCTGCATGCCGCCATTGCCGGTATTAGTGTTGCTGTTTGCCTGTCTATTACGCTCGGACTGCAGGTTACGACTGGCGGTGACTTCCAGTATTTTTTAGACGCGTTGGTTACGTTATCCAGTCCGTAAACTTCAAGTCTTGTGTTCGTGTGTGCCCGGTTCAGCGCATCATCGTAGAAGTCGAATGTGAATTCTGCAGTGTATGGTCCGTCTAGGTCTACTAGTTCTTCGAATGTGCAGTCTTTTGTTGCATTTTCTACTTCTTCACAGCTTGTTGGTATTGTTTTTGCGTCTCCGTTTATGTCTGTGAAGTTTGCGTATGCTGTTTCAAAGTCTCCTGAGCGTACTTTGTATTGTACGAAGTCTCCTCTGATTGCTCCGCCTTGGTATGTTACTCCTGATTCTCCTGATACGACTTTGAAATCAATTATTTCTGGTAGTCTTGGACCCGTATTATCATAAATAATTTCGAATTCTTCGTCTGTTCCGATTTGGTTGTTAAGGTCGTCTGCTGTG
>CAYVQJ010000046.1:0-24965 GCA_964454165.1 uncultured Myxococcales bacterium | reverse complement strand
GCTCGACGCGCGGCTGCGAGCGCTCGTCTCTCGGGAGCAGCGGCTCGACGCGCAGGTCGGTCCCCTGCTGGCAGCGATCTGGCGCACGTCCGCGCCGCGCCAGCTCGGCTACGCGAAGCTCGACGACTACGCGCGCGAGCGCCTCGGCATGGACGCCACGCGGGCGCGTGCGTTGGTCCGGATCGAGCGCGCGGCTCGCGTGTGCCCGGAGCTCGCCGAGGCCTACCGCGCGGGGACGCTCTCGCTGGTGCAGGCGCAGGTGCTGGTGCCGGTCGTGATCGCCGACGGCGAGGGGCGCTTCGCGGCGCGCTGGGTCGCGTGGGCGCAGCGTGTGACCGTGCGCCGCCTGCGCGACGACGCTGAGCGCGCGCTGTCGCTGCTCGAGACCGATCCTGAGACCTGGCGCGCGACGGGTGGCCTGCCGGGCGACGAGTCCGGGACCGAGCGAGAAATCTGTGCGTTTCCCATCGCTCCGGAAGGGAGCGTCGTCCCGGAGGAACGCTGTCGCGTCGTGCTCTGGGCGCCGCCCGACGTCGATCAGCTCTTCCGCGCGGTGCACGCGAGCGTGCGGCTCTACATGGAACGCAAGACTGGACGCTTCCCGACGCCCGGCGAGGCGCTCGGCGCCATGTGCGATCACGTGTTCGCGGCGTGGGGTGCGCGCTCGCCGCACAAGGGCAGCGTCTTCGCGCGCGACGGCTGGCGCTGCGCGGTGCCGGGCTGCACCTCGATGCGCAACCTCCACGAGCACCACATCGTGTTCCGCTCGCAAGGCGGCACGAACGCGCGCGACAACCGCATCACGCTCTGCGCCTTCGAGCTTCCGCTCGAGACCTTCGGTGCTGGAGAGCGTAGGATCTCGTGACCCCACCCCCCGTTGAAGTCGGAGGATCGCGATGTCCGAGCAGGACGTGCAAGCGGAGCTCGAGCGGCTGCGCGCCGAAAACGCCGCCCTGAAGGGGCGCGCGTCGCGCGGCGCGACGCTGAAAGTGAGCGAGAAGGGGGGAGTCTCGGTCTACGGACTGGGGCGCTTCCCGGTCACGCTCTACCAGGAGCAGTGGACGAAGCTCCTCGACATGGCCGAGGACATCCGCGCGTTCATCCGCGAGAACGAGGCGAAGCTCAAGAAGAAGGAGTAGCCGCTCCTCCCGTAGAATGGCGCGCATGGGCATGCCTCACCCCGCCGAGCTGATCGATCTCGAGCGCTACCCGGTCCTCGAGCTCGACTCGCCGCGCGGGCGTGAGTTCGTCGCGGCTGCGCGCGGGGAGCTCGAGCGCTCGGGCATGGCAGCGCTCCCGGGCTTCCTGCGCGCGAGCTGGCTCGAGCCGCTGGTGCGCGAGTGCGAGGCCCTGGCGCCGCTCGGGCACTTCTCCGAGCTGCGCGGCACGCCCTACATCGAGCCGCCGGATCCCACCCTGCCCGCGGATCACCCGCGCAACACGACCGCGCGCACCGCGCTCACCGCCGTCGCCTACGACCTGTTCCCCGCCGAGAGCCTGCAGCGCGCGCTCTACGAGTGGGATCCGCTGATGGACTTCTTCCGCGTGCTGCTCGGCAAGCCCGCGCTCTACCGCTACGCGGATCCGTTCGGCGCGCTCAACCTCTCGGTGATGCGCGCGGGCGACGAGCTGGCCTGGCACTACGACCAGACCGACTTCGTGGTGTCGATCGCGCTCACGGCGAGCGAGGCCGGCGGCGACTTCGAAGTCGCCCCGCTGGTGCGCAGCACCGCCGACGAGAACTACGCCGGCGTGCGCCGGGTGCTGGCCGAGGAGCCCGGCGCCGGCGTGCGCACGATTCCGATGACCCCCGGGACGCTGCTCTTGTTTCAAGGCCGGCACTCGATCCACCGCGTTTCTGTCGTCCGAGGTGAGCGGCCGCGCTACGTCGCGCTGCTCGCCTACGACACCAAGCCCGGTACCGACAGCTCTCCCCTGCTCAAGGCCGTGCGCTACGGCCGCCAGCCAGCCCGGTGAGCGACGTGGAGCTCGGCGAGGCGTTCGTCGGCCAGGGCGCCGAGGCCGCGCACGTGAACACGGTGCTCGGCCGGCGCGACGGCCCCGTCGGGACCGCGTGGGCTACCGCGCTCGCGACGCCTTCGACCGGCCACACGCCCTTCGTCGCGGTGGTGCAGCCCGGGTTGCCCGCGAAGCCGCTCACGCTCTTCGTCAACAAGGCGGCGATCGCGGGCGAGCTGCACGCGCGCCTGACGTGGGGCGCGGCGCAGGCGGGGGTCGCGAGTGGCGTGCTCGATGCTGTCGCTGATGGCGCGATCGCCGCAAACGACGTCGACCGCCTCGCGCTGATCGCCGCCGTCTGGGTCGATCCCGCCGCGCGCGACGAGCAGGCCGTGTTCGCGAACAACCGCGCCGCCACGCGCGCTGCGCTCGAGAACGGCCGCCGCCAGCGCCCGCTGCTGGCCGACGCACTCGCTGCTCGTTCCAATCCATGGAACCCGTTCTTCAAGCCCTAGCCGTCGTAAGATCCAGCAGATGGGACCGCTGAACCGCTATAGCCGACGCGTGACGCAGCCGCCGTCGCAGGGCGCCTCGCAGGCGATGCTCTACGCCACGGGGCTCCGCGACGAGGACATGGACAAGCCGCAGGTGGGCATCGGCAGCGTCTGGTTCGAGGGCAACCCCTGCAACATGCACCTGCTCGACCTCGCCGCGAAGGTGAAGCAGGGCGTGGCCGCCGCCGATCTCATCGGCTTCCGCTTCAACACCGTCGGCGTGTCGGACGCGATCTCGATGGGCACGGAGGGCATGAGCTACTCGCTGCCGTCGCGCGACCTGATCGCGGACTCGATCGAGACCGTGATGGGCGCGCAGTGGTACGACGCGCTCGTCGCGCTGCCCGGCTGCGACAAGAACATGCCCGGCTGCGTGATGGCGATGGCGCGGCTGAATCGCCCGGCGCTGATGGTCTACGGCGGCACGATTCGCGCCGGCCACAGCGCGAGCGGCGCCAAGCTCGACGTGATCTCGGCGTTCGAGTCGTTCGGGGAGTTCGTCTCCGGCCGCATCGACGAGCCCACGCGGCGCGCCATCGTCCGCAACGCCTGCCCCGGCGCAGGGGCGTGCGGCGGCATGTACACCGCGAACACGATGGCCTCGGCGATCGAGGCGCTCGGGCTCACGCTACCCGGCAGCGCGAGCGCTCCGGCCGAGTCCCCCGAGAAGCAGGACGAGTGCCTGCGCGCGGGCCCGGCGATCCGGCGCCTGCTCGAGCTCGATCTCAAGCCGCGCGAGATCCTGACCCGCGCCGCGTTCGAGAACGCGATGGTCGTGGTCACGGTGCTCGGCGGCTCCACCAACGCCGTGCTCCACCTGCTCGCGATCGCGCGCGCCGCCGGCGTGCCGCTCGAGCTCGCCGACTTCCAGAACGTCTCCGACCGCACGCCGTTCCTCGCGGACCTGAAGCCGTCGGGCAAGTACGTGATGGAGGACCTGCACCAGGTCGGCGGCATCCCGGGTCTGTTCCGCTACCTGCTCGAGAAGCGCGCGCTCGACGGCTCGTGCATCACGGTCACGGGGCGCACACTCGCGGAGAACGTGCGCGACCTCCCGGGTCTCACGCGCGGCCAGCAGGTGCTGCGGCCGTGGGAGGACCCGATCAAGGAGACGGGGCACATCCAGATCCTGCACGGCTCGCTCGCGCCCGGGGGCTCGGTCGCCAAGATCACCGGCAAGGAAGGCCAGGAGTTCGCCGGCCCCGCGCAGGTGTTCGAGTGCGAGGAAGACATGGTGCGCGCGGTCGAGGAGCGGCGGATCCGCCCCGGCAGCGTGATCGTGATCCGCTACGAGGGCCCGCGCGGTGGACCGGGGATGCCCGAGATGCTCACCCCCACGTCGGCCCTGATGGGCGCGGGGCTCGGCGCGCAGGTCGCGCTGGTCACGGACGGGCGGTTCTCCGGCGGCTCGCACGGGTTCCTGGTCGGGCATGTCACGCCGGAGGCGCAGGACGGCGGCCCGATCGCGCTGGTGCGCGAGGGCGACCGGATCGTGATCGATCCCAAGAAGCACCAGATCGAGCTCGAGGTGCCCGCGGACGAGCTGGCGCGGCGCCGCGCGGCCTGGACCGCCCCGCCTCTGAAGGTGACGGGGGGCACACTTTTCCGGTACGTGCGAACCGTAAAGTCGGCCTCAGAGGGGTGCGTCACGGACACATGAACCGCCCGCCCTCCCTCGGCTCGGCGGTGGAGAGGGCGGATGCGGCGAAGGATGCACACGCTGGCGGCACGCGCCTGCGCGGCGGCTTCCGTCGCGGCGCTCCTGGGCTGCGCCTCCCCGGACGAGCCAGGTCGTCCCTCTCTGGTGCGCTGGCCTTCGGCGCCCGCCGCCATTCCAGCGCCCGAAGGTCCTTCCGCAGCGCCGGGGGCGCGCGTGCTCTCGGTGAAGGCCTCGGCGTACAACTCGGTGCGCTCCCAGGCAGACCGCGACCCGACGATCACGGCCTTCGGCGAGCGCCTGCGCCCCGGGATGCGCACGATCGCCGTTTCGCGCGACCTCGAGGCGCTCGGCCTCGCGAACGGCACCCGGGTACGAATCGACGAGCTACCCGGGGAGTGGCGCGTGGCGGACCGCATGGCGCGGCGCTGGACCCGCACCATCGACCTGTACTTCGGCACCGACGTGCGCGCCGCGCGCGAGTGGGGCCGCCGCAGCGTGACGATCCGCTGGGACCCTCCGCCCGCGCTCGACTGAGCGCGGCCGCGGCGTGGGCGACGTTGTAGTCTCAGCCGCCCATGTGGGGGATCGGTGCGCGCGGCTGACGCGATCCGCGGCGCTCTGCTGCGCCTCGTGGTCCTGCTGGGGACGTCGCTCTTGTGCGCCGTCGCAGTCGAGCTCGGCTTGCGCGCGTTCTGGTCCGGCTACTACCTGAAGGAGGGTGCGACGTACGCCGTGGCGAGCGCGACACGGGGCTGGGCGAACAAGCCGAGCGCTACGACGGTGTATGGCGAGGCCGAGTTTCGCGTCGACGTGGTGCACAACGCGCTCGGCTACCGCGGGCGCGAGCTCGCGCGCGAGAAGCCGCCCGGAGTGCGGCGGGTGTTGGTACTCGGCGACTCGTTCGCCTATGGCATCGGCGTGGCCGACGACGAGACCTTCTCGGCGCGCCTCGAGCGGCTCGTGCCCGGAATCGAGGTGATCAACACCGGCGTGAACGGCTACGGCACGGCGCAGGAGCTGCTCTTGCTGCGCGACGAGGGCCTGGCGCTGCGTCCCGACCTGGTGCTGGTCGCGTTCTTCTGGAACGACGTCGGCAACAGCTACAACCGCCCCTCCCTGCGCTTCCGTGTCGAGGGCGAGCAGCTGGTGTGGCCTGAGCCGCAGGCGGTCGCGCCCGTAGCGGGTGTCGACACGCGCCGCGCCTGGCTGCGACACAGCTACGCCTACCGCTTCCTGAGCGACCGCCTGAAGCTCGTCGGGTTCGCGCTCGCGGTCGCGCTCGGTCTGCCGCAGGAGTCCACGGACTTCCTGGCTCCGGACGAGCGCGAGTCGGCGTGGCGCCTCGAGGCAGCGCTGCTGCGCGAGATCCGCGACCTTGCGGCCGGGATCGGAGCGCGCACGCTGATCGCGCTGATCCCCGATCAGGTCCAGGTGGACACCGACGCGTCGGTGGTTGGGCTCGAGCCCGCCGACTACGACGTGCAGAGCCGCATCCAGGAGATCGGAGCGGAGCTCGCGATCCCGGTGATCGACCTCGGCCCCGCGCTGCGCTCCGAACGCGAGCGCGCGGGCGAGCCCCTGTACTACCCGAAGGACCGCCACCTCAACGCGCGCGGGCACGCGGTCGTCGCGCGCGCGCTGCGGGCGTCCCTCGAGCTTCCCTAGGCGACCCGGCCTTCGCGCAGCGGATGCTAGTCTGCAGCGGAACTCATGGATTCCATCTACGCAGAGCCACGAGCCGTGACGGATCCGAGCGAGTGCTACTTCTACCACACCATGGATGTCCCCGGACACGGACTCGTGGAGGGCGAGTGGGACCTGCGTCAGGGGCTCCGGAAATACCTCGGAGGGCTCGACCTGGCCGGGAAACGGGTGCTCGAGCTGGGCACTGCGAGTGGGTTCCTGTGCTTTTCGATGGAGCAGATGGGCGCCGAGGTGGTGGCCTACGACCTGTCGGAGCGCGACGCATGGGACATCGTTCCCTATGCCGGGCTCGACTGCGAGCGGATCATCGCCGAGCGCAAGGCGCACATCCGGCGGCTCAACAACGGCTTCTGGTTCGCGCATCGGGCGTTCGCCTCGCGCGCCCGAGTGATTCACGGCTCGATCTACGACATCCCGGAGGAGCTCGGCCCCGTCGACATCGCGACGTTCACGAGCATCCTGCTGCACCTGCGCGATCCCTTTCTGGCGCTCGAGCGAGCGCTGCGCCTCACCCGCGAGACGGTGATCATCACCGAGCGGCCGCCGCACATGCCGCTCGCCACCGCGCTGCTCAGCCGCTGGGCGCGCCCGTGCGTGCAGTTCCTGCCAAACCCGCGGCGGAGCAAGCCGACGGAGACCTGGTGGCGCTTCACACCGAGCGCGCTCCTGACGTTCATCGGCGTCCTCGGCTTCGAGAACGCGACCGTGACCTACCACAAGCAAGAGCTCAAGGGCCGCGCTCACCCGCTCTACACGATCGTCGCGCACCGCGCGCGCTGAGGAGCCTGGCAGGTCACTGACGGAGCGACGTTCGACGCCTCGCGCGCCTACGCGCCCGGCGGGGCTGCGATGAGGTGGGCGAGCTCGCTGCGGTAGACCCCGATCAGGCGCTGGCAGTCGCCGAAGACACTCATCGCGCCCTCGTGCATGTGGCTGGCCAGGCCAGGCAGCGGCGCGACGCAGAGCGCTCGGCCGCGGAAGCTCCAGCTGCCGTACAGGCTGCGGCTGAGCTCGCGGTCGTCGCAGGTGGCGGCGAAGCGCTCGAGCGGGCCGCGTTTGCGCTTCAGGTAGTCGGCGCGCCCGATGAACGAGCCCGTGGTCGTGGTGACCTGGCGCCAGTGGCAGTGGCGCGAGTGGAAGAGAAACGCGGGCTGGCGCACGCGCGCGCGATACCAGTGCGGGTAGTCGGGCAGGAAGATGCAGAGCGGTTTGCGCTCGAGCTCGTCCACGCGCAGCCGCCGCCAGCGGGGCTTGGGCTTGTAGGCCAGGTACTCGGCGCGATGCTCGATCAGCTCGTCGATCCGGACGAAGCAGCCCGGCTCGTGCAGGTAGTCGTCTTCGCAGAAGTACACCCAGTCGTCGTCGTCCGCCGCGAGCGCGAGCTGCACGGCCCGCGAGAGCGAGCGCGAGTTGTCGAGCTCCTCGTTGGTTTGCGACACGCCGAAGCCCCGGAAGAAGTCCACCAGCTCGCTCGAGAGCCGGTCGCCAACCACGTGGATCGAGTGCTCGAATCCCTCGAGCTCGCGAACCAGGCTGAGAAAGCACAGCTGGACCAGGGTCCGCTTGTCCAACCCGAAGGGTCGCGGCTTGCCGTTGTAGGCGACCGTCGCCTCACAGGCGCGGAAGATCACGCGGTAGCGCGCCACGCCCGGCACTCTACGTAGCCCGCCCACAAACGCAATGCGGCCCGAGCGGGGTCAGCGAGCAGAGACCGGGAAGCGCTGCACAGTCGCCCCGCGAGCCCGGGCCCAGCGCTCGAGCCAGGCGCTCGCCAGACGCGGCGCGTCCCTGGCGAGCCAGAGCTCGCCAGGGCGCCTGTGCGCCTTGTGCGCCTGCCGGCGCACGACGCGCCGCACGCCCGCGACACCACAACGATCGGCGCGGACCTCCAGCGCCGGGAGCCGCTCCCGCACGCCTCGCGTGAGCCAGTGCGCCCCGCCGCCGCCGCGGAGCAGGCTGTCGAGCTCTTCGAGTGCGGCGGCCGGCAGCTCGTCGAGGTGGCTCCTGCCGCTCACGATGACCAGCTGGCGGTGCGCGCCGGGGTAGCGGTCCAGGTAGATGGCTCGGTTGGCGCCGATGCCGTCGCGAAAGCCCGGCAGGGCCTGGAACGAGCCGTGGATCTCGTGACGCAGGATCGAGCCGGGGTGAATGCCGAGCCAGTGCCCGGCCCGGATCAGCTTGCGCGAGAGGTCGGAATCCTCGAAGAAGCCCAGGCCGAACGCTGGGTCGAACCCGCCGGCCGCGAGGAACGCCGCGCGGCGGATCAGGAACGCGTACGCGTACAGGTTGTGGGTCACGACGCAGCCCGAACGCAGCGCGTAGCGCGGCAGGTCGTAGCCCGCGAAGGTGTTCCCGGCGGGCGTCGCCGCGGCGAGCGTCGGGTCGGCGCCGAGCGCCGCGCGCAGCGGCGTCAGGAAGTCGCTGTCCGCCGCGACGTCGGAGTTGAGCACCAGCACGAGCTCTGACCTGCTCTGCGCGAAGGGCTGATTGACACCGTCGCCGAAGCCCGTGTTCCGCGCCGCGTGATGCACGCGCAGGCCGGGAAACTCGAGCGCATCGAGCAGCGCGCGAGTCTCGGCACCCGACGCGTTGTCGTGCACGTACACGTGCCCGAGCTGCGAGCCGACCTCGCGGTACAGCGACTCGAGGCAGCGCCGGGTGAGCTCCGGCGCGTTGTACACCGGGATCACCACGTCGATCGGCGCGTGTGACGCGTCCTGCAACGTCGCTCGAGTCATCGGTAGAGGCGCGCTCGCGGGCATCTGCAGCGTCGGGCGGGAATCGACAGCATCGTGGTTCGGCGGGAGCCCCGCAACCGGCGCCCCGCGGGCGCCGCCTCTGTTAGCATCCGCTCCACGCATGCAGTCGAAGGAGCTCTTCCGCGAGCTGAGCCGCGCACTGCGCCTGCCGTTGCATCGCCGCCGTGCGCTCCGGAGGCTAGCGGAGCTCCACGCGCGCCCGCGCTCCATCGACGAGATCGTCGACGCCGCGCTGGACCTGGGCACGCAGGGCTGGGTCAAGATCAAGGCGCAGCAGATCCGCTCGGAGATCCTGGGACTGGCAGCCGTGGTGCGCGCGCTCGAGCCCCGCGTCGTGCTCGAGATCGGAACCGCGAAGGGTGGGACGCTGCTGCTCTGGAGCCAGCTCGCCAGCCGTCACGTCATCAGCTGCGACCTCCGCGTGCCGGGCTATCGCCGCGCGCTCTACGCGCGCTTTCCCCCGCCGGGCTCGCGCTGCCGGGTGACGCTGCTCGAGGGCAGCTCGCACGAGGCGGCGTTCCGCGCGAGCGTGGAGCAGACGCTCGGCGGCGAGCCCGTGGACTTCCTGTTCATCGACGGCGATCACACCGAGGCAGGCGTGAGCGCCGACTACGGCGACTACCGGGGTCTGGTGCGACCCGGCGGCTTGATCGCGTTTCACGACATCGTCGAGAAGCAGCCGTTCGCCGACAACCAGGTGCAGCAGCTGTGGAAGCGCCTGCGCGCCGAGCCGGGCAGCCAGGAAATCGTCGAGGATCCCGAGCAGTGCGGGTTCGGGATCGGCGTGCTGTGCGTTCCGGGCCCCGCCCCGTCGTGAGCGCCGGGCGCCCGGGCTGCTAGCGCCCGCCCGAGACGCAGCGGAAGGCGTGCTCGGCGACGCAACGGTCGAGCTCATCGGCGGGCACGCCCACGACCTTGCGGCAGTAGTCCCGCGCGGCCTCGCGGCACTGCGCGTAGCGGTCGTCCTCGGCGCGGGGCGTGGGATCCGTCACTACCGGGGAGATCTGGCAGCCGGCCGCGCTGAGCGCAGCGGCCAGGACGAGAGGGGTCTTGTTCATGCCTGCTCCCCTCTTCAAGGCCCGTGCCGGGCGGGAGCGGCGCGACACGAACCCGGCGCCAGCTTCGTCCGCAGCCTCCGGGCGGCAGGGCAGTCGCGCGCCTGCACTGCGCTCAAGCTCGTCCGGTCTCGGTCCAGGTGCGCCGGAGCTCGCAGCATTGGTCGAGCAGCGCGGCGGCGTTGACCGGCGCATGTGGCGAGTCTCCGCGCAGCTCGCGGTAGGCGCGCGCGACGTTGAACACCAGGCGCTCGGGCTGAGTCCACGAGGCGTACGGGCCGAGCTCGATGCGACGCGCCGCGTCGAGCTCGGAGAGCCCCTGCGCGAAGAAGCGCTCCGACTCGCCCCGCACGTACACCAGGTACGCCCGCATCTCGCGCAGGCCATCGACGCCGGTGAGCGGCCCGTGCCCCGGCACGACCACGGACGGCTCGCGCGCGATCATCCAGTCGAGCGCACGCACCCAGCCGGCGAACGTCCCCTCCCAGCCGAGCGGGGTGCACAGGCGGAACAGCAGGTCGCCCGTGAACAGCACGCGCTCGCCCGGGAGCCACACCACCGTGTCGCTGCTCGTGTGAGCGGGCCCCAGATACACGATCTCGCAGCGCTCGCCGTCGAGATCGAGGTCGAGCCGCTGGTCGATCAGCGTGGTCGGCGGCGTGACCTCGACCTCGGAGAAGTCGAACTCGCGCGCGTCGGCGGCGAACCAGGCCACGCCCGGGCTCGGGTTCTTCGCCGCCACCATGGCCGTCATCACCGCGGGCGAGAAGCCGGTGCGCATGGCCTCGGCGCAGTTGCGGTGGCCGATGATCTCGCTCCCGCGAAACAGCTGGTTGCCCCAGACGTGATCGGCGTTGTCGTGGGTGTTGACCAGCCGCCGGGCGGGCTGCGGCGCCACGCGCGCGTACAGCTCGAGCATGCGCCGCGTATGCTTCACGTCCATCAGCGTGTCCACGACCAGGCCGCCGGCCCGGTTCACGAACCCGGAGTTGCTCCAGCCCCAGCCGCGATCCGGCTGCAGGCAGGCGTAGACGTCGCGTGCGACCTGCTTCAGCTCCATCGGCCCCATCCTACACGGAGCCAGCGCGGCCCAGGCCTACAGCCCGAGCGCCTTCAGCACTTCATCGCCGCGGTGGAGCGTGAACAGGTGGCCCTCTCCGGGGACGATCGTCGCCCGGCAGCGGGGGATCGCCGCCGCGACGCGGCGTCCCATCGCGACCGGGCAGTTGCGATCGAGCTCGCCGTGCCAGAGGTGCACCGGCACGCGGATCTCGTCGAGCCGGAAGCCCCAGGGCCGGGCGAAGATCCGGAAGTCTTCCGCGGTGCCGTCTGCTCCGCGTACCAGCGCCTCCTGCAGGTCCGCACTGAGCAGCTCGCGCAAGCGCGGGTCCTCGAGCACGCGCCGATCCGCGTCGGGCAGGCTGCGCAGCATGCGCGCCAGCGCGCGCTCGGGGTCGCGAAGCTGTCGCGATAAGAGCGCAGCGAGGGCGCGGCCGAGCGGCGGCGCGTTGCGCGACGTCCAGAGGAACGCGCGATTGGGCAGCAACATGCCGCGCGTCGCGCCTGCGTAGTCGGTCGGACCGATTCCCGACAGGATGCCCGCGCTCGTCACGCGATCGGGCAGCGCGTACGCACATGCCGCGGCGTAAGGCCCGCCGCCCGAGATTCCAGCGACAGAGAAGCGCTGCACGCCGAGCGCATCGGCGAGCGCGCGCACGTCGTCGGACCAATCGAGCAGCGTGCGACCGCGCTTCGGGTCGGACCACCCGAAGCCAGGACGCTCGGGCGAGATCACCCGCACGCCGCGCGCGCGCGCCGCGTCATCGAGGGCGCGCGCTGCGAGGCGCGAGCCCGGAGTGCCGTGGAAGAAGAACAGCGCACGTCCGTGCGGCGCGCCGCACTCACCGAACGACAACGTGCGTCCGTCGCTGAGAGAAATCTTCTTCGGCTCCACGAGATTCATCGGCTCTCCTACCCTGACATAGAAATCGAGCTGCGGGCAATCCGCAACGAAAGATCGAGTTCGCAAATTCACCGACGAGAACGCGTCACTTCCGTCGCGCCCACGCTACATCAAGAGTAGACACGGTTTGCGCGGCAACATTGCTGGTTGGAGGAGTCCCCTAAGCGGAACCGCACCACTGGTGACGGTCCTACGAGGTGGGGTTTCAGGACCCGGGTGGGGAAGCCGGGGCGCGAACCGTCGTCGAGCTCGTGACGATGACGGCGATCGAAGCGGGGGCGTCGCGCGTTAGCGCGTCGGCGGGCCCTCGTAGAGCGAGTATTCGAAGCCGTCTCCGAGCGGAAGCGTCTGCGAGCGGAAGCCGTGCTTGCCCGACTGCACGTGCTCGACGTACGGCGCGAGCGCCTTGCGGAAGGTGCGGATGTTGTCGGCGAGCACGACGGATCCCGGCCGAAGCTTCGGACGCAGGAGCTCGAGCATCGGCAGATAGAGCTCCTTCCAGCCGTCGAGCAGCACCAGGTCTACTGGCGACGCGACGTCGCGCAGCGTCTCGCGCGCGTCGCCGAGTCGGATCTCGACCAGGTCCCCGAGCCCGGCTTCCTCCAGGTTCTTCGTCGCGGCCTCGCGTTTGCCGGGCTCGAGCTCGGACCCGAAGACCCGGCCGCCGCCGTTGTCGCGCACCGCGCACGCCGCATACAGCGTCGAGATCCCGAACGACGTGCCGAACTCCACCACGCGACGCGCGCCGATCGTGCGCCCGACCAGGTACAGGAAGCGGCCCTGTGCGCGGTTGAGCGGGATGTAGACGTCCTTGAAGCGCCGTGCCTGCTCCTCGGGATCCGGCGGCTCGCGCCCGAGCAGCAGACGCAGCAGCGTCGGGGCCATCGCCGCGAAGCGCCAGATGTCGCCGCGCGCCGCGCCGTGCAGGCGGTCGAGGACGGCGCGCACCGCGGGAGCGTCGAGGGAGCAGCGCTCTGACACGTTGCGTCGAGCATACCCCGCGGGCGATGCTCGCGGCGATGCCGGAGCGGGTGCGTTGCGCCTGGGCGGGCGACGACCCGCGGATGATCGCGTACCACGACGACGAGTGGGGCCGGCCGGTCCACGACGAGCGCGTGCTGTTCGAGTTCCTGGTGCTCGAGGGCGCCCAGGCCGGCCTCTCGTGGGCGACGATCCTGCGCAAACGCGACGCGTACCGGAAGGCGTTCGCCGGCTTCGATCCGGCGCGCGTCGCGCGCTTCGACGCCGCGCGCGTCGAGCGGCTGCTCGGCGATGCGGGCATCGTGCGCAACCGGTCCAAGATCGAGTCCAGCATCGGCAACGCCCGCGCCTTCCTCGCCGTGGCCGAGGAGCACGGGAGCTTCGACGCATACCTCTGGAGCTTCGTCGGCGGCCGACCCGCGCGCGGGCGCTGGCGCTCGTCGCGCGAGCTGCCGGCGCAGACAGAGCTCTCGGAGCGGCTCTCGAAGGATCTCCGGCGCCGCGGCTTCCGCTTCGTGGGCCCGACGATCTGCTACGCGTTCCTGCAGGCCGTGGGCGTGGTCGACGACCACCTCGCGAGCTGCTTCCGCGCTACGCGTCGATGAGCGCCAGTCCGCACTCGCTGCACTCGCGCTCGTCGGTGCCGACGGCAGCGCCGCAGGCCGGGCAGCCGCCTTCGTGGAGCGCGCCCGGATCGAAGTCGGCGGGCAGGTCCGGGAGCTGCTCTCGCAGCACTTCCGCGTCGACGCGCAGCGACGCCTCGCGATCCTGCGCGCGCACGAACACGCCGAAGCGCAGCTGATCGGCCGCGGCATTCTCGGCGGCGATCCGGTGCGGGACGGCCGACGCCTGCAGCCGCTCCGAGAGCGACTGCGCCCAGCCCACGTGCGCCACGCGCAGCAGCAGCAGATCCTCGAGCGGCGGAAGGCTCCCCTCTCCCGTCGCGCTCTCGCCCTGGCCGAACAGCGCGATGCCGCAGTTCGGACACACGAGATTGCTCTCACGGTGCTCGAACTCGCACTCCGGACAGCGGCGCAGCGCCTCTCCCATGGCGACTACGCCGAGCCCTGCTGCACCAGCTCCGCAACGGGCACCCCGGCGTGGAGCTTGTCCATGTTCGTGGGCACAGGGATCTCAGCCATGAAGCGATCCTCCGACAATCGAGCCGCAGTATAGAACCCGTCATCATGCGGCGATGTCTTCGCCCGCGGCGCGGGCGCGCTCGACGCGCGTGGCCTCTTCCCGCCCCAGGTGCCGGCTTGCGCGCCACAGGCAGAAGAGCGTGAGCGCGTAGGTCACCAGACCGCACAGCATCGCCGCGCGCAGCGCGTCTCCGCTCGCCATGCCCGACGCCGAGAAGGCGTCGGACAGCTTGCCCATCGTGTACGGCCCGAGCGCCAACCCGAGGAACGTCACCATCAGGATGTAGAAGGCGCTCGCCATCGCGCGCATGCGCGGCATCACCAGGTCGTTCACGACGGCCGGCGCGTTGCCGACCCATAGCGCCGAGACGACCGCGAACGCGAAGTTGAGCCCGTACGCCAGCGGCAGGCTCGGCGTCAGCAGAAACCAGACCGCGACCGGCGTAGTCAGCACGACGGTGGCGGCGCCCAGCCAGAGCCGCGCGTTGGGTGTGCGCGGCTTCAGCCAATCCGATGCGACACCGCCGAGCGTCACGCCGAGCCAGCCGCCGAGGGCCGAGAACAGGCCGAGGAACGTGCCGACTTCGGTCGCCGAGACGCCGTGTACGCGCAGGAAGAACGGGACGGCCCAGAAGCCGATGCCGTAGCCGACGAAGCCGATCGAGGCGAACCCAGTCACCGACCAGAGCAACGCGGGGCTCTGGAACACCATCGCGTGCAGCGGCGGATCGCGCAGGCGCAGCCCCTGCGCCCACGAGACCGCGGCGTAGGCGCCGACGCCGAGTGCGATCCACTGCGCGGGATTGCCGAGCCACGCGATGAGCCCGGCGGCGAGCGACGCGAGTGCTGTAGCGGCGGCCAGGTTGCGGAGCACGCCCGACGCTCCCGCGCCCGAGCGCGCGAGGCTCCAGAGCGTGAGCGGCGGCACCACCGCGTAGAGCTCGCGCGCGAACTCGCGGAACGGCGCGGGGTGCTCCTTCACGCGGATGCCCTCGGACAAACCACGCGCCGGCTCCACCAGCGTGCGCACCCACACGGCCATCACGAGGCCCGGCAGACCGACGGCGAAGAAAGCCGCCTGCCATGGCGCGAGCCCGAACGGCGCGTCGCCCGCGGGATAGGCGGCGCGCCACGAGTCGACGATCAGGCCGCCGAGAAAGATCCCGATGCCAGCCCCGATGTAGACGCCGCTCGAGTAGATCGCGAGCGCGGTGGCTCTGTGCCTTGGCGGGAAGTAGTCGCCGAGCAGCGAGAAGGCCGCCGGTGATGCGCTCGCCTCACCCACACCCACGCCGATCCGGAAGGCCGCGAGCGAGCCGAAACCGCCGGCCGTGCCCGAGAGCGCGGTCATCGCGCTCCAGAACGCGAGCCCGACCGAGATCAAGCTGCGACGGACCCAGACGTCGGCCAGGCGTCCGAGCGGAATCCCGAACACGGCGTAGAACACGGCGAACGCCGTCCCGTACAGAAACCCGAGCTCGGCGTCGCCGAGGCCGAGGTCGGCTTTGATCTCCTCGGCGAGGATCGAGAGGATCTGCCGATCGATGAAGTTGAAGACGTAAACGAGCACGAGCACGGCGAGCACGTAGCGGGCGTAGCCGCCACCCACGCGCTCGCCCGCACCCGCCGCCTGGCTCATCGGCGGCCGCAGTATACGCGGACCCGCTAACGCAAAGCGCCCGCCCGGAGCTTGCCGGGCGCGGGCGCGAGTTCGGGATCAGAAGGCGCGCGAGCGGTTAGTCGTCCCAGCCGTGGCGCCCGTGGCGCCCGTGGCCGTAGCCGCCGCGCTGGTAGTGGTTTCCGCGTCCGCGGTAGCCGTGACCGCCGTGGCCGTTGCAGCCGCGACCGTGGTGATCGTGATGATGCTCCTGGTAGTGCGGCGGCGGGTAGTAGTAGTAGCCGGCGGGCGCGCCGTAATACCCGTAGCCGTAGGCGGGCGGCGGCGGGTAAGGCGCATAGACGGGATGCGGCGGGTGGTACCCGGGCCCATAGACGAGCCCGCCGAGCACCGCGAGCCCCGCGCCCGCGGCGACGTTTGCCGCGATGCGGCCGGCCTCGTACTTGAACGCATGCTCGAATTCGTCCTTGGCGTCGGCCGAGCCCGAGCCCAGAACGATCATCCCGGCGGCCGCCGCACAGGCGACCCAGCTTCCCACTCCCCCGAGACCTCTCCGACCAGGCATAGCTCTCAGTTCTCCTTAGGCTGCGTCGCGCCGCGACCTGCGAACACGCCGCGCCCTGCCGAATTGGATCAGGCGGCCCGAGAGGCTATTCGACCCCGCTCTGATCTCTGGATCACAGTACGCAGCTACGCGTGAAGTCCTGTGACGCGCATCACCAAGTCGCATCAAGGGCGAGCCTCGATGTCGTGTAATGTCTGGCGGTAGGTCTCGACGTGCCTGCCGCCGAGCTCGACCGCGCGCCGCGCCGCGGCGAGGGCCTCCGGGCGGCGCCCGAGCTCGGAGAGCACCTGCGCCAGGTTGTTCCAGGCCGGCGCCGGGTCGCGCACGAGCTCGGCAGCGGCACGAAACGCCTCCTCGGCGCCGTCGAGATCCCCGAGGGCGTAGCGCGCATTGCCCAGCGCGAGCTGCGCCTCACCGCTCGCGGGCCAGCGCGCGAGCGCGCTCTGATAGGCGACAGCGGCGTCGGCGAGCCGTCCCGCGCGCTCCAGCCCGGCGGCGGCCTCGAGCCAGCGCACATCGCTCGCGCGCGCGGGAAGCTCGTCTGGGGCCAGCACTGCGACGGCGAAGTAGTCGCCGCGCGCCCAGGTGCGCTCGAACGTCTCGAGCGGTGTCCGCCGCCGCTCCAGGCGACCCGAGCGCAGGACGATCTCGGCGCTCCGGAGGTCGTAGCCGACCGCGACCGCGTAATGCCACGCGGGATACCACGACACGCCGAGGTTCTGCAGCACGACCACCGGGTGTCCGGCAGCGATCTCTGCCAGCAGATCCTCGAGCCCCTGCACCGGGAACGCGACCCGCCCGTGCGCGCGCGCGCCGCCGGCGATCCCGGCGGTGAGCGTCCCCTCGCGAGCGGGCACATAGAGCAGATCGAGGAGCGCTTCGGGCGACACCGCGACACCGCTCCAGCCGAGCGCCGTCGCCAGCGCGGCCGGCCCGCACTGGTGCGCCTCCTGGGGATGGAACGGCACGCCCGCGACCTCGGCGCGCTCCGGGATCGGCGGTGCTCCGCGCAGCAGCGCCGTCGTCTGCGGCGTCGCGCAGCCGAGCAGCGCAGCGGCCGCGAGGGCCGCGGCGCGGCTCAACGCCCCGGCTTGTTCACCCAGGGAAAGATGTCGGTGATCCCGACCGCGTCGAAGATGATCAAGACCAGAAATACGACGACAACGATCACCAGCACGGCGACGATGTCGCTGCCACCCGCCGGCAGCGCGTCGAGCTTACCGGCGATGCGCGAGATCTCCGCGTCGGACAGGAGCGCGACGCGCTCACGCGCGCGCTCCGGATCGACGCCGAAAGCTGCGAGCTGGCGCTCCACGTCCGCGCGCGCGAGGAAGGCGAACAGCTGGCCGCGTGCGTCCGTCGTAGCCGCGGGCGCCGACAGCGCATCCTCCGTCGTGACGAGCGTGGCGCCCGCCGACCGCGCGAGCGGACCGACCTCGACCATGCAGAGCGCGAGCCAGACGCACAACGCGGCCCGAAGGAAGCGCAGCGTAGCCATGTCGATCCCCCCGAATCGGTTGATTCGCGGCGACTATAGCCCGGGCCGATCGGGCGTCACGCCTCGCTCTGGCGCCGGCCGCGCTCCTGAATGGCGCGGCGTCGCGCGGCGATCTGCTCCGGACGCACCGAGCGCCCGTGGGCGGCGGACGCAAGGACTTCCAGCCGCAGGCCGTCGGCGAACGTCCCCCCGTAGCCCAGGTCGATCACCCGCTTGATCCCGCGCAGCGTGGCCGGGTCGCACGACAGCATGTCCCGGGCGAGCGCGCGGCAGCCGCTGCGAGAGCCCCCAACCCGGCATGACTCCGACGCGCGCGTGAGTGTCGGCGAAGCGGGCCTCGCTGGACGCGACGAGCAGATCGCAGGCGAGCGCGAGCTCGAAGCCTCCCGTCACCGCGAAGCCGTTGATCGCGCCGATGATCGGCTGGGGCAGCGCGCGCAGGGCGGGGACGACATCGCCACCAGCGGACACGCCCGAGGGCCGCGAAGACGCGGCCGGGGGGGACTCCCCACCGAGCTCCTTCAGGTCGACGCCGGCGCTGAAGGCGCGGCCGGCTCCCGTCAGGATCACGACCCCGGCGTCCGGGTCGCTGGCCAGTGCCTGGCACGCGTCGACCAGCGCCTGGCGCAGCTCACGCGAGAGCGCGTTCAGCGCCTGAGGGCGGTTCAGGGTGAGCGTCGCGATGCCTTCGCTCTTCTCGAAGAGCAGCACAGGGTCGGCCATGCGACATCTTATACTCGCGCGCCTTGACGGGAATTCGCGCACTGTTCTGGCGGGCGCTTCCGGGAGTGCGCCCGGGCGAGCGCACACGCTTCCTGTTCTTCGCGGGCCTATCCGGCATGCTCGCCGCTGCGCTCACGCTCGGCGTCGCCGGGGGCGAGGCGCTGTTCCTGGCGCGTGTCGGGGCCGACGCGTTGCCGCGCGCGTTCGTGATCGCGTCGCTCGCCACGGTCGCGGCGTCGCTCGTCTACGCGGCGAGCGTCGGCGGCGCGCGCAACGACGTGTTCTTCATCCGGATCCTGGTGGTCGGGGCGCTCCTGCTCGCGGGCACCACGTTCGCGGTGTCGTTCCGCGCGGCCTGGGGGCCGCTCACCGCGTTTTGCCTGATGGTGGCGATGCAGGCGATCTACCAGAACCACTTCTGGACGTTCGCGTGGGACTACTTCGACGCTCTCGCGAGCAAGCGGCTGTTCCCGCTGTTCGTGATCGGCAACAGCGCGGGCGGATTCGTCGGCGGCGGCGTGGCATTCGCGGTGAGCCGGGTCGCGCCCGCCGAGGTGCTGCTGGCGGCCTGGGGCGCGCTGCTCGTGGCCGCGGCCGTGCTGCTGCGCGTGGCACGGCGGCCGCTGCGCCGCTGGGGTCCGCTCGAGCTCGAGGAGAAGGACGAGACGAGCGTCGCCGGCGTGCTCGGCGCGCTGCGCTACATCGGACGCGCCGCACTGGCGCGCTGGTTCGTGGCGTCGCTGCTCGCGATGATGCTCGCGCTCGTCGTCTCGCAATACCTCTACTCGGACGTGTTCGCGCGCGCGTATCCCGACGCCGAGGCGCTGGCGGCGTTCCTCGGCGTGTTCCTGGCGCTGACCAATCTGGCGGAGATCGTGGTCGAGGTCGCACTCACGCCGTGGTTGATCGCGCGCGTGGGCGTCGCGAGCTCGAACCTGCTGCATCCGCTGCTCACCGCCGCGAGCTTCGGCGTACTCGCCGTGTCCTACACGGTCCCCGCCGCCGTGCTCGCGCGCGCCAACCGCGAGCTGCTCGAGAACGCGATCGCCGAGCCGGTGCGAACGCTCGCCTACAACGCCATCCCGCTGCGCTTCCGCGGCCGGCTGCGGCTGTTCCTCGAGGGCGTGGTCCGCTTCTCGGGGCTCGCCGTCGGCGGAGGAGCCCTGCTCCTGCTCGGCGACCGGCTCTCGCCACTCCTGCTGTGCGCGCTCGGCGCCGGGCTCGCGCTCTTGTACTTGCTCGCGAACCTCGCGGTGCGCAGCTCGTATCTCGCGACGCTCGTCGAGCAGCTGCGCGAGGGGCGGCTCGACCTGGCGGAGCTCGGCGGCGAGCTCGGCGGCTTCGAGGCCACGCGCCTGGCCAGCCTGTGGGAGCCCCTGCTCGCGGACGAGAGGCTGACGCAGCCGGAGCTCGAGCTGGCAGCGGTGCTGGTGGGGCGCGAGGTGATCGAGCCGGTGCTGCGAGCCGCCCGGCATCCGGACGCACGCGTGCGCCGCGCCTGCGTGATCGCGCTCGGAGCCAGCGGCGACCCGCGTGTGGAAGACGTCCTGGTGGCGGCGTTCGCCGATCCCGATCCGAGCGTGCGCCTCGCCGGCGTCGAGACGACGAGCGCGCGCGCGGAGCGCTCGCGTGCGCTGGCCGACGCCCTGCGCGCCGCGACCCGCGATCCCGTCCCGCGGGTGCGCGCGGCGGCCGCCGCGGCGGATGGCGCGAACGGCGAAGCCGTGCTGCGCGGCATGCTCGCCTCGGACGCCCGCGACGACGTCGTCGCGGCGCTGCTCTCGCTCCCCGTCGCGCTGATCGGCCTGGCCCTGGAGCGCGACTACGCCGACCCGATCACGCGTGCAGCGTCGTTCGAAGCGGCGTTGCGCGCGGGGGCCGCAGCGTCGCTCGACGCCCCCAGCCTGTCGCGCGCGCTCGACCACGCCGACGCTCGCCTGCGACGCGCCGCGGTGCGTGCGCTCGCGGCGCACCCCGACCGGCGCACGCGCTCCGCCCTCGCGCGCGGCCTCGCGGATGCGGACCGCGAGGTGCGCTTCGCCAGCGCAGAGGCGCTCGCGAGCATCGGAGACGACGCCCTGCCGCTGATCACGCCGCACCTCGCAGCCCGCGCCCCCGGGACGGTGGACGTCGCCGCGATGGCGCTCGGCGCACTCGGCACGCCCCGCGCGCGCGCGGCGCTCTCGGACGCGCTGCGCACCCGGGTGTGCTCCGGCTGGCAGGCCACCCTCGCCGCGCGCGCGCTCGCCGATGCGGACACGCCCGCCGAGCGCTTCCTGGCAAGCGCCTACACCGACCGCATCGAGCAACACCGCCGGGCTGCGTTCGCCATCCTGGAGCGCATGGAGGACGCACGCGTGATGCGCACCGTCGACAAGGTGCTGCGCTTCGCGCCCGGCCGCGCGCGCGCCGACGCGCTCGAGGTACTCTCGAACCTCGGCGATCGCGAGGCGTCTGCGCTGCTCGTGCTCCAGCTCGAGGACGGCCCGCTCGACGACAAGCTCGGCGCGCTCGGCGCCCTGGTGCGGGTGCCCGCGGATGCGGCCGAAGTCGTCGCGGCGGCGCTGCACGATCCCGATCCATGGCTCCGGCTCGGCGCCGCAGGCGCACGCACGCCAGAGGAGGTGACACAGATGGAACGACTGCTCGTGCTCCGCAAAATCTCACTGTTCCAGAACCTGTCGCTCGATCAGCTCGAGGCGATCAATCGCCTGCTGCGCGAGTCCCGCTACCTCTCCGGCGAGACCGTCTGCCGCGAGGGAGACCTGGGCAACGAGCTCTACATCCTGGTCGAAGGCGAGGTGCGCTTCCTGCGCAACCAGGGCACAGCGCAGGAGCTCCTGCTCAACACGCAGCAGCCGGTGAGCGCGTTCGGCGAGATGGGCGTGCTCGCGGATGCGCCGCGCAGCGCGACTGTCGTCGCCGCGAGCGACGCGACGCTGCTGGTGCTGGACGGCGAGCGGCTGAAGGAGCTGATCCTGCAGGTCCCCGAGATCTCGTTCGAGATCTTCCGCGTGCTCACCGCCCGCGTCCGCGCCGCCGAGGAGCGGCTCAGGGCCTGAGGGCAAGCGCGCGAAGCGCGCGCGCAGCGAGGGCGTCGCCGCCCGAGCGAAGGCCGCTCGGCGATAGCCGTCGCGGCAAAGGCCCTGCAAGCGCGCGAAGCGCGCGCGCAGCGAGGGCGTCGCCGCCCGAGCGAAGGCCGCTCGGCGATAGCCGTCGCGGCAAAGGCCCCGCAAGCGCGCGAAGCGCGCGCGCAGCGAGGGCGTCGCCGCCCGAGCGAAGGCCGCTCGGCGATAGCCGTCGCGGCAAAGGCCCTGCAAGCGCGCGAAGCGCGCGCGCAGCGAGGGCGTCTGCGCCTGAGCGAAGGTGCTAGCGCGCGGCCGCCCGCGCCCGTACTGCACTCAGTCGGGACCCCAGTCGAGCTCGATGGGGAAGCGGCTGCCGCTGGCGCGGAAGATCACGCGGCCGACGCCGGTCTCGAGGTCTACGCGATGCAGCTCGTTGGCGGTGCGCTCGCCCGCACCCGCACGCGTGTCGACCACGAGCAGGAGAGCTTCGCCCGCGTGCGCGCGGCCGCCGAGCACGCGCCGGTCCTCGCCTGGATCGTAGGCGAGCGCGCAGCCGGAGCCCGCGGGGTCGCAGCGCACCAGGCCGCGGCGCTGCCGCGCGAAGATCCCGCGCGCGTCCCACCAGAGCGGGATGCTGCCGCCGGGCTCCGGCTCCTTGCCGGCGTCGCCGTCGTGCAGCAGCCGCCTGCGCGACAGGTCGCGGCGCACGCGGAACAGGCGCGGAAAGCCGAAGCCGACACCCTCCACCGTGAGGCCGCCGTCGTCGCCCTCCGCGTCTTCGACCGTGGCGGTGACGACCAGATCGGCGCCGTCGGGACTCCAACGCGGCTCGTCGAGCGCAAGGCTGCGCGCGACGAGCGGGGCCGAGGCATCGTCGAGACTCCAGATCTCGAACTCGCTCCCGCCCTGCTCGTCGACCTGCACGCCCACCGCGAGGATTCGCCCATCGGGCGAAGGCTCGGGATCGAAGTACAGCGCGGGCGCTCCGAACGCGCGGCTGGCTCCGGTCCCGGCGTCGACCAGGAGCAGGCGCACCCGCGGCAGCTCGTCGTCGTTCGCGGGTGGCGACTCTGCGCCGACCAGGAGCTCGCCCCCGGAGAGCCAGCGCACGTCGAGCGGATCGGCAACGCGAAGCTCGCGCGGACCCGCGCCGTCGTACACCACGAGCGCGCGCTCGAGCTTGCCCGCCGGCGTCTCGGTCTCCCAGATCACCACGAGCTTGCCGGGACCGCGGAAGTCGATGTCGTACGCCGACGGCGCGCTCGAGCCGAACGGCGCGCAGCCGGCTGCGCACGCCGCGGCGAGGACGAGAGACAGGGCGCTCCTCATGTGCGTGTTATAAGGGCCCGGACGAGGAGGTTCCATGGCCCGCATTCCGTATGCCGACGTGTCGAAGCTCCACCCGCGCTCGCGCGAGGCGTTCGAGGCCCTGCCCGCCCGGCTCAACATCTTCAAGCTGATGGCCGTCGCCGAGCGCAATTTCATCCCGATGCTCGAGCTCGGCGGCACCATCCTGGCTCGCCAGCAGCTCGACGGGAAGCTGCGCGAGCTGGCGATCCTGCTCGTCGCCGCCGACAGCGGCGCGCGCTACGAGTGGGTGCAGCACGTGCCGATCGGCAAGCGCGCGGGCATCAGCGACGCACAGGTCAGCGCAATCGAGAAGCTCGACCTCGAGGCGCCCTGCTTCGACGACACCGAGAAGCTGCTCTTGCGCTTCACGCGCGAGGTGGAGCGCAACGTCAAGCCCTCGCCGGAGACCTTCGACGCGATGGCGCGCCGCTTCCCGCCGCGCGAGATCGTCGAGCTGGTCGTCGCGATCGGCTTCTACATGCTGGTCGCGCGCCTGATGGAAGTGGCCGAGATCGATCTCGAGCCGCCGGCAGGCGAGGCCGTGATCGCCGCAATCGAGCGGGGCGCGCGCGATTGAAGCCCGGCCAGATCGCCACCCCGGAAGGCGTCCAGCTGGCGACGCTCGACTGGGGCGGGCGCGGGCGTCCGCTCTACCTGCTGCACGCGACCGGCTTCTGCGGGGCGCTCTGGGATCCGATCGCGCGAGCGCTCGTCGATCGGCTCGCGCCACGCGCGCTCGACGCCCGCGGTCACGGGCGCTCCGACAAGCCCGACGCGGCGTACCCGTGGAGCGTGTTCGCCGACGATCTGCTCACATGGCTCGAGCAGGGGGGCAGCGAGCCCGTGTTCGCGCTGGGTCACTCGTCGGGCGCGACCGCGATCCTGCTCGCCGCGGCGCGCGCGCCCGAGCGCTTCGCGCGCATCCTGCTGGTCGACCCGTCGCTGCTGCGGCCGCCTGCGGAGCAGGACGAAGCGGAGCGCAGCGATCCGTTCGGCCTGGCCACGCGCGCGCGCAAGCGCCGCGCGGAGTTCGCGTCGCAGGACGAGCTGCGCGCCGCGTTGCGCCCGAAGCCGCCCTATCGTCTGTTCACCGACGACGTGTTCGAGCTCTTCTGCGCACACGCGGTCGAGACGCTCGCCGACGGCCGCGCGCGCCTGCGCTGCCCGCCGGAGATCGAGTCGCGCGTGTACGCCGGCGCAGCGGCGATCGACCCGTGGGCGGAGATGTCTCGCGTTCGCGCGCGCACGCGCGTGCTGATCCCGGAGCTCTCCGGGCTGCGGCCGGAGCTGCGCGCCCGCCTGCCCCGGGCCCTGCCCCACGCCGAGATCGAAGCCGTCTCGGGCACCCACTTCCTGCCGCTCGAGAACCCCGATCTAGTCTGCGGGCACGCGCGCGATTTCTTCGGCGCCCCGTGAGCAGCCGGCCCGCAGCTCCGGCGGCGGTCCCCCGTGATAGGCTGCCGGCCGGCCGAGCCAGGAGGACCCCATGAGCAGCCAGAGCGGACCCACGACACCGCGCGACGACGGCCGCACCGACTTCGAGCCCTACTCCGCCTTCGAGATCCCCGAGGACCTGCGCGAGCTGCACGGCCGCTGGGACGTCGACGCGACCGCCCGGCGCATCCGCAACTACCGCTACGCGGAGGAGTGGATGATGATGATCCTCGGCGGCTGGATCGCGACGATCCCCGAGCTGCCGGTCAAAACCGGGCTCGGCAAGATCATCTACCAGGACTCGATCCACGCCGACTGGCTGGGCAAGCGCCTTCCCGAGCTGCGGGCCGGGCGCAGCATGCGCGGTGCCTCGCTGCCGGGCAACGACGGCTTCGCCGGGCTGATCCAGGAGATCGCCGCGCCCGAGGGCCCGGAGCTCACGATCGAGAAGCTCGTGGGGATGTTCCGGGTGCTCAAGCCGCACCTGATCGAGGTCTACGAGCGCAACTGCCGCGAGACCGACCAGATCGCCGACGCGCCGACGATCGAGCTGTTGCAGGACATCGTGCTGAAGGAGCGCCAGCACGTGCAGTGGGGCGAAGAGGTGCTCTCGCGGCTTGTGAACAGCGACGAGAAGCGCGTGCGCGCGCAGGCTCGCGAGCAGGAGCTGCGCCAGCGGCTCGAGAAGTGCGGCGGCGTCTGCGGTGATCTCGACCTGGTGAAGTAGCAAGCGCGAAGCGCGCGCAGCGAGCGCGTCTCGCGCGAGCGAAGGCCGCTCGGCGATAGCCGTCGCGGCAAAGGCGTAGGCAAGCGCGAAGCGCGCGCAGCGAGCGCGTCTCGCGCGAGCGAAGGCCGCTCGGCGACAGCCGTCGCGGCAAAGGCGTAGGCAAGCGCGAAGCGCGCGCAGCGAGCGCGCCTCGCGCGAGCGAAGG
>CAYVQJ010000045.1:0-2565 GCA_964454165.1 uncultured Myxococcales bacterium | reverse complement strand
TCAGCGAGAACGGCGTGATCTCCGACTCGAACATCACCACCGACGGCGCCGGGAACACCTCCGCGCGTACACGCGGGATGACGCAGACCTTCACCTGGAACGCGCAGAACCGGCTCCACAAGATCGAGGGCTACAACCTCGTCGAGAGCTTCTTCCTGTCCTACGACGCCTTCGGCCGCCGCGTGCACCAGCAGATCAGCGGTGGACCCAGCGCCACGCAGATCGTCTACGTCGGCAACGACTTCGAGTACGACACGACCCTGCAGCAGGCCAACCTGTTCTTCTTCGCCGGCGGCCAGCGCATCGCGAGCTTCGCGAGCTTCGGCAACTACTACGCCGGCGACGGCTGGACGGCCTGGGACGACTTCGGCCGGCGGGTGGGACCGCCGCTCGGGGGGCTCGTCCTGCTCGTGGGGCTGGCCGGGATCGCGGTGCTGGCGACGCGCCGCCGACCGGCGTGGCTCGCGGGTGCGGGCGCAGGCTTCCTCGGCGCCGGTATCCTGCTGCTGCCGATTCCCGCATCGACCGGAGGCGGCGGCGGAGGCAGCGTGCACGGCAGCCACGGCGAGCAGACCGGCGTCTACTACCTGCCCGACCACCTCGGCTCGACGCGCGCCGTGGTCGACCTGTACGGCGCCATCCTCGAGACCCGCGACTACGACCCCTGGGGCAACAGCATCGCCCACACCGGCAGCTACTCCCTGAAGCACCGCTTCACGAGCCAGCCGATCGCCGAGGTCGACGCCGGCAGCGGCTACGGCCTCCACAGCTACGGCGCCCGCTTCTACGACCCCAAGTGGGGGAGGTTTGTCTCGGCGGACGAGTACGTAGAAGGCGTAGACTCCCAAGGACTCAATTCCTTCGGATACGTCAGGAGTCGGCCGACGACCCTTCGCGATCCTACAGGCCATATGTCGATCGTGGATTACCTCGATCAGACATACTTCAATGGGCATTGGAGTCAGGCGGTGAGTTCGGACCTGGCCTACAAGAGCGCGGTGCAAAGTGATCTTTCGGCGCAGAGGCACCACAAGATCCAGGATCTCAGAACCCGGAATGCAGGCGACGACAAGGCGTTCAAGGAAGCCCTCGGAGAGCACAACCTATCCCCCTCTGGCAGCTACACCATTGGAGTTGGCGGAGGCATAGGTGGTGTCGTAGCTATCGAGGCGCAGCGCGAGGCTGGAGCGGAGGGAAAGTGGTGGATCAAGGTGTCAATCGGAATCGGAGCCGGAGTGCGATTCGGCGCGTGGTCCTACGGCGGGGTGGCGTTCGAGGAGGATGCCGTTCCTGGGCCGAAGGCCACATTCGGAAGCCAGGTATATTTCCAGTTCGGGCCCCTGACTGGTGGCGTAGAGACTTTCGTCGGGTCGTCCAACGGGATTTCCGGAGGCCTCGGTCTCGCGCTTCCAGTCGCGCCTGCGGGCGTATTCGTGTGTGCCCCTTGCGCTAGTGTCTACGTTCCAGCCGACCTTTGGTTTCAATCGATACAACGGACGAGCGGTCCACTCTACTATCCTCCGTACCCAATCCCATGACATTTTTCGTCGTTCTGTCGATCGGTTGGTCAGGGATAATATTTGGAGTCTCTCTATATCTAGTGTTTCTTAGGATGCTACGAGAGAATCATGCAGAGACTTTTGTTCTGCTGGGATCTCCGTCGCTTTTGTTGAACAGCGGGTTTCGCCTCCGCATGACTCGGTTCATTCTCCGCCGCGAGTATCACGCAATCGGCGATCCACGCTTGACGCGCGTTGGGGATGCTCTCTTGTTCGGATGGTTCGTTTCCGGCGCTTTCGCGATGTGGGTCATCTATCCCTTTCTTGTGTTGATATATCGCGATCTGACCGGGTGATTTCGGGCTCACCTGCAACAGCGACTACATCATGGACGCGCTCGATCGCCTCGCGTATCGGGACTTTGCGGAGATCCACGCTTCACTGGTTCTACGACAGCGTGCGGCTGGTGCGGATCGACAGCGGGCTGAGCAGCGTCGTCCCGCGCTCGAGCGCAAGCTACGACGCGCTGGGCCGCCCGACCCAGCTCGAGGTCGGCGAGCGGATGGTCGGTGTCTCGCAGACCTCGCCCGCTGCGAGCATCGACTATGAGTTCCAGAGCCCGGGCGCGCGGCTCTCGAAGATCCTGTCCAAGCGCTACCCCAACGGGTCAGGCACGACCGTCATGGACATGACCACGTCCTTCGACGGCCTGGGCCGGCTCACGGACCAGAGCGGCAGCTTCGAGGGACAGACGCTCGCCCGGAGCTTCGGGTACGACGGCCTGGGCCGGCTGCAGACGGCGGCGGGTCCCTGGGAGTCAAGCTCGAACGCTACCTAGACGCACGGCTACGACCCGCTCGGCGACCTGCGCAGCCTCGCGAGCACCACGAGCTACACGCGAAGCTGGACCTACGGCGACAGCGTACGGCCCCGTTTCCTGACGGCCTTCAGCGAGAACGGCGTGATCTCCGACTCGAACATCACCACCGACGGCGCCGGGAACACCTCCGCGCGTACACGCGGGATGACGCAGACCTTCACCTGGAACGCGCAGAACCGGCTCCAC
>CAYVQJ010000044.1:0-7747 GCA_964454165.1 uncultured Myxococcales bacterium | reverse complement strand
GTGGAGCCGGTTCTGCGCGTTCCAGGTGAAGGTCTGCGTCATCCCGCGTGTACGCGCGGAGGTGTTCCCGGCGCCGTCGGTGGTGATGTTCGAGTCGGAGATCACGCCGTTCTCGCTGACGGCGGTCAGCACGCGCGGGCGCAGGGTGTTGCCGTAGGTCCAGCCTCGGGTGTAGCTCGTGGAGCTCGCGAGGCTGCGCAGGTTGCCGAGCGGGTCGTAGCCGTGGGTCCAGGTGGAGCTCGAGCTCGACTCCCAGGGGCCGGTGGCCGTGGTCATCCGGCCCAGGCCGTCGTAGCCGAAGCTGCGGTTCAGGGTCTGTCCCTCGAAGCTCCCGCCCTGGGCCGTGAGCCGACCCAGGCCGTCGAACGACGTGGTCATGTCCATGACCGTGGTGGCGGACCCGTTGGGGTAGCGCTTGGAGAGGATCTTCGAGAGCCGTGCTCCGGGGCCCTGGAACTCGTAGTCGACGCTCGCCGACGGGTACTCGGTCGTGCCGATCACGTGCCCGCCGATCTTGAGCTGGGACGGGCGTCCGAGCGCGTCGTAGCTGGCGCCCGAGAGCGGCGCCAAGGGCGCAGTGATGTGCGCGATCCGCACCAGCCGCACACCGTCATACGTCCAGGTGAGGTTCGAGCCCTCGGGGAAGCGGTGCGTGCTGACGCGGTCCAGTGCGTCGTACGAGTAGTTGTGGTTGAACGTCAGCCCGGCGGTCACCTGCCGCTGGTCCAGGACGCGGCCTGCGACGTCGCGCCAGTAGCTGTAGTCCGTCGAGCCGTCGACGGTCTTGAGCAGACCGTAGTCGTACCCCGCCGTGGTGCCGTACGTGAAGGTGGCGTCGGCGGAGCCGTTGCCGTCGGGCGTCACGTTCTGGGAGACGATGCGCTCGAGGCCGTCGTAGCTGAACTCGAGGATCCCGTTGGCGCCGTTGGTCTGCTTCTCGAGCTTGCCCGAGTCGAAGTACTCGTAGCTCCAGGTGCCGGCGTCGGGGTCGGCGAGCGAGAGCTTGCGGCCCAGCGTGTCGAAGTCGATCTCGGTCACGTGGTCCTGACCGGAGCAGGGAGCGCCGCCGGGGTACTCGGAGCAGAGGGCGCTGTTCACGGAGATCGGGTCGCGTACCTCGAGCAGGCGATCCGCAGCGTCGTACGACGCGCGGATCGTGTAGGGAGTGCCGATGCCGACCGCGTCCTTGTAGTCGCGCACCTCGCGCAGGCGCCCGAGGCCGTCCCGCGCGGTCTCCTCACGCGAGCGGCGATTGCCCGCGCTGATCGTGCCGAAGTACACCTCCTCGGCGACCTCCCACGGCAGGTAGCTCAGCACGCGGCGCGTGTCGGCGTCGAAGTCCGTGATCTGGCTCGCGCGCCCGAGCGGATCGTACGCGAGCACACGGGCCAGCGGTGAGGGCGTGCCGCTGAAGTGCGGGATGGTCTCCGTCGCGAGGCGTCCGCGCGTGTCGAACGTGCGTGCGACCACGATCGTCTCGGTGCTCTTGCCCGGAGACTCCTCGCGATACGTTCGCCCGAAGCCGTCCAGGAACTGCCTCCACGTCAGCGTGGAGACGCCGGTCCCCGAGAGCGTGCGGTCGATCTGTGTCTCCGCCGGCCCGTTGGGATCGGGCAGCGTGTAGGCGAGCACCTCGGTCAGACCGGACGCGTTCAGGCGCTTGTCCAGGCGCGCGAGCGCGTCGTAGCGGAGGTAGCTCATCCCGCCCTGCGGATTCGTGATCGCGCACGGCAGCCCGAGGCCGGGCGGCGGTGCCATGGCGTCGAGGCAGCCGGTGTAGCTGATCGTCGTGGTGAGCGGCGTCGGCGTGTCGGGACCGGCGGTCGTCGAGATCGGGAAGGTGCGATACGTCGTATCGAAGGCGGTGGCTTGCTGGAAGCCGTTGGCGTCGTACGGCGTCGCGGCGCCATTGCGCGACGTCACGTTGCCGTAGCTGTCGTAGCCGAGCGTCTGCACGCGCACCCAGTGCGCGGGCGCAGGCGCGTCGAGCTCGCCATCCACGGCGGTGACGAGCCCCTTCGTGGCGTTGGCATCCGAGCGGCCGTCGTAGAAGAGCTGCGTCTTCGAGGCGAGCACGCCGACGCCGTCCCGAACCTCGACGAGCCTCGGCCGCGCGACCACGTGGTAGCTCGCGTCGACCGCGCCCGCGTAGGTGTAGGTCGTGAAGCGCTCGTCGCCGGGCACGTCCTGGCCCGTGCTCGCGTTCCACTCGCCGTACTCGCGCAGCACCGCCACGTTGTAGAAGGTCGTGGCCGGGGTCGCGCCATACTCGCGCTTGACCTTCTGCGTCTTCGCGGGTCCGCTCCCTGCCTCGACCGAGACGTAGCTGCTCCACTCCGGCAGGCACGCGGTCCACTGCCTGGCCGCGGCCACGCCCGCCGGCTGCGGCGTGAACGGCAGGTACGTGTGGCTCTCCTGCAGGTAGGTGCTCGCGCCGGACTTCACCGTGGCGCCCGCGAGCTGCTCCGCGCAGGTGCGATCGGTCTGGTAGGTCGTCACGACCTCGCTCTCGATCGGACCGCCCGGTCCGAGGCGCGCGGTGCGCGTGACCTCGCCGAACCCGCGGAACTCGCGCTCCGCGCGGTCGTAGCCGGCGTTGCGATACAGGAGCTCGTCGACGATCTGCGGCGTCGCGACGCGACCGTCCGAGCGCGTGACCTTCTTCACGATCCAGCGCGGGAACGGGATGCTGTTCGCGCTCGTCCCCGCCGCGTTCGGCTCCTGCGCCGCCGCGTCGTAGTCGAACTCCACCACCGCGCCGAGCGGGCTCGACGCAGCGTCGAGCAGGTCCGGATACGGGCCGGCGTTGAGGCTCACGGTCCCATCAAACGGCCGGAGGTTGATGTAGGCGCGATCTACGAGACCGTCACCGTCGTAGTCGCGCAGCTCGAGCGCGCGCTGATCGTACGACGACGTGTCGTTGCGCACGACATTGCCAAGGTTGGCGGGCGCCCATTCGATCGCGGTCGACTTGAAGCCGGTCCCGGTGCCGAACCAGACGAGCGGCTTGCCCGCGTAGGGCCCGTTGCCCGAGTAACCGGGCACGTACTTGGGAATCCCGAAGCGATCGGGCAGGCCGTCGCCATTCAGGTCGACGATGTCGACGTAGAAGCCAGGGAGCCCGACATCGCGTAGCACTCGCTGATCATGGAAATAGGTGGGGTTGTAGGCGCTCGAGAATTCGGTCGCCAGCGACTCCGGCGTATCGAACCCCGCCCCGTAGTTGTACTCGACCTGCCACGCGCAAGTGCCACACCCGTTGCTCCGGAACACGCGATCGACGAGGCCGTCGCCATTGATGTCGAGCAAGTGAGCGGTGGCTTCGTAGAGCTCTTCGATGTCCTTCCCCGAGACCTCGGGCCAGAGCCGCTGCGCCCCGAAGCTCAAGCTCGTGCCCGCGCTGTTCACGCCGAGGTTGAGTGCGACGTGCCAGTTTCCCGCCCCTGCGGTGTTCGAAAACACGCGATCCGGGAGCCGGTCTCCATTGAAGTCGACCAGAGACACGAGCTGGTCGGGTGCGAGCGCAATGCCCTGGGCGAAGGACGCGCTGCACAGCCCCACCATCCCCCCGGTGCCGGACTGGGAATCGACGCCGGGATGCGCCGGCACGGACAGCCACGGGATGCCTCCCCCCAGTTGACCGCTGGCAGAGCCCGTACGTAGCGTCCAGTTGCAGGGCGCTGCGTCGGGAGAACTAAGGACGTCCGCGTACCCGTCCCCGGTGAGATCGGCGAACTGGTTGCCGACGCCGGAACACTGCATCCCCGATTGGGGATACGGGCAGAGCGACGGCACGCTCCAGCTCGTCAGCAGGTACTCGCCGAACGTGCTCAGCTCCTCGTACGAGTGGAGGTAGGCCTGGTTGGGCGCCTGGTACGGAATGGAACTTCTGCGACCCTGGTTCCTGACCCAGTACGTCCGTCCGTCGACGAGATTGGGATTCTGGTCGCCGCTCTGGTCGAGGTTGACGTAGTCCAGAAGCGCATCGCCGTTGACATCCACCGAACCCTTGTGACGCCACTCGAGGCCTGCCTGAACCGGCTTCCCACCCTCGGCGTAGTTCCCGAACCACTCGTTGTAGGGATTCTGCGGACGCAGGTCCGCAAGGGTGTGGCTGCTCGTGGAGTAGCTGAACTCGTGGGGCGGGAGCGCGGTCGTGCCGTTGGAGCCGAGGCGCTGGACGCTCGCCAGGAGTGTGCGACCCGAGTCGGGGCTCTGCACGTAGGCGAGCTGGTAGCGGGTCACGAGGGGGCCGTTGGGGCTGTCGACCCGCACCTCGACCTTGTCCAGCCGCTGGTCGATCTGCTGCCGGAAGCCAGCGGTGTAGTCGAGCGCGACATCGGTCCGGGAGACACGCAGGAAATTCACGAAGCGGTTCGCGCTCGCGCCGGACTGCGCCCAGGAGATCGCGTTCAGGTACGTCACGTTGCCGACGCCGGTGTAGGCGTACTGGATCCAGTTGCCGCTCGCGTCGGTCACGCTGTCCAGGAGCCAGCTGAAAACCTGGTTGTTGTTCAGCGGATTGGCAACCCGCGTCGCGGAGGTCGAGCCATAGAGCAGCGTCCGCCCCTCTCGGTCCCGGATTCGCCAGCCCTGGCTCGCGCCGAGGTAGGTGATCTGCCGCCCGTCGTCGACCTGGCTCTTGTACACGCCGCCGGTGCACGTGCTGTCCGCGCAGACCAGGTCCGTCCCGTCGAGCACGAAGTCGTCGCGGTAGCAGGGAGCGCTGCCGCAGGTGGTGGCGTAGTCGTAGGGCACGCCGAACTTGCGGTCGCGCTCGATCGCCGAGAGCCCGGTGACCTGCCAGCCCACGCCCATCCAGCCGGCGCCGCCGGTCGCGCGCTCGCTCGAGTAGACGAGAGCCACCTCGGGCGTGTGACCCGCAGGGCCGGGCGGCACCACGATCGGGATCCGGTAGCTGGCGGTTCCGCGGACCTCGTTTACCCCACCGTCCAGATCCTGCGCAAGCGCGGACAGGCTTCCCGTGGCGGTCGCCAGCGCGACCACGAGCCATACACGTGCCATCGCCTCACCCCCAGGATGGCTGTATGTCTCAAACCGGATTGCACGAAGTCAGTCGTTGCGCAAGACCCAGGCCTGAGATAGTTCTCTCGACGATCGGAGGGTGAGATGAGACGAGCCCTGTTCGCGCTGACGCTTCTGCTCGCGGGCAACGCGGTCGCCTTCCAGACGGATCTCCGGCTGGACCCGTTCTCTTTCATCCAGCAGACGGGACCCGAGGGGCAGCGCTTCTACGCCTTCCCGGCGAATGCGCGCATGCACCTCTCGTTCGGCTCGCGCAGCGGCGACGCCATCCCGTTCACGCTCCCGTCGGGAGGACTCGAGCTGGGGACCGCGACCGGGGAAGGTCTGCCGCCTCTCGACTTCTCTCTGGCGGAGACGGCGACGGGAAGCCTCGCGGTGCACCCCGACGGGTCCGGGACACTCACGCTGCAGGCAGCCGTGCTGGCGAAACGCGTCGGTGCGCTTCAGGCGGTCCGCTACGACCTCGAGCTCTCCGTCGACCTCGTGCCCATGGGTCAGACCGCTCAGGGCTGGATGCAGATGGTCGCGGCCGACGAGGTCGCTACTCCGGAGGGAGCGCCGCCCCAGCAGTTCTACGCGGCGATCGGCGGAACCCTCGAAGCGCTGCCGCCCGGCTTCGAGTGAGCAGCGGGGAGAACGCCAGCGCCGCGACCGCGTAGAGCGGGGCGTAGCCGAGCCGCTCGAAGGGCGTAGACACTTCGCGGAACGCGACGGTCTCCACGAGCACGGCGCGCTCGCGAAGAGGTAGCGCCGCGGCGATCGAGCCATCGGGGCGCACCAGCGCGCTGATCCCGGTCGTGGCTGCGCGGATCATCGGGGCGCCCGACTCGATCGCGCGCCAGCGCGAGAGCAGGAACAGATGCTCCGCCGCCGGGCTGCGGTCGTACCAGCCGTCGTTCACCAGGTTCACCAGCAGACCGGCCGCCGGGTCCGCCGGCTCTCCGCTGAAGGCGGACTCGAAGCACAGATAGGACGTCACCGGTGGCGTCAGTCGAACGCTCGACCGCCCGCCCGAAGTGAACGGGATCGGCGGGACGAAGCGCCCGAGCCTCACCCGCGCAGCGAGCGGGAGCCAGCCCGGGACCCACTCGGCCAGGGGCAACAGCCGGACCTTGTCATGCACGATCTCCGGCGTTCCGCCGGGAGTGAAACGGGCGATCGAGTTCGCGCGGCCGTCGCCGACTCCGCGATGTGCTCCCAGCCAGATCGGCGTGCCGAGCTCGTCGGAGAGCCGCGCCACCCCCTGCGTGAGATCGGGTCTGCCGTCCAGAGTCGCGGTGAGTGCGTTCTCCGGCCACAGGATCAGGTCGACCGCGGGCAGCGCCCGCGTCAGCTCGACGAGCGCCTCGAGGTTGTCGTGCTGGAAGCGGCTGTCGGGAGGACCCGCGAGCGGAACCGCGGGCTGCACCAGCGCGACGCGAAGCTCCGAAGCGGATCGGTCCTCGGTGGGGACCGCAATCGCCCCTACACAGAACGCAACCGCGCCGAGAACCCCGGCGGCGATCGCGGGACGGACCTGGCGCAGCATCACGGCCTGCGCTCCGAGCGCATTGATGGCCACGACGACGGCGCTCACGCCGTGAACCCCGATCCACGCCCCGAGCGCAGCAAGGGGTGTCTCGATCTGGCTCGCGCCCAGTGTCACGTACGGGATCGTCGGCCAGATCCGTCCGAAGGAGAGCTCGACGAGCCCGAAGCCCGCCCCCGCTGCAAGCGCGAACGCCGGGCTGCCGGGAGGGAGCGATCGGAGCATCACGCCGAGGAGCATGATCGCGGGCGCGAACGACGCCGACGTCGCGAGCCATAGGCCGTACGCCCCGAGCGTCTCCGCGCCGAAGCCGTCGCTCGCGGTGGCCGGGATCCAGGCGCCGAGCGGGAGACACATCCCCAGCGCGAACGCCGCGCTCCTCACCAGGCCTTGCGCGATCGACGCGCGATGAAGCAGTGCGAGCCACGGCACGAGCGCGAGCCACGCGAGCCAGGCCGCGTTCTGCGGCGGGAAGGCGAGCGAGGCGATCGCGCCCGAGAGCAGACACGCGGCCGCCGCGACCCCCATGATCGTGAACGTAGCTCAACATCGGCGCCTGCTTGACGTTTCGTCTTATGTTCGTCTACACTCACTGGTGTCAAGGGCGCCCGCGACCGACGAGTGCGCGCTGTTCGAGCTCGAGCTGCGGCTGGTGCGGACCGCCCGCTCGTCGGGGCCGCTGCGGGCGGCGCTGGCGCGGGTCGCGGCGCGGCTCGTCGAGACGCGGGCGTGGGAGCCGCTCGGGTACGCGCGGCTCTCCGACTACGCGGCGGAGCGCGCCGGGCTCTCGGCGCGCACGCTTCAGGACCTGGCACACGTCGGAGAGCGGCTGGAGCGTTTGCCCGCGCTCGAGGTCGCTCTGCGCACCGGTGCGCTCTCCTGGGCGAAGGTGCGCCTGCTCGCGCGCACGGGTCGCGCGGGCCGGCTCGAGGACTGGATCCCCTTCGCACAGCGCGTCACCGCATCTGCGCTGGCGAAGGAGGTGCGCCGCGTCGTGCCCGACTCGATCGAGGGCGGCGGCCTCGACGAGCCGCGCCGCGTGAAGCAGTTCGCGGTCTACTGCACGCCCGAGGTGTACGCGAAGTGGGACCTCGCGGTGCGCCTCGCTCGCCAGGTCTCTGGCGCGAGTCTCTCGCCCGCGGACTGCGCCGAGTCGATCGCGGCGGAAGTGCT